>NZ_JBDZDI010000001.1:0-774488 GCF_040044975.1 Gordonia oleivorans
ACTCACCCGTTCGCCACTCGAGTACCCCCGAAGGGGCCTTTCCGTTCGACTTGCATGTGTTAAGCACGCCGCCAGCGTTCGTCCTGAGCCAGGATCAAACTCTCCATGAAAAAACACTGAAACCAAAGTTTCAACACAATCTCAGCCAGAGAGACAAAAAGAACCTGACCAAAAAACAATCCAAAAAAACTGGCAAAAAACAAACTCACAAACACCACCCCACAACACGCGGGGCAGCATCACAAATAAGATTCGTTTCATACCATTCAAAAAAATGGCATCAAACAATCCACCAACACACTATCGAGTTCTCAAAGAACACACACCCACCAACACCACCCACACAGGGCGAACTCCGATGAGCTTGTTCTGTTTCCAGAATGTTAACCCCTTCCGGAGCAACTCTTCCAGAGTACCAGGCCTACTTCCCGTTCACAACCCTTGGGTTGTGATCCGATCGGAAGGTCCGGCATTCCCGTTGATCGTCGCGGCACACGACTGTGCCGCATCGATTTCTCGGGGGCGGTCTGCGCAGGCCCGGTTTCCTCTCCCCTGGGGAATCCCTCTCGGGCCCTCCGGGGCGGTGCCGCGGCGCGCTGACTTCGAATAAGTTACGCACCGGAGCATCGGGAATCAAATCGCCTGGTCGCGGCCGCCGCGATGACCCGTTTGCCCAGCTCACAGGCATCGTCGCTCATCGACGGCACCGCCGGATCCGGCGAAACCGTCGATGTCGCGATGCGTGATCTGGGCCACGCCGGACCGTCGGAGGTCCTGTCCGTTGGGTCAGCAGGCCCGTCCAACCGGACAGTTCCCCGACGAAGTCGCAGGTCATAGCGTGTATGACATGATCGCCCCGACCATCAGCGCCGGCCTCCCGACCGATCGACGGATCTCGGTGCGCCACGCGGCCACGCTGCCGGATGGCATGGAGGCGGTGGGCCGCGTCAGTTGGCGCGACCACGACGTCGTCGGTGGCGAGTCCCTCGAGCTCGTCCACACCTTCACCACGGCCGACATCTCCGACGACGCCATGGTCTCCGCGTTGGTCGCCCTCGTCGATGCCGGCGCAATCCACGGGCAATGGGAGTTCGAGGAGTCCGCGACCGGGCTCATCCAGACCAGCTCAGAAGACCCGGCGCAGGCGTGGGCCGCGTTCTACGACAACTCGTTGCGCGCACTCGGCGACGGCACCGCCGCATTCGCACCCGTCCATCGCCGCGCACGTTCGCTGATCAGCGGTTCCAGCGTTCTGGAAGTGGGTTCGTGCTTCGGGTTTCTGGCACTGCAGTGCGCCGACGACGGTCTGACGGTGTCGGCTCGCGACATCTCCGCCGGCGCGATCGCCCTGCTCACCGCGGCCGGGCGCCGACGGCGCACCCCCGTCGACGCGGCGGTCGGCGACGCCACCCGCCTCGACCTCGCCGACGGCTCGGTCGACACGGTCACGCTCATCCACCTGCTCGAGCACCTCGACGATGAGGACGTCCACGCCGCGATCGGCGAAGCGTTGCGCGTCGCACGGCGTCGCGTGGTGATCGCGATTCCCTATGAGGAGCACCCGAGCGAGCACTTCGGACATCTGAGCACCCTGTCGCAGGACAACCTGCGGTCCTGGGCCGACGCGGCCGACCACGCCGGGGCCGAGATCTTCGACGACCACGGCGGATGGCTGGTGCTCACACCGCATCCCCGCTAGCCGACTCGCGCTCGCGGCAGGTTCGCCCCGCGGGCGGCGAGGGGCGTCGGATACGGGAACCGCTCAGATCAGCCCGCGCTTGCTGGCGATGTACACCGCGTCGGTCCGTTTGGTCACCCCGAGCTTGCGGATGATGTTGCGGATGTGGAACTTCACCGTGGATTCGGAGATGAACAGCGTCTGACCGATCCGCTTGTTGCTCATCCCGTCGGCGAGAAGGCGCAGGACCTCGCGTTCACGTTCGGTGAGGGTCTCCGAACTCCCACCGTCCCCGGACACCGTCCGCAGGACGATGGCCGCGCTGCGGGGATCGAATGCGCTACCACCCCCCGACACCGCCTGAATCGCCCGCACCAACTCGGTGGTGTCGACGTCCTTGACGACGTAGCCGCGTGCCCCGGCCTTGACCGCGCGGACCACCAGGTCGTCGTCGAGGAATGTCGTGAGCACCAGCGACGCGACCTCGGGATGTCGGGCGGCGATCTCGGTGATCAGCCGCAACCCCTCGTATTCGGTGCCGGCGGTGAGCTTGAGGTCGACCACCACCACGTCGGGGGTCGACCGCGCCACCTCCGCCAATGCCTGATCAAAGGAATCCGCCTCGCCCACAACCGAAATCGACTGCTCTCGTTCGAGCAGGGATCGGATCCCGGCACGCAGCAGCGCGTGGTCGTCGACCAGCATCGTGCGGACCGGCTTCGTCGCGATCTCCGGGTTGTTCATCGACTGACCTCCTGTGCCACCCTGGGCGCGTCTCCGGCGGACCGCGTGGCGGCCTCGACTCGTGCCTTACCCCGCTGTCCCTTATCCCGCTGTCCGTCCCCCCGCTGTCCGGTATCCCCGTCGGGTATCTCCACCGCGATCCGCACCCCACCCAGGCGCGAGCGCCGAATCCTCAGCTCACCGCCGAGATCGTGGGCGCGCGTCGACATGTTCGCCAGCCCGCGATGGCGGCCGGCGAGATCACCGAGCATGGCAGCACGCAACACCCGTCGCATGTGCCCGGGATCGCCGTTGCCGTCGTCGTCCACTGTGAGACCCACCTCGCGCTCGCCGTAGCTGAGGACCACCCGGGCGGCGGTCGCCTCGGCGTGCACCGCCGTGTTGAACAACGCCTCGCCGGCGATCCGCAGAATGGCGTGCTGCAGATCATCGGGAAGATCCCGCGGTTTGCCGACCACCCGGACATCGGTCTCGAGGTCGGCGGGCATGTGCATGGAGCACAGTTCGTCGAGCACCTCGCCCAGACTCAGTCCGTCCACCGACGGTGACTGATTGAGTGCATAGATCACCGACCGTAGTTGTTCCACCGCGTTTCGGGTGAGGGTCCCCGCCATCTCCAGACGCGCGGAGGTCTCCGGGTCGGAGTCCATCCGGCACACCTCGATCTGCACGCCCGCCGACAACACCGATTGCGTCACCGAGTCGTGGAGCTCCCGCGCGATCCGCTCACGTTCCTCGGTGACGAGCCGCTGACGCATCACCGCCGACAACTCACGTTGGGTGCGTTGCAATTCGACGTTCTGCACCGCGAGGTCGGTGGCCTGCTCACGGGCCTTGGCGTAGGCGTCCTCCGCACGCGCGAGCTGGTGGCGACTCTCCTGCAGCAGTGCGGCGTTGAGCAACGCGACGACGGCCTGGCGGGCCAGGATCCGCATCACCACCAGGTCGGCGGAGTCGACGACGTGGCTCGGCGGTGTCCACGCCGACAGTCCGCCGACCACGCGACCGTCGAGATGGACGGGCAGATGCAGGTGGTGGTCGTCGACGATCGGGCGGACGAGCTCGCCGAGCTGGTTGCGCAGGATGTCGTTGAGCCGGTTGAGGACCTCGTCTGGCAGGTGGCTCGGTGTGCGTGCCATCTGCACGCCCTCGAAGGCGTAGATGGTGCCGTCGGCCGACATCATCAGATGCCGGGGACCGGTCCGGTCGAGTTCCCCGTCGCAGAGCGCGAAGACGACCCAGTCGGCCTCGAGGTGCTCGGCGACGGCGCGAACGACCGACAGCACCAGATTCTCCGGTCCCTCGCCCGTCTGCACGAGCGCCCGGGAGATGCGGTCGAGCGCACCGACCACCCGGCCGAGGCGTTCCTCGACGCCGCGATACTGCGCATAGTGCGAACCCTTGACCGAATGCAGGCCGATCAGCGAGTCGATCTCCACGGCCGGACCGCCTGCGATGTCCCGGGTGCCGCCACGCCCCTCGGGGTTGCGCGCACCGGACCGGGCGGAGCCATCGGCATCGGGAAGCGCGCTCATGGTGTCTCGCTCATGGTTGCCCGCTCACAATGCCTCGGAGTAGATGCGTGCCACGTCGGCGGCGCTGGGCCGGCGCGGGTTGGTCTTCATGCAGGCGTCGGCGAGAGCGTTGCGGGTCAGCGCGCCGATGTCCTCGGCACGCACCCCGAACTCCGACAGCCGCGCCGGCATGCCGACCCGTGCGGACAGGGCGGCCACCGCATCGGCGAATCGCTCCGCCGTGACCGCCGGTGACGACGACACCCCGACGCCGACGGTCTCGGCGAGTTCGACGAACGGGGTCGGGTCGGCCTCGGCGTTGAACCGGATGACGTGGGGTAACAACACCGCGTTGATCGCGCCGTGCGGCGCATCGACCAACCCGCCGACGGGATGGCTCATCGCATGGGTGGCGCCGAGAATCGCGTTGGTGAACGCCATTCCGGCCTCCAACGCCGCATAGGCCATCTCCAGGCCCGCGTCCGGATCGCCCGGATCGTCGACGAACCGCTCGATGGACCGCCAGGCCGTCGCGATCGCACTGCGCGCGGACCGGTCGGTGAGACGGGTGTGCGCGATGGACGCATAGGCCTCGATGCAGTGGGTGATCGCGTCCATCCCCGACTGGCCGGCCACCTCCGGAGGCAGGGTCGCCAACGGATTCGGGTCGATCACCGAGACGTCCGGAACCAGCGCCCGGCCGATGATCGTCACCTTGGTCATGCGTTCGACGTCGTTGATGATGCAGAACTGCGACACGTCCGACCCACTGCCCGCGGTGGTGGGCGCCGCGACAAGCGGCGGCAGCGGAAAACGCGCCCGGTCGATGCCCTCGTAGGACAGGATGTGGCCGCCGTTGGCCGCCAGGATCGCGATGCCCTTCGCCGCGTCGATGACCGATCCCCCGCCCAACGCGATGATCCCTTCGGAGCGGGTCTGCTCGTAGTGCTCGAATCCGAGCGAGATCTCCGGCGCCCGCGGATTGGCCGACACGTCGGTGAACGAGCTGACCCGCAGGTCCGCCGCCCGCAGCCGCTGCGCCAGCCGCGGATACCAGGGGGTGGCGACCAGGTTCCGGTCGGAGACGATCATCAATCGGCGCATTCCCAGACCCGCTGCCGCCGTAGGGATCTCATCGAGCGATCCCGGCCCGATGATGATCTCGGGGGTGTGGAACTTGGCCACCGGCATCGTCGGTCGGGAGGTGACGGCACGGCGCTCACCAGTGTCGGCGCGCATTCTCGCGATCACCACCTCGTCACGCGGGGACAGATGACGAAAATCCTACGTGGCGCCACCGACACTCACGTCGCATATGCGTCCACGGAGACCTGCTCGAGCGCCGCCAGATCGTGGACGACGTGGACCCGATCGCAGAAGGTCGCGTACCCGGGGAGGTCACAGGCTCCCAGCCCCCAGGAGTACTTGGGTTCGGGGGTGATCCAGATGGTTTCCCGAGCCCGGCGGGTGATCTCCTCGAACGCCTCGAGATTGGGTTCGCGGCCGTTGTTGCGACCGTCGCCGAGCACGATCACCGTCGTCCGTCGCGTGATCGCACCACCGAAGTCGTCGAGGAAGGTCTGCAGGGCGGTGCCGTAGTCGGAGTCGGCGTCGGTGTCGAGCACCCCGCCGGCCGGCAGACCCGAGACCACCAACGACAGCGCCTCCTCCGGCGGATGCTCGGCGAACAGATCGGTGATCTCGACGAGGTCGGAGACGAACGCGAACGAGCGCACATGGGCGACCATGCTCTGCAGACCATGCACCAACTGCAGTGTGAACCGCGCCGCGCTGCGCACCGACAACGAGACGTCGGCGAGGATGAGCAGTGACGGACGATCCTCCACCTTGGCCACCGTGATCGGCCGGAACGGGACACCGTCGTAGCGGAGGTTGGCCCGCATCGTGCGTGCGGCGTCGACCGTGCCGCGGGCGGCGAGCTTGCGACGTGCCCGTGGCGCGCCGTGCAGACTGCGGATCAGCCGCCGGATGGATTCCTCGAGACTGGCCCGTTCGTGTTCGTGAATGGCCTCGCGCACCGACGCCTTGATCTCGCGTTCCTCGATCTCGTGATCGGTGGCCATCAACTGTTCGAGGTGATCGCGCAGCTTCTCGGGCAGACCGTCGAGCAGCCCGGCCAGCGCACTGCGCAGACGTGCGATCTCCTCGCGATCGGGCTGTGGTCCCGCCAATCCGTCGGCGTCGTCGAGCCAGTCCAGCAACGCCATCTCCTGCGCCACCGACAACTCCGCGTCCAGCCGCGTTGCGTTGTCGGTGACCAACTCCCCCGGCCTGCCGGGATTGTGCAACCGCGACACCGTCAACTGCACCCGCGCGGCCTGCTCGGAATTGGGTACCGAGTCCGCCGACAGCACGATCTCGTCGGTCAGCGAGGCCATGTCGAGTTTGTTGGCCTCCTGATGCAGGTTGTACTGCTCGGCGAGATCCTCGGGATCGAAATACTCCCGGATGTCGGACGGCGGGCCGTGACTGTGCCCCTGCTGCGGGGTGTTGCTCACCTCGTCGGACAGGGTGTAATCGGCCAGCTCGCCGGTGTCGGACAGATCGTCGTGGGTGTGTGAATGACCGTGTCCGTCACCGGTGTCCAGCACCGGCCTCAGCGAGAAGAACCTGTCGAACACCTCGTGGAATGTCTGCTCGTCGCGGCGGTCCTTGATCAGGCACGCCTCCATCGCCGACCGCATCAGTTCACGGTCGGCGAGGATCTCGGCGGTGCCGACGGCGGACATGGCATCCATGGCCTCCGACACGCCGATCCGCACACCGTGCAGGCGCAACAACCGGACGAACCGGTGGACCGCTCCTTCCATCCCCGGCTCCTAGAACGGACGCTTGCGGCCACTGCCGCCGGACGGCGGACGGGTGAAGGAGCGACTGCCCTGGGTGGCGCTGACGGACCGGGTGCCGGCATCGCTCTTCGCGCCCGGCGATCCGTAGTACTCATCCGCGTGCCGGCCGGGCTTGTCCTTCTCCGCGCGACGCGCCGGTCCGCTGTGATCGTCATGATCGTGATCGTGGTCATGGTCATGCCCGTGGGAATGGCCGTGTCCATGTGAATGCCCATGGCCGTGATCATGCGAATGCAGATGATCGGGCACCTCGGCGTTCGGATCGACCAGCCGCGGCAGAGCATCGAGGGCACGGGTGAGATCGCGGTCGTACTTGACCACCACATTCGCGGTTTGACCGAGGATGTCGGCGGACAGTTCGTCCGCGCCGAGCACGGCGAGGGTGCGCGCCCAGTCGATGGCCTCGGAGATGCTGGGCGCCTTGCGCAGATCCAGATCACGCAGCCCGCGGACGATCTCCACCAGTTTGGCGGCCAGGGTGTCGGCCAGCCCGGTGTTCTTGGACTTGATGATCTCCAATTCCCGTGCGGCATCCGGATAGTCGAGCGACAGGTGCAGGCAGCGGCGCTTCAGCGCGGCAGACAGGTCGCGGGTGTTGTTGGAGGTCAACACGATCATCGGCTGATGGGTGGCGACGAAGGTTCCGATCTCGGGGACCGATACCTGATACTCGGCGAGCAATTCCAGCAACACCGCCTCGAGTGCCTCGTCGGCGCGGTCGACCTCGTCGATCAGCAACACGACCGGACGTTCGCTGCGCACCGCCTCGAGCAGTGGACGCGGGGCCAGGAATCGTTCGGAGAAGAACACACTCTCCTCGGCACCGATGCGGTCGACGGCCTCCGAGAGGGTGTCGGCGTCGGCGACGACCTGGGAGATCTTCTCCTTGAGCACCTGCGTGTAGAGGAGTTGCTTGCCGTAGTCCCATTCGTAGAGGGCGGTGGTCTCGTCCTGCCCCTCATAGCACTGCAGCCGCAACAGATCTCGGCCGGTCACCTCCGCGAGGGTCTTGGCGAGCTGTGTCTTGCCCACGCCCGCAGGGCCTTCCAGCAGCACCGGCTTGCCGAGTCGGTTCTGCAGGAACACCGTCGTCGCCAGTCGCTGATCGGCGAGGTATCCTGCGTCGGCGAACCGCCGGGTCACGTCGTCGACGTCGCGGAAGGTCACCGCGGAGTTCTCCGTCGCGGCGCTGTCGCCGGATTCGGTTGACGCCGACGATGATTGCGCTCCGGCCGCGGAGCCTGTCGGGTCGTCGGTGGTGACGAAGGAGGTGGACATACGAAGCTCTCCTGAGAAGGTGTACGCGCCTCGACGAGGGCGTGGGGGCGGCGACGCGGGGCGGCAATGCGTGGACCGGGGCCGGTGGGCTTGTTCACTCCGGAGGTCACCACGCCGAACGCTCGAGGTGACCACCGGAGTGAGTGGGATGTGGGGAACCGCGGACTTCGGGGGCATGCGGTTCCCCACACCCCGGTCGGGGTGGACCGGCTGCTACGGGAGCAGCTCGTCCAGGCTTCCGTTCACGCAGTGCTCGACGACCGGACGCACGGTCTCGAAGGTGCACTCCTTGGGGTTACCCGGGGTGCACGCGTCGCCGAGGACGTGGTTGGTCAGCGCGTCGATGGTGGCCGCGTCGGTGGTGATCTCCTTGCGGTTCTCGTAGAACTTCGTCGGCCCCTCGCCGAGGCGGTTCTTGGGGTACGAGTCCTTCTTGACGTCGGCGAAGCGCTCGACGATGCCCACGTCACGCAGCAGCCGGATGGCGGCTTCGAGGGCCGCATCGGCGGCCTGGACCTTGGTCATCCCGTGGGTGTCGACGCCCATGGCCTGCGCCATGTCGGCGTAGCGCTCGTACATGACCGGCATGTTGAACGCCCACACACGCGGCAGTGCGATCGCGTTGTTCAGGCCGTGGTGGGTGTCGAAGAACGCCGACACCGCGTGGCTGATGGAATGGATGATTCCCAGTCCACCCGAGTTGAAGGCCTGTGCCGCAATGTATTGCGCGTACATCATGCCTTCGCGACCCTTGAGGTCGACACCGTTCCAGGTGGCCTCACGCAGGTTCTCCGCGGTCATCTTCACCGCGTAGAGGGCGTTACCCATCGACGGCGGGAAGTTCAGCCGCGAGACGTAGGGCTCCGACGCGTGCGCCAGGACGTCGAATCCGCACTGCGCGGTGTAGGCGACCGGGCAGTCGTAGTACAGCACCGGGTCGTCGATGGCCAGCGTCGTCACCGCGGCGTCGTCGAAGGCGACGTACTTGTGCGGCTTGTCGGGGTCGGTGGTGGTGTCGGTGATGACGTAGGCCCAGGAGGTCTCCGAGCCGGTACCGGCCGTGGTCGACACGGCGATATGCGGTGGGTTCTTGGGGTTTTCGCTCTTGTTGAAGCCCTCGAACTCGTTGACGCTGCGGCCGTCGTGGGCGACCGAGATGCGCGCGCCCTTGCAGGCGTCATGTGCCGAGCCGCCACCGATCGAGATGAACGAGTCGCACTTCTCCGAGTTGTACAACGACACCGCGTCCATGACGTTGTAGTCCTTGGGATTGGACTCGACCTTGTCGTAGAGCACGACCTCGAGGCCGTGGTACTTGCACGACTCGACGATCTTGTGCACGGTGTCGCTGCCGCGCAGACCGGTGGTCATGATGAGGGTCTTCTTGAATCCGAGTTTGAGGGCCTCGGGACCGATCATCTCGTGTGCGCCCGGGCCCATCATGGCACGGGGGAACGGGTGGAACTCCTTGATGGGAAACGGCTTGAGTAGCTCATCTACCTGCATGTGACCTGACCTCCTTCGTCGTCGGCGCACACCGCGTGACGCCGACTGTGAGCAACGGCGACGTTACGCGCGTCACAGGAAGGGGTGGAAGGTGTTGCGGCACAAACCGTCCCTGGAGAATCATCGGAACCCACCTTGGTCAGGTCGGGGTCACCCGACGGCCAGGTGGCCGACTATCCGTTCGGACAGGGCGAGGCGGCCGACGAACTCCGGACGCCGCCGCCACGTGCCCGCCGGACGGCGTCGATGTCGAATCCCCACGGCAACTCGAGCCGGTGCGCGGCGAGCAACGCCTCGTCGGCGAGGATGTCGTCGACCGGGCCGTCGGCGACCACGCGACCGGCGTCGATGACCACCGCACGATCGCACAGCTGAGCCGCATACAGCAGATCGTGGGTGACCACGAGCATCGTCGTCCGCAGGCGCAGCAAGGTGTCGGCGAGGTCCCGGCGCGCCACCGGATCCAGATTCGCCGACGGTTCGTCGAGGACGAGAACGTCTGGGCGACAGGACAAGACGCTGGCGAGCGCACCGCGTCGCCGCTGGCCACCGGAGAGGTGATGTGGACTGCGCCCGGCGTGTTCGGTCATCGACACCGCGGCCAGCGCCTCGTCGACGCGCCGTTTCAGCTCATCGCCGGTCACCCCGAAGTTGGCCGGGCCGAACGCGACGTCCTCGACCAGGGTCGGCATGAACAGCTGATCGTCGGGGTCCTGGAACACCAGTCCGACGCGCCGGCGCACCTCGCGCAGCGAGTTCTTCGCCACCGGGATGCCGTGGATGGCCACCTCCCCGGCGGTGGGCAGCAGCACCCCGTTGAGTTGCAGCATCAGGGTGGTCTTGCCGGCGCCGTTGGGGCCGAGCAGCGCGACGCGTTCGCCTTCGGCCACCACGAGGTCGATGCCGTCGATCGCGACGTGACCGTCCGGGTAGGCGAAGGACAGACCCCGGACCTCGACGGCCGGCGCCCCCGGTACCGAGGAGTCCGGCGGGCTGACATGCTGTGGTAGTTGACGTCTCATCTCATCCCCCAGGCGGTGACGGCGACCGCGACGGCCGCGATCGCCGGTGTGACGATCGCCGCCCACTGGGCGGGTGTCGCGCGTGGTGCGGTCGCCACGCCGGGCATCTCCGGGATCGTACCGGTGAATCCGCGCGACATCATCGCCAGATGCACCCGCTCACCGCGTTCGTAGGACCGCAGGAACAGCGCGCCCACCCCCTTGGCGATCGCCCCCGCCTGATGGATCAGCCGGGGTGAATCGCCGCGCGCGGAGCGGGCGATCTGCATCCGCCTGATCTCCGCCGAGAGCAGGTCGACGTAGCGCAGCATCATCACGAAGATCGGCGTGATGGTCGCCGGGACACCCAGCCGGGTCAGTGCGACGGGGAGTGCACGGGCCTCGGTCGTCGCGGCGAAGGTCAGCGACGCCGCCACTCCGAGCGTGCCCTTGATGAGGATGCCCCAGCCCGCGTACAGCCCCGTCACCGACAGCGACATCCCGAGGAACTCCACCCGGTCGGGCCCGGCGGAGAACGGCAGCAACACCGCCAGGATCACGAACGGCGCCTCGATCAGCATGCGCGGCAGAATCCACAGCGGTGGTATCCGCGCGAGCGCCCAGACGGCACCCAGGATGAGCGCGAAACCCAGGTAGGGCCAGAACATCTCGCGGGGTGTGGCCACGACCGCGAAGACGAAGATCACCAGGCAGACGATCTTCACCTCGGCGGGTGCGCGGTGCACGCACGAGTCACCGGCGCGGTAGAGCGGATGGGCATGACCGGCACCCATGGTGCTCAGTCCCCGGACGTGGTGGTGGCCGCATCACCGCTGCGGCGGCGCGCGATCAGCCAGAACAGGCCGCCCGCGATGGCGAGCGTGACCAGCACCCCGATCACGCCGGCGATGCCGTTGGTGTATTCGATTCCGCGGAACGAGTAGTCGGCCAGCGGCGACGACGCCATGGCGTGGTCGGTCGCATGCTGGGCGATGCAGGTCCCGGTGAGCTCCTCGGAGCCGTTGACCTCGACGGTCTGGCATCCCTGCTGGGTGGCCGAGTCGAGTCCGTCGGGTGAGGAGCTGGCCACATAGGACACGATGCCGGCGATGATCAGCGCCACCACCCCGAAGGCGATGAGGAACGTGCGGCGCCGCACCCGTGGGGCGTGGGTGCGCTCGGTCGACGATGTGGTGCTCATGCCGGGACTCCGATCGCTTGTGCGGGTGCCGGGTTGCGGCGTAGCAGGTAGACCAGGTCCGGGCGCGCCCGGGCGACCGCCATGACGGTGGCGGCGGTGATCAGACCCTCCCCGATCCCGATGAGCACGTGCGTGCCCCACATGTAGACCGCCACCGTGCCCAAGGATGTCGACGCGGCTCCACCGATCGCATACTCGACGACGAATCCGGTTGCCGCGCACACGGTTCCACACAGTGCGGACACGAAGGCCACGATCCCGAGGCCGCCGATGGAGCGTGACCTCGCCGCGATGACCCGGTACAGGATCACCGCCACGCCGTATCCGGCGAAGGTGGAGATCAGTGCCATGTTGGTGATGTTGGCGCCGAGCGCGGTGACCCCGCCGTCGGCGAAGAGCAGGCATTGGACCACCAGCACGATGGCGATACACAGGGCCCCGGTGTACGGCCCGACCAGGATGGCGGCCAGCGCACCACCGAGGAGGTGCCCACTCACCCCCGGCAGGATCGGGAAGTTGATCATCTGGACCGCGAAGATGAAGGCGGCGACCAGACCGGCCATCGGCACGGTCTTCTCGTCGAGATCGGTGCGGGCACGCCAGGCGCAGAAGCCGAGGCCGGCAATGGCGATGGCGCCGAACAGGATCGAGGTCTGCGCGTTGATGATGCCGTCGCTCATATGCATGGCGAGGTTCATCGTGGACGGGGTGGTGGACATTGAGCGGTGTCCCTTTCGTATCGCTGAGCGTGCACCGGCATACCGGCGCGCGATAGGAGGAACGTTAAGACCCGCCCCGACATCTGTCTACTTATTCAGATAACGAGGTGCACAGACTATCCGAACGGTCAGGAGTGACCCTGCCCACATCACCGAGCCCCACCCTCGACGACCCGTCACGAATCGAGATGCCGCGCACCGATCCAATGCAGAAGCCGATGGACCGTCTCGTCCTCGAGTCGGTAGCTCACCGAGCGGCCCACCCGGGTGGAGGTCACCCACCCTTGATGACGTAACACCCGAAGTGCTTGCGACACCGCGGTTTCGGTGCGGCCCACCTCCGTCGCGATGTCGCCGACGAAGATCCCGGGCTTGCGGTGCAGCACCAGCAGGATCTCCAGCCGGTGCGGATCGGAGAGCAGGTCGAAGCGGGAGGTCCAGGCCGCGATGTCGACGTCACCGGCCCCGTGCCCTTGCTGCCCCCCGGGCGCGTGATGTGCCGTATCTCCCTCATCGGCCGGATGCGGATGAGTGTGTGTGCCACCGTCCATGTCGCCACCGTCCACGGTTCAGCCCCGTACCCGCTCGATGATCCCGCCCAGCCGGGTGAGGTTCTCCTCGAACTGCGGGTATCCGCGGTCGATGTGCTCGATGTCGTGGACCTCGGTCACCCCGTCGGCGACCAGACCGGCCAGCACCAGGCCCGCGCCCGCCCGGATGTCGGAGCACCACACGGGTGCGCTGGAGAGCCGCTCGATACCCCGGATGACGGCGTGATGGCCGTCGGTGCGGGCGTCGGCTCCCAGACGCACCATCTCCTCGACGAAGCGGAAGCGGGCCTCGAACACGTTCTCGGTGATCACCGACATCCCGTCGGCGATGGCCGCCAGACCGATCGCCATCGGCTGCAGATCGGTGGGGAATCCGGGGAACGGCAAGGTGGACACGTTCACCGCCGCGGGCCGGCCGTCGTGACGGACGCGGAAGCCGTCGACCATCGTGTCGACCCGGGCCCCGGTGTCGACGAGCTTGTTGAGGACCAGTTGCAGGTGCGCCGGCGCGACGCCCCGTACCGTGACGTCTCCCCGTGTCATGGCGGCCGCGATCCCCCAGGTGGCGCCGACGATCCGGTCACCGATGACCCGATGGGTGGCCGGGTGCAGTCGCTCGACGCCGGTCACGGTGAGGGTGGAGGTACCCGCGCCCTCGATCCGCGCACCCATCTGCTGCAGCATCACACACAGGTCGACGATCTCCGGCTCGCGTGCGGCGTTGTCGATGGTGGTCTGTCCGTCGGCCAGGACCGCGGCCATCAGGATGTTCTCGGTGGCGCCCACCGAGGGGAACTCCAGCGCGACCGGCGCCCCGATGAGTGCGTCGGCCTCGGCGACCACGCAGCCGTGTTCGATGGAACTGTGCGCCCCGAGCGCGCGCAGACCGGCCTGATGCATGTCGAGGGGGCGGGACCCGATGGCGTCTCCGCCGGGCAGCGCGACGACGGCGCGGCGGCACCTCGCCATCAGCGGCCCCAACACGCACACCGATGCACGGAACTGCTTCACCGCGTCGAAATCGGCGTGGTACTTCGGTTCGGCCGGTGCATCGATGATCACGGTGTCACCGTCGATCGAGACACTCGCCCCGAGGCCACGCAGCACATCCGCCATCAGCGGGACGTCGGCGATCTCGGGCGAATTGGTCAGGGTGGTGGTGCCCTCGGCGAGCAACGCGGCCGCCATCAGTTTGAGCACACTGTTCTTCGCTCCACCGACCGAGACCTCGCCACTCAGCCGGGCTCCCCCGGTCACCAGAAAGCGATCACTCACGACAGACAGCTTATCGGTCGCACGGTGCGATCCCGCGGAGCGCTAGATTTTGACGTATGGCCGTGCACCTCACCCGCATCTACACCCGTACCGGCGACGACGGGACCACCGGGCTCAGCGACTTCTCCCGGGTGTCCAAGACCGATCCACGGGTGATCGCCTACGCCGATTGCGACGAGGCGAACGCGGCGATCGGGGTCGCCCTCGCCGTGGGCGGTGCGGTACCCGAGGAGATCGCCGAGGTGCTACGGACCGTCCAGAACGATCTGTTCGACGCCGGGGCGGACCTGTCCACGCCCGTCGTCGACGATCCGAAGTATCCGCCGCTGCGTATCGAGCAGGACTACATCGACGCGCTGGAGCACTGGTGCGACGCCTTCGGGGAGGATCTGCCGTCGCTGGATTCGTTCATCCTACCCGGCGGCACACCGCTGTCGGCGCTGCTGCATCAGGCCCGGACGGTCACCCGGCGGGCCGAACGTTCCGCGTGGTCCGCGGTGGCGGCCGACCCGGACGCGACGTCGGTGTTGCCGGCGAAATACCTCAACCGGCTCTCGGATCTGTTGTTCATCCTGTCGCGCGTGGCCAACCGACCACCGCATGGCGACGGCGACGTGAAGTGGGTGCCCGGCGGGCAGCGGTCCCGGCCCACGAGCTCCTGAGACTCGAGCTCCTCGGCCGAGGATGCGCTCAGGCGCTGCGGCGCTGTGCGCGTGAGGGACGTCGTGACTCCAGCCACGACTGGAAGGCGGTGACCCCGCCGGCGTCCAAGGCGATCTCGTAGTCGCGGCCGTCGCCGGCGCCGACCGCCTGGTGGACGCGGAGGATGATCATGTCGGCGAGAATGTCCTGCTCGGTACCCACCGCGCGCCGCCGGCCGGCGATCTCGATGGAGCGACGCGGCAGCGTCCGCGACGGACCGGGCCGTAGCGATGACAGACGGAAATACCGCAACGCCTCGTCGCTGTAGTGGACGGTGCCGTGCCGCCACCCCTCGTCGACCGCGGCGGGCAGTTCACGCAGCAGCACCGGGGTACCCCCGCGGCGCAACTGACCCACGCGATAGGCCAGCAACCCGCACAGGGCGAGGGCACTGAGCAGCGCAATGCTCAGGATCACCACGACGACCAGTTCCGTCACCCGGGCGCACCTCCTCGGTCCGGCCCCGTCAGCGGCGATCTCGTAAGGCTGGGACGTGGCTGTGATCGCCCGGGACGCACCCCCAGCATGCCATCTGGCCCGAACACACGACCGGCCACCCTCGTCGGGGTGGCCGGTCGTGTGAGCACTGACGGAATGTCGGTCGCGTGGCTACTTGACCAGATGCTCGGCCGCGGTGAGGCGGGCGTGCGCGTGGTTGTACTCCGCGCTGCCGGGCTCAGCGGCTTCGAGGGCCGCCTTTTCGGCGGCGACATCGACGTCGTCGGCCCATGCGGCGGACTCGGCGAGGATCGTCACCGACTCACCGGTGACCGAGAGGAAGCCACCCTCGATCGCCGCGGCCTTGCGGTCACCGCTCTCCTCGACGATCACCACGAACCCGCCGGGCACCAACTCGCCGAGCAGCGGTTCGTGGTTCGCCAGCACACCGAGTTCACCCACGGTGGTCTGTGCGATCACAAAGGTCGCCTCACCGGAGTAGAGCTCTGCGTCGGCGGAGACCACCTCGACGTGGAAGGACTTGTCAGCCATGTCGATCCGCTACTTTCCGGCGATCTTGGCCGCGGCGGCCTCCACGTCGTCGAGTCCACCGCAGCTGTTGAAGGCCTGCTCGGGCAGGTGATCGAACTCGCCCTTGCACACGCGGTCGAACGCCTCGACGGTGTCGGCGAGCGGCACGACCGAGCCCTTCTGACCGGTGAACTTCTCGGCGACGAGGAAGTTCTGTCCGAGGAACTTCTGGATACGACGGGCACGCTGCACCGTCACTTTGTCCTCTTCGGACAGTTCGTCCATACCGAGAATGGCGATGATGTCCTGCAGTTCCTTGTACTTCTGCAGGATGCGCTTGACCTCGTTGGCGACGCGGAAGTGCTCGTCACCGACGATCGAGGCCTCCAGGATGCGCGAGGTCGAGGTCAGCGGGTCCACGGCCGGGTAGATACCCAGCTGCGAGATCGGACGCGAGAGCTCGGTGGTGGCATCGAGGTGGGCGAAGGTGGTGGCCGGCGCCGGGTCGGTGTAGTCGTCGGCGGGCACGTAGATGGCCTGCAGCGACGTGATCGAACGCCCCTTGGTGGAGGTGATGCGCTCCTGCAGCTCGCCCATCTCGTCGGCCAGCGTCGGCTGGTAACCCACCGCGGACGGCATGCGGCCGAGCAGGGTGGAGACCTCCGAACCGGCCTGAGTGAACCGGAAGATGTTGTCGATGAACAGCAGCACGTCCTGGTGCTTGACGTCGCGGAAGTACTCCGCCATCGTCAGCGCCGACAGCGCCACGCGCATACGGGTGCCCGGCGGCTCGTCCATCTGACCGAACACCAGGGCGGTGTCCTGGAGAACGCCCATCTCCTCCATCTCGAGGTGGAGGTCGGTGCCCTCGCGGGTACGCTCACCGACGCCGGCGAACACCGAGGTGCCCGAGAACTCGCGGGCGATACGGGTGATCATCTCCTGGATCAGAACGGTCTTGCCGACACCGGCACCACCGAACAGGCCGATCTTGCCGCCCTTGACATACGGGGTCAGCAGGTCGATGACCTTGATGCCGGTCTCGAGGATCTCGGTCTTTCCCTCGAGTTCGTCGAAGGCCGGGGGCTTGCGGTGGATGCCCCACTGCTCGCCGTCGCGGCCCAGGCCCGGGCTGTCGAGGCAGTCGCCGAGCGCGTTGAACACGTGGCCCTTGACGACGTCGCCGACGGGCACGCGGATCGGGTATCCGGTGTCGCTGACGGTCGCGCCGCGGACGAGGCCGTCGGTGGGCTGCATGGAGATGGTGCGGACCAGATTGTCACCGAGGTGCTGGGCGACCTCGAGGGTGAGGGTCTTGGCCACCGCCTCCAGGGTCACGTCCGCGTGGAGGGCGTTGAACAGGTCTGGGATCGAGCCCCGCGGGAACTCGACGTCGACCACGGGGCCGATGATGCGGACGATCCGCCCGTCGGCGGACCCCGACTTCCCCGAGGTCGGGGTTTCTGCTACTGCGGTCATGATGAGTGGGTCACTTCCTCTTTGGATCGAAAGTTTCGCGAAGGGGCGAGGCCGACGGTCTAGGTCGCGAGGGCGCTGGAGCCGCCGACGATCTCGCTGATCTCCTGGGTGATCTGGGCCTGGCGGAGCTGATTGGCCTCACGGGAGAGGTTCTTCGACAGCTCCTCGGCGTTGTCGGTGGCCGCCTTCATTGCGGTACGCCGAGCAGCCGACTCCGACGCCGAGGAATCCAGCAGCGCCGCATACACACGGGTGGCGATATAGCGCGGTAACAGCGTCTCGAGGAGGCCTTCGGCACTCGGCTCGAACGTGTAGTTCCGCGACTCGGAGGTGACGCTTCCGGCCTCCGCGTCGCTCGCGTCGACCTCGTCCTCGGTGACCACCAGCGGGGCCATCCGACGGACCTCGGGGGCCTGGGTCAGCATCGACACGAACCGGGTGTACACCAAGTGCAGTTCGTCAACGCCCTCGACCGAGCCGGTGCCGTCCGGGCGCTCGACCTCCACCCCGGAACCGGCGAGGAAGAGATCGACCAGGAACTTGCTGGGCTGCGCCGCGTCGGAGTACTCCGGCGCCTGCGAGAAACCGGTCCAGGCATCCGAGTACTCCGCACCACGGAAGGTGAAGAAGCCGACGCCCTTCTGTCCCATGATGAACAGCACGGGCTCCTTGCCCTCTTCGCGCAGCAGCGCGAGGAGTTCACGGGTGGCCCGCAGAACGTTGGCGTTGTACCCACCGCACATACCACGGTCACTGGTGATCACCAGGACGCCGGCACGCTTCGGATTCTCCCGCTCCTGCAGCAACGGATGATCCAGCGATCCCGCGCTGCTCGCCAGCTCGGAGAGCACCTTGGTCATCTCCGAGGCGTACGGCTTGGCAGCCGCAACCCGGGCCTGTGCCTTGGTGATGCGGGAGGTGGCGATCAGTTCCTGCGCCTTGGTGATCTTCTTGGTCGACTGAACCGACCGGATGCGTGAACGCAGCTCACGAATGCTGGCCACGAGATCTCACCCCTTCCTTGACACGTCGATTGACGTCACTCGTCTGCTGAAAAAGATCACTTGCGGATCTTGATCGCTTCTTGTTCGACGTCCTCGGAATCCATCGCGGCCGCCTCGGCCTCGTTCACGACACGCTTGCCGTCGTGGGTGAGGTAGCTGTTCTTGAACTTGTTGGTCTCGGCGACCAGCGCCTCGGCCTCGTCGTCGGACAGCACCTTGCCACCGGCGATGGAGTCGTAGACCCCGGTCGCGTTGTGGTGCAGGTGGCTGAGCAGCTGGGTCTCGAAGTTGCGGATGTCGTCGACCGGAACCGAGTCGTAGTGGCCCTCACCGCAGAGGTAGATCGAGACGATCTCGTCCTCGACCGAGTAGGGGCTGTACTGGTCCTGCTTGAGCATCTCGACCCAGCGGGCACCGCGCTCGAGCTGCGCCTTCGATGCGTCGTCGAGGTCGGAGGCGAAGGCGGAGAACGCCTCGAGCTCACGGAACTGTGCGAGTTCCAGACGCAGCGAACCGGACACCTTCTTCAGGCCCTTGGTCTGTGCGGCACCACCGACGCGCGACACCGAGGTACCGACGTTGATGGCGGGACGCACACCCTTGTTGAACAGGTCGGACTCGAGGAAGACCTGCCCGTCGGTGATCGAGATGACGTTGGTCGGGATGAACGCGGAAACGTCGTTGGCCTTGGTCTCGATGATCGGCAGACCGGTCATCGAGCCGCCGCCCATCGCGTCGGAGAGCTTCGCACAACGCTCCAGCAGACGCGAGTGCAAGTAGAAGACGTCGCCGGGGTAGGCCTCGCGGCCCGGCGGGCGACGCAGCAGCAGCGAGATGGCGCGGTAGGCCTCGGCCTGCTTGGTCAGGTCGTCGAACACGATCAGGACGTGCTTGCCCTCGTACATCCAGTGCTGACCGATGGCCGATCCGGTGTACGGTGCCAGCCACTTGAAGCCGGCCGAGTCGGACGCGGGAGCGGCGACGATGGTGGTGTACTCCATCGCACCGGCCTCTTCCAGAGCGGTCTTGACGCCCGCGATGGTCGAACCCTTCTGGCCGATCGCGACGTAGATGCAACGGACCTGCTTGTTCTCGTCGCCGGATTCCCAGTTGGCCTTCTGGTTCAGGATGGCGTCGACACACACCGCGGTCTTGCCGGTCTTGCGGTCGCCGATGACCAGCTGACGCTGACCACGGCCGATGGCGGTCATGGCGTCGATGGCCTTGATGCCGGTGGCGAGGGATTCCTCGACCGGCTGACGCTCGAGCACGGTGGCTGCCTGCAGTTCCAGCACGCGCTGGTCCTCGGCCTCGATATCGCCGAGGCCGTCGATCGGGGCGCCGAGCGGGTCGACGACGCGACCGAGGAACTTGTCACCGACGGGAACCGAGAGGACCTCGCCGGTACGGCTGACCTGCTGGCCCTCTTCCAGGCTCTCGTAGTCACCGAGGATGACCGCGCCGATCTCGTCCTCGTCGAGGTTCAGTGCCACACCGAGCACGCCGCCGGGGAACTGCAGCAGCTCGTTGGCCATCGCGCTGGGCAGGCCACTGACGTGGGCGATGCCGTCCGCGGTATCGGTGATGATGCCGACCTCGTCACGCGAGGCTTCGGCGTCGAACGACGAGACATACTGCTCGATCGCTCCCTTGATCTCGTCTGCTGAGATCGTCAACTCGGCCATGGGTTCTCGTCTTTCTTACTCAGTCCGGGCAAGTGATTCTTCGGTGGTGGGTGATGGAGTTGTCGGCTGCGCAGCGGATCAGCGCGGCAGGGTCTCGGCCGCCTTCGCCAACCGGGTGGCGATGTCGGCCTCGATCACTTCGTCGCCGACGCCCACACGCAGGCCGCCGATGATCGATTCGTCGACCTCGGTCTGCACCGAGATCGTGCGGTGGTAGATCGACCCCAGCACCGAGGCCAACCGATCGTTCTGTGCGTCGGTGAGCTCGACCGCCGAGATCACATGCGCCACGGTTTCACCGCGTCGCGCCGCAGCCAGTTCGGCCAGGTGCGCGACCGCGTTCTCGGCCGGCTGACCGTGCAGCAGGGCGATGGCGTGCGACAGCAGGTACCACGTGTGCTCGTTGACCTGTCCACCGACGAGCGAGCGCAACAGCTCCACCCGGCCGGGCACCGGACGCTGGAAATCGGCGAGCAGCGAGGCGAGTTCCGGGTTGGCGTCGAGCAGTCGGCCGATGCGGAACAGTTCGTCCTCGGTCTGCTCGATCGTGCCCTCGCGCTCCGCCGAGGTCAGCACGATGAGTGCGTTCTGACGACGCAGCGCGGTGAGGAGATCCACGCTCTGTGACCAGCGCTGTGCGGCAGCGGTGGCCACGGTGTCGACCACAATCGGCGCGACCTTGCCGTCCAGCAGGGTATGCACCAACTGCTTCTTGCCCTCGGGGTTCTCCTCGTCCTCGGTGAGCTTCTTGCGCAGCACCGGGTTCTTGAGCAGGAAGCTGATGACCTGGTACAGGTCCTCCGACGCCGACGTCAACGCCGCCGAGTCGAGATCGGCTGCGGCCGAGTCGAATTCGTGGGCGATGGTGCGAGCGGCGTCGCGGCTGGTGGCATGCAGCGAATGCAGGCCGATCAACTCCGAACTCGGCGGCACCGCCGAGGTCGAATCCTTGCTCGCCATCTGCTCGAGTTCGTCGATCACCCGGTCGATGGTGGCGGTCTGGTTGTCCGCGGTGGCCAGATGCTTGCGGACGATGTCACCCGCCCCGTCGACCGCACTGAGGCCCAGTTCGGACCGCAGCTGACGGACCAGGCTGGTCCGGGCCAGCTCGGCCTGGTTCGTGCCGTGCTCGGAGATCCGCCGGACCTCGGAATCGGCGTAGGCCTTGAGGTCGGACTCGATGGACTCCGCGTCCTGCAGGGCTCCGGCGTGCAATTCCTTGGCCTCGGCGTCCGCCCTCTCGATGGCCCGGTCATGTGCGACCCGGGCATCCTCGGCACGCGCCTTGGCCTCGTCACTGTCGACGAGCTGCTGGCTGATCGCGTCCTTCTGGGAGAGCACCGCCTTCTTCAGCGGGGGCAGCACCCACTTGACGAAGATGCCGACGATGACCAGAAAGCCGACGAGCTGTCCGATGAAGATATCCACGCTAGTTCACCGTCTCTGTCTGCTTGGCCCCTGCATCGGCCGGGGCGACATCGGTTCCCAGGACGCGGCCGGCCAGCGTCGCCGACAGCCGACTCACGTCCTGCTTGGCGGTGGTGACCGCCTTGTCCGCCTCCACCTTCAGATCTGCCGAGATCTTGGCCAGGGCGGCATCGGCCTCCTCGGTGGCCTTGCTCTTGGCCGCCGCCACGTGCTCGTTGCCCTTGGCCCGCGCCTCGTCCCGGATACCCGTGGCGTCGCCACGAGCATCCTTCAGACGAGCCGCGTACTCACGGTCGGCGTCCGCGTAGCTCGCCGCTGCGGCTTTGTTGTCTTCGACCGTCTTGGCCACACGGGCATCGCGCTCGTCGAGCACCTTGAGGATCGGCGGTACGACGAAGGTGCGGATGACGATCAGCACGACGACGAAGATCAGCAGGCACGCGATCAATGTGCCGTTCGGGATGAGGAAGTTGGACGTCCCGGCTTCTTCTTCTGCGGCGAGACTCATCATGATGGGTGTCCCCTATCGGACTAACGAACTACTGCGGTGGACGGGCGAGCGGACGTCAGCCGCCGTACACCTGAGCCGGGTTGGCGAACACGAACAGGGCCATGAACGCGAGGTTGATGAAGTACGCGGCTTCGACCAGACCGACGGTGATGAAGAACGGGGTGAACAGACGGCCCTGGGCCTCCGGCTGCCGGGCGATGCCGGCGATGAGCTGGGAACCGGCGATACCGTCACCGATACCGGCACCGATCGCGCCGCCGCCCATGATGAGGCCGCCGCCGATCAATGCGCCCATGCTAACCAGATTCGGATCCATTGAGATCTTTCCTTTCGGGTGGAACTGGCACTCTTGGTTGCCAGGTCTGTGGGTCCGGTCGGCGGGGCCGACCTTCGTTTGTGGGAAGAGATGGTTCGGGTGGGCGGTGCCGGGTCGGCACCGACCGGGTCGTACTAGTGGTGGTCATCCTCCATCGCCTGGCTGAAGTACAGGATGGTCAGCAGGGCGAAGATGAAGGCCTGGATCAAGCCGATGAACATGTCGAACGACTTCCAGATCGCGTTCGGGAACCACATGATGTAGGCCGGGAACAGCGCAATCAGGGCAACCATGACACCGCCGGCGAACAGGTTGCCGAAAAGTCGGAGAGACAGCGACAGCGGCTTGGCGATCTCTTCGATGATGTTGATCGGTGCGAGTCCGGCAGCGTGGCCCTTGACGAGCTTGCCGAGGTGGCGCAACGGACCGCGACGCTTCATACCGGCCGCGTGGTACCAGCAGAAGACGAAGATGGCCAGCGCGTAGGTGAAGTTGGCATCGCCCGAGGCGGGCTTGATGAGTTCGTGGGTCGAACCGTCGTCGGTGCCGTACTGCACCGGCAACACCGAGAACCAGTTGACGATCAGGATGTAGGTGAACAGTGTGACGGCCAGCGGCAGAACGAAACCGGCGATCTTCATGCCGATCGCGCTCTCGATCTGATTCCGCATCTGCACGGTGATGACCTCGAAGTACAGCTGCACGGTGTTCGGCCGCTTCGAGGTCATCTTGGCCTTGACGAAAAAGGCCATCGCGATGACGATGACCCCGGCAATCGCTGCCGCGATGATCGTGTCGAGGTTCCAGGTCAGTCCCAGCCACTCGACCTCTTGATGGTGGCCGACCTCGATCTTGGCCTCAGCCAGGTACAGCGTGTCAGACGGAGCGGTCATAGCTGCTTACGAAGTCCTTTCATCACCGGAATCACGGTGCTGAGAACCAGGACGACCTGGCCCAGCGCGAGTCCGAACATCACGCCCAGCCCTTCGGGCCGGACCAGGATGGCCGCCGCGAGTGCGAGGACGGTGATCACACCGAGACGCATCGCGGAATTCACGGCCAACAGTTTTTTACGCGGGTCTGCTTCCGCGGCGACTCGCGAGACGGCAAGGGTGACCATTTTCGCGTTGACGAGTACGGCGAGGACGCCGACGGCAAAGAACACCGCGAACAGCGGGTGACCCATGTAGATGGAGACCCCGGCAACGATCAGGGTGAGTGCCCCCGAGATGATTCCCGGTCGCACGAGACTCGTCGGGGCCGGCGGGTAATACACGGGAGCCGAATCAGGGGCAGACGTCGTCATTGCCTCTCCTCACCTCTCCTCGTACCCCTACTCGACGGTGCGAGCGGGGGCATACAGCATCGAGCGTGCCTCTCTGCAGCCGAAAGCTGCCGAGCGTACGCTCCGCGTTTGCAGTGACCCTATCAAGCCGCGTGGCCTGCACCACCAGGGGGTGGGTGGGTCTGGTTGTGTGGCGGTCGGGCCGTCGGGGAGGACGGTTGTCCGATATCCGGGCGCGCTGCACCCGTGCCTACTACCGGCCATAGTACACGGTCTTTACCATTGGCTTACCTGGCCCCTACGTCACCGCCTACCTGGCCATTCGGCGGGTGCGGGTCAGTCGGTGCGGCGCGGCCCGGCCACCGGCCCGTGATGCGCGGTGCGGAGCTCGGCGAAGCGCCGGGACAAGCGCGGGGCCATCGTGGCCAGCATCGCGACCACCAGGCCGCCGGCGAACACCGGCGCCACCACCGACATCGGGAAGACCGTGCTCGCGGCCGCTGAGAAGGCCAGCACACCGACCCAGAGATAGATGATCACCGCCACGCGGCGCTGCGAATGTCCGAGTTCGAGCAGACGATGATGCAGATGCATCTTGTCCGGGGTGTAGAAACCCACGCCGGCCCGGGTACGACGCACGATCGCCATCAGCATGTCCAACAGCGGGACGAAGATGATCGCGGCCACCAGGATCAGCGGCAACAGCAGGGTCACCACGTCGGCCGGGCCGTAGGCATACACCGCGATACGACCGGATGCGCTGGTGGCCGCCGCCGCGAGCATCAGACCGATGAGCATCGCACCCGAATCGCCCATGAAGATCCGGGCGGGCGAGAAATTGTGCGGGAGAAATCCGAGACACGCCCCGGCCAGGGCCACCGAGATCAGCGCCGGCGGGTAATAACTGACGTCTCCCCCGCGATCGGCCAACAGTCCCAGCGAGAACAGGCAGATCGCCGACGCCGCGATCAGCCCCAGACCGGCGGCCAGACCGTCGAGGCCGTCGATGAAGTTGACCGCGTTGATGGTGGTGACGGTGATGGCGACGGTCAGCAGACCGGACTGGAACGGATCGAGGACGACGGTCCCGATACCCCCGAACGGAACCGGGATCTGAATCCAGCTCACCCCCATCACCACCATGACGCCCGCGGCGGTCAGCTGGCCGACGAATTTGGTGAGCGCATCGAGGCCCCACCGGTCGTCGATCGCACCGACGATGACGATCACCGCGCCCGCCGCGATCACCGCACCGATGTCATTGGTGTAGGCGAATCCACGGTTGAGGGCGGGCAGGTTCGCCGCGAGCGCCACCGCCGCCACGATCCCGGCGAACATCCCCAGTCCACCCAGCCGTGGCGTCGGGATCACGTGAACGTCGCGGGCCCGCGGGACCGCCACCGCACCGGCCCGGATCGCGACCACCCGCACCGCAGAGGTGATGAGGTAGGTGATCGCGGCGGCCGACAGCCCGACCAGCAGCAACTCGCGGAACGGCACACCCGCGCCGCCGCCGACACCAGGCGCCGCCAGAACCCACGACGCCGCAGTGGTCACACCGGTACCGTCCACGCTCATCGCAGCACGCTCGACGCGGAGAGGGGATCTGGCACCCGATCAGGCTACCCGCCGAGCATCGCGGCGACGTCGGCGCGGATCCGGGCGTGTTCACCGGGATCGGACAGGGCGCGCACACACCAGTCGGCGACCGTGTCCATCATGTCGGCGTCGGCCCCGGCGAGCGTCGCGATCGGGGTACCGATGCGCACCGCGGACCCCTCGGCGACCGGACGCTGATCGAACGGCAACACCGTCTTGTCGACGACGATGCCGGCCCCCTGCAACAGTCGCTGCGCCTCGATCCCGGACAATCCGAGCGACGACACATCGACCACCGCCAGATGGGTGTCCGTGCCGCCGCTGACGATCCGCAACCCCCGCGCGGTCAGACCCCGCGCCAACGCACGCGCATTGGCGACGACCGCGCTCACATGGTCGGCGAACTCCGGCGTCGCCGCCTCCGCGAAAGTCGCCGCCTTCGCCGCGATCGAGTGCACCGACGGCGCACCCTGGGTGAACGGGAACACCGCCTTGCCCAGCGCAGCGCCGTGCTCGGCCGTCCCGAGGATGACACCACCCCGCGGCCCGCGCAGCACCTTGTGCGTCACCAGCGTGACGACGTCGGCGTAGGGCACCGGGCTCGGTGCCGCACCGCCGGCCACCAGACCCGCGAGATGCGCGGCATCCACCCAGAGAATGCACTCGGCCTCGTCGGCGATCGTGCGCAGGATCTCGAAGTCGAACAACCGCGAGTACGCGGGCGACCCTACGATCAACAACCGGGGGCGGTGCAGGAGTGCGAGCTCACGGATCTGGTCGTAATCGACGAGTTCGTCGGTCACCGACACCGAGTACTGAATCGGAGTGAACCAGCGGCCGGAGAAGTTGGCCCGCGAGCCGTGGGTCTGGTGGCCGCCATGATCGAGACGCAACGCGAGCACCGGATCACCCGGCTGCGCGAAGGCCGCATACACCGCCGACGCGGCGGTGGTCCCCGACAGCGGCTGGACGTTCACATAGTCGGCGCCGAACAGGTCCCTCGCGCGGGCGATCGCGAGCTCCTCGATCTCGTCGACCACCGAACACCCGCCGTGATACCGCGCTCCCGGATAGCCCTCCGCATAGGTGTCACCCAACGACGACGCCATGATCTCCCGGACCGCCGGACTGGCGATCGTCTCCCCCGCCACCAGTTGCAACGTCTGCGCCCGGCGCCGCGACTCCCGTCCGACCAGATCACCGAGTTCGGCGTCGATCGCCGACGAACTCATCGCTGCACCAGGGACGCGGGATCGACGTCGAGAACCTCGGCGACATCGGCCGTGGCCACCGCACCCTCCCGCAGAATCCGCGGCGCCCGCCCGGTCAGGTCCACGATGGTCGACGCCTGCGCCTTGGGCGCCGGCCCACCGTCGAGGTACACCGACACCGAATCGCCGAGTTGCGCTCGCGCATCGTCGGCCGTCGTCGCCGGCGGGTGACCGGAGGAATTCGCACTCGACACCGCCATCGGCCCCACCTCACGCAGGATCTCGATCGCGATCGGATGCAGCGGCATACGCAACATCACCGTGCCGTCGGTGTCACCGAGATCCCACGCGAGCGACGGCGCCTGCTCGACCACCAGCGACAACCCGCCCGGCCAGAACGCCTCCACCAGCGCACGGGTCTGGGCACTGACACCCAGGACCAGACCGTCGACGGTGTGCCACGAACCGACGAGCACCGGCACCGGCATGTCACGCCCGCGCCCCTTGGCCGCCAGCAACGCCGCAACGGCTTCGGAATCAAATGCGTCACAACCGATTCCGTACAAGGTATCGGTCGGCATGACGATCAGACGGCCGGACTTCGCGGCACCGACCGCGGCGCGGATGCCGGTGGCGCGCTGATCGGGATCGGTGCAGTCGAATACAGAACTCACCGGTTCATCCTTACACGCTCACCACCGGCATCCGGCGAGCGGCCACGATCAATCCGACGCCGGCAATCCCTCGACGCGCCGTGCGGTCACAAAGCGCGGCCGGCCGGCCAGATCGGCATGCGAGGTGATCTCGTCGAAGACCCCCGCGGCGGCAAACGCCCCGACAACACCGGCGGCATGAGAGTCGTCGTGCTCCACACCCACCCGCCCACCGGGACGCAGCACGCGCGCGATGACCTCGACCATCGGCCGGATCACCGACAACCCGTCGGCGCCGCCGAACACCGCCATCGCCGGATCGGCCCGCACCTCGGCGGGCACATCGGCATCCACCGGAACATACGGCGGATTGCTCACGATCAGATCCACCGGCCCACCCACGGCGGCACACACCGCATCCGGGTCGGTGGCATCGCCCACATGCACCCGAATCCGTCGCGACACCTGAGGGTCGGCGTCAGAGACATTGCGACGCAACCAGTCCGCCGCATCCGGCGACAGTTCGACGGCGTGCACCCGGGCCGCCGGGAACGCCGACGCGGCCGCGATCGCCAACGCACCACTGCCACTGCACAGGTCGACGACGGTCAGCGGGGCCCGGACATCATCGACCACACCCACCGCCCACTCGAACAACAACTCGGTCTCCGGACGCGGGATGAACACGCCGGGTCCGACGGCGAGATCGAGCGGACCGAACGACGCCGACCCGGTCAGATACTGCAACGGCACCCGCATCGCGCGCCGGTCGATCAGATCCCGAAACCGCTGCGCCGCATCGTCATCGAGATCATCGGCGATCAGTAACCTGCCCCGATCGGTCCGCAGTACATGTGCCAGCAACCATTCGGCATCCGGACGGGGCGAATCCACACCGGCCGCCGCCAAGGTCGCCGTCGCCGCCGACAACACGGCGCGCACCGAACGGTCCGCGCCCACGCCGGTCACTGTGCCTCGAGCCGCGCCTGCCGATCGGCGGCCACCAAGGCATCCAGCAGCGCATCCATATCACCGGAGAGCACGGCGTCCAGATTGTTCGCCTTGTACCCGATGCGGTGATCGGTGATCCGATTCTCCGGAAAGTTGTACGTCCGAATCCGTTCCGAACGATCCACCGTCCGGATCTGCGCGGCCCGCCCCTCCGCCGCCGCGGCCTCGGCCTCCTCCTCGGCCGCGGACTGCAACCGAGCCGCAAGCACCTGCATGGCCCGCGCCTTGTTCTGCAACTGCGAACGCTCGTTCTGACACGTCACCACGATCCCGGTGGGCAGATGCGTGATGCGCACCGCCGAATCGGTGGTGTTCACGCCCTGACCGCCCTTGCCCGAGCTCCGGTACACGTCGATCCGCAGATCCGTCTCGTCGATGTGCACCTGCTCCACCTCGTCGGGCTCGGGATAGATCAACACACCCGCGGCCGAGGTATGGATGCGGCCCTGCGATTCGGTGACCGGAACGCGCTGCACCCGATGCACGCCGCCCTCGAACTTCAGCCGCGACCACACCCCATCGCGCGTGGCCTCACGCGACTTGATGGACACGGTGGCCTCCTTGTAGCCGCCCAGATCGGACTCGGTGACACCGAGGACCTGCGCCTTCCACCCATGCCGCTCACAATATTTGAGATACATCCGGACCAGGTCGGCGGCGAACAGCGCCGACTCCTCACCACCGGCACCCGACTTGACCTCCAACACCACATCATCGGCGTCATGCGGGTCACGCGGCGCCAGCAGATCGGTCAACGTCGAATCAAGCTGCGCAACAAGCTCTTCCAGCGCCGGAACCTCCTCGGCGAAGGTCGCGTCATCGGCCGCCAACTCACGCGCCGCAGCCAGATCATCACGAGCCGCCACCAACTTCGCATGTGTCGCCATCACCGGCGCCAACTCCGCGAACCGCTTACCCACCCGCCGAGCAGTCGCCGGATCGTCATGCAACGACGGATCCGCCAACTGCAACTCGAGCCCCGCATGCTCGGCGAGCACATCGTCAATGGCGGTGTTTTTTGCGCCGCCTCCGGCAGCGCTTGTGTTCACGCCCAAAGCACCACTCTTCGTCGTCATCACTTCGTCGCTGCGCTCCTCGTTCTTCCTCCTGCATCGCGGCGCGGCGTGAACACGGTGCTGGTTGGGTTCGAGCCGCCTTCGGCGGCAAGTCGTATTACGTGCAACTGGCGGCGCCTCGCCTGGGCAGTTGGTCGCCTTGGTACACCGAAAACAAACGACGCCCGGCCAGTCCTGTGCGGACCGGGCGGGCGTCGTCATGAGGTCTACTTTTCGGCGTCGGCCTTCTTGCGCTTGCCGTAGCGAGCCTCGAACTTGGCGACGCGGCCGCCGGTGTCGAGGATCTTCTGCTTGCCCGTGTAGAACGGGTGGCACTGCGAGCAGACTTCGACGTTGATGCGACCGTTGGCAGCGGTGCTGCGGGTATCGAAGGTGTTGCCGCAGCCGCACACGACGGTGGTCGCGTGGTAATCGGGATGGATTCCCTGCTTCATGTTGGTGTCCCTTTCTGATGGTCGCCGGGTCACCGCCGCGTGTCGGCGGTGTGAACCGGTACCGGACTCGACCGACCAGTATGCCACGCCCTCCGGTCGGTAAGAAATCGGCGAAACCGCCGGTCTGCGTCCCAGCGATATCGCAGCCCTCACCGAACCCGACGTCGGCGATCGGTACTGATCGTCACTGCCCTCAACAGGTCCGGCGCGCCATTCATTCCATCCCACCACCAGGCATTTTAGGACACACTTATATTGGTAAGCCTTGGCTAAGTTATAGTTCCCCTGATGTTCGCTTCATCGTCGCAGCGGACATCGCCGACCACCGGTTCGCGTGAGCACCGGGCACCACTGGTCCCGACGCGGACCGGGCATGAGAGGGGACGAATGCAGGCCGATCGGCACGGTCCGCAGCAGATGCTGTGGGACCCCAGCGACGAGAAGAGCAGCTGCGGGGTGGGCTTCATCACCCGCAAGGACGGCGTCCAGAAGCACAGCGTCATCGAGAAGGCCCGCGACGCCCTGTGCTCGGTACCGCACCGCGGCGGGATGTCGGCGCTCGGCGTCGGCGACGGCGGTGGCGTCTCCATCGACCTGTCCCAACGGTTCTTCCGCAAGGTCACCGGCCGTCCGACGCTGCGCCTCGGCCAGTTCTGCGTGGGCAACTTCTTCCTGCCCGAGGGCGAGGCCGCCGCCAAGGCGGCCCGGCTGATCGAACGCACCATGGCCGACCGCGGATTCACCGTCCTCACCGTGCGCGACGTCCCCGTCGACAACTCGGTGCTGCGTGAGGCCGCCATCGGATTCCAGCTGCCGATCCGCCAATGGGTGTTCGCCGCGCCCGATCCGTGCCCCGAACCGGCCGAACTGGACCGGCTCGTCCAACAGGCACTCCTGCACATCGAGGCGATCGGCTTCACCTCCCCCGCCCTCGAAGGCCTGTATCCGCTGTCACTGTCGGCACGCACCCAGGTCCTCAAGGGCCGGCTGTCATCCCCGGAGGTCATCGACTACTTCGTCGACCTCGGCGACGAGGACCACCGGGTGCACACCCTGTTCTTCCACACCCGCTTCTCCACGAACACCGACCCGCACCCGACGATGGCCCAGCCGTTCCGGTTCCTCGCGCACAACGGTGAACTCAACACCGACAAGAAGAACCGCATCGCACAGGTGACCGCGGCCGCCGCGGCACGCCGCACCATCGTGCGTCCACCCGGCCAGTCCGACTCCAGCCGTCTCGACCAGACGGTGGCCGCACGGGTGATCACCGACCAGATCGACCTGGTGACCGCGGTCGTCTCGATGATGCCGCCGGCATGGGAGAACGATCCGACGCTGTCCGACCGCGTCCGCGCGATGTTCGAGTACTTCTCGCTCTACGAGGAGAAGAACGACGGCCCCGCCGCCGTCGTCTTCGGCGACGGGACCGTCATCGGCGCCCGCCTCGACCGCCTGGGACTACGCCCGCTACGCACCGTCGAGACCGCCACGTATCTGTGCGCCTTCTCCGAGGCCGGCCAGGTCGATTTCGATCCCGACACGGTGATCTCCCGCGGTCGCGTGTCGGCCGGCGGGATGATCTACTACGACCACCGCGAGCATCGCGTCTACACCACCACCGACGCCTACGAAAAGCTCGCTGCTGCACGGGATTATCCAGCACTTCTGCGTGCGGCGAAGATCGACCTGGGGGCCATCGAGGCCGAAGACGACGACGCGGCAGACGCCTCGGCCGCCCTTCCGTCCTCGGAATCGGTGACCGATCATCAGCGCTACCGCGCCTACTACCTGGATCAGGAGAGCTTCCGCTACTTCACCGATCCCATGCTCGCCGACGGCGCCGAACGCGTATCCGCCATGGGATTCGGCAACGCGATCAACCCGCTGACCAACATCGAACCCAATGTGTCCCGGTTCTTTTCGCAGCGATTCGCCCAGGTGACCAATCCACCCCTGGACAGCATCCGCGAGGCCGACGGCATGACGCTGCGCGTCGCCCTCGGTGCGCGACCGGCGATCAACGCCGACCCCGACGACACCGCCGGCCGGCAGATCATCCTGCGCACACCGGTACTCACCGACGATGAGCTGACACTGATTCTGCGACAGCATCATTGCCCGGTACAGGTCTTCGACGCCACCTACCGGCCCGCCGGGGAGCCGACCGCCGATCGTGCGGCGCTCGTCGCGGCCGTCGATCACCTCGGGGAGCAGATCGTCGAGTTCGCCTCCCGCCATGGCGGAATCGCCGTCCTGTCCGACCGCGACATCGCCGCCGACAAGTCCGCGCTGCCGATGATCTTCGTGGTGTCGGCCATCAATCAGCGACTCATCGACGCCGGCATGCGGCTGCGCGTCTCGGTGATCGCCGACAGCGGCCAGATCGAGTCCTCTCACCACCTCGCCGCGGTCCTCGGATTCGGGGCGGCCGCGGTACATCCGCACACCGTCGACCGCCGCGCCGGCGGCGATCAAGCCGCATTCGCTAAGTGGCGCAAGGCCGCCGAGAAATCGTTGATGAAGACCATGGGCCGGGTCGGCCTGTGCACCGTGGAGAGTTACATCGGCGGCGAGTTCTTCGAACCGGCCTTCCTCGACACCGCAGACCCGGACCTGCATCGGTGGTTCCCCAACCTGCGGGCACCGGTCGGCGGGGTCGGTCTGACACCGATCGTCGAGGTGATCGGTGCGGCCCATCGCGCCGCGATGACCGATCCGGTTCCGGCCGCCGACACCGACCTCCCACTGCTCGGCCTGTTCAAGGAACGCGCCGACGGCGGCGGGCACTCCTTCGGCACCGCGGCCGTCCGGGGTTACGGCGAACTGACCGCCGAGAAGATCCACTTCGCCTCGGGCCGAGGTGCGTCGGCCGCAGCCGAACGGGAGGGCATCGCGGACTCGCTGCGTCTGCTGACACTGTCGACCCTCGCCGACGCCTTCGGCCTGGATTCCCACGTGTACGACGACAGCAGTTACGCCGCGTTGACCCCGGCCGAGATCGACGAGTTCACCATCACCGACGCCTACCGCTCGTTCAGTGCCGAACTCGCCACCACACGTTCACGTCGACCGTCGGCGTTGCGCGACATCCTGGGCCTGACACCGCATTCGGAGCCGATCGCCCTGACCGACGTCCAGCCGGCCCACGAGATCACCGCCACCTTCGCCTCCGGCGCGATGAGTCACGGCGCCCTCGTCGCGCCCGCTCATGAGGCGGTCGCCCACGGCACCAACATGGCCGGCGGATTGTCCAACAGCGGCGAGGGCGGCGAACACATGTCCCGCTACGGGACGCTGCGCGCCTCCCGCATCAAACAGTTCGCCTCCGGCCGATTCGGCATCTGGGCGGGATACCTGGCCGACCCGATGCTGCAGGAACTCGAGATCAAGATCGGTCAGGGTGCCAAACCCGGTGAAGGAGGCCAGCTTCCGGCACCGAAGGTGACCGTCGAGATCGCCGCGGCGCGCGGCGGCACCCCCGGCGTCGAACTCGTCAGTCCGCCACCGCATCACGACACCTACTCGATCGAGGACCTCGCCCAACTCATCCACGACTGCAAGGCAGCGCGCGTGCGGGTCATCGTCAAACTGGTGAGCTCCGAGGGCATCGGCACCATCGCCGTCGGCGTCGCCAAGGCCGGCGCCGACGTCATCAACGTGGCCGGCAACACCGGCGGCACCGGCGCCGCGTCGGTGGCCAGCCTTCGCTACGCGGGCCGGGTGGCCGAGATCGGCCTCGCAGAGGTGCATCAGGCACTCAGTGCGCACGGCCTGCGTCAGAAGGTCGTGCTGCGTGCCTCCGGTGCCCATCAGACCGGACGCGACGTCGTCACCTCGGCATTGCTGGGTGCCGACAGCTTCGAATTCGGCACGGCCGCACTGATGATGATCGGCTGTGTGATGGCCAAGAACTGCAACATCAAGTGCCCGGCCGGTCTGACCACCAATCCCGAGGTCTTCGACGGCGATCCGCGCGCGATGGCACAGTACCTGCTCAACGTGGCACACGAGGTCCGCGAGATCCCCGCCGACCTCGGCCTGCCGAGCGTCCGGGCCGCCCGCGGACGCACCGACCTGCTGGCGCTCATCGACCATCCCGCGCTCGTCGGTGACATGCGCACCGAGGCGCTGCTGGCCCACATCGAGGCGCCGGAGGTCGCCCACCCGGTCTACCTCGAACGTGACTACGCCGTCGACGACGCCCTGGGCGCACAGGTGTGGGCGGCCCTCATCGACGACGCGCGCGCCTCGGTCACCACCACCTCGGTGCGGTTGGACAACCGCAACCGGAGTGTCGGAGCACAATTGGCCGTCGACATCGAACGCCGACTCAACCACGAGATCACCGACGTCACCGATATCGCATCGGTACTCGTCGACGATCGTGGCCGCCGATTCCTCGACGAGGACACCGTCGTCGTGCCCACCACCGGCTCGGCCGGGTTGTCCTACGCCGCGTTCTGCAACGACGGCATGCGCCTGGAGCACACCGGCACCGCCAACGACGGTGTCGGAAAATCGATGTGCGGTGGAACCGTCGTCGTGCACTCCCCCGGCGGCGGGTCACCGGCCGTCGGCGGGAACGTCCTGATCGGCAACTTCGCCCTCTTCGGCGCGACCGGTGGCCGGCTGTTCGTCGAAGGCGAGGCGGGAGACCGGTTCGCCGTGCGCAACTCCGGCGCGACCGCCGTCGTCGAAGGTCTCGGCGAATTCGGTTGCGAATACATGACCGGCGGGGCCGTTTTCAATCTCGGCGGTTACGGCAACGGCCTCGGCAACGGCATGAGCGGCGGGTTCCTCTACCAGTACGACCCCGCATGCGAACTCGCCGAACGCATCAGCGCCGACTCCGTCATCGTCGGCGCGATCACCGGTGTCGACGATCCGCTGGCCCCGATGCACCACCACGCCGCCTTCACCATGCTCCAGATGCATGCCGAGGCAACGGGTTCGGCCCTGGCGACCCGACTGCTGGAGAACTGGGAGACCGAACGCCACTACGTCTCCTACGCACTTCCCCGGGCCCTGGTCGCCCATCAGGATGCCGACACCCTCGTGGCGACGATGGGCCCGCGCGCCCTCCTCGACGAGCTCGCCGGCGCGATGGCCGCCGATCAGGTGCGGAGACTGAAGCTCGATCTGCGCTCCGGTAGCCCGATCGTCGGCGGTGCCGTTCCCGAATACGGCCAGACCGACACCGCCGACATGTACCGGCTGCTCGGCGCCTTCACCGTCTTCGAACTCGCCCGTGAGGTCGCCACCGCGAAGCTGCGTAAGGGAAGGTCTGCGACACAGTCGGCGTCGTCGGAGGAGATGGTGGCCCGCTCGGCGCGCAATCTGATCCTCACCGAGGACTACGACCTGCTCACCAGGGTCGGTCGCTACTCGCGAGACATCCTCTCCGACTACGGGTCCGAGCAGCTCGCCGCACTCATCTCCGCCAAGCGGGTCGACGATTACAAGCAGGCCTTGGCACGACGCAACGTCGCGTCGATGGATGCACCGGCCACCTACGGCTGGATCCTGTACCAGGACCGACGCAACCTCGAGGCCCTCCGCGACGCGACGACCGGCGACGGTCCTCGCGCCTCCCGGTTGCCGAGCTTCGACGAACTGTTCGCCGCGCGTGCGATCCCCGATGTCGCCGAGGCCATCGCCACCGCCGCCGCTGCCACCCAACCGAAGGTCTCCTCACATGCAATTGCCCTACATTCCCACCGACGTTCCCTTCACCGGTGACCAGAAGGTCTGGCTCGCAGGCTTTCTCGCCGGCCTGAACACCAGGATCGGGATGTCGTCGACGGCTGCCGGGACCGCACTGCCCGGAGCCGACCCCGCGGCGGGGGCGACCACCGGAATCGGCGTGCAGATCGTGTACGGGACCCAGACCGGTACCGCGGAGTACCTTGCCGAGCAACTACAGCAGCAGGCGCAGGGTCAGGGGTTCGTGCCGCAACTGTGCGGCCTCGACGAGTTGGAGATCAGCGATCTGACCGCGGTGCGCCGACTACTGGTGATCACCTCCACCTACGGTGAGGGCGAGATGCCCGACAATGCCGAGATCTTCTGGCAGGGGTTGGCCGCACCCGACGCACCGCGCCTCGACGGTTTGTTCTTCGGCGTTCTGGCACTGGGTGATTCGATCTACGACGGGTTCTGCCAGGCGGGCAAGAACATCGACACGCGGCTCGCCGAACTCGGCGCCACCCGGGTCGTCGATCGCGCCGACTGCGACGTCGACTACGAGGAGCGCGCGGCCGAATGGATCACGCGGGCCGTCGCCGCCATGGCCGAGGTCGATGCGCAGGAGGCCGGCGCTGCCGTATCCGGCGCTCCGGTCGCTCCGGTCGCGTCGGCGGGGTCACCGGGTGCCGCGGCACCGGCAGCGCCCGCGTGGGGCCGGAAGAATCCGTACCCCGCCACGATCATCGCCAATACACTCCTGTCCGGCCCGGGTTCGGACAAGGAGGTACGCCATCTGGTGATCTCGTTGGGCGACAGCGGAATCGACTACGAACCGGGTGACGGCATCAGTATCGCGCCCACCAACGATCCGGAACTCGTGGAGAAGGTGATCGAACGCCTGGGCGCGACGGGCGAGGAGGTCATCACCGACCGCAAGTCGAGTCGGACCCTGCGTGAGACGCTGACGCGGCACGTCGAGATCTCCACACCGTCGAAGTACCTCGTCGACTACATCGCATCGCGAAGCCAGGACGCGGAGCTGACCCATCTCGCCTCCACCGGCGACAAGGAAGCCCTCGACGCCTGGTTGTGGGGCAAGGACGTTCTCGATCTGCTCGATGTCGATCCCACCCTGACGATCACCGCCGAGGAACTTCTCGCCGAACTCCGGCCCCTGCAGCACCGCGTGTACTCGATCTCGTCGAGTCCGCGAGCTCACAGCGGCACCGTGCACATCACGATGGCCACGGTGCGCTACCGCTCCGGAGAACGCATGCGTGGCGGTGTCTGCTCGACCTACCTCGCCGATCGCCGAACCGAGGGCGACGAGATCGATGTGTTCATCACGCCCAACAAGTCATTCCGGCTGCCCGCGGACGACGTGCGGGTCATCATGGTCGGGCCGGGCACCGGAATCGCCCCGTTCCGGGCGTTCCTGCATGAGCGTCAGAACCGCGGCGCGAGCGGCGCGAACTGGCTGTTCTTCGGCAATCAGCACCGTGCGGATGACTACATCTACGCCGATGAGATCGAACAGTTCGTCACCGACGGTGTCCTCGAGCGCGTCGACCTCGCATTCTCGCGCGATCAGGATCACAAGGTGTATGTGCAGGACCGCATGCGCGAGAACGGCGCCGAGCTGTTCGCGTGGCTCGATTCCGGCGCGCACCTCTACATCTGCGGTGACGCCACCCGGATGGCACGCGACGTCGAAACCGCGCTGATCGAGATCATCGCCGAGCACGGCGGGGTCGATGAGAATGGTGCCGCCGACTACCTCAATCAGCTGAAGAAGGACAAGCGCTACCTGCGCGACGTCTACTAGGAAAGGAAGGGCAACGATGCCCGCCAACCCCGACGATGTGAACAACGCCGGCGTGCCCCGCCGCGTCGCCCGCCAAGCCGGTGACGCGCTCCCCCGTCCCTGCGGGCGTGACCCGCACTGCCGGTGTACGCCCGGGCAGTCGGTGACCAGCGACCTCGAAACCCTCTTGGCAACTCCGGGTTTCGGCGGAACACTGCTGAATGCCGAACCGCATGTGGTCACCTCGCAGCTGCCCCACCTCGATCAGGTGGTCGGGGTGACGGTGGCCGGGCCGGTGGTGATGAACGACGTCGGAGTACACGTCCCGCCAGTCCTACCGGGCGGACCGATCAAGTGCGACTCGTCGCGGATCACGTTGCGCCTCAACCCGGTGCGCCTCGGATCGGCGCTGGTGTCCGAGCCCGCCGCCAACATCCCGCCGACACTGCGTCTGTTCGATGCCAACGGGAACACTTCTCACGCAACGTATCTGACCGAGCGCAGCGACCGGCTCGCCTTCGAGGCGATCGCATTGACCGGCGCCGATCCGGCGGTCACCCACGCCGCGGGCGGCCCGGATTCCTTCGACGAAGCATGGGCGATCCCCGAGCCCGCATCGGCCAACGCGGACCAGATCGTCCAGTTCGACTCCATTCTGGCCGACGGCGGGCTACGTCGGCGTACCGAATTGCCCGGGCTCGCTGACGCCGGCGTCACCCGCGTCGAGGACCGCCGGGTGATCGGAGCACTGGAACACGCCGCGCTGCTCGGTATGCAGATGACGATGGTCACCGCAGCACCGGGATGTCTGCAGATGCGCCATGACCAGCTCGACGGTGCCCGCGAGCACCGGGGTCAGATGGTCATCGCTTCCGGTTCCTGTCGCGCGATGATCAATTTCGGGCTCGTCACCGAATGCTGGATCACCTGGTCCGAGGGCGTCTGGGGACGAACCGGATCCATCGAACTGTACGACCGGCACGGTGGGTGCAGCATGATCCTCACCCAGACCGGACCCGTCCCGGCCCCGGCATTTGAGGCGTGGGATCACCTGCTCAACGACCTCGTATCCTGAACCGCACCTCTGGGATCGGGAAGTAGCGCCGCAAAGCTTCCGACGTGTCACGTTGTCATCTTGCCGGTCGAGCCGGTCCAGAGCGTTGGCCGCCGCGTTGAGCTCCGTCGAAACGGAGGACCGTGTCCGCCGGGCCGAGCTTGTCCGCCGGGCCGAGCTTGTCCGCCGGGCCGAGCTTGTCGAGGTCGAGGTCCCGTCCCGGTGGTCGAGCCGGCCCATTCCGGTGGTCGAGCCGACCGGAGCGCCAGCCGTCGCGTTGAGCTCCGTCGAAACGCAGGTCGTGTCCGCCGGGCCGAGCTTGTCGAGGTCGAGGCCTCGCATGGTAAGGCTGGAACTCCCCACGGCCACAACAATTCTGCGGCAGTGCGGCCCGGCCAGTACCGGCAGGCGGCCTACTCAGGAGGTGTCGAGCCGGTGGTGGAGTCTGGCTGCCAGGACTCGTTCGATTCGGCTGTTGCGTCGGTTCATGCCGATGGCGGCCAGTTCCTCGAGCTCACGTTCGATTTTGACGCGGCTGATACGGAATCCGCCACTACGGATGCGACGTTCGCGAGCCTGATCCTCGGCGGTCGTGTCGCGGACACGGATTCGGGTGCGTGAGGCACGATCGAGCCCGGCAGTGGTGTCGTGGTCGTCGGGATCGTCGGTGATCGGAACACCATCTCCGTCGAAGATGACCAGGTCGATGTCCCCGGTGCCGGTGACACCAGGTTTGTCAGGATGCTCGCCGGCTATGGCGTCGGGCCCGTCGGGCTGGTCGGGCGGCCGGGGTTCGTCAGGACCGGAATGGGCTGCGCCTGAATCGTATTCGTCGACAATTGGTTCGGGCTGGTCAGCGACGCCGCACTCGTGGTCGTCGCCGTGGTCGACGATGTCTTCGCTGTCGATGCTGTCGCCGATGGTCGAGGTGTCGGCGGTCGGAGCGAGATGGTCACTCGGAACACCACGGTCGGACGGGATTTCGGCCTCGAAGGTTGCCGGGGCTTCGGCTTCACCTGCGTCAGCGTCAGCGGCGTCGGCTTCGATGTCAGCAGTTTCGACATCGACGATGTCGGCGTCAACCACGTCGGAGTCTGCGGCTTCGGTTGCGCCGGAACCACTACCGATGCCGGTGTCTTCGCTGGTGGTGTGGTCGCTGTGGATCTGATCCCGGATCTGGTCGAGTTTCTGCTCGTACAGGGCGGTGATGTCGGGATGATCGTTGACGATCTTCGGGTTGTCGGGCATCCCGGGTGCGGCGTTGAGCTGCCACCAGCAGCGTCCGGCGAGCGGGCCATCTTCGTAGATGCCGGTGGTGTACTGCCCCGGGTTCGGGCCGACCATCCGGTTGTGCGGCCCACACGCCGGCGCCAAATCGGTGATGTCGGTTTTCCCGCCATCAGCCCAGTCCTCTTTGGCGTGATGCATCTCCGAATGCGAGGCGGGTTGCCCGCAACCGGGGAACGAACACACCTCACCACCGGTGCGGGAGAACGACGCGATCCGCTGCTCGGTCGACGCCAACCGGCGGGCCCGCCCCAGATACAACGGGAGGTCGATGGCGTCGGAGAACACCGCCAGGAACTGCTGCACATCGTTGGGATCCTCGATGTCCCCCAACGCACTCAGCAAGTCCGGGATGGGAATGGTGGAGCCTGAGGCGGTGGTGGCATACCCGGCGCCGGCCAACAGATCCTGCAGGAAGGTTTTGATGATCAACGCGACCGGCAGACCACGATGCGTTTTGCCGAGGACCCCTTCTTTCATCGCCGACACCAACAACACGTGCATGGCATCATGATTGCGTTGCGCTTGGGAACGGTCGTCACGCTTGACTGCAGCGGCGAGGATGTCGGGGTCGGCATCCCCGATCGCACCGGTCGGCGATTCCGCATCCGACAAGTTATTCATCCCGGGTTTCGCCCACGCATCCAACATGGAGTCCCACAGGGCACGGGTGATCGGGGGAAGGTGCCCGTTGAGTTTCGCCATCCCATCGACACGGGACTGGTTGATCCACAGGTTACGACGCTGTTGGCGTTCCTTCTCCTCCACCAACTGCCCGTCCGGGTCGAGGTGCGCCAGAATCCGGGCACCCATCTTGGTGATGTCGGCCGGAATATGCTCGGTGGCCTTCTCACCCAAGGTGGCTTCGGCGGCGGCCTTCTTGTCATGCGCGACAGCGTTCGGGATGTTGTCCAACGCTTCCAACGCCGCCGACAGATGGGTGTGACCGATCAAACCCTGCTCATACGCGGCCGACAAGGTCGGGAACTTCGGTTCCTCGGGTTGCCCGGTCAGCCCGTGGAACCGGGCGGTGGCCTTCATGTGCGCGATGCGCATGGTGGGTTGCGCGATCCGCAGATCGTAGTTCAGAAAGTTCGACAGGCTGACTTTGCCGACCTTGCGGTGCACACTGCGATCCGAGATTTCCAGGATCGCGCGGTCGCCTTGGAAGTGGGTGCGCATGGCGATCTGTTCGGACAGTTTCGCCGCTTCGATGACCTCGAGGTCGGAGCAGGCGGTCATCGGAGTCTTGGCCAGCTCGTCGAGCATCGCGTTGATCTGGTGCATCAGCTGCAGTGGTCGTGACATGGGAGTGTCGGTGGTGTCTGTCATGCTGATGTCACCTCCCCCGAGAAGGCCGTTGTGGCTACGTGTTCTATTATAGCCACCCTCTACAACAATCGCAAGTGTTTTCTATCCACAGGGTGTGGATGCGTGAATATGGTTGGGGTGCTGGCTATTTCCAGCCTTGTGTCACCGGGTCTCGACACGGTCCTCCGCTAGCGCTCCGGACCGGCTCGACCGGCGGAATAGGGGTGCTCGACCGGCGAATGGGGTGCGCGGCCGGCGAATGGGGTGCGCGGCCGGCGAATGCGATGCGCAACAGCGGGACGAGAGTGCTCGACCGGCGAATGCGATGCGCAACAGCGGGACGAGAGTGCTCGACCGGCGAATGCGATGCGCAACAGCCCGACGATGGTGCTCGACCATGGGATGAAGGTGCTCGGCCCGCGAATGGGGGCGCAACAGCGGGATGAAGGTGCTCTACCAGCGAGACGAGGAATCACCAGCGAGTGAGGCGTGCTCGACCAATGGAAGGGTCGGGCCCTACGGCCGGGTCGTCCATGGCCACCGTCACATACCCGGGTGCTTCGTCCCGCGGTTGCCGCCTTATCCGGCGAGTCCCACGCAATGCGGCGATACTTTTCCTGATCGACGGCCCGTGCGGTGACCTGACTGTAGGAATGGACGCAGAGACGATCGCGTATCGATGGGAGGCGGCGATGACCGCGGTGCTGGACCTGCTGGCCGACCAACCCCTGCTCTATCTCATGATCGTGATCGGTCTCGGGGTGGCGATCGGCCGGATCACTATCCGCGGTATCGGTCTGGGCCCGGCCGCGGTGCTGTTCTCGGCGATCGCGCTCACCGCATTCGCCAAGTCGATGGATGTCGACATCACGATCCCGGAGATCATCGGCAACCTCGGGTTGATCCTGTTCGCGTTCACCACCGGATTGATGGCCGGCCCGAACTTCTTCGCATCCCTGCGCACGGCCTGGAAACTGGTCGTCACGGTCACCGTGGTGATCGCCGCTGCCGCCGTCACCGTCGATCTGGTCGGGTCGGCTTTCCATATGTCGACTGCCTCCATCGCCGGTACCTTTGCCGGCGCGCTCACCAACACCCCCGCCCTGGCCGCGGCGGGCGGTTCGGCGGAGGCGACCATCGGCTACGCCACGTCCTACATTCTCGGCGTGATCCTGATGCTGGTGATGGTTGCCATCGCCTTCCGCTACGGAAACCCCGATCCGGACACCCCGCCCGAGGTCGTCGACATCACCGTGCGACTCGAGAGCGACGATGTGACGGTCACGGAACTGCGCGAGCGCCATGGGAATCGACTGACGTTCTCCCGTCTGGCGCACGACCCCGACGAGCCGCCCGTTCCGATCACCGACGATCAGGTCCTGCACCGTGGTGACCTCATCACCGTGATCGGTCCACGCGCGGAGGTCGACGCACTGATCGACGAGATCGGCCACCGATCGATTCACGATCTGACCGCCGACCGCTCCAAGCTCGATTTTCGGCGGATCACGATTTCCTCACCCGAGTTGGCCGGCCGCAAGGTTCGAGAACTGGACCTCGATTCCTTCGACGGTTCCATCACGCGCCTTCGCCGAGGCGATACCGACATGGTGGCCACCCCCGCCACCACGGTGCAACTCGGCGACCGGGTCCGGGTGGTGGCGCCACCGGAGAACATGGCGAAGATCGCCCGGATGCTCGGCGACTCCTCCCGTGGTCTCACCGAACTCAACGCCGCCGCAATGGGTTTCGGAATCGCACTCGGTCTGGCCGTCGGACTGATCCCGATACCGATCCCCGGACTGGGCACCTTGTCCCTCGGGGCTGCGGCCGGGTCCCTCATCGTCGGATTGATCCTGGGCCGAATCGGCCGGATCGGGCCCTTCGTCACCACGATGCCGATCACCTCCGCGCAGGTGATCACCGAGGTCGGTCTCCTGCTGTTTCTCGCCTACGCCGGGACGCGCGCCGGATCACTCATCCTCGATGCGTTCACCAGCGGTGCCATCGTCGACATCCTGGTCACCGGCGCGATCACGTCGGCGGTGATGGCCGTCGGCATGTACGCGGCATGTCGCTTCATCCTCGGGGTCGGTCGGATCCGCCTCGCCGGTGTCCTGGCGGGCACCCAGACCAATCCCGCACACCTGGCGTTCGCGAACGCCCGCGGCGGCGACGACCCGCGGATCGCTCTCGGCTACGCCCTGGTGTATCCGGCGGCAATGGTCGTCAAAATCCTGCTCGCACAGGTTCTCTCGACCTTGTGACCAGAACACGACAACGGCCCCACCACCGCGAACGGTGATGGGGCCGTGATCAGATCGGCATCGATCGACTGGTCGCTCAGTCGTCCTTCATCGCGCCGGGCGCATTGGATTGCACCTGCATCAGGAATTCGATGTTCGTCTTGGTCTTCTTGAGCTGACTGATCAGCAGATCGATCGCCTGCTGCGAATCGAGTCCACTGAGGACACGACGCAGCTTGTGCACGACCGAGAATTCCTCGGGCGACATCAGCAGCTCATCCTTGCGGGTACTGGACTGGTTGACGTCCACCGCCGGGAACACGCGCCGATCGGCGATCTTGCGATCGAGCTTGAGCTCCGCGTTACCGGTGCCCTTGAACTCCTCGAAGATCACCGTGTCACCGGTCGATCCGGTCTCGACGAGTGCCGAGGCGATGATCGTCAGCGATCCGCCGTTCTCGATGTTGCGGGCGGCACCCAGGAAACGCTTCGGCGGATACAGTGCGGTCGAGTCGACACCACCGGAGAGGATACGACCGGAGGCCGGCGACGCGTTGTTGTATGCGCGGCCCAGTCGGGTGATGGAGTCCAGGAGGACGACGACGTCCTTGCCTGCCTCGACGAGTCGCTTGGCACGTTCGATGGCCAGCTCGGCGACGGACGTGTGGTCTGACGGCGGACGGTCGAACGTCGACGCGATGACCTCACCCTTCACCGACCGTTGCATGTCGGTGACCTCTTCCGGGCGCTCGTCGACGAGCACGACCATCAGATGGCATTCGGGGTTGTTGGTGGTGATCGCGTTGGCGATGTCCTGCAGGATCGTCGTCTTGCCGGCCTTCGGCGGCGACACGATCAGTGCTCGCTGCCCCTTGCCGATCGGCATGATCAGATCGATCACGCGGGTGTCGAGCCGTTCCTGCGAAGTCTCCAGTCGCAGTCGCTGATTCGGGTAGAGCGGGGTCAGCTTGCCGAACTCCGGGCGCTTCTTCGCCAACTCCACCTCGCCACCGTTGACGGTGTCCAGGCGGACCAGCGGATTGAACTTCTGACGCTGATTGGGCTGCTCACCCTCGCGCGGCACCTTGACCGCGCCGGTGATCGCGTCGCCGCGTCGCAACCCGTTCTTACGCACCAGATTCATCGAGACATAGACGTCATTCGACCCGGCGAGGTAACCCGACGTCCGCACGAACGCATAGTTGTCGAGGACATCGAGGATGCCGGCGACGGGCTGCAAGACGTCGTCGTCGGAGACCTGTGGCTCGTTGTTGTTGCCACCCTCGGCGCGGTCACGTCCACGACGACGCTCGCGGAAACGGCGCCCTCGGCGTCGTCCACCCTGCTCGTCGTCATCGCGGTTGTTGTCACGGTTGTTGTCGCGGTTCTGGCCATTGGCGCCGCCCTGGTTGCTGGCGCCGCCCTGGTTGCCACCATCGCGGTTCTGGTTGTTACCGCCCTGGGTGTCCCGGTTACCGCCCTGGTTGTCGCGGTTCTGGTTGGACTCGCGAGCGGCGCCGTTGCGGTTGCGGTTCCGGTTGCGCTGGTTGCCGCCCTGCGACGCCTCGTCTGACGAGTCGGCGTCGCGGCGGTCGCTCTCGGCGGGTTCCGAGTCGCCACGCCGGGAATCGGATTCCGTCTTGGTCGCCGATTCCGTCTTGGTCGCCGATTCCGCCTTGGTCGCCGATTCTGCGGCTGCCTGTGCGGCGGGCGCTTCCGACGCGGCATCCGCGTCGGCGGTCTTGGTGCGCCCACGACCGCGGCTGCCGGCCGTCGCCGGTGCCGACTCGGTGGTGATGGCCATCTGCTCGGGAGCCGACGCCTTGGTGTCGGCCGACTTCGGCGATCCGCCGGCCTGCCGTTCCTTGATCGCGGCGATCAGGTCGCCCTTACGCATGCCGGACGTTCCCTTGATGCCCAGTTCGCCCGCGAGTGCGCGCAATTCGCTGAGAACCATGCCCGACAGTCCGGTGCGCGCAGCTCGGGCTCGGGTCTTCGGTGCAGAACTCCCCGCCTCCCCCGCATCGGAATCAGCGGGAGCAGGTGCGGTGATCAGGTCCGTATCGGTCACGGATGTCCTTTCGTACCCCGGCAGATCATTGCTGCTCGGGGCTGTAATTCACCTGTGATCCCCGGATATGCCGAGGTCTGCCAGGCATTCTCGCCCTCGGTGGGCGAGTCAAAGATTGTGGTCGTGCTGCGAGCGTCACTCCTGCGCTGTGTCACACGAACGCTGTGTCACTCAAACGGTTCCGTCATCCGAACGGTTCCGTCCGGGTGGCGGAACGCCACAGTGTCGGCGTGAGTACGGCGCGATGCTTTCGTGGGGTGTTATCGGTGAACCGGTGATCCGACGGAGACCGGGCGACCGGTTCGACATCTCATATCGAACCAGCGAATCGAAATGACCCCGAAAACATGGCTGAACGAGCCGTCGCGGCTAGACGACCATATGATAACGCGTTGTTCCACATCGAGCAACATGCCCGCACGCGATTGTGTTCCCCATCCCAGAACTCCATATGAACTCGCCGGTTGGCTTGATGCGATGCTTCGCGGCACCCGAGGCCACGATCGTCAGCCTATCTCGACTCCGCCCGCGATCTCGACGACGCGCGGGACGAATCCCAATTCCTCACCGAGTTCTCGGACATCGGCCGGCAGCGGCCCGGTTCCGAGGACCAGGACGCTCGGGCCCGCTCCGGAGACGGTGGCCGCGTGTCCACGTGCCCGCAGACCGGTCACGAGGTCGGCCGTGGGCCCCATCGCCTCGGCCCGGTACGGCTGATGCAGCCGGTCATCGGTCGCCGCGAGCAGGCAGCTCGGGTCGCTGGTCAGTGCGACGACGGCCAGCGCGGCACGGCTGAGGTTGTGCACGGCGTCGACGCGGGGTACGGCGTCGGGCAGCAGCCCACGCGCGAACGCGGTCGACGACTCCGTCGACGGGACGAACACGGTGGCACCGATATCGGGATGCACCCGCATCCGACGCGCCTGGTAACGGGCAGTGCCATCGGCCGCCTCGGTCCAGGTGACCACGGCCGAGCCCAGAACGCTGGCCGCGGCGTTGTCCGGATGCCCCTCGAACTCGCTCGACAGCTGCACCAACTCGTCGGCGCTCAACGCGTCGGCCACACCCGACGCCGCGAGCAGTCCCGATGCGGCCGCGAGACCGGATACCGCGGCCGACGCCGAGGAACCGAGTCCCCGGGAGTGCGGAATCACGTTGACGCAGCGGACATGCAGTCCGGCAGCGGAGAACCCGGCATGCGCCAGCCCGCCGAGAATGGCACGGACGACCAGATGATTCGCGTCCAGGGGCACCTCCGCGGAGCCCTCCCCGGTCACCTCGACGGTCAGACCCGACGACGTGGTCTCGACCGTCACCTCGTCGTGCAGACCGAGTGCGATGCCGAGGCAGTCGAACCCGGGACCGAGATTCGCACTTGATGCAGGAACTCGTACCCGTGTCGAAATGCCTTCGGGCAGTTGCCGATAGACCGTATCCGGAGTGACCATTCGCGGTGCCGCCGAGGCCTCAGGCCACGCCGAGTGCATGAGCCACCGCCACCGGGTCGACCTCGATCGCCTCGACCTCCGGCATCCCCGACAACGCGGTGTCCGGATCCTTGAGACCGTTACCGGTCACCGTGCACACCACGGTCTCCCCGGAGGTGATCCAGCCGTCGGCGTGGGCAGCGAGCAGTCCGGCGACACTGGCGGCCGATGCCGGCTCGACGAAGACGCCTTCGCGTCCGGCGACCAAACGGTATGCCTCGAGCAATTTCTCGTCGGTCGCCGCACGGAACTGTCCGCCGGATTCCTCCTTGGCCGCAACCGCCTGATGCCAGCTGGCCGGATTGCCGATCCGGATCGCCGTGGCGATGGTCTCCGGGTCGGCCACCGGCGCACCGTTGACCAACGGAGCCGCGCCCGCGGCCTGGACGCCGAGCATCCGGGGCCGCGAGGTGGAGATGCCGTCGGCGAAGTACTCCGAGTAGCCCTTCCAATAGGCGGTGATGTTGCCGGCGTTGCCGACCGGCAGTGCGTGGACATCGGGTGCCCGGCCGAGGACGTCGACGATCTCGAACGCCGCGGTCTTCTGCCCCTCGATGCGGGCCGGGTTCACCGAGTTGACCAGTTCGATCTCGGGGAACTCCGCGGTCGCCTTACGCGCCAGTTCCAGACAGTCGTCGAAGTTGCCCTGGACCTGAATGATCTTGGCGCCGTGCATGACCGCCTGGGCGAGCTTGCCCATTGCGATCTTGCCCTCGGGGATCAGCACCGCGCAGGTGATCCCGGCGCGGGTGGCGTAGGCGGCCGCCGAGGCGGAGGTGTTGCCCGTCGATGCGCACAGCACCGCGGTCTTGCCGTTGTTGACCGCGTTGGACACGGCCATCGTCATGCCACGGTCCTTGAACGAGCCGGTCGGGTTGAGGCCCTCGACCTTCAGGTACACCTCGCAGCCGGTCAGTGCGGACAGATGCGGCGCGGTGATCAGCGGGGTGGCACCTTCGAGCAGGGTCACCACCTTCCAGTCGTCGGCCACGGGGAGCCGCGAACGATAGGCCTCGATGAGTCCGGGCCAGCCCGCATGCACCGGCGCGGGTCGGGTTGAGGGGGCGTCAGTCATCGGTACCTTCCAATCGGAGAACGCTCGACACCTTGATCACTTCATCCATGTCTTCCACTGCCGCAACACATTCCGACTGTGCGCGGTCCGGGGCGCGGTGGGTCACCACGATCAGCCGGGCATCCTCACCCGCGCCTTCCTGACGCACGGCGGCCAAACTCACCGACCGCTTGGAGAACTCCCCGGCGATCTGCGCGAGCACGCCGGGCCGGTCGGCGACCTTCATGGAGACGTAGTACCGCGTGGGCACCTCGTCGATGGTGGCGATCGGCAACGACGCGTAGGTCGATTCCAGCGGACCGCGCCCACCGTGCACCTTGTTGCGCGCCGCCATCACCAGGTCACCGAGGACGGCCGAGGCGGTCGGGGAACCGCCGGCGCCCTGCCCGTAGAACATCAACCGGCCCGCGTTCTCGGCCTCGACCACGACGGCGTTGAAGGCGCCGTTGACACTGGCCAGCGGATGCGACAGCGGAATCAGTGCCGGGTACACCCGCGCCGAAACCCGTTGTGTCCCATCGGCATCGCGCAAGCGCTCGCAGATCGACAGCAGTTTGATGGTGCAGTCGAATTTGCGTGCGGCAACCAGATCGGCGGGGGTGACCGCGGTGATGCCTTCGCGGTACACGTCGGCGGCCGTGACACGGGTGTGGAAGGCGATGGAGGCCAGGATCGCCGCCTTGGCGGCGGCGTCGTACCCTTCGACGTCGGCGGTCGGATCGGCTTCGGCGTAGCCCAATCGCCCCGCCTCGGCGAGGGTTTCGGCGTAATCGGCACCGGTCTCGGCCATCGCCGACAGGATGAAGTTGGTGGTGCCGTTGACGATTCCGGCGACACGATCGACGGAATCGCCGGCCAATGACTGGGTCAGCGGCCGGATCACCGGGATCGCACCGGCCACCGCGGCCTCGAAGTACAGGTCGACCTTGGCTTTGGCTGCGGCCTCGGCCAATTCACCGGTGTACTCGGCCAGCAGTGCCTTGTTGGCGGTCACCACCGACTTGCCGCTCTCCAGTGCCCGGCGGATCACGCCGCGCGCCGGGTCGATCCCACCCATCAGTTCCACGACGACGTCGACATCGTCGCGGGTGACCAAGGAGTCCGGGTCGTCGGTCAGCAGTGACTGATCGATCTTGCGCGACTTGGTCAGGTCGCGGACCGCGACCCCACGCAGTTCCAGTCGCGCGCCCACGCGAGCACGCAGGTCGGCGGCACTCTCGTCGAGAATCCGCACGACCTCCGTACCCACATTGCCCATGCCGAGGACCGCAACTCCGATGCTGCGGTCGCCGGCAGAATCGTCACCCCCGGTGTGGTCGGTCACGGCAGGGTTGCCTGAATTCGCACTCACCTAGGTCACCTCCAACCTCAGAAAATCGTCAATGGTCTCACGTCGCAGGATCACCCGCGCCTGTCCTCCGGCAACGCCGACCACGGGCGGGCGGGTCACCATGTTGTAGCGCGAGGACATCGAGTAGCAGTACGCGCCGGTGGCGGCGACGGCGATGAGGTCACCGGGCGCCAGATCCTCCGGCAGCCAACAGTCCTTGATCACGATATCGCCGCTCTCACAGTGCTTTCCGACGACGCGACTCACCACCGCGGGAGCGTCGGAGACCCGCGACACCAGGCGCACGTCGTATTCGGCCTGATACAGCACGGTGCGGATGTTGTCGCTCATGCCGCCGTCCACCGACACGTAGCGACGGATGGCGCCACCACCGAGTTCGACGTCCTTGATGGTGCCGACCTCGTACAGCGTGATGGTGCCGGGGCCGGCGATGGCGCGGCCCGGTTCGACGGCGATGGTCGGCATCGGCAGCCCGACGGCGGCCGACTCGCGCCTGACGATCTCGGCCAGCGTCTCCGCCACCGCGTTGACGGGCAATGGACGGTCCTCGGGGATGTAGGAAATACCCAGTCCCCCACCGAGATCCACGATGGACATCTGCGAGGTCTTCTCGACACCGAATTCGGCGACCACGTCGTGGAGCAGGCCGAGCACCCGGTGTGCGGCGAGCTCGAAGCCGTCCATGTCGAAGATCTGCGAACCGATGTGGCTGTGCAGTCCCACCAGACGCAGGTTGTCGGTGGCGAACACGCGACGCACCGCGTCCATCGCCACTCCCCCGGCCAGGGCGAAACCGAACTTCTGGTCCTCGTGCGCGGTCGCGATGAATTCGTGGGTGTGGGCCTCGACGCCGACGGTGACGCGGATCAGCACGTCGGCGACGAGTCCGCGCTCACCGGCGAGCGCGTCGAGTCGTTCGATCTCGGTCATCGAGTCGACGACGATGTGTCCGACACCGGCCTCGAGGGCGTCCGCGAGTTCGGCCGAGCTCTTGTTGTTGCCGTGGAAGGCGATTCGTTCGGCCGGGAATCCCGCGCGCAGCGCGATGGCCAGCTCGCCGCCGGAGCACACGTCGATGGACAGTCCCTGCTGATCGACCCACCGCGCGATCTCGGTGCACAGGAACGCCTTTGACGCGTAATGCACCCGGCCGTAGGGACCGAAGGCGTCGATCATGTCGGCGCAGCGGGACCGGAAGTCGGACTCGTCGATGACGAACAGCGGGGTGCCGAAGGTCTCGGCGAGTTCGGTGACCCCGACACCGGCGATGGCCAGTTCCCCGGTCTCGACGCGAGCGGCGTTGCGCGGCCACACCTGTGCGGGGATCTCGGCGAGCGCGGCCGGATCATTGGGTTTCTGCGCCAGATGCGGCGCAGCGAGCAGTTCGGCGTGCCGGGGGCCGGCGGGATGGGCGTTCACATGCGCTCCGGTGCGTTGACGCCGACGAGCTCGAGCCCGTTGGCGAGGACCTGTCGGCTCGCCGCACACAGCGCCAGCCGGGCGCGGTGGATGTCACCGGCCTCCTCGTCACCTTGGGGCAACACCCGGCAGTGCGCGTAGAAGCGGTGATAGGTACCGGCCAGCGCCTCGAGGTAGCGGCAGATGCGGTGCGGTTCCCGCAGCGTCGCGGCGGTGGCCACGACCTCGTCGAAGTCGCCGAGCGTCCGGATCAGATCCCCCTCCTCCGCGGTGTCGAGCAGATCGAGGTGATCGAGGTCGGGGGCCAGTCCCAGTTCCGCGGCGTTGCGCGAGAGTGCGGAGAGCCGCGCGTGGGCATACTGCACGTAGTACACCGGGTTGTCGTTGGACTGTTTGGCCAGCAGATCGAGGTCGATGTCGATGTTGACGTCGATCGACGAGCGGATCAGCGCGTAGCGCGCGGCGTCCACGCCGACGGCGTCGACGAGGTCGTCGAGGGTGATCACGGTGCCGGCGCGCTTGCTCATCCGGACCGGCTTGCCGTCGCGGACGAGGTTGACCATCTGCCCGATGAGGACCTCGACGGTGTCCGGGTCGTCGCCGAGCGATGCCGCGGCGGCCTTGAGCCGCTTGATGTAGCCGTGGTGGTCGGCGCCGAGCATGTAGATGCACAGGTTGAAGCCGCGGTTGCGCTTGTCGCGGTAGTAGGCGATGTCGCCGGCGATGTAGGCGGCCTCGCCGTCGCTCTTGATGACGACGCGGTCCTTGTCGTCGCCGTACTTTTCGGTGTGCAGCCACCACGCACCGTCGGCCTCGTACAGGTTGCCGTTGGCCTTGAGTTCGGCGATGCATTCGTCGACGAGGCCCGTCTCGAACATCTTGTTCTCGTGGGTGAACACGTCGAAGTCGGTACCGAAGTCGTGCAGGCTGGTCTTGATGTGGTCGAACATCAGCGCCACGCCCTCGGCGCGGAAGGTCTCGACCCGCTCGTCGGCCGGCTGCTCGAGCACGCCGGGCACCTTGGCGACGACCTGCCGGGCGATGTCGACGATGTACTCGCCGGCGTAGCCGTCCTCCGGGGTCGGTTCGCCGAGCGCCGCGGCCTCCAGCGACCGCGCGAAACGGTCGATCTGCGCGCCGTGGTCGTTGAAGTAGTACTCGCGGGTGACCTGGGCGCCGCGTGCGGCCAGCACCCGCCCGAGCGCGTCACCGACGGCAGCCCAGCGCGTACCGCCGAGATGGATGGGCCCGGTCGGGTTGGCGGAGACGAACTCCAGGTTGATCACCTTGTCGGCGATCTCCTCGCCCCGGCCGTAGCCGCCGGCCTGCTCGAGCACGGCGGCCACGACGGTGTTCTGCGCGGCCGCACCCAGCCAGATGTTGACGAAGCCGGGGCCCGCGACCTCGGCCTTGTCGATGCCGTCGGTGGCGCCGAAGGCGTCGGCCAGCCAACCGGCGAGCTCCCGCGGGGCGACGCCGAGCTTCTTGCCGAGCCGAAGTGCGACGTTGGTCGAGTAGTCACCGTGATCGGCATGGCGTGGTCGCTCCACCACGACTGCGTCGGGCACGACGGATGCGTCGAGACCGTGGTCGGCCACGACGGCGCGGGTGACAGAGCTGAGCAACGCAGCAAGATCGGCGGGAGTCACAGGTCACCATCCTATTGGCCGCCCCATTCCGCGCGGCATCGGGGACGGCTTCGCCCCGGCCGGCGGTCGGTGCCGATGACGGAGGGCGCGATCTCAGGTCACCGGAGTGATGTGCGCGTCACACGGCGGAGTCGAGGTTGCGGCACACCGCCGGCTGCGCGGCGGGCGGGGTGACGCCCCAGTCGGGGATCGCCGAGGAACACGCCATCTGCATCTGTTCGATCCCGTCGGCGCGGGTCATGAACCGCTCGCGAACCGATTCCCGGGTCGCCGCCAGCATCGCATCGACGTAGACCCGATGTGTCGGGTAGCGCTGCGCGAGATCCTCGGGTGCGAACGGGATGGTCACGCCGAACAGACCGCAGATGGCGCCGTCGTACCGGGCCACCGGGACCGCCATCTGCGGCAATCGGATCCCACCGAGCGCATTTCCGACGGCGTCGCGCTGCAGGCCCCACGGCAGCCCGCCGAGCTTGACCAGGTCCAGCCCGCCGCCGGCGAGCAGCGGCAACGATAGTTCGACCGGCAGGGCGTCGACGGCGCGTTTGATCCCGTTGTAGACGAACGGCGGCGCGACCGGCGCCGGCTCACCGGTGCGCACCCAGCGCTGCATCGCCGCCACGGCCGCGTTCACCGCGTAGCGACGCTGGAACTGGGAGCTGCCCAGACAGGGCACCGACAGGTTGGGGCCCTGCTGGCCGTAGACCGACGACGCCGCGATCGATTCCCGGTAATTCGCCGCCGTCATCGGCGGCAGCGCCGCGATGTTGTGCAGGAGGAGTTCGGCCGACTGACGCACGCCGTACCAGTCGACGTGCGCGGCACCGGCCACCGACCAGATGCGATGGTTGGGTGCCGCGGTGGGCACGCCCATCTGACCGGATTCCTCGCTCCAGATGTGCATCGTCGGTACCCGATACCGCGATGGAAGCGTCATCTGTCCATCGCCGTCGATGATGATGCCGTCGTACACCCGTGCGGCGTCGTCGGCGCCCGTGCGGATGTAGTTGTCGAGCGCGATCGCCGATTGCGAGAGCCCGATGGCGATGAGGGTCCGGGGTACGAGCCCACCCAGCGGCGCGACCCCGGTGGTGTTACGCAGTGTGGACCCGACCTGACTGAACACGTCGAAGGCGTAGGCGTCGTCGGGAACCCACAGTGCGCCATAGCGAATCGGGTCCCAGGCCTTCAGGGACACCGGCGTGCACGGTGGCACCGAGATGCCGCCGACGTCGATCATCGGTTGCCCGTTCAGCAGGATGCCGCACGCCCCGGCCTGCTGGGCACTGACGACCACATATGCGTCGCCGTTGGCGAAGGTCTGCCGGTTGAGCCACAAGAACTCGAAGGCGTGGTCCACCTGGGCGGTGACATTGGTCCATTCGACGGTCACGTTGCCGCTGAAGCGTTCCGGGTCCGCAGGCCGATACACCACCATGCGGGTGACATACGGCACGTCCGGGCGTGCGGTGCCGTAGGCGTGGGCCGTCCCGGAGACGAGATACTCCTGCTCGGTGTAGCCGAAGTCCTCAGGGTTGAAAGCCGCTGCGCCCCAGGGCCGGTCGTGGACTCCGCCGGTGAGCGGACCGGTGACCCGCGGCGCCGGCGACGCGGCCCACGCCGGGGTGCCCACCGCGCACGCCACGAACAGTGTTGCCAGGCAGCAGATCAGTACACGTACCCGAGTCCGCGTCGTTCGTGAGCGCGGGGCCGCAACACGTGTGCTCATCGGCCACCCCAACCGTCGACATCACCCGCCGCGATGTTAATCCGCGAACCGGGCGGGTGTGGAACGTTCTGCAGAATTCGTCTCACCGCGGCGTAAGGTTGCGCACATGCACGCCAGCGACGTCCTCCCCTCCGTTCCGACCACCACCGACGATGCATTGGCGATCTTCGACGCCGCCGAACCCGTCGAGACCGACACGATGATCGGCACCTGGCATGGCGCCGAACTGCCCACCGATCACCCGATGGACGGCCTGCTCGCCGCCAGCGGCTGGTGGGGTAAGCAGTTCATCGACGCCGAGACGGTGCACCCCCTGCTCTTCCCCACCCGTGACGGCTCCGCATTGTGGGCGATGAACCCGATCCTGGCGTTCGGCGGCACCGATCTCGCCCGGGTGGCACCGGCGGTGAAGGAGGCCTCGTTCGTCACGCCGATCGCGGCGACCCGGCGACTGTGGCAGACCGGGAAGTCGCGAGCACGACTGCGCACCACGCGGTATCGCGGCGTGGACACCGCGACGATGCAGTACGACCAGTTGCCCATCAACGACGTCTTCCGCCGGATCTCCGACGACGCGGTGATCGGCGCGATGGATCTCAAGGGCTCGCCGAAGCCGTACTTCTTCGTGTTGCGTCGCGACGAGTCGTTGCGGTTGGTGTAGTCGCGGCGGGAGCCGCCGAGGCGATCACAAGGCCGGCCCATAAACGCAAGGCCAGGCCATAAGTCAACACCGGCCGGAGGCCGGCAAGGATGTCAACACCGGGTGACATAATTATTCCGTCTCCGGTAGGATTGAAACCCATGGATGTCGTCGAGCTGGCGAGTGTTGCCGACGTGGCGCGTCAAACAGGGCTTAGTGAGCGGCGGGTCCGCGCGCTCATCGCCGCTGGTCAACTCCCAGCGCAGCGGGTTCTGGGGCGTTGGGCAGTGTCCACCGACGATCTCGGCCGTTTTCGCCGTAGCCCTGCCGGGCGTCCGCTCTCCGAACTCTCGGACTGGGCGATTCTCGGGCATCTCGCCGGGGATACCAGAGTTCCCCGTGTTGCGGTGCCCTCCCGAGTGCGCTCCCGGGTCCGCCAACTGGCGGAGTCTGCTGCACCCGAGACGATCCTCGTGCCGTGGATGCGGACCAGGTCTACACCGCAGCGCTACTCTGCTGCGGACGCCGACGTCGTGGCGCTCGGCGCCGATGACCGTGTGATCATCGGCGGGCATCACGCGCTGGCCGACGATACTGTCGCAGACCTGCAGGTGTACGCGCAGGGACCTGATGTCGACGACCTCCGCCGTGACTACCATCTCCTCGACGAGGCGTCCGACTCGCATGCTGCCGGCCAGGCCGCCGTCACGATCCGCGTGGTGAGCGACCTTGACCTCGTACCCCGCTCACCACTGAGTCGACACAAGGTCGCAGCCCCGGTAGCGGCAGTCGACGTCCTCGACACGAGCCCTCCAGGCATCCAGGCCCGGCCTGCTCTGCAGTTGTTGCGCGCCGCGATCGGTGCAGTGGCGGCAGCCCGGCCGGTGAAGCAACCACCGCCGGTGCGTGACGCCGTGGTGCGGCGTCCGCATCCAGTGGCTGAGAGTCTCGACGAGCTACGCGGACCGACCTCGGGATCGGTACGGCTACCGGTGGCCGTCGACTGGGGACCTGCACGTGAGTACGACATCGACGATCCCCAAGACGCGGTCCGCCTGTATTCGCAGGTTCTGCGCGAGGCCTCGACTGCGCAGGAACTTGTCGAGTATCTCAACGGGCCACTACTCACGCGGCTGTGGCTGTCGCTGAACCTCCCCGCCGGGATTGTGCAGCAGTGGGAGGATCGGTTCCCGGAGCTGGCCGCCCACCAGTAACACACACGCAAGGGGGCAGTGGGTTGGACGAGTTTCAGAAGCGCGTGACAAGGTCGGCGCCGGCCGTGCTCGGACGCTAGAGGATTTGCGTTGGCTGGTGGGTATGCGGTCGCCGCGTACGGCATCATCGACCGACCGTCCGACGATGTGGATCTGTTCACCGACCAGGACGATCCGGCAAAGTTTGAGAAAGCGATGGCGGAAGCTGTCACCGCTTGGGAGGCAGAGGGTTTCACAACTCACCTCGCTGGACACTCGGGAACATTCGCACGGTTCCACGTCTCGGACGGACAGCAGGAAATCAAAGTCGAGATGTGCCACGACTGGAGATCAGAACCTCCCACAATTCTCGACGTCGGACCAGTCCTGAGCCGCGACAACTCAGTGGGAAACAAAGTCGCAGCACTCTTCTCACGAAGCGAGTCACGCGACTACATCGACGTCTTCGGCGCCCGCTCCAACGGCTACTCGCGCACCAACCTTGAAACGATTGGCGCCACCCACGACGGCGGATTCGACCTTGCGCCCGTGAGTGGACGAAGCTGTGCGACCGCGCCGGAGTGTGCCATATCACGCCCCACGATGCCCGCCACAGCGCCGGGGCGGCTCTGCACCTACGGCGGAGTGCCAGCCGTCGTCATTGCGGCGTGGTTGGGCCACACAGACGCCACGTTCAAGCTGTCTCGTAATGCCCACAGTCGGGATGATTCGCTGAAAGATGCCGGCAAGGTTCCGGCAAAGGTCATGACCGGATCACTCTGGGCCAGCCCCGGCATTCGATCCTTGTGTGCAGATCTTGCGCAGATTCTCATTCTCTGAGGTTTTCCGGACTGCCAGAATCCAAAATCCCTGGTCAAGAGTGGTGCCCCCGGTAGGATTCGAACCTACGGCCTTCTGCTCCGGAGGCAGACGCTCTATCCCCTGAGCTACGGGGGCTCATCGGGCGGTGATCAGAGTAACCCATGCGCAACCGTGAACCCAATCCGGCTGGTCGTCGTGTCGTCCGCGTCGGTGTGGTGTGGTTGCGCACCGGACCGTCATCGGCGGCGTGGGGCGGCATCGACGGCGTTCAGGCCGGCAGCACGTCGTCGAGGTGGTGCAGGAGAACCGGGATCGACGACGCGTCCGGAATGTTGAAGGCATTGAGCAGCGGGAGATCCGCTTCGAGGGTGGGTGATGTCGGCGGGCGACCGGCGGTGAAGGTGCGCACCGTTGCCGACGTCGCGGTCGTCGACCCCATGATCAGCAGGTAGGCGGAGTCGAGGATTCGGGCATTCTCGGCCGAGAGTATCGTCCGCAGGCCGGTGGCACCGGGTATCTCGACGAGATGAAGTCCCAGTGCCCCAAGGAATTTGGCCGTCGAGGCATCCGGACTGCTGGTCACGGCGAGTTGGCCTCCGCCGCCCGCCACACCGATGGCGAATGTCTTGCCCGCCGCGTCCGGGTGCGCGGCTGCCGTGGCACGGATCTGGTTGTCGAGCGAATCACGCAGTGGACCGACGTCGCGCCCGAGCGCCGTACCGGCGGTGGCGAGATCCCGTTCCCACGAACCCGATCGGGTGCCGACACCCGAATCGTCTCCGACCACGGTGGGGGCCAGTTCGGCGAGGCGGTCACCGATCGCACGGGTCACCAACCAGGTCGGGGCGACGATGAGATCGGGTCGCAGTGCGGCTATCCGGGCGGTGTCCAGTTCACCGGTGAGCCGGACCGCCGAGTCCGGCAACGTGTTCTGCAGCCACGGGGCCGCGGGCATCGACGACGCGGGTCCGTCGGTCCGGTAGCCCACCACAGGGGCACCGACGGCGAGCATGGTGCCGAGCCAGTCGGCCGACAGTGCGACCACGCGATGAACCGACCCGGTGATCGTGACCGGTCCGTATGCGGAGCTCACCACGCGTGGACGTCCCTCACTCGGATCCGCCGATTGCGACGGCGCGGCGCAGGCCCCGATCAGCGCAGCAAGCACCGCGACGACGATCGCGGCACGCCATCGGAGCATCCCGCGACCTGTAACCAGCTGCACGACAGAACTTTTGCTATACGGCATCTGCCGTCCTTTCGACAAGGGGGCTGGCGATCACGCCGGCGGTGGCGACCAGACCGACGATGATCGCGACACTGAACACCAGGAGCGTGTCCACAATGGTGAAGTGCTGCAGCGCAAGTCCGAGTCCGATGACCGGAACCGACAGTCCCGCATAGCCGGTCAGGTAGAAGACTGCCAGGGTCTCGCCCAACCGATCCGGCTCGGCCACCGACAACACCGCCGAGAACGACGCACGAAACAGCAGGCACCCACCGGCGCCGACCACCGCTGCCCCGACGAAGAACACCACCGGTCCGGCTTGCGGCGCCAGTACGTCGACGAGCACGATGATCAGCCCGGCAGGGACCAGAGCCGCACCGGTGAAGGTCGTTTGCCGGGTGGACCACGTGGTGGTGGCGATCATCGTGATCGCGCCGCTTCCGAAGACCACCAGCAGCGCGAATCCGGCGAGCAGGGGCGACGGGCGATGCAGGGTCTGCGACAGGACGGTGCCGGACAGTCCGACGAACATCCCCAGCGAACTGAAGGCCAGGACGACCCCCACCAGTGCACCGACGAAGCGCCGGCGACCCCGGCGCGGAGCCGCGAGCATGCGCAGCCGGTAGTCCCGGAGCCGGAACGGGCTGCGCCGAGTGGTTTCCGGCGCCACCGCGATCAGCAGTGCCGCCGCGGACAACAGCACGAGGAACACCGCGTAGGGCGCCACGAGCGGTGACGTCATCACCGTCGCGATCACCGCGGCGACGAACGCACCGGCGCCGAGTCCGATGACGTTCGCGGTGGCGGCCAGGAGTTGAGCGCGGTGCCGGAGATGCGCGGGGCGATGTGCGGCATGCAATTCGGTGATGTAGGCCGTTCCGGCCGCAGCGGTCAACCCCACCGCCAGTCCGCTGAGCACTCGTGCGCAGTAGAGGCCCGGAGCCTGCGGAAACACCATGAACACCACGCAGCCGAGCATCGCCAGGAGGACCGATGAGAGCAGAAACCACCTGCGCCCCAACATATCCGACAGGTGACCGACCAGATAGAGGGCCGTGATCACCCCTGCCGCGTACACCGCGTAGATCAGGGTGATCGCCAGCGGGGAGAGGCCGTCGCGCTCGCCGTAGGTCCGATAGAGGGGACTCGGCGCGGTGGAGAACGCGATCACCACACAGAAGGTGAACGCGACGGACCAGTAGCCGCGGCGGTAGCGCGACATCTCGGCGGGCGAGCAGGCGGCAGGGCGCATGAGGTGACGCTAACACATTTAGTAACCACTGGTCACTAAATGCGGGCCGAGGTGCCGCGGCCCGCTCCGAGCGCTCCGGGGATCACGCACCATGGCCTAGCCTGGGTGAGTGAGAACCGCACCTCGCACCACATCGTCGGCCGGCTCGGGCACCCGGGGACGCCCGCCTCAGCTCAGCCAGGAGATGATCGTGGCCGAGGCGATGCGCCACGACATCCGCACCATGTCGCTGCGAACCCTGGCTCAGGCACTGGGCGTGAGTCACTCCGCGCTCTATCGGTGGGTCGGCGGAACCGACGAGTTGATCGCGCTGATCAGCCGCACCGTGATCGAACGGGTCCTACCCACCGACTCCCCCACCGCCGACACGTGGGAACCGTGGCTGCGCGGTATCGCCGTGGCAATGCACGACGAGTTCCTGGCCGTACCCGGTTTCGCCTCCCGCACCGCGGGCCCCCACGACCATCGGCCCGAGGTCATGAATGACCTGAGGGAGGCCATCATCGCCGGGTTCCGGGCGGCCGGCGCCGCCCCCGAGTCGGCGCAGCACAGCGCCTACATCTTTGCCGTCGGCATCGTGGGCTGGCTCGGTGCGCTGGAACGCGACCTCGAATTCGGCTCCCCGGCACCGTCTTACGAGATCTTCCTGGAGTGGCTGCTCGCCGGCCTACCGGTTGGTGGTCACCCCACGACGTCGGACTGACGACCGGCCGGTCAACCGCCCACCGCGGGCACGGCCATACCCTCCATGCGCACACGCGACCCGTTCTCCCCGCGGATCACGTGCAGCTGGGCCGGGATACGGGCCCGCAGTTCCTCGACGTGGGACACCACCCCGACGACGCGTCCGCCCGAACGCAACTCGTCGAGCACGCCCATGACGAGATCGAGGGCCTCGGGGTCGAGGGTGCCGAATCCCTCGTCGATGAACAGGGTGTCCAGTACCCGGCCACCGGCCTCGGCGGAGACCACGTCGGCGAGGCCGAGTGCGAGTGCGAGTGAGGCGAAGAAGGTCTCACCGCCGGACAGCGTCGTCGTCGCCCGGACCGCGCCGGTGTACTCGTCGCGCACCTCGATACCGAGACCGCCGCGGCGACCGCGCGGACCGGCGGCATCGCTGTGGGCGAATTCGTAACGCCCCGAAGACATCTGACGTAACCGCGCCGAGGCCGCGACCAGCACCTCCTCGAGGCGCGCGGCCAGGACATACGAGCGCAACGCCATCCGGCGCGAGTTCTGTCCGCGACCGGCGACGAGTTCGGCCAGGCCGCGCAGCTCCTCGTGGCGTTCACGCAACGGTGCGAGACCATCGGCGGCCGACCAGAACTGTGCCACATACTCTTTCAGAACCGCGTGGCGCCGGGCGGCGACGGCATGCTCCCGCGCGGCGGCCACCCGGACCTCCTCCGCCACCCGCAGATCCGCGGTGAGGGCGTCGACGTCGACCGGATCGGCGGTGAGCGCGGCGGCGACATCGGGTTCGGCGAGGGTGGCCTCGGCGGCGGCCCGCAGTGCGCCCGCACGGGTCAGCAGCGCCTCCCACGCGGTGATCTGATCGTCGGTCGCGAGTGCGGCACGCATGGCCGCGGCGTCGTCGAATCCCGCTGCGACGCAGCGCTCCCCCAGTCGTTGGGCGATGTCATCGTGGCGGCCCGCGGCGTCGAGGCCGGCGCGTCGCGCATCGCGCAGCGAGGCGGCCCGGCGGATCAGCTCACCCAGTTCGGCCAATCGTTCGGTGATCCCACCGCGCCCACCCGTGGCCTCAAGGATCTCGGCGTCCAGCGCCGTCAGGGTCTCACGCAGCGACATCGCCTTCTGCCGGTCGGCCGAACGGATCGACTCGCACTCCCCCAGTTCCCGCCGCCACGCGTCGGTCTCGGCGTCGATCGCGCCGAGGGCCTGCTCCAACCCGGGAATGCGTGCGACGGCACGATCGGCATCGGCGAGTGCGGCGGCGCTGCGGGCGAGGTCGTCGTCGATCTGCTCCCGGGACATCTCACCGAGGGTGTCGTCGAGGACGGCGAGACGTTGCGCGATCGCCGCATGACGCGCCTGCGCGGCGTCCCGATGCGTGGCCGCATCCTGTTCGGCGGCACGTGCGTCCGCCTCATCGGCGTCCGAGACCGACGTGCCGTCGGTGGCCACCGTCGGTTCGGGATGATCGGCGGACCCACACACCATGCAGGGTTGACCGTCGACGAGTTGGGCGGCGAGTTCGGCCGCCATCCCGTCGAGACGACGCCGACGCAGGTCGACGAGGTGCTCGGCCGCGCTCACCTGCTTCTCCCGCGCGTCGAGGAGTTTCCGCTCGGCCGCCCGGGCGGACGCGCGCTGCTTCTCGCGTTCCTCCCACGCCACAACCAGTTTCGTCAGGCGTTCGTGCTCGGTGCGCAGGCCGGGCACCTGCACCCGCATCTGGGTGGCGGCGGTCAGCGACTCCGCGGCCAGTCGACGCCGCTCCGGGGCACGCTCCACCAGCTCCGACAGTTCCCCCATACGCTTGCCGCACTGTGTGATCCGCGTGTCCACGGCGTCGATGTCGGCGATCAGGGCAGGCCGCTCGTCGATTCGGCGCGCCAGCGGTTGCCAGCGTCCCGATTCGGTGGTCCACCGGCCGATGGCCTGCTCGAGGGCGTCGGGGTCGATAGAGTTCGCCTCACGCCCGGCACACCAGGCTTCGGCCTCGTCGAGTTCGACGAAGCGGCCGGCGGCGCGGTCGACTCCCCGATCGGCCTGGCGCCGTATGGTGATCGCACGATCGAGATCATCGGCGATCGGACCCAGCGGCGCGGCGCGGCGCGCGGCGGCCAATGCCGTGGTGGCAGCGGCGAATTCGGCCTCACCCCGGACCAGTTGCCCGAGTTGGGACCGGGCCTCGCCCCCGCGGCGCCGCAGGTCGGCGACGCGGACACCGGCGTCGTACGCCGCCCGCGCCTGATCGGCCGCCGCCTGCGCCGAGGTCAGCACCGCGGCGGACCGCGAATCGTCCTGCGCGGCAGCGTCACGGCATGCCTGCGCCCACTCGTCATCGGGTTCGGCCGGCGCGTCACCGCCGCCGACCGCGACGATCTGTCCGGCCAGCCGGTCCAGCGCCGCGGTGCGCTCGCCCAGATCGGCCTCGCTCTCCCGCGCCCGCTCACGCAGCCACTCCTCGAGGTCACCGAAGCGCGCCGTGTCGAAGACGCGCTCCAGCAACGACTCCCGTTCATCCGGGTTGGCGCGCAGGAACCGGGCGAAATCACCCTGCGGCAGCAGCACCACCTGGAAGAACTGCTCGGCGCTCATACCCAGCACCCCGATCACCGCATCACCGATGTCGGGGATGCGGGTCAAGGCGGGACCGGAGCCGTCCACCCAGACCAGCGACGCCCGGGCGTTGATCTTGCGGGTGCCCTCGCCGGTCTTCTTCGGCCGATGGAACTCCGGTGAGCGGATGATCCGCAGGCGCCGCCCACCGATGGTCGCCTCGAGTTCCACCTCCGGGACCACGTCGGGCGCGGCGTGATCGGAGTGCAACCGCTTGGCGTCGTTGCGGGCACCGGGCACCCGGCCGAAGAGCGCGAAGGCCACCGCGTCGAGAATGGTGGACTTCCCGGCGCCAGTCTGGCCGTGCAGCAGAAACAGTCCGTCGGCCGCGAGGGCGTCGACGTCGATGACCGTGTCGTCGGCGAACGGACCGAAGGCACGCATCCGCAGATGATGAATTCTCATGCCGACTCCGCCACCTCGGGCAGCGCGAACAATGCCCACTCACCGTCGCCGGTGATCTCCGATTCCGGTTCGCCGACAACGACTCTGAGCGCACGCTCGATGATCCTGCGTTCCCCCGCGCTCGGCGCATCCCGCACGTCGGTGACGAAGGAGGTGACGATGTCGGCATCGGAGCGTCCGTGCACCCGCGACCGGTAATCGACACCGTCGCCACTGTGTGGCCGGTCCCAGCTCACGTGCACCGCATACGGGAAACGCTCCCGCAGCCGGCGCATGGCGTCGACCGGGCGCAGGGCGTCGGTCAGGGTGGCCTCCACGTAGTGATCCTCCGCGTCGGCCAACGACTCGTCGGCCAGCAGGTCGTCGAGAGTGCCACGCACCGAACTCAATCCGCGGACGATCGGGAGCTCGTGGGCACGCACCTCGGTGAGTCCGTCGGCGTCGAGGTCGACGATCCACACCGCCTTGCGGTGGGTGCGCTCACCGAACGAGTACGCCAACGGCGAACCGCTGTAGCGGACCGCCGGCGTCAGCGTCTGCGGCGAGTGCAGGTGTCCGAGTGCAACGTAGTCGGCCCCGGAGAAGGTCTGCACGGCAACCGTTTCCACCCCGCCGACGCTGATCGACCGTTCCGACCCGGTCGCGGCGCCGCCGACGACGAAGGCGTGTGCGGCGACCACCGACCGCATACCCCGATCGGCGACGTCGGCGCGGATACGGCCCATCGCGGCGTCGAGTACCTGCTGATGGGAGCGGGCGTCGGCGACACCGAGTTCGGCTCGCGAGGTGTCGGGTTCGAGATAGGGGATGCCGTAGAAGGCCACCGGGCCGTGCTCGTCGTCGATGATCACCGGCTCGGTGATCGCGGCGATCGTGGTCCGCAGGTGCAATCCGCCGGCGGCGGCGAACGACGACCCCGCGCCGAGACGGGTCGGCGAATCGTGGTTGCCCGAGGTCACCACGATCTGCGCGCCGGCCGCCGAGATCAGTCCCAGCCCTTCGTCATAGACGGCCACCGCGTCTGCCGAGGGCACCGACCGGTCGTACACGTCACCGGCGACCACCACCACGTCCACCGACTCGTCCGCCACGACGGCGGCGAGATCGGCCAGCGCGCGGCGCTGGTCGGCGAGCAACTCGACGCCGTGGAAGGTACGGCCGAGATGCCAGTCGGAGGTGTGCAGGATTCGCATGTCCAACACCGTACGATCGCCCACCGACAGAAACGGGGAGGGCGCGGGTGCGTGGCGTCACCGCCACCCGCCCGCGCCCCGCCGATCCCGCGGTTCACCTGTGGATTCAGGCCGCGCCGGCGCTCTCCACCTCGCCCTTGGCGACGGCCGCGCGCTGCGTCGCGCCGACGGCCTGATGGCCGGGACGCTTGAGGAACAGGGTCGCGATCACGCCGATCAGCAACACACCGGCGGGCAGGTAGAGCGATTGGCCCATCGCGGTGGCGAACGGCTCACGGATCATCGCCGGGAGCTGGGAGACCGCGTCGGAATGCTCGCTGGTGTCCACGCCGGGCAACTCCGCCGCCAGCCTGGTCTGCATGATCGCGCCGACGGCGGCCGATCCGATGACCGAACCGATCATCCGGGTGGTGTTGTACACCCCGGCACCGGCCCCGGCCTGCTGCCACGGCAGGTTCCGTGTCGCGGTGGCGGCCAGCGGCGCCCAGATTCCGGCGGAGGCGATACCCATCAGCGCCAGCGGGATGACCAACTCCCACACCGGGGTGGCCGGGCGGGCGATCATGCCCGCCCAACCGACGGCGATGGCCTGCAGCAACAGTGCCGAGGAGATGATGACGCTGGGATGCACCCGATCCAGGATCCGCCCGACGATGGGCGCCAGGATTCCGGTGAGCACGGCCATCGGCACCATCATCACCGCCGCCCGGGTCGGCGACATCCCCCCGACGAGCTGCAGGAAGAACATCATCGGGATCATCAGCCCGGAGATCGCGAAACCCATCGAGGCGATACCGATGTTGGACAGCGAGAAGTTGCGGTCGGCGAACAGCGACAGCGGCACCAGCGGTTCGGTCTTGATGCGCGACTGCCAGTAGATGAAGAGGGCGAGCATGACCAGCCCGCCGACGATCAACGCCCAGATCCAGCCGGCCCACTCGTACTTCTCGCCGTCCTGGATACCGAAGACCAAGGCGGACAAGCCGACTCCGGAGAGCACCACGCCGATCCAGTCGAAGCTGTGATCGTGGGTCTCCACTGACGGGACCAGGGTGGCGGCGAGGATCAGGCCCGCGATACCGACCGGCAGATTGACGAAGAAGATCCACTCCCAGCCGAAGCTGTCGGTGAGGATGCCGCCGAGCAGCGGACCGACCAGGGTGGCCACACCGGCGACGGTGCCCCAGACGCCCATCGCCGCGCCGCGCTTCTCCGGCGGGAAGATCCGGGTGATCAGGGCCATCGTCTGCGGGGTGATCAGCGCGGCGCCGATACCCTGCAGGGCCCGCGCCGCGATCAGCTCACCGATCGAACCGGCGAAACCACACCAGACGCTCGCGATGGTGAAGACCACCAGACCCGCCTGATAGACGAGTTTGGGGCCGAACTTGTCGCCGAGACGCCCGGTGACGAGCAACGGCACCGCATAGGTGAGCAGGTACGCGCTGGTGACCCAGACGATCCCATTGACATCGGTGTCGAGGGCGACCTGGATCTGCGGTTGCGCGACGGCGACGATCGTCATGTCCACGAGGATCATGAAGAAGCCGACGCACAACGCCATCAAGGCGAGCCACGGTCGGGTGGTCACCGCCGTCGGGGTCGTGGGTGTACTCATCGGGTGGACTCTTTCTCTGTGGTGGACGTCGCTGCGGTGGACTTCGCTGCGGTGGACTTCGCTGCGGTGGACGGCGCACCCGGCGCCGCGGCCGGGTAGGTGAATCCGGGGTCGTCGAGCCAATCGATCCGGCCGTCCCGCAGCCGGTCGAGAAGCTCGGCGAGCCAATCGATCTGGGCTCGCATCGTGGCGATGCGGCAACCGGCGTCCAGGACGAACATCTCGGGGGTGCCCTTGGCATGGGCCTCATCGGTTGCCGTGGTGATGTCGAGGAGGTCGGCGCGCATCGCCTCCAGCCGGGCGGTCAACAGGTCGATGACGCGCCTTCGCGGCAGTCCGTGGGCCTCGGCGAGCGCCAGGTAGAGCTCGGGGTACTCGGCGGGATGGCGGCCCAGGATCTCCTCCAGGTTGGCCTCGAGTGCGGCCCGTCCGGCATCGGTGATCGTATAGACCGTCCGTTCCGGCCGGTTGCCCTCCCGTCGCACCTCGTGCACCGTGATCAACTCGTCCGCGGCCAACCGGTCGACCGCGTGATAGAGCGTCCCGGGACGGAACTTCACCAGCCGGTCCTCGCGACGGCAGATCGTGGTCTGCACCATCTCGTACGGGTGCATCGGCTTCTCGGCCAGGAGACCGAGAACAAGGACCGCCATGGACGACAGCGTCGGTGGCGTTGTGCTGCCCTGCTGACGTCCCGACACGACCCGACCCTTCGCCCGAACCAAATATTCCGGTTGGAATATACATTCCGGAGTGATCAGAACCAAGACCCCGAACGGTTCACTACTGTGGTGCCATGAGCACCGACACCACCTCGGGAAGCGGCAAGCAGGGAACATACGTCACCGGCGGCCAGGAGTTCGTCCGCGACACCAAGTACATCGAGACGCGCATCACCCGCGACGGACGCGACGGCTACCCCGTCGAAGCCGGGCGCTACCGTCTCGTCGCCGCCCGCGCCTGCCCGTGGGCCAACCGCACGCTGATCGTGCGACGGCTCCTCGGCCTCGAGGACGCGATCTCACTCGGCCTGTGCGGGCCCACCCACGACGCCGACTCGTGGACTTTCGACCTCGATCCCGGCGGCCTCGACCCGGTGTTGGGCATCCCGCGTCTGAAAGACGCCTACGAGAAGCGTTTCCCCGGCTACCCGAAGGGCATCACCGTCCCCGCGGTCGTCGACATCCCGACCGGCGAGGTCGTCACCAACGACTTCCCGCAGATCACCATCGACTTCGAGCTGGAATGGACCGACTTCCATCGTGACGGCGCCCCGCAGCTCTATCCCGAGCACCTGCGCGACGAGATCGACACGGTCAACAAGGGCGTCTACACCGAGGTCAACAACGGTGTCTACCGCTGCGGCTTCGCCGGCAGCCAGGACTCCTACGACAAGGCCTACGACCGGCTGTTCACCAAACTCGACGAACTCTCCGAACGACTGTCGGGACAGCGGTATCTCGTCGGGGACACCATCACCGAGGCCGACGTGCGGCTGTTCACCACCCTCGCCCGCTTCGACGCGGTCTATCACGGCCACTTCAAATGCAACCGCACCAAACTCGCGGAGATGCCGGTGCTGTGGGCCTACGCCCGGGACCTGTTCCAGACCCCCGGATTCGGTGACACCACCGACTTCACCCAGATCAAGCAGCATTATTACCTCGTGCACCGCGACATCAACCCGACCGGCATCGTGCCGGCGGGACCCGACCTGCGTAACTGGCTGACCCCACATCACCGCGAGGAACTCGGCGGACGCCCGTTCGGCGACGGCACCCCGCCACCACCACCGCGCCGGGCCGAGGTGGTTCCCGCCGAGCACGGGGTGCCCGTCGCATGATCGGCAAGAAGCGGTCCGAGGCTGCCGCACCGACACCCACGGGACCGGCGGCCGGACGTACCGCCCAGGTCACCGGCAACCTGATCGACAAGGCACAGCGACTGCAGGCCCCCGCTGTCGCGAAGTATGTCCTCGGGCTGCGTGAGAAGTACCCGAATGACTCCCCCGCGCAGATCATCACGCGGCTGGAGAAGCGCTATCTCAACGCCGTGACCTCCTCGGGCAGCGCGGTCGGCGCCACCGCCGCGATTCCCGGCGTCGGCACCGTGACAGCGCTCGGGGCGGTGACCGGTGAGACGGCGTTGTTCCTCGAGGCCTCGGCCCTGCTCGCGCTCGCGATCGCCGAGGTCCACGGGATCGGCATCCACGAGACCGAACGCCGGAAGACGTTGGTGCTCACCGTCGCCCTCGGCGAGGAAGGCCTCGCCCGGCTCGGCCGGGTGGTCGGCACCCAGGGCGGCGCGCTGCGCCGCCTCGGTCGCGCGTCGGCACCCAACGGCGCCTTCGCCAAACTCAACAAGACGCTGGTCAACCGGGTGGCCAAGAAGTACGCACTCAAACGCGCACCGCTCATCGTCGGTCGCATCCTGCCCGCCGGGATCGGCGCCGTCATCGGCGGCGCGGGCAACCGTGCCCTCGGCAAGCGGGTGATCGCGAGTTCACGCGAGGCGTTCGGTCCGCCGCCGGCGCACTGGACCATCGACTCCACCACCGTCGACGGTGCCGTGATCATCAACCCGTGGCTCCCGGCCGGCGAGAAGTGACGCTCGGCACCACCACCGAGACCGCCCCCTCGCACGATCCCGGACCCGCCACCGGATCGCCGCGCGCCGACGCCGGCTGGCTGCGTCGCCTGACCGCGGAATGCCTCGCGCACCGTCGACTCGTGGCCATCACGTTGTCGGTGACCTTCATCGCCGTCGCCGTCGATCTCGTCGTGCCGCTGCTGTCCAAGGCGGCCCTGGATCTGGCGACCGGCGCAGCAACCGGGCGTGGCCTGGAGTCGCTGACGGTGCCGCTCATCGTCGGATTGCTGCTGGCGCTGGCCGTGGTGCGCTACCTCTGCCAGATGGGCCGACGGCTGACCGCCGGCCGACTCTCGATCACCGTCCAGAACACCCTGCGACTACGCCTGCTGGACACCCTGTTGCACCTCGACGGCGCCACCCAGGCCCACATCCGCACCGGCCAGGTGGTCTCCCGCTCGATCTCGGATCTGCAGATCGTGCAGGGCCTGCTGGCGATGGTGCCGCTGTCGGTGGGTGCCGCCGTCCAGGTGGTCCTGGCGCTGGCCATCATGTTCTACCTCTCGCCACTGCTCACGCTGATCGCGTTGGCCATCGTCCCGCTCGTCGCGATCGTCGTCGTCACCACCCGACGCCGGCTCTTCGCCGCGACCTGGTCGGCGCAGCAGGCCGCCGCCGATGTCGCCCAGCACGTCGAGGAGACCGTCACCGGCGTCCGCGTCGTCAAGGGATTCGGCCAGGAGACCCGGGCGGTCGACGAACTCGTCGATCTCGGCCGCGATCTCTACGGCAAGCGGCTGCGGGCGGGAAAGATCAACGCGCGCTTCGCCCCGACGATGGCGGCCATCCCGCAGCTGGGCATGGTCGCCGTCATCGCCGTCGGCGGTTACCTCACGCTGGACAACACCATCACCCCGGGCACCTTTCTCGCGTTCGCCACCTACGTCGCATCGATGACCGCACTGGCCCGCCTGCTGACCAACCTGGTCGTCAGCGGACAACTGGCCCGCGCCGCGGTCGAGCGGGTCTACGACGTGATCGACGCGCCCACCGACCCGGACGAGGCCAACACCGAGACACTCCCCGACGGCCCGCTGGGCCTGGAGCTGCGCGGAGTCGATTTCTCCTACGACGGGGAGCACGTGCTCGACGGCATCGACCTGCGGATCGGCCCCGGCGAATGCGTCGCCGTCGTCGGGCCACCCGGCTCGGGCAAGTCCACCCTCGCCGACCTGGCGAGCCGCCACGTGCGCCCCGACCACGGAACGATCGATGCCCTGTCGGGGCCCGGCGGGCAGGTCCGCACCCCGATCGGCGATCTGTCGAGTGATTCGCTGCATGCGGGGGTGGCCGTGGTCTTCGACGAACCGTTCCTCTACTCCGACACCATCGCCACCAACATCACCCTCGGCGAACGCCGCCCGGTGGGTGAGCATCCCGCCCCTCGCCTCGTCGAGGCCGCGCGGTCCGCCGACGCCCTCGAGTTCATCGAGGCCCTCCCGGACGGCTTCGACACCGTCGTCGGCGAGCGGGGACTGACGCTGTCCGGCGGACAACGTCAACGCGTGGCGCTGGCCCGCGCCCTGTATGCACGTCCCCGCATCCTCGTCCTCGACGACGCCACATCCGCAGTCGACGCGTCCACCGAGGCGGGCATTCTGCACCGGCTGCGCACCCAGAGCCCGACGATGCTGGTCCTCGCGCACCGACGCTCGACCCTGATGCTCGCCGATCGGGTCGCCGTGCTCGACGGCGGACGCATCGTCGATGTCGGTACCGTGGCCGAACTCGACGCCCGCAGCGAGATGTTCCGGGCGTTGATGTCGCCGGTGGTGTCACCCGCGCACCCCGCTCCGGGGACACCGAAAAACGTTGCACCACAACCCATTACACCCCAACCCACTACGCCTGAAACCACCGACGACCTCGACGCACGACTGTGGCCCACGGGCGCGCCCGCCGCACAGGAACGACTCCGACGCGCGACGCCCGAGCCGGCCGGACCGCCCGGTGGCGTCGGCGGCCGGGGCGGACGCGGCGGCGGCATCGCCGGGGCACTGGGCTCGATGCCGGCCACACCCGCCTTGCTCGACGCCGTCGCGGCGCTCCCACCGGCCGACGAGGACCCGCACGTCGACATCGCCGCGGCGCGCGCCGAGAATCGGCAGTTCTCCCTGTGGCAGATCGTCAGGCCGGTCCGCTGGCTGATGGCCATCGCGATCGCCGCGATCGCCGTGGACACGCTCACCGGGCTGATCTTCCCGTCGCTGGCCCGCGCTGTGATCGATGCCGCCACCCGCACCGATGAACCGACACTGTTCATCGCCACCGGGATCGGTGTGGCCACGGTCGGAGTGGGATGGGTCGCCTCGGCCGCGATGACCTTGTATTCGACCCGCGCGGGTGAGCGGGTGCTCTTGGGCCTGCGGGTACGCAGCTACGCACATCTGCAGCGCCTCGGGCTCGACTACTACGAACGCGAACTGTCCGGCCGCATCATGACGCGGATGACCACCGACGTCGATGCCCTCTCGACCTTCCTGCAGACGGGCCTGTCCACCGCCATCGTCGCGGTCCTGACCCTGCTCGGGGTCAGCGCGGCGCTCCTGCTGACCGATCTGCAGCTCGGCGCGCTGGTCCTGCCCGCCATCCCGGTCCTGATCGTGGCGACGATCATCTTCCGGCGGATCGCCGCCCGCGCCTACACCCGCTCACGCGAACTCGTCAGCGCGGTCAACGCCGACTTCCAGGAGAACATCGCCGGCATCAAGACCACCCGCTCCTACCGCAACACCGACGTCGCCGCCCGGCGCTTCGCCGGGCTTGCCGCGCAATGGTTTTCGGCTCGGATGACCTCACAGCGCGCCATCTCGGTGTACTTCCCGTTCATCACCCTGATCAGCGACCTCGCCACCGCCGCGGCGATCGCGGTCGGAGCCCACCAGATCTCCGGCGGCACCCTGTCGGCCGGCACGCTGATCGCGTTCATCCTCTATCTCTCGCTGCTGTTCGGTCCGGTGCAGCAACTGTCGCAGGTGTTCGACGGCTATCAGCAGGCCGCGGTGGGCCTGCGGCGTATCGCCGACCTGCTGCGCACACCGACGACCGTGGCCGAACGCCCGGGCGCCCACGATCCCGGACCGGCCGGATTCGACGGCGACGCACGCCTCGACGCCGTCGGCTTCCGCTACGCACAGGCATCCACCGATGCACTGACCGACATCGATCTGGACATCGCACCCGGGACGTCGCTGGCTCTGGTGGGTCGCACCGGGGCCGGTAAGTCGACCATCGTCAAGCTCCTCGCCCGGTTCTACGACCCGACGTCCGGTGCGGTACGGATGGACGGAACCGACATCCGGGACTTCACCGTGCGCGGCTACCGCAGCCACATCGGGATCGTCCCCCAGGAACCCCACCTGTTCACCGGCACCGTCGCGGACAATATCGCCTACGGCCGGCCCGACGCCGACCGCGCCGACATCACCGCCGCCGCGCGCGCCGTCGGGGCCGCCGAGATGATCGCGGGGCTGTCCGGCGGGATGCATCACCCCATCGGCGAACGTGGTCAGGGCCTCTCGTCGGGCCAGCGTCAGCTGATCGCCCTCGCACGCGCCGAACTCGTCTCCCCCGACCTGCTCCTGCTCGACGAGGCGACCGCAACCCTCGACCAGGCCACCGAGGCGATGGTGCTCGCCGCGGGCGATGCCCTCACGCACCGGCGCACGTCGGTGATCGTGGCCCACCGACTCGCGACGGCAGCACGCGCGGACCGGATCGCGGTGGTCGACGACGGCCGCATCGTCGAGGCGGGAACACACGAGCAACTCCTCGCGTTGGGCCGGAGGTACCGCACGTTCTGGGATGCCGGTGTCGATCCCGACGTCGACGGTACGGACGTGGACGGTATGCCGCCCGCCCGTCACCTCACCCGCTGAGATGCTCGGGATGCGGCACGCCCGGCCCGACGGCGAGAACCGATCGTCGAGGAGCCCGAAACCCGGGCCGGACGGGCGGCGAGGACAGTGGGCTGCCTTCGTCGTTCGACGGCGCGGGCGCGTACCATCTGCAGGTGGTTCGCGACGTGGCTTCACGAGAGACCCACGTGGTGAGATGGCGACCCGACACCAGAGGGAATTGAGGCGAGAATCCGCTGTGAGCAGTTCGATATCCGAATCCGACTTCGGGCAGAACACCTGGCTGGTCGAGGAAATGTACCAGCAGTACCAGAAGGACCCGAACTCGGTGGATCCGAGTTGGCACGACCTTCTCAAGAACTACACACCGTCCGGTAACGGCAGCAGCACAAACGGCAGCGAGCCGGCACCCGCGGCCAAGGGCTCGAGCGCACCGGCCGCTCGCCCGGCGACCCAGAGCAAGCCCACCACGTCGTCGGCACCGAGCTCGTCCACCGCGGCCGCATCGTCCACCGCATCGGTGAGCGCGACCCCGGCCAGCACCCCCAAGAAGCAACCGGTGACCCTGGATCAGGGGCCCGCGCCGCGCGCCACCCCGCCGCGCAAGACCCCGGCTCGCGAGTCCACCGCGACCAAGGCCGCCTCCGGTCACAGCGTCGCCAGCCGCGACGGCTCCGCGCGTTCCCAGAACAAGTCGACCGCCAAGTCCCCGGCGTCCGCCGCGTCGACATCCGAGGACGAGACCAAGGTGTTGCGCGGTCCGGCCGCCGCCATCGCCAAGAACATGTCGGCATCGCTGCAGATCCCGACGGCCACCAGCGTGCGTGCCGTCCCCGCGAAGCTGATGATCGACAACCGCATCGTCGTCAACAATCACCTCGCCCGGACCCGCGGCGGCAAGATCAGCTTCACCCACATCCTCGGCTACGCCCTCGTCCAGGCGATCAAGTCGTTCCCGAACATGAACCGGCACTTCGCCGAGGTCGACGGCAAGCCCAACGTCGTCACCCCCGCCCACACGAACCTCGGGCTCGCGATCGACCTCGTCGGCAAGGACGGCAACCGCACACTCGTCGTCGCCGCCATCAAGAAGTGCGAGACGATGGGCTTCGCGGAGTTCTACGGCGCGTACCAGGACATCGTGCGACGTGCACGCGACGGCAAGCTCGGCGCCGAGGACTTCGCCGGGGTGACCATGTCGCTCACCAACCCGGGCACCATCGGTACCGTGCATTCGGTGCCGCGCCTGATGAAGGGCCAGGGCGCCATCATCGGTGCCGGCGCGATGGAATACCCGGCCGAGTTCCAGGGCGCCAGCGACGAGCAGATCGCCGAGCTCGGCGTCGGCAAGCTGATGACGCTGACCTCGACCTACGATCACCGCATCATCCAGGGCGCCGAGTCCGGCGACTTCCTGCGCAAGGTGCATGAGCTGCTGCTCGACGACGCCTTCTACGACGAGATCTTCACCGCGTTCCACATTCCGTACGAGCCGGTCCGCTGGCGTCGCGACATCCCCGCCGGGCTCGTCGACAAGAACACCCGTGTCCTCGAGCTGATCGCCGCCTACCGCAACCGCGGTCACCTGATGGCCGACATCGATCCGCTGATGATGGACAGCGATGCGCGCGCCAGCCATCCCGACCTCGACATCCTGACCTACGGGCTGACCCTGTGGGATCTCGACCGCAGCTTCAACGTCGGCGGCTTCCACGGCCAGGACAAGATGAAGCTGCGCGATGTGCTGTCGATCCTGCGTGACGCCTACTGCCGTCACGTCGGCGTGGAGTACACCCACATCCTCGAACCCGAGCAGCAGAAATGGGTGCAGGAACGTGTCGAGATCAAGCACGTCAAGCCGCCGGTCGCCGAGCAGAAGTACATCCTGAGCAAGCTCAACGCCGCCGAGGCCTTCGAGACCTTCCTGCAGACCAAGTACGTCGGTCAGAAGCGCTTCTCGCTCGAGGGCGCCGAGTCGGTGATCCCGATGATGGACGGCGTCATCGACCAGAGCGCCGAGCACGGCCTCGGCGAGGTCGTCATCGGCATGCCGCACCGCGGCCGCCTCAACGTGCTCGCCAACATCGTCGGCAAGCCGTACTCGAAGATCTTCACCGAGTTCGAGGGCAACCTGAATCCGTCGCAGGCACACGGTTCCGGCGACGTGAAGTACCACCTCGGCGCCGAGGGCAAGTACTACCAGATGTTCGGCGACAACGAGATCAACGTCTCGCTGACCGCCAACCCGAGCCACCTCGAGGCCGTCGACCCCGTCCTCGAAGGTCTCGTCCGCGCCAAGCAGGACCTCCTCGACGAGGAGCAGCAGTTCTCCATCCTGCCGCTGATGCTGCACGGCGACGCCGCCTTCGCCGGGCAGGGCGTGGTGCCCGAGACCCTGAACCTGGCCATGTTGCCCGGCTACCGCACCGGCGGCACCGTGCACATCGTGGTCAACAACCAGGTCGGCTTCACCACCGCACCGGAGCATTCCCGCTCGACCGAGTACTGCACCGACGTCGCGAAGATGATCGGCGCGCCGATCTTCCACGTCAACGGCGACGACCCGGAGGCATGTGTGTGGGCGGCCAAGCTGGCCGTCGACTACCGCGAGGCCTTCCGCAAGGACGTCGTCATCGACCTCGTCTGCTTCCGCCGCCGCGGACACAACGAGGGCGACGACCCGTCGATGACCCAGCCGGCGATGTACGACGTCATCGACACCAAGCGCGGTGTCCGCAAGTCCTACACCGAAGCCCTCATCGGCCGCGGTGACATCTCCACCAAGGAGGCCGAGGACGCCCTGCGCGACTACCAGGGGCAGCTCGAACGGGTCTTCAACGAGGTCAAGGAACTCGAGAAGTTCACCCCGGAGCCCAGCGAGTCGGTCGAGGCCGATCAGCCGCTGCCGCAGAAGCTGGTGACCGCGGTCGACAAGGACGTGCTCGCCGACATCGGCAACGCGTTCTTCAACACCCCCGAGGGTTTCACCCCGCATCCGCGCGTGAAGCCGGTCCTCAAGCGCCGTCACGAGATGTCCACCGAGGGTGGCGTGGACTGGGCCTTCGCCGAGTTGCTGGCCTTCGGGTCGCTGGTGGTCGAGGGACGTACCGTGCGCCTGTCCGGTCAGGACTCCCGACGCGGCACCTTCACCCAGCGGCATTCGGTGCTCATCGACCGGGACAACGGCTCGGAGTACACCCCGCTCAACCACCTGCAGCCGATCGACGGTGACGCCGATTCGCTGGGCCGCTTCCTGGTGTACGACTCACCGCTGAGCGAGTTCGCGGTGGTCGGCTTCGAATACGGCTACTCCGTGGGCAACCCCGACGCGCTGGTGCTGTGGGAGGCGCAGTTCGGTGACTTCGTCAACGGCGCGCAGTCGGTGATCGACGAGTTCATCAGCTCCGGCGAGGCGAAGTGGGGTCAGCGTTCCGACGTGGTCCTGCTGCTCCCCCACGGCCATGAGGGTCAGGGTCCCGACCACACCTCGGGTCGTATCGAGCGGTTCCTGCAGCTGTGCGCCGAGGGGTCGATGACGGTGGCGCTGCCGTCGACGCCGGCCAGCTACTTCCATCTGCTGCGTCGCCACGTCCTCGACGGCATCAGCCGCCCTCTGATCGTCTTCACCCCGAAGTCGATGCTGCGCAACAAGGCCGCGGTGTCGCCACTGTCGGACTTCACCGAGGACAAGTTCCGTTCGGTGATCGACGATCCGCACTTCAAAACCGACGATGCCGAACGCAACAAGGTCAAGCGGGTGCTGCTGGTGAGCGGCAAGCTCTATTACGAGCTGGCCGCCCGCCGCGACAAGGAGAACCGCGAGGACATCGCCGTGGTGCGCATCGAACAGCTGTACCCGGTGCCGCATCGCCGCCTGCAGCAGACCCTCGAGCGTTACCCGAACGCCGACGAGTTCTTCTGGGTCCAGGAGGAGCCCGCCAACCAGGGTCCGTGGCCGTTCCTCGGATTGTGGCTGCCCGAACTGCTCCCGGACCTGCTGAAGGGGCTGCGTCGGGTGTCGCGGCGCCCGATGTCGGCGCCGTCGTCCGGATCGAGCAAGGTCCACGCCGTGGAACAGCAGGAGATCCTCGACGAGGCCTTCGGCTGACACGAACACCGCATCTGACGGTTCCGGCCGCGACGTCCCCCTGGGGATGTCGCGGCCGGTCTCGTCGTGGGCGGGTCAGCCGGGGAGATCGACGACGGTGCCGGAGGCGGCCACGAGCGCGGGCAGTGACGCGGTGATCACGGCGAGCAGTTCCTCGCGGCCGATGACCGGGTCGGTCAGCCACGAGATCGTGGTCTGCTCGACGAACGCGATCCAGCCGTGCACCGTCATCTCGACGAGGGGGGTGAGCGCCACGCCGAGGGCCGGCGCGTGCTCGAGCACCCGGTCGGCCATCGCCGATCGGGTGTGATCGAACACCTCCCGCATCGCCGGGTCGGCGCTGGCCGAGCCGCGGATGAAGGCCATGTACGCGGTGCGGTTGGTGCTCACGTACTCGACGAACGCCGACATCGACCCGGCCAGCACGCTCAGCGGATCGCCGAGCGACTCGTCGGGGCGGGTGCAGTCGAGCATCTCCTGCGATTGCGCCCGTGCGATGGCCACATGGAAGTCCTGCTTGGATTCGAAGTAGTGGAACAGCAGTGCCCGCGACACCCCGGCCACGCCGGCGATCGCGTCGATCGTCACCTGTTCGAGGGGGCGCTCGGAGACCATCTGCAGGCCGAGGGAGATCAGCTGATCGCGGCGCTCCTGCGGGCTCATCCGGGTGCGGCGTGCCCCGGCCGGGGCACCGGATCGGACAGTGCCGGATCGGACGGGGTTCGACGAGGCCATGGCCGCCATCGTAGCCTACTGACTCATGTTCAATAACTATTGACGGGTATTCAATAAGCCTCTATGGTGGGTCACCATGACAACGCATGATGTAGAGATCGCGATCGTCGGAGCCGGCTTCTCCGGACTCGGGGCCGCCATCACCCTCAGCCGCGCGGGCGTCGACGATTACGTGATCCTCGATCGCGGTGCCGACTTCGGCGGCACCTGGCGCGACAACACCTACCCGGGCGCCGCGTGCGACGTCGCGTCGAACCTGTACTCCTACTCCTTCGCGCCGAACCCCGACTGGTCGCGCTCGTACTCGCATCAGCCCGAGATCCATCGCTACATCAACTCCGTCGCCGATGACCACGGCGTCCGGGAGCGGGCCCGCTTCGGCACCGAGGTCACCCGGGCCGCGTGGGACGAGGACAGCGCGCACTGGCTGATCTCGACCACCACCGACGGAGTCGAGAACACCTACCAGGCCCGGCACCTCATCGGTGCGGTCGGCCCCCTGTGTGAACCGAACCTTCCCGACATCGAGGGCATCGAATCCTTCGCCGGCACCGTGATGCATTCGGCGCGTTGGGATTCCGACGTCGACTTCACCGGCAAGCGGGTCGCGGTGATCGGCACCGGCGCGTCGGCCATCCAGATCGTGCCGGAGCTGGCAAAGGTGGCCGGCCGGCTCGACGTCTACCAGCGCACCGCGCCGTGGATCGTGCCGCGCACCGAACGGCCCTACACCCCGGTCGAACACTGGGCCTTCAAGCACCTGCCCGCGGTCCAGACCGCGAGCCGGGCCGGCATCTACGCCTTCAACGAGTTCGTCGCCTTCGGCATGACCTACTCCCCCGCCGCGCTCAAGCCGGTGGAGATCCTGGCCCGCGCGAACATCTTCCGCGGAATCCGCGACCCGGAGCTCCGCGCCAAGGCCACCCCGAAATTCCAGATCGGCTGCAAGCGCATCCTGCGCTCGAACGCCTGGTACCCGGCACTCGACCGCGACAACGTCGACCTCGTCACCGATCCCATCGAGCGGATCACCCCCACCGGTGTGGTGACCGCCGACGGCACCACCCGTGACATCGACATCCTGGTGGTGGCCACCGGCTTCCACGTCACCGACTCCCCCGTCTTCGGCAGCATCATCGGCGCCGACGGACGCAGCCTGGCACAGGTGTGGGACGAGATCGGCATGCAGGGATACAAGGGGTCCTTCGTCCACGGGTTCCCCAACATGATGCTGATGATCGGGCCGTCCACCGGCCTCGGCCACACCTCGATGGTCTACATGATCGAATCGCAGCTCAACTACCTCGCCGACTACATCGCCACCGCCCGGCGCCGTGACGCCGTGCGGATCGACGTGACCGAGGCCGCCCAGCGTCGCTATAACGCCGGCATCCAGCACAAGCTGCGCAACAGCGTCTGGGTCAACGGCGGCTGCGCGTCGTGGTACAAGGACGCCAACGGCAACATCACCACCCTGTGGCCGGGCTTCACCTTCGATTTCCGGCGGGAGACAAGGACATTCGACGTCGTCGCCTACGACGTCAGGACCGCCGCCGACGCGGCGACCACCGTGGACCCCACGCCCGTCACCGCCGGCGCCTGATATCGCGCACGCAGTCCACACCGACCCCACAGCAGGAGAAAGCAGACACCATGAAGGACTTCCACGACAAGGTCGTCGTCATCACCGGAGCCGGATCGGGCATGGGCCGCGACCTCGCCGTCAAACTCGGCCGCATGGGCGCCAAGCTGGCCATCTCCGACCTCAACCCCGACGGCCTCGCCGAAACCGAACGCCTCGTCCGCGAGACCGGGGCGCAGGTGCACACCCAGATCCTCAACGTCGCCGAACGCGAATCGGTCCTCGAGTACGCCGAGACCGTGGTGGCCCACTACGGCACGGTCAACGTCATCTTCAACAACGCCGGCATCGCCCACCACGGCGAGATCGAACGCACCGAGTTCAAGGACATCGAGCGCGTCGTCGACGTCGACTTCTGGGGGGTTGTCAACGGCACCAAGGCATTCCTGCCGCACATCATCGCCTCCGGCGACGGCCACATCGTCAACACCTCGTCGTTGTTCGGGCTTCTCTCCGAGCCCGGGCAGGCCGCCTACAACGCCGCCAAGTTCGCCGTACGCGGCTTCACCGAGTCGCTGAACCAGGAGATGATCGTCGCCAAGCACCCGGTCAAGGTGTCGTGTGTGCATCCCGGCGGCATCAAGACGGCGATCGCGCGCAACGCCACCGCATCCGGTAACCACGATGCGCAGAGCAACGCCGCCTTCTTCGATCGATACCTGGCCCGCACCACCTCGGAGGACGCGGCCGACACCATCATCAAGGGCGTGCAGAAGAACAAGGCGCGCATCCTCGTCGGCACCGACGCGAAACTCCTCGACATCTGGGTTCGCATCGTCGCGTCGAAGTATCAGTGGATCACCGCCAAGGTGACCGCCGCCGCACTGTCCAAGGCGGCGCCGAAGTAACGATTCCGGGACGAGAGTACGGCGAAAAGGGCCCTTCGCGTTGCGAAGGGCCCTTCTTCGATGCCGAAGTCATGACCAATGACCCTCACGGACAAGGCCAGCCGTACCTAACATGGTGTCATGGGTGTGGCATGCCGGCCAATTACATGCCGCCCCCCGTTGCAGAGGAAGGCAGTTCATGTCCACGCCAGCCCGACCGAGGATCGCACTCACGTCGTTGTCCTTGCACGACTTCGCCACGGTGACCGGTTACAGCGACTCGTGTCCCCCCGCCGTACGCAAGCGGATGGTCAGCCTCGGATTCGTCCCCGGTGCCACCGTCGCCAAGATCCGACGCGCCCCGCTCGGTGATCCGTGCGTGTACCGGGTGATGGATTACCAGATGTGCCTGCGCGCTCGTGAGGCCGACTACATCGAATGCGAGACGGACCGATGAGCGATTGCCATGACCCGGGCACGGGCCGCAGCGGGGGCGGCGTCGATGCCGACGGCAAGCCGCTGGAGAGCATCGCCCTCATCGGGAGCCCCAACGCCGGCAAGACCTCGGTCTTCAACGGCCTCACCGGCCTGCGGCTCAAGACCGCCAACTATCCGGGCGTGACGGTGAGCCGATCCGTCGGATCGCTCAAGGTTCCGTTGCCCGCCAACAAGATCCACCCCGACGGCCCCGGCGCCGCGACGACCGCCGAGACGACCACGACCATCAATCTGGAAGACCTGCCGGGCGCCTACAGTCTCGATCCGATCTCACCCGATGAGAAGGTGGTCACCGATCTCTTCGCCGGCGAGCTCGACGGTGCCCGCCGACCGGACGCCGCCATGGTCGTCGTCGACTCCACCGTCCTGCAACGGTCGCTGACGCTGGTCGCCGAGGCACTCAACCTCGACATCCCGGTGGCGATCATCCTGACCATGACCGACGAGATGGAGCGCCGCGGCGGACACGTCGACCCGGCCGGCCTGTCCGAGGCCCTCGGGGTTCCCGTCCGCGCCGTGGTGGGCACCAGGAAGTCCACCCTCGAGCCGGTGCGGAAGATGCTCGGTGACCCGGACTCGTGGAGCCGCCCGGCGGTTGCGCCGCCAACCGACGCGGGACCGCTGCTGGCCGACTGGACCGATTCGGCCCTGACCCTCGCCGATTATCGGCCCCCGCGGGAACCCGGCAGCACCAACCGCATCGACCGGGTGTTGCTGCATCCGGTGTTCGGCACCCTGGTCTTTTTGGCCGTGATGTTCGCGTTCTTCCAGGTCGTGTTCACCGTTGCGGCGCCGTTCCAGGACTGGATAGAGACGTTCTTCGGGTGGCTGGGCACGTTGGTCACCGACCATGTGACACAACCGATCCTCGCCGATTTCCTCTCGACGGCACTGATCGGCGGTGTCGGCGGTGTCCTGGTCTTCGTCCCGCAGATCGTGCTGATGTTCTTGCTGATCGCGATCATGGAGAACATCGGGTACATGTCGCGCGCGGCATTCCTCACCGATCGGGTGATGAGCCGCGCCGGCCTGGAGGGACGAGCGTTCGTCGCGATGCTCTCCTCGTTCGCCTGCGCCGTCCCCGGCATCATGGCGACGCGCACCCTGCCGTCGTCCAAGGACCGCATCGCCGTCGCGATGTCGGCGCCGCTGGTGACCTGCTCGGCCCGGCTGCCGGTCTTCGTGCTGCTCACCGGATTGCTCATCCCGTCGGATTCGCGGTTCGGTCCGGTGCACACCCAGGGTCTGGTCATGTTCGGCCTGTACCTGCTCGGCGCGCTGTCCGCGATGGCGGCGTCGGCGGTCTTCAAGCGCACCCGAAAGCTGCGCAGCGGCCTGATGCCCTTCTACATGGAGATGCCGCCCTACCGCGTTCCGACCGTGAAATCGGTGCTGCTGATGATGTGGGACTCCACCCGGATGTTCCTGCAGAAGGTCGGCAAGATCATCCTCGCCACCTCCATCGTGTTGTGGGTTCTGCTGTCACTGCCCGCGCACACCGAGGAGGCCGAGCAGATCCGTACCGACGCGGTGGCCACCGCAATCGCGCAGGGCTCCACGCCGGACGAGGCCGACGCCATCGGTGATGCCGAATCCCGCTCGTATGTGATGGAGAACAGTTACGCCGCCTCGGTCGGCAAGTTCGTCGAGCCGGTGTTCGCTCCCCTCGGTTTCGACTGGCGCATCAACATCGCCATCCTGGGATCGTTCTCGGCCCGTGAGGTGGCGGTCTCGACGCTGGGACAGATCGGCGCGGCCGAGGATCCCGACGACCCGAGTGCGGCGCTGTCCCAGATGACCTACACCAGCGGTCCGCACCAGGGCGATAAATTGTTCGGCGCGCCGACGGTGGTGGCACTACTGCTGTTCTACGTGTACGCGCTGCAATGCATGTCGACGGTGGGAACCATTCGCCGCGAGACCAATTCGTGGCGGTGGCCGCTGATCGCCTGGGGGTACATGTTCGCCCTCGCATGGGTCACCGGCTTCATCGGATATCAGATCGCCGCGGCGATCAGCGGGTGAGGTCGCCGTGCCGATCATGTTGTTGCCCACTCCGATCGATCCCGCCGCGCCCGATGTGATCGGCTGGCGGGTCGGTCCGGGACTGGTCCGCGTCGACGACCGTCCCGAGGATGCCGAACTGCCCGCCGAACTCCACGATCTCCTCGAGCGTGGAGTCCTGCGGTCGGTGCATGTGCGGCCGGGCCGCATCGAGACCCGGGTGGGTGCCCGAACCGATGTCGCGTCGGCCGGCCCCGCCATCCGCGCGGCACTCTTCGAGGTGCTGTCCCGTCCGGGCGGCTGGCCGAGCGCCGACGATGCGCACCACACCTCCCGGTCCGACGACGCCGCGGACCCTGCGGCGTTGGTCCGCAGCGGCGCCGACCGCGAACTCGAGGCCGGCGTCCGCGAGGTCCTCGACGGCGAGTTCGGGATCTACACCGCCTCCCACGGCGGTCACGTCGAGCTGGTCGGGGTGTCGCAGGGCGTCGTCACCGTCGCGCTCACCGGCCGGTGTCACGGCTGCGCGGCGGCCGAGGTCACCCTCCGCGACAACCTCGCCGCACGTCTTCGCCGCCTACCGGGCTATGTCGACCTGCGCACCATGGACGAGCGGGCATCGTGGAATGCAGGCCCGTGTGATGACGGCCCGCGCGAGGCGACGTTCCTGGCTCGGCTGCCGGGTTTTCGGCGCTGACCGTCCGGCGCTGATCGTTCGGTGTCGCCCGGGCTGTCCAGCCCCTCGGGTGTCACACCCCGTGTTCGTTGACCCAGTCACCGGCGACGACCGCCGGTGACGCGCCGCCCCGGACCGCATCGGCCATCGTCGCGAGATCGGCAGTGGTGATCTCGCCTGCCACCCGGTTGACCGCCTTGACCTGATCCTCGGTCAGCGAGGCGGTGCGGTAGACGGGTACCAGAACCTCGGCGCGCGGTCCCGGCGCGCTGTCGGTCGCCGCCAGCGCCGTGACATCGCCCGCGGGTCCCGAGGCGGTGTCACCGGCCACCTGCAGCGGGGTGAGCAACGCGACCGCCGTGCCGGTGCCGGCGCGGGCGAGTGCCGCCGTCGCGTCGGCGACCACCTCGACCGGGCCCAGCCGGCAGCCGGCGTCGGTGAAGGCCGCCACGGTGGCCGCGTCGGGCTCGGCGGTGACGACGACGGGCAGGTCCGCGGGCAGGCGCGCACACTGGGACAGATCGTCGACGCCGGCTCCCGCCGCCAGGGTGGTGGCCACGAACAGTTGCGCTGTGGCGGTCACCGGAGTTGCATCACCGACCGAAACACCTTGCGGCAGAGAACGACTCAGATCCCGATACAGCGGGTCGACGCCGTCGTCGGTGGCGGGTGCGCCGCTCGTGGGCGCGGGGGCGGTCGACTCCAGTGCGGGCGCGAGCTGCGAGAGCAGCGCGGAGATGAACGCCGGGAACAGGTCGACGTCGGCCTGCTGCATCTGCGCCATCAGGGCGGCGTCGTCTCCGGTGTCGAGGTGCGACGACACCGATGCGCCGGCACCGCGCAGCACCGTCGCATACACCTGCGCCATCACCGTCATCTCCGGGGTGTCCGCCGACCCCATGACGAGCGCGCGCGGCGCATCGGACTCGCCGCCGCATCCGCTCAGCACCCCGATTCCGACGACCGCGGCGGCCACCGCGGCAAGGACCACTCGACATCGCACGATGATCACCGTAGCGCTCGGCGACCGTCGTCCGCGGCCACCCACCGTCTCAGCCGCCGGCCGCGATGAACCCGGCGATCGAATCGGCGATCAGCTGCACCGCGATGGCCGCCAGCAGCAGGCCGGCGATCTTCGCGAGCAGGGTGATACCGCCGACGCCGAGCACCCGGATCAGCACCGTGGAGTAGCGCAACACGATCGCGACGACGATGTGGACGCTGACGATCGCCGCGGCGATCGCCAGGTAACCGCCGACGTCGCCGGAGACCCCGCTCACCCCGACGATCACCGCCGCGATGGCGCCGGGACCGGCCAACAGCGGGGTCCCCAACGGCACCAACGCGACATTGACGTCGTCGGAGGCGGTCGGGGTTCCCGCATTGCCCAGCCCGGTCAGCAGTTGCAGCGCCACCAACAGCAACAGCAGACCACCGGCGCCCTGCAGTGCCGGGATGCCGATGTGCAGATACGTGAGGATCGCCTTGCCGCCGATCGCGAAGATACTGATCACCAACAGACTCACCAGCGGGGCCTGCCACGCCGCCCGGCGCCGATACTCCGGTGAGCGATGCCCCACCAGCGACAGGAACAGCGGGATCTGGCCGGGCGGATCCATGATCACCAACAGCGTGATCAGCGTCGTCGTGTACACCGTCACGTCAAAGGACATCCGCCGATCCTACGGCCGATGCCCGTCGGGGGTCCGGGACGCCGCCCGCGTCAGCGCGGACCGATACCCGGGCCGACCGCCTGCGGGGGCGTAGCATCCCAGGAATGCCGTCGATGCCCAACTTGCGCCCCGGGAATCGCGGGATCGTGCCGGGCCGCCGGGATCGCCGTCCCCTCCCGCGGATTCCCGTGCCCGTCGCCCGCGCGGTCGTCGACTGTGCCGTCTACATCGACGGAATCCGGCAACCCGGACACATCACGTACAAAGAGGCCTTCACCCAGGTCCGCACCACCGGCGAAGGATTCGTCTGGCTCGGCCTGCACGCACCCGACGACGATCAGATGGCCGGCGTCGCCGACGTGTTCGGACTGCACGAACTCGTCGTCGAGGACGCGGTGCACGCCCATCAGCGACCGAAACTCGAGATCTACGACGACATGCAGTTCCTGGTGCTGCGCACCGTGAAGTACGTCGAGCACGAGACCATCGAGAAGGCCAGCGAGGTCGTCGAGACCGGCGAGATCATGGTGTTCGTCGGACCCGACTTCGTCATCACCGTCCGCCACGGCGATCACACCCACCTCTCCGGCCTCCGACGCCGCCTCGAGGACCGTCCCGAACGTCTGCAACTCGGACCGACGGCGGTGATGCACGCGATCAGCGACCTCGTCATCGACAGTTACCTCGCGGTGACCGAGAAGATGGACGTCGACATCGTCGCCATCGAAAGCGTGGTCTTCGGCGCGCAGAAGAACTGGCTCAACATCGACACCGTGTACCTGCTCAAGCGTGAGGTCCTCGAACTGCGCCGCGCGGTCACCCCGCTGTCCGGGCCGATGTCACGACTGACCGCCGGCAGTAATCCGTTGGTGCCCAAGGAGGTTCGTCGCCATCTGCGCGATGTCGCCGATCACCTCTCCACCGTCATCGAGCGGGTCGTCGAATACGACGAACTGCTCAGCTCGCTGCTCGACGCGGCCGCGACGAAGGTGAGCATCCAGCAGAACGGCGACATGCGCAAGATCTCGGCCTGGGTCGCGATCGGCGCCGTCCCGACCATGGTCGCGGGCCTCTACGGCATGAACTTCGAATACATGCCCGGATTATCCGATCACGCCGGCTTCATGACCGTGGTGGTCGGACTGATCATCGCCTGTACCGGACTGTGGGTCGTCTTCCGGCGACATCATTGGTTGTGATCGCCGCACCGTTGTGACATGACACCCTGCCGGGGATCTGACACCCGCACCGCGGGCACCGGCACACACGGCACTACCGTGGGCGGGGTGAGCGAGTCCGTCACCGACCTGATCGAGAAGCATCTGCAGGCAGCCTTCGGCACCCGGCCGCAACGCGCGTCGGTGACCTTCCTCGGCGTCGAACCCATCGACATCGAACGATTCGTCGTCGGAGAGGACGCCGCATACGTGACCGTGGGTTGTGCGCGGCACCCGATGGCCGACCCGAATGAGCTCAACCCGGACCCGGTTCGCGGCCCCCGCGTGGAGATCGTTGTCCGCATGCATGCCTCGCGCCCACTTCCCGGGCTGCATCGCCGGTTGGCCACGATCGCCGCAGCACCCGCCGTCGAAGGCCTCGTCCTGGGCGCCGACGCCTTGGTCGACCTGGGTGAACCACTGTGGGACGGCGCCCCGTTCACCGCACTGGTCACCGCCGTCGATGCCGAACTCGGTGAGGTTGCCCTTCCCGCCCCGATGGATCCGGTGCGATTTCTCCGGGCCGTCCCGATCACCGCCAACGAGGCGGCCTGGATGCGCCTCAAAGGCGTCGATGCACTGCGCGAGGCATGGGCGGAGGCCGCCATTGATCTTGACGACCCCGGGCGCTCGCCCGCCACAATGTGAGCCGTCGGCACACTACGCTGAGGTCGTGGTACGCATCCTGGCGGTCGCCGACGAGGTCGTGGAGTCCCTGACCTTCGGCGTCGGCATCGACGTGCGCCCAGACCTCATCCTCGGCGCCGGCGACCTGCCGTTCGACTACCTCGAGCTCCTCTCCGACCTGTGCGATGCGCCCTGCGTCTACGTTCCCGGCAACCACGACCGCGATCTGCGTGGATACCGCCGGGGCCGATCGGGATGGACACGCGCGGGCCTGCCCAGCGCCGATCCCGGTCCGGTGGGCGCCATCAACGCCGACGGACGCACGGTGACGGTGGCCGGGGTCCGGATCTGCGGCCTCGGCGGCAGCGTGCGGTACAACGGCGGACCCAACCAGTACACCGAGACGCAGCAGCGACTGCGATGCCTGTCGTTGCGGGCCCGCCGGCCCCGCATCCGCCCCGACATCCTGCTCACCCATTCACCGGCCCGAGGTGTCGGTGACGCCGACGACCGCGCCCACCGTGGCTTCGCGTGCTTTCACCCGCTGGTCGAGCACCTGCGCCCGAAGATGATGGTGCACGGTCACATTCACCCGCACGGCACGCATCCCCGCGACCTCGTCATCGGCGCCGACACCATCTCGATGAACGTCGTCGGATACTGCCGGTTCGATTTCGATCCGGCGACCGGCGATCACACGATCGCGAGGAGGAGATATGGCGCGTGACACCGGATTTCCCGACGCCGATGCCGAGAACGACTTCGCACGGATGCGGCGGTCGGCCGAACTCGCCCGTCTCACACAGTGGTTCACCCGCCAACCGGCCGATGTCAACACCATCCTGCCGTTCGACGAGGTGGTCGCCGCACTCGGCCGCACCGGCGAGACATATCTGGGCCTGCAGGTGGTGGAGGTCTCGTCCATCGTCGGCAGCGTGGATCGCACCAAGGACTTCGACCGGTACTTCCGTCCCACCTCGGCCCGGATCCGGGAACGCTGGCAGCGTCTGGCGGCGGCCCAGCGACGCGGCGAATCGGTGCCGCCGGTGCGGTTGTACCGGATCGGTTCACTGCATTTCGTGATCGACGGCCACCATCGGGTATCCATCGCCATCGCCCGGCACCTGCACACGATCGACGCCTACGTCACCGAGATCCACACCCGGATCTCACCCGAGGGCATCAACGTACCCGCGGATCTCATCCTGAAGGATCATCGCCGACTCTTCCTCGCCCGCGTCCCACTGAGCGGCGCGCAGGCCGAGGCCATCCGCCTCGCCGACCCCTTCGACTACGCCGAACTCGCAGAATCTGTGGAGGCGTGGGGATTTCGCCTCGGCCAGGAGATCGGCGAGTTCATCAGCCGGCCTGACGTGGCCCGTCGGTGGTTCGGCGAGGAGTTCCTGCCGGTCGTGCGCATGGCCCGTCGCGCCGACGTCCGACCCGACCTGGACAGCGACGCCGAACTGTACCTGTGGCTGGCGTGTGAACGATATCGACTGGTACGCAAGCACATCTGGGACGACGAGATCATCGACGAACTCCGCGACCAGCCGCACCGACGGAGACGGTGAGGCGATGGAGTCGCAGCGGTGTCGGGGCGAGCGCCTCAGCGCTTGGTGAGCAGCCCCCCACCGCTTCCGCCGGCCCGGTCACCGGCGCTCGTCACGTGCCGCAGGCTCGCACCCGACTGCTGGTCGAAGACCGACACCCGCGCCGGATCGAAGTACAGTTCGGCGCTCGTTCCGCGTCGCACCTGCGACTCCGGCGACAGCCGCGCAATCAACTGTCCCCCACCGAGAACCGCACCCGAGTCCGCCGACAACTCCTCGAGCGCGTCGTTGGTCGCGGAGCTCCCACCGAGGGAGAAGTACGCGTAATTGTCCGAGCCCATCGATTCGAGCACATCGATGTCGGCGGTGAAGGTCACACCACGCGAACGGGTATCGGCATCCAACAGCTGCGCGTCCTCGAGGTGTTCGGGCCGGATCCCGACGAGCACATCCCCGTTGCCCTTGGCCTGCGACGCCGCCGCGGTGACCTCACTCTGATCGTGCAGCGCAATGGTTCCCAACGGGGTCGAGATGCCGTCGCTGCCCAGCCGACCGGGAATGAAGTTCATCGCCGGCGACCCGATGAATCCCGCCACGAACACGTTGACCGGATTGTTGTACAGGTCTTGCGGAGAACCGATCTGCTGCACATAACCCGAACGCATCACCACCACGCGGTCGCCGAGCGTCATCGCCTCGGTCTGATCGTGGGTCACGTACACGGTGGTGGTGCCCAGTCGCTGCTGCAGCCGCGAGATCTCCGCACGCATCTGCACGCGCAACTTGGCGTCGAGATTGGACAGCGGCTCATCCATCAGGAATGCCTTGGGCGAGCGCACGATCGCCCGGCCCATCGCCACGCGTTGCCGCTGTCCACCAGACAGGTTTGCCGGCTTGCGATCCAGGTACGGCCCGAGGTCGAGGATCTTCGCGGCCTCGTCGACCTTCGCCGCAACCTCCGCCTTGGGCAGCTTGGCCAGGGTCAGCGGAAACGCGATGTTCTCGCGCACCGACATGTGCGGATAGAGCGCGTAACTCTGGAACACCATCGCGATGTCACGATCCTTCGGTGCCCGCTCGTTCATGCGTTCACCGCCGATCCGCAACTCGCCGTCGGTGATGTCCTCCAGACCGGCAATCATGTTGAGCGTCGTCGACTTTCCGCAGCCGGACGGTCCGACCAGGATGATGAACTCCCCGTCGGCGATGTCGATGTTCACCGAGTGGACCGCGACGGAGCCATCGGGATACTGCTTGGTGACGTTGTCCAGGACGATTTCTGCCATGGCTTATCCCTTCACGGCACCGGAGGTCAACCCGGCCACGATTCGACGTTGGAAGAAGAGCACGAAGATGATGATCGGAATGGTGATCACGACGGCGGCCGCCGCGATGGAACCCGTCGGTTCCTCGAATTGCGAACTGCCGGTGAAGTTCGCGATCGCCACCGGTGCGGTGATGGCCCGCTCGGTCGAGGTCAGCGACAGGGCCAGCAGCAGATCGTTCCAGGCGAAGATGAAGACCAGGATGGCCGCGGTGACGACGCCGGGCGCGGCCAACGGCGCGATCACCTTGCGGAAGGCCTGCCACGGGGTGGCACCGTCCATCTTGGCGGCCTTCTCCAACTCCCACGGGATCTCCCGGAAGAAGGCCGAGAGGGTGTAGATCGCCAGCGGCAACGCGAACGTGATGTACGGCAGGATCAGGCCGGGCCAGGTGTCGAACAGCCCCAGTCGGCGCTCGATGTTGAACAGCGGGGTGACCAGCGAGATCTGCGGGAACATCGCGATCAACAGCGCCGCACCGATCAGCAGCCGCTTACCCGGAAAGTCCAGGCGCGCCACCGCATAGGCGGCCATCGTGCCGAGCACGACCGCGATCACGGTGGTGATCAACCCGATACCGATCGAGTTGATCAGCGCACTGGTGAATGCGCTCGTCGAGAAGATCGACGAGTAGTTGTCCCAGGTGAATTCGCGCGGGATGAAATTACCGTCGGTGACGCTCGACGCCGGTTTGAACGACAGGCTGACGATCCACAGCAACGGGATGATCGCATAGAGGATCACCAGGATGTTGGCGATCGCCCACCAGATCTTCGGTTTCGCACCGGTACTCATGCGACCTACCTCCCCTCGGTATCGGAACCCGGTGCCGCGGCACCGAATACCTTGATGAAGATGAATGCGATGATCGCCACGCAGATGAAGATGAGAATCGAGATGGCTGATCCGACACCCAGATTGAACGCCTTGAACAGGTTGTCGTAACCGAGCATCGACACCGAGTAGGTACTGTTCGATCCCCGGGTGAGGACGTAGATGTTGTCGAAGATGCGGAAGGCGTCCAGGGTGCGGAACAGCAACGCCACCAGGATCGCCGGCTTCATCAGCGGAAGGATGATGCGCCACAGGCGAGTCCACGCCCCGGCACCGTCGACCTGGGCGGCCTTGAGCAGATCGTCGGGCACCAACGCCAGCCCGGCGAGCAACAGCAGGGCCATGAACGGGGTGGTCTTCCACACCTCGGCCAGAACGATGATCGCCAGCGACGGCCATTGCTCGGTCAGCGGCGCCGTGCCGTCGGGCAGCAGGTTCGCCAGATAGCCGGTGCCCGGGGTCCACGCGTAGTACCAGGAGAACGCCGCGGCCACGGTCACGATGCCGTACGGGATCAGGACCACCGTGCGAATGGTGCCGCGTCCGAACAGGGTTCGGTGCATCACCAGGGCGATCGCCATACCGAGGACGAACTCGATGATCACCGACACCACCGTGATGCCCAGGGTCACCCCGAAGGCCGTCCACCAGTAGCTGTCGGTGAGCACCGTGGCGTAGTTGCCGAACCAGACGAACTCCCGCTCCCCCGGCGCCGACAGACTCGCCTTGTTGAGCGAGAGCCACACCGCATAGATGATCGGGTATCCGGTCACCAGCGCCATCATGATGATCGACGGCAGCACCAGCCAGAACGCCAGTCGCCGTTCGGCTTTCTTGCCCTCACTGAGTTTCTTGCCGCCGGGAGCCGCCACGCGTGCCGGGCCGGTGGGCCGCGTCGCCACCGCGGTCGCGGCGGCCGCCGCCGGAAGCGCACCCGTGCCCGCCGTCGAGCGCCCGGGCCGGTCGGCCGGACCGGATTGTGTCGCACCGGAACCCGCATCCGATGTGGCTGCCGAAGGCCCCTCAGGTGCCTTCCACACCTCCGAATGCACGGCCTTGCCGAAGGAGTGCGGCGCGGTCACGTCCAGACCGGGTTGTTCGGGACCCGATGTCGGTGAGTTCTCGGGCACGGAATCCTCGGGCATGGCGTGACGCCCGCGGCGTCCGGAATCGTTGTCGTCGCCGGTGGTCATGGGATGAGCCCCTCCCCGTTGATCGCCTTGGTGACCGCATCGGCGAGCTGATCGACCAGTACCTCGGGGTCCCAGGCCCCCACCGGAGACAGTTTCGCCTGCACCAGGGTCGAGATCGCCTGGTAATCGGGCGACTTCGGCCGGAGCGCGGCGTTCTCGGCCTCCAGCTGCTTCTTGATCAGATCACCCATCGGGTAGGTCTTGCGGAATTCGTCGTCGTCGTAGAGCGCGCGGTTGACCGGCGGGGTCCCGGCGTTGATCGAGTAGAACTTCTGCGCCTGCTCGCTGGTGAGGCACATCGCCGCCTGGAACGCCAGATCGCGCTGCTGCGAGGTGGAGGCCACCGCGATGTTCAGACCACCGAGGGTGCTGCGGGCCCGAAGGCCCTCTCCGGCACCGGGATACGCGGCGAAGTCGAACTTCTGCCGGATCTCGTCGTTGATCGGCACCAACTGCTGGAGTTGTTCGGTGGTCGGCGGGTCGGCCAGGTTGGTCAGGAAGTCGTTGTGGCGTGTCATGTCCGGAAGGAAGGGCACCGAGCCAGCCGCGGAGTTCTCGCGGATGCCGCTGAACACGAACGGCCAGTTGACCTCATAGATCGCATCACCGCTCTCCATCCCCAGTCGGGCGGCCGCCTCGTCGGAGTTGGTCAGTGACGGATCGTGTCCGGGTGCGGTGGCGACGGCCTTCATGATGCGCAACGCCCGCACGGTTGCCGCGCGGTGTTCCGGGGAGTCGTTGAGGGTGACCTTGTTCGGGTCGTCGGGATCGACGACCGAGCCGCCCGCGCTGGCCAGGACGGAGTTGAACCACACCATCAGGCCCTCGTACTGACGCCCCTGCACCATGATCTGGCTGGGCCCGCCGTCGGCGAGACTCTTCTGGGCGTCGGCGATCATGCCCTCCCACGTCGTCGCGGGGGCGTTCTGGCCCAGGGACCGCAACGTGTCCTTGCGGTACCAGAGCAGCTGGGTGTTGGTCCAGATCGGGACCGCGTACAGCTGTTCGCGATCATCGTCGGGCGTGCGCCACAGCGCGGTCTCCAATGGACCACCGAGCGTCGACGCGGTGACCTCACCGATGTACTCCGACGGAACCGGGACCAGCCAACCCGCATCGGCGAATTCGGCCGTCCACACCACGTCCATGCCCATCAGGTCGAGGGTGTGGTCGTTGCCCGCCAGACGCCGCGCGAGTTGCAGGCGCTGATCGTCGGCGCCCTTGGGCAGTGGCGTCGTGACGATCCGGTACCGACCGCCGGACTCCTGCGAGCACCGATCGGCCTGGATCTTGATCGAATCCGCACCATCGGCAGGCGGATACAGGTTGAGCACGCCCTCTTCGTATCCGGACCCGCACGCGGTCATGATCGGCAGCACCGTCGCGAGGGCGGCGCCCGCGATCACCGCCTTTCCACGGATCCCCAAGGACGACTTGCGGTTACGCTCACCGTCCGCGGAATCGCGTCGCACGCCGCCAATTCTTCGCCGCACGCAGCCTCCTCGATGTCGTGGGCACGACGGTGAGCACCACCGTCATCTGGACGCTACGCTATCCCGCCACGCCTGTGACGATCAACACAATGGGTGCGCTCGTCCCAGTTCATCGAGAATCGTGATCTGACCGTGTCACCGCATGTGCCGACGTGCATCGGCGATCCGAGAACGTGTGTGCGCCCGGGCGTGTCGCATGCACCCACACCCGCGGCGCCGCCGCCCACCGAGAGCCGGCGTCGAAAGAGAGCCGAAACGTCAGGGGTTGAGTTTGGCGAGCATGTCGCGCGCCTTCTCCGCGCTCTTCGGATCACACAGCACGTCGTAGCGGCCGGCGACGAGTTGCATGGTCGACGCGAAATCCCGTTGTCCGCGGGTGGCGGCGTAGGGAATGGTCGCCGAGATCAGCCCGAAGATGATGCCGCCGACGATGCCGACAAGGATGGGCACCAACGGATTCCCGGTGACCACCAGCGACACCAGCAGACCGAAGAACAGACCCAGCCAGGCACCCGACACGATGCCGCCGCCGATCACCTTGCCCCAGGTGAGCCGCCCGATCACCCGCTCGACCTGCATCAGGTCGACGCCGACGATGGTGACGTCCTCGACGGTGAAGTGCTCGTCGGACAGATAGTCCACGGCCCGTTGCGCCTCGGCGTAGGTGGAGTACGAGCCGATCGGCCAGCCCTTCGGCGGGGTGGGCAGTCCCGGTGTCTGGCGCGACGGCTGCATGGGATTGGTCATCTCCGGGCTCCTCGGTCATCAGGTGCGTTCACGTCCGACATGGTCGCTGTGGTCGCACCCACTGGTGGCGTGGCCACGCCGCGGGGTGCGATGCAATTACCCTTACTCCCATGTCGGCGGTGAGCAAGGTGTTCGTGGCCAGGTTAGTCGGATTGGCCGTCCTGGGTCCGGACGGTGAATCCATCGGGCGTGTGCGCGATGCCGTCATCTCCGTCCGGTTACCCGGCCAGCAGCCCCGCGCCCTGGGCCTGGCCGTCGAATTGACCACCCGCCGAAGAATTTTCGTCCCGATGCTGCGCGTCACCGCGATCGAACCGGATGCGGTGACCCTCAACACCGGCACGGTGAGCCTGCGACGCCTGCACCTGCGGCCCGGCGAGGCACTCGCCATCGGACAGATCCTGGACACCCGCGTGCGGGTGGACGATCCCGACCTGCCCGAACTCGGTGGTCAGGAGGTCGTCGTCGTCGACCTCGGGATCGAACGCACCCGCACCCGCGACTGGGTGGTCTCCCGCGTCGCCGTCCGCGCCGGTCGCCGCGGACTGCGACGCATGCAGACCCACGTGGTGGAGTGGTCGAGCGTGCAGGGCCTGACCCAGAGCACCCTGGACCTGCCCGGCCAGGGCGTCGCGCAGGCGCTGCTGCAGTTCGAGGGCATGCGCGCCGCCGACGTCGCCAACGCCCTGCGCGAACTGCCCGCGAAGCGGCGTGACGAGATCGCCACCGCACTCGACGACGAGCGCCTCGCCGATGTGCTGCAGGAACTCCCACCCGACGACCAGACCGATCTGCTCTCGCACCTGGAGATCGAGCGAGCCGCCGACGTCCTCGAGGCGATGGACCCCGACGACGCCGCCGACCTGCTCGGCGAGATGTCCGACGTGGAGGCGGAGGCCTTCCTGACCCGGATGGACCCGGAGGAATCCGAGCCGGTCCGGCGCCTGCTGACGCACTCCCCGGACACCGCGGGCGGCCTGATGACCTCCGAACCGATCATCGTGACCGCGGCGACGACCGTCGCCGAGGCCCTGGCCCGGGTCCGTGACCCCGACATCAACCCGGCGGCGGCCAGCATCGTCTTCGTGGTCCGCCCGCCCACCTCCACCCCCACCGGCAAGTATCTCGGCTGTGTGCACGTGCAGGCGCTGCTGCGGGAGCCGCCGGCCAACATCGTCGGCGGCATCCTCGACACCGACCTGGCCCACCTGCGACCCGAGGACTCCCTGGAGACCGTCACCCGCTACTTCGCGACCTACAACCTGGTCTGCGGGCCCGTCGTCGACGACCAGGGCCACCTGCTCGGTGCCGTCAGCGTCGACGACCTGCTCGACGAACTGCTGCCCCGCGACTGGCGTGAGACCGAGCCGGCCGACGACGACGTCAGCGATGAGGTGTCCTCATGAGTGAACCGCGGGGACGGCGCCTCGACACCCCCCGCGAGAATCGCCGACCGCGTTTCAACCTCGATTCCGACATCGTCGGCGTCTACAGCGAACGCATCGCACGCTTCCTCGGCACCGGCAGATACCTGGCCATCCAGACCGTCATCGTCATCGTGTGGGTGCTCATCAACCTGTTCGCGGTGTCGTTGCGATGGGATCCGTACCCGTTCATCCTGCTGAATCTGGCGTTCTCCACCCAGGCCGCCTACGCGGCGCCGCTGATCCTGCTCGCGCAGAACCGCCAGGAGAACCGCGACAAGGTCGCCCTCGACGAGGACCGCACGCGGGCCGCACAGACCAAGGCCGACACCGAGTTCCTCGCGCGTGAGCTCGCCGCCGTCCGGCTGGCCGTCGGCGACACCGTGACCCGTGACTACCTGCGCAAAGAGCTCGACGACCTGCTCGATGACCTCGTCGATCGGCTCGCCGCCCGCGACCTCGACACGCCTGCCGACGGTCCGCGTCGGCATACCGATCCCGATACCGAGGCCCGGTCGGCAACACATCCGAGCCGGCGGACACCGACGAAACCGACGAATCCCGCGCGCGAGCATCGGCGCTGAGCGGTGACCGACCGGCGGTAACGCGGCATCGACCGTCGCCGATGTTCGTCTCGAGGCCCGATTCCGGGGTTCGCCGACTGGGACACCCGACCCAAATGTATGGTGGACCACAGTGCAGGGCGGGTTGATGATTCGTCACCGATTCTCGATCGGTGGTCGGCCGCCGCGCGAGTTGGTGCTCCACGGGGGGCGATAGTGCGTGAAGTGACAACGGAGTGAACGACGTGACAGGGCTGCCGACGAGATCGGGGATTGCGCCGAAACCGCAGCGGGCAACGCCACCGGGTGTGCCGACCCACGCTGCGACTTCCTCCCGGGGTGGACGGCGATGATGGCACCACGGCCCCTACGGCTACGCCGAGGACCGCGAGGCCGTACCGTCGTCACCCGCCGCACCGCCTCGGTCGGCGTCGGCGCCGCGCTGGTCGGTGCGATGATCCTCGGAGCCGCGACCTCCAGCGCACATGACGGTGCGATCCCGGTGGCAGCCGCGCCCGAGGCGCCCGTCGAGGTCGCCGCGGTGGCCGCGGGTCAGCCGGTGGCCCTGCTGGGTTTCGCTCCCCCCGCCGCGCAGACCGCCGCCCCGTCGGTGGCCCCGCAGTTCCGTATCGCCGCCGACCTCCCGTCCGGTCCGCTCGGAATCCCCGGCGTCGTCCTGCAGGCCTACAAACTCGCCGCCAACCGCGTGGCATCCGAGAGCGGCGCCTGCAAACTGCCGTGGTTCCTCCTCGCCGGCATCGGGCGCATCGAGTCCAATCATGCGAGCAACGGTTCGGTCGACCAGTACGGCACGACGATCAACCCGATCGCCGGACCGGTCCTCGACGGTTCGCTCGCCGGCAATCAGGTCATCCGCGACACCGACGGCGGCCGGGTCGACGGCGACGCGAGCCATGACCGTGCGATGGGCCCCATGCAGTTCATCCCGAGCACCTGGGCCGCCTGGGGCAGTGACGCCAACGGCGACGGCAAGGCCGATCCGAACAACGTCTTCGACGCCACCTACTCCGCGGGCCGTTACCTGTGCTCCGGCGTCACCGACATCATGGCCGACGGCCACAAGGTGGCCGCGGTGATGCGCTACAACCACTCGGTCGAGTACGCCGAGAACGTCCTGGCCTGGGCTGCGGCATACGCCACCGGCGTCATGCCGACCAACCCCATTCCCGAGATGCGTCGGCCCGCCTCCTCGTCCTCGTCGTCGAGTTCGAGTTCGGCGTCACGACCGTCACCGGGATCACCGAGCGGGCCGTCGTCCCCGTCGGCACCGAGTACCACCACGCCGACCCAGCAGTGCCTCGGCATGCTGTGCCTGCCGCCCGGGATCACCATCCCGGGACAGCCCGCCCCGCGAACCACGCAGGCCCCGACGCCGCGCACCACCCCGGCACGGTGACACAGGGGCTCCGCCCACGGTGACCACAGGGCTCCGCCCACGGTGACCACAGGGCTCCGGGCCCGTCGTCGCCACCACTGGTTAAGCTGGCTGGGATGACTACTGGAGTGTCCCCCACCGAATCCGCGATCCGTGCGGCCCTGTCGAAGGTCCGCGATCCGGAGATCGGCAAACCGCTCACCGACCTGGGCATGGTCAAGTCGGTGACGGTCAACGACGATGCCAGCGTCGACATCACGGTGTACCTCACCACCTCCGGCTGCCCGATGCGTACCGAGATCAGCGGACGCGTCGAGACCGCCGTCGCCGACGTGCCGGGAGTCGGCGCGGTCCGCGTCGATCTCGATGTGATGGACGACGAACAACGGTCCGAACTCCGCAAGAAGCTCCGCGGCGACTCCGCCGAACCGGTGATCCCGTTCGCCCAGCCCGGCTCGCTGACCCGGGTCTACGCGGTCGCCTCCGGCAAGGGCGGGGTGGGTAAGTCGTCGGTGACGGTGAACCTGGCGTGTGCACTCGCCGAGCGGGGATTGTCGGTCGGCGTGCTCGACGCGGACATCTACGGCCATTCGGTGCCCCGGATGCTCGGCAGCGACGCCAAACCGACCCAGGTCGAGAAGATGATCATGCCGCCGATCAGCCACGACGTGAAGTTCATCTCGATCGGCCAGTTCACCAACGACAACACCCCGGTCACCTGGCGTGGACCGATGCTGCACCGGGCGCTGCAGCAGTTCCTCGCCGACGTCTACTGGGGCGACCTCGACGTGCTCCTGCTCGATCTGCCGCCGGGTACCGGCGACGTCGCGATCTCGATCGCGCAACTCATCCCGGGCGCGGAGATCCTGGTGGTCACCACCCCGCAGCAGGCGGCCGCCGAGGTCGCCGAACGGGCCGGTGCGATCGCACTGCAGACCCGCCAGAAGATCCTCGGCGTCGTCGAGAACATGTCCTGGATGGAGTTGCCCGACGGCACCCGGATCGAGCCCTTCGGCTCCGGCGGCGGGCAAACGGTCGCCGACCGGCTCACCCGCATGGTGGGCGCAGAAGTGCAACTACTCGGACAGATCCCGCTCGAGACCGCCCTGCGTGAAGGCGGCGACACCGGCGCCCCGGTGGTGCTCTCGGCTCCCGAGTCGGCGTCGGGTTCGGCCCTGCGCGCCATCGCCGATAAACTGGCGGTCCGTCGCCGGGGCCTGGCCGGGATGAGTCTCGGGATCGACAGCACCCGTCACGCCTGATCGCCCTCGCCCGAAGGTCCTCTCGGCCGACGAATCAGGTTGCGTCCCAATCGGTGACGCTGCGATTGCCCCGCGCCGTCGCATGACCGGAATCCGATGCCGGGGTGCCCTTGTCCAATGAGGGCGCAGTCGGCGTGACGGGTTCCGGCCCCGCCGGCATCGCCTTGGACACCGGCTTGATGGTGGGCGGTTCGGTCGCCGAACGCAGGGTCGACCCGACGCTGTCGAATGTGGAGAACACCGACTCGTCGCCGTTCAAGAGGTGTTTGGTGACCAGTGATCGGGGTGTCATCCCGCGCAGCTCGTTCAGATCGGCGAGGGGCTTGCGCAGGTCGTCGAAGTCGGTGCCGAGTTCGTTCTTGAGGCTGTCGGTGGCGCCGGTGGCGTAGTCGCGCGCCTTGCGGACCGACTGCATCGTCCAGCTGATGGCGCCGGGCAGCCGTTCGGGGCCGAGGATCACCAGCGCAGCCGCGATGAGGATGAAGATCTCTCCCCAGCCCACGCTGTCGAACATGACGCTTCTCCGATCCCGCGAGCTGTCAGTCGCTGCCGGGCGTGATGGTGCCGTCGAACGTGCGCCCGTCCCGCCAGTAGGTGAACTTCACCGGTTCACCGATCTTCGCCGTTCGCACCGCGACCGTCAATTCATCGGCGCTCTCGATGGACCGACCGTTGAACGACACGATGACGTCGTTCTCGCGGACCCCGGCGCGGTCGGCGGGGCCGCCGGCGACGACGTTGCGGACCTCCGCGCCCAGGACGCGATCGTTGCGTACCGAACTCGCGTTGACCCCGATCTGCGGGTGGTTCACCTTGCCGTCGCGGATCAGTGCCTGCGCGATCGGGACGGCGTCGTCGATGGGGATCGCGAATCCGAGTCCCACCGAACCGCCACTGCCGGATCGGATCGCGGTGTTGATCCCGACCACCTGGGAGCGCATGTTCACCAGCGGGCCACCCGAGTTGCCCGGGTTGATCGCGGCGTCGGTCTGGATGGCGTCGATCACCGCGTCGGTGTCGGATTCGGCATCCGGACGCAAGGGCACCGCGCGGTGCAATGCGCTCACGATGCCGGTGGTGACCGTGCGGTCCAGTCCCAGCGGCGACCCGAAGGCGACGACGCCCTCACCGATCTGCAGGTCGTCGGAGTTCCCGAGCTGCGCGACGGTCAGGTTCGCGACGTTGTCCACCTTGAGGACCGCGAGATCGGTGCGGGGATCCCGGCCGGCGATGCGGGCGGGAACCCGATTGCGGTCGAAGAACACCACCTCGAGTTTCGCGTTGCGATCCGATGCGGCCAGTGACACCACGTGATTGTTGGTGAGGATGTAGCCCTCCCGGTCGATCACGAATCCAGAGCCGGTTGCCGAGCCGTCGCTGAGTCGCACGTCGATGGCGACCACCGACTTCTCCACCGACTGCGCGACCGCGGCGACATCCGACCGCGGGGCCTGGCCGCCGTCGTCGCCGGTGGACAATTCGACGGTGTCGCTGTTCAGCGGTGCGGCGACCTCGGCGGTGAAGCGACCCATCAGGCCACCGACGACGCCGATGAGCACGGCGATCACCGCAAGGGTGGCGAGTGCATGCCACGCCACCCGGCGCCCGAACAGCACGTCGCGGAGGCCCAGTGTGGGGCCGGCCACGGTCGGCGTCGGCGACGTGGCGGCGGCGACCGCGGGTCCGTCGAGGACGACGGGACTGTCGGGATTGCGCCACGGGTCCGGCGGCGACTCCGGCTCGGCGGGCTCCCCGAAGGAGGCGAGTGGGTCACGTTGGAGCGTCTCGGCGCTGCCGTCCGGTCGGCCGAAGGCCTCGGCCAGCACCGGATCGGGTGCGGCGACCTGCGGCTGTGGCTTCCGGTCGCGGTCCCGGCCGGCCGCGAACGATCCCGCGACGCCGTTCGGGCGGCCGAAGATCGCGGCAGTGGCCGGTGATACCGGGGCGTGTCGCGGCGGCTGCGTCGCAGCGGCGGGGCGAGGCCCGCTCGCATCGGCGGAGTTCGGCTCCGACCACGGACTGGGCCCGGATGTCGCTGCCACAGAGCGCTCGGATCCCGCAGCCGTAGAGTCGGCCGGACGTCCGGGATCGCTTGCCGAATTCGGTGTCTCGGCGACGGGTGAGAGGTCGGATCGGTCACCGGGGGAATGGTCACCGGCAGGGACGCCCGTCCGGGTGTCCTCACCCGGACCGTGTTGATCAGAGGCCACGTGTCAGCGGCTCCGCCAACGCTGGATTCGACCACGGGTCATCGGCGGCGCGGGAACCGACACCGCCTCGCCGGACGGTGACATCGGCGGCCCGCCACGGTGGCCGGTCGAGGGATTGTGCGCCCCAGGATTGTGCGCCCCGGGATTGTGGGCCGCATCCGGCCGGCCGGGGCGGCGCTCGTCGAGTGCGGGGGCGCCCTCGGCGCTCATGTCGAACTCCCGGGTCGGGATCTGGCTCAGTTGCCCGAGCAGGCCCGACGGGATCGCCATGGTCCCCGACGACCGCAACCGGGTGCGGGCGGCGGCCTGTGCGTCGACGGCGGCGACGCATTCGTGGCACATGGCCAGATGGTGGGTCGCCCGCATCTGGGCGGTCATCCCGAGCTCGCCGTCGACGAATGCCGCGACGGCCTCGGGGGCGAGGTGCTGGGTGGGAGCGAAACGGCGCTCTCGGGGTGCGGCGGGACGACGCACGGGAGCGAACGACGACGCCGCCGGAGCCCACGCGGACGGCCCCCAGGACCGCCGACGACGCAGATTCGCGGGAAGGTCGGGCTGTCCGGTTCCGGATCCGTCGCCGCCGGACCGTTCACCCGGGCCGGGTTGCCGTCGCTGGCCGTCCATCATCGCCCTCTTTCACCCCTTCCCGTCAGGTCTGTTGCTCTCAGGTCTGCGTGGTGCCGCGCCCCCGAAGGGCCTGGCGGTCACCCAGCCTACCGAATTCGCCAACGATTCAGGAGAGCGTGGGGTTCCCGATCCGGCAATCCCGACATGGGTCAGTGAGCCGGGTTGCCGACGGCGACCGACCGCCGGTCGGCGTGACCGTTGGCGAGGAGGTGATCACGAATCGTCTGTCTGCCGCGGTGGATTCGACTGCGCACCGTCCCCAGCTTGACGCCCAGGGTGGCGGCGATCTCCTCATAGGACAGTCCCTCGATGTCACACAGCACCACCGCGGCCCGGAACTCGGGGCTCAGCGAATCGAGTGCCGCCTGCAGATCGGCGTCGAGGTAGGCATCGGCGTAGACCTGCTGCGGATCGGGCGTGTCGGCGGGTACCCGGTCGTACTCCTCGGGCAGGGCTTCCATGCGGATCTTGCTGCGACGCCGGACCATGTCCAGGAACAGGTTGGTGGTGATGCGGTGCAACCAGCCCTCGAACGTGCCGGGTCGATAGTTCGACAACGAGCGGAACACCCGGATGAAGGTCTCCTGGGTGAGGTCCTCGGCGTCGTGCTGGTTTCCCGACAGCCGGTAGGCCAGCCGGTACACGCGATCGGCGTGCTCGCGGACCAGTTCATCCCAGGACGGCATGAACATGTCATTTCCGGTGGCGTCGAATCCCGCGGTTCCACCGGGCACATCGGCATCCGATCCTCCGGCCGCGGCCGAGGAGTCCTCATGGTCGGTCGCCTGGAATGTGGTCATCGTGTGTGGCCGGTCCCCTTCTCGCAACACCAGTGGCACTCGTGGGTGATATTCATCATCCCGAACCGTTGCGACGCCCACCTTATTCCCGCAGCGTCCGGCGCGGTGATCTCACCCTCTCCTACCGCAGTGTGGTCGTCGTATGATGCGGCTGAGTGTTCACTGAGGAAGTCGGAGCGGACGGTCTTTCGGATGGTCCCACCCGCGAGTCCCCCACATTCGGCGCAAGTCCCCCACATTCGGGCGTGCCCCGGCGCCGGTCCGGCGGGGCGTGTCTAACCTGGGGAGAATGACCGGTACACAGCCGAGCGACCCGCGGATGGCACTCATCGACTACGCCGAGTCGGCCATCGTCGAGGACGACGCCCTCGCCGCGGCCCGCCTTCGTGCGGCCGAACTCGGCACCGAACCGGTCAGTCCGGCGGTCGGAGCGCTCCTGGCGATGCTGGCGCGTCTCGTCGACGCCCGCGCGGTCGCCGAGATCGGCACCGGGACCGGGGTGAGCGGCCTGTGGCTGTTGGCCGGGATGGCCGCCGACGGCGTGCTCACCACCATCGATCCGGAACTCGAACATCACCGTGCGGCACGCGCATCGTTTGCCGGCGGCGACATCGCGCCCGGACGTACCCGACTGATCAACGGCACACCGCGTGAGGTGTTGCCCCGCCTGTCCGACAACTCCTACGACCTGGTCTTCATCGACGGACCGCGCCTCGACCTGCCACGTTTCGTCGGCGAGTCGATCAGGATGCTGCGCCCGGGCGGGGCCCTGGTGATCCACGACGCCGCCGCCGGCGGGGCGGTCGCCGACCCGGCCCGAACCGATCCGATGACCAGCGCCGCCCGCGAGGCCGCTCTGCTGGTCGCCGACGACGACCGCCTCCTGCCGGTGGTGATCCCGCTCGGTCCGGGCGTGCTGGCCGCGGCCAAGGCCCGCTGAGGACGACGCCCGATCCCGGAACATCGGGATCTCGGGAAATCGACCGCTCAGACGTCGGTCGAGAAACGGACCCCACCGTCGGGCAGTTGCACCCCGGGCCAGACCCGCGCACCGCGGAGCAGTTCACAGCGGGCGCCGACGTCGGCGCCGTCACCGATCACCGTGTCCCGGACCAGGGCCCGCGGACCGATCCGTGCGCCGAACCCGACGATGCTGCGTTCGACGACCGCGCCGGCCTCGATGACCGCGCCGTCGAAGATCACCGCGCCGTCCAGACGTGCCCGCGGCCCGATCTCCGCCCCGCGGCCCACTACGCTCCCGCCGATCAGGAGTGCTCCCGGGGCGATGCCGGCCCCCTCGTGCACCAGCGATTCGCCGTGCCGATCGCCGAGTGCCGGCGACGGGGCGATGCCGCGGACGAGGTCGGCCGATCCGCGGACGAAGTCCTCCGGCGTACCCATGTCGCGCCAGTAGCTGTTGTCGACGTAGGCGTGGATGTGGCGGCCCTCGGCGAGCAGCGACGGAAACACCTCGCGTTCCACCGAGACCTCGCGGCCGGCCGGGATCTCCTCGATCACCGAGCGGCTGAACACGTAGGTTCCGGCGTTGATCTGGTCGGTCGGCGGGTCCTGGGTCTTCTCCAGGAACGCCGTGACCCGCCCGGTGTCGTCGGTGGGGACCGAGCCGAAGGCACGGGGGTCGGAGACCCGCACCAGATGCAGGGTGACGTCGGCCTGCGCCTCACGATGGGTGGCCACGACGTGGCGGATGTCGGTGCCGCCGAGGACATCACCGTTGAACACCACGATGGTCGACGCGGTGAGCTCGTCGAGGACGTTACGGATACCACCACCGGTACCGAGCGGTTCCTCCTCGGTGACGTAGCGGATCTGCAGGTCCAGTTTCGATCCGTCCCCGTAGTACTCGGAGAAGGTCTCCGCCTTGAACGAGGTCCCCAGGATGACGTCGCGGATACCGGCGGCCCGGATGCGGGAGAGCATGTGCGTCAGGAACGGCAGACCGGCCACCGGCAGCATCGGTTTGGGTGCCGAGAGCGTCAGCGGACGCAGCCGGGTGCCCTTGCCGCCCACCAGGATGACCGCCTGGACGTCGGACATGTCGACATCGGGTACCGCATTCGGCACCGGCGTCGGGTTGTTGACCGCGAAATACGTCATGGGGATTTCCTCTCCGCAGGGGGTTGGTCGGCAGGGGGTGGAACACGGGTGGAGTCGGAGCGTGCCGCCCGCACGGCGAGCGCCGATCGGACGGCCAGGCCCGCTCGCAGCCCCCAGCGGAGCGGCGCACGCCACACGCCGGGGTGGCGGTCGGCCTGAAAACGGTAGGCACTGCGATGGTGCGCGGGCAGCATCGTCTCGGGGCGTTTGTCGGCGCTGTGCCCCTTGGCGTGGACGACCTCGGCGCCGGGGACGTAGACGTTGAGCCACCCGGCTCGGCCCAGCCGGTCACCGAGATCGACGTCCTCCATGTACATGAAGTAGCGCTCATCGAATCCGGAGATCGCATCAAAAGCGTTGCGCCGCACCAACAGACACGATCCGGAGAGCCAGCCGACGGGACGCTCGCCGGGTTCGATGTCATCGGCCCGGTAGGCGGCGGTCCACGGATTGGACTTCCAGATCCCGCCCAGCAGGGCGTGTCCGGTGCCCGACACCAGGTCGGGAACGCGGCGGGCCGACGGGTAGACCGAGCCATCCGGGTCGCGGATCAGCGGCCCGAGCGAACCCGCCCGTGGCCAGCGCGCGGCCGCCGCGACGAGTTCGTCGATCGCCCCCGGCGACCATTCCACGTCGGGGTTGGCGATGACGATGAACTCGACGTCGTCGTCGATCGCGGCCACTGCCCGGTTGATCGCCCCGCCGTAGCCAATGTTGCCGCCGGTGTGGATCAGGGTGACGTTGGCGTGTTCGCGTTCGGCGGCCTCGGGTGCCCCGTCGCCCGATCCGTTGTCGGCGATGATCACCGGCGGCAGCGTGGACGTCGCATGGGTGAGGCTCTTGAGAAAGGCGTGCAGGTGATCACCGGACCAATAGGTCACGGTCACCACGGCCAGCTTCGACGTCACCGGGTCAGCGTAGCGGGCGGCCGCCGCACGTCACACCGGCTGCGCGGGTTACCCGGAACCTGTGGTAGAGGTCACCGCGGCCCTCACCGCCGCGGACCACTCGCGCAGCGGTGTCAGACCCGCGCGTTCCCACGCCCGGGCGGACAGCACCGAATACGCCGGCCGGGGCGCCGGGCGCGGGAAGTCGTCGGTGCTGCAGGGCCGCACCCGGTCCGGGTCGGCACCCACCAGGGTGAACACCTCCCGCGCGACGTCGTACCAGGTGGCCGCACCGGTGTTGGTGGCATGCAGGATCTTCCCGGCCACCGGCGGCCGGCGACCGCCGGCAACGAGTTCCCACAGCCCGTCGGCAAGGTCGACGGCATAGGTGGGCGACCCTGTCTGGTCGTCGACGACGGTGATCGTGTCGCGGGACCGCTCGAGCCTGCGCATCGTCCCGACGAAATCGGGGCTGTCGGGACCCCCGGTGTACACCCAGGCGGTGCGGACGATCGTCGCGGTCGGGTCGGCGGCCAGGGCGGCCCGTTCACCGGCGAGTTTGCTCGCGCCGTAGACGGTGGCCGGTGGCAGCGAGTCCGCGTCGTCGCCGGGTTCGTAGGGCGTGGTGCGCATCGGGCGCTGCACGGCCCCGGGTGCGGCGGTGCCGGCCACCGCGTCGCCGAACACATAGTCGGTGGACACGTGGATCAGCCACGCGTTCGCCGCTGCGGTGGCGTCCGCGAGCAGGCCGGGTGCCACCGCATTGACCGCCCACGCCGCGTCGGCGTCGGATTCGGCCGCATCGACGGCGGTGTAGGCGGCCGTGTTCAGCACGACGTCGCCGGCCCGCAGCGTCGCGAGCGCCGAGGCCACCGAGTCCGCATCGGCCAGGTCGATGTCGGCCGAGCTCAGGGCGCGGATCTCGACACCGTCGGGCGCACGACTGCGCAACGCGGTCCCGAGTTGCCCGGCGGCCCCGAGGATCCAGATCGTTCCCGTTGGTGTCGCGGCGGCGTCATCGTGCACGCGGACAGTCTGCCCGCAGCGGCCACCGGCGGCCACCGCTGGGGTCCGCACCTCGCCCGGGGTCATACCTCTCACGACGCGTCGGCGTTGCACCGTCGACTTCGCGGTCATCTTCAGTAGTCTCGGCGAAGGCAAACCACACCAGAACCGTCAGACACTCGAGTAACGACAGTGCGCATGCGTCTCAGCCGATGCCGACTGTGGTCACCGCGAACGAAAAGGACCGCCCACACGTGGACTCCCGCCCCGACGACGTCCGTCGACGGCCCGACGCCGCCCCACGCGGTGACGCGGCCCGTCCCCGACGCTCGCGGACGGCCTCGGCAGACGCGACGGCCGCCCGCCCACGCCGCGCCGGTGAGTCACCCCGCCGACCCGCGCCGGAGGCGACCGGAGGGCCCGACCCGACCCACCGGGCCGAACCCGCCGACCGCACCGACGGTGCGCGGCGTCGACGACCCCGCCCGCCCGAGGCGGCGGGCAGGCCCGACGGCGACCGCCCCGACCGACGGCCCGGCGAACCCGATGCCCGCCGTCGGCGCCGACCGGCCCCCACCGACACCGAACGCGGCCCCCGACAGCGCACCTCGGGTGAGATCCACACCCGCGCGGCGACCCCCGAGTCGCCCCGCCCACGCAAGCGACGACCGCCGCGGCCCGCCGGCGACGACCCGACGGCCACCACCGAGGCCTTTCCGGGCGGCCGAGACGCGGGTACCCGACCACGGAAGAAGCCGGCACACCCGCGCCCCAACCGGGCCGATCAGGCGCCTGTACGACCTCGAAAGGCCAAGCCGCACAGGAACTCCGAAGCGCAATCCGGCGTCGACGAACCTACCACCGCGACCGCTCTGATCGACCCGGAGACGCCGCCCGCCGACCCCGACACCGACTCCCCCGCCGGACCGCCCCCCACGCCGCCGCGCGGGTGGGCTCGCCTCTCGGGTTTCCGCGGTGGCCGCGCGGCCGCCCGCGGTCTGATCGCCCTGCTGTCGGTCACGGTCCTGCTGTGCACCGGGTACGCGTGGAACAGCATCAACTCGCTGGACTCCGACATCACCCGCCTCGGCGGTCTGCAGCTCGGTGGCCCCGACGACGGGGCCACCGACATCCTGCTGGTGGGCACCGACTCCCGCACCGACGCGAAGGGCAATCCGCTCTCGGCCGAGGAACTGCGCTGGTTGCGCTCCGGTGACGACGTGGCCACCAACACCGACACCATCCTGCTGATCCGGGTGCCCAACGACGGTTCGTCGGCGACCGCCATCTCGATTCCGCGCGACTCCTACGTCGATGTCCCCGGCATCGGGATGAGCAAGATCAACGCCGCCTACGGCACCACCCGTGAGGGTGTCCGGCGCCGCGCGGTCGAGGCCGGTACCCCCGAGGCGCAGGCGGAGAAGGAGGGCACCCAGGCCGGACGCAAGGCCCTCATCGACACCGTCGCCAACCTGACCGGCGTCCAGGTCGACCACTACGCCGAGGTCGGACTGCTCGGATTCGTGCTGCTCACCAAGGCCGTCGGCGGCGTCGACGTGTGCCTCAAGGACGCGGTGAACGAACCCTTCTCCGGTGCCCGGTTCCGGGCCGGCCGTCAGACCCTCAACGGGCCGCAGGCACTGAGCTTCGTGCGTCAGCGTCACGATCTGCCGCGTGGCGATCTCGACCGCATCACCCGGCAGCAGGCCTACATGGCGTCGCTGACCCAGAAGATCCTGTCCGCGGGCACCCTCGCCGACCCCACCAAACTCACCGAACTGCAGAACGCGGTCTCCCGATCGGTGATCATCGACGACGACTGGGATGTGCTGACCTTCGCCGAACAGCTCAAGGACCTCTCCGGCGGTCGCGTGAAGTTCGCGACGATCCCGGTCCTCGACGATCACGGCTGGAGCGACGACGGACAGCAGAGCGTCGTCACCGTCGACCCGGCCAAGGTGCGCACGTTCACCAGCTCGCTGCTCGATCCGTCACGCAACACCGGCCGCGGCGAGTACACCGTCGATGTGAACAATGCCGGCACCGTCGACGGTCTCGGCGCCAACGTGTCGGGCATCCTGACCGGCAAGGGCTATCAGGCCGGAAAGGTGTCGAGCACACCCACCGACGAACGCGATTCGGCGGTCTATGCGAAGGCCGCCGACGACGCCGGCGCCCTGCTGCTCGCCAAGGACCTCGGCGGACTGCCGGTGAAGGTCGACGCCTCGCTCGGTGACCACGAACTGCGTGCCGACCTCACCAACACCTACGGCGGCGTGGGCTCGGTGTCCGACGTCGGCACCGCCTCCACCGCCCCCACCGCCGACGCAGCCGGTACCAACAAGGCGATCACCGCCGGTACCGACGGCCCGACCTGTGTGAACTGAGCCGAGTGCACCGATGACCGACACGACCACCATCACCGCCGCGATTTTCGGCTCGATCGCCGATCACAGCCGTCCCGCGTTGACGTTCTACGATGACGCCACCGGTGAACGCACCGAATTGAGTTGGGCGACACTGGGAAACTGGGCGGCCAAGACCGCCAACCTTCTCGTCGACGAGATCGGCGTGGCCCCCGGGGATGACATCGTGGTGGACCTTCCCGAGCATTGGCAGACCGCGGGCATCCTGCTCGGCGCCTGGTGGGCAGGCGCGCATGTGCACCTGTCCGACGACGCGGCCGACGACCCGCGTGCGGTCTTCACCGATCGCGCCCGCATCGACCGGTATCCCGACGCCGACGAACTGATCGTCGCGCCACTCGATCCGTTCGCGCTGCCGATTCCCGGACTGCCGCCCGGGGTAGGCGACTACGGCAGCCGGGTGCGCATCCACGGCGATCACATGGCAGGACCCGTCCACCGGGGGCCCGCCCTCGACGACCGCGACACCGAGACGGTGCTCGCGTCGGCGGCCGCGGCCGCCCGCGCGGCCGGGATCACCGCCGGATCGCGGGTGTTGTCCACCCGCGAATGGCACACCGCCGACGGCGTCATCGCCAATTTCCTTGCGCCGCTGGTGGTCGGCGCCGGACTGGTGTGGGTGGCACACCCCGACAACGATCAGTCCACGCGTATCCGCACCGAACACGCCACCGTGGTTCTCGACGGACGGTGACTTCGCGTCTCGCCCCAGTCCGCAGGCCACGCCGCGCTTCGGCGAGCACCCCGAATCCCCGGTCACGCCGCCCACGGCCACCCGATGCGGCACAGTGGTGGCATGCAGGTCCCCGCCATCGTGGCCACGATCAACAAGCACGTCACCAATCCGATTCAGCGCCGGTGGGCGCCGCACCTGGCCCCGTGGGCGGTCGTCGTCCACACCGGCCGCCGATCCGGACGCCGGTATGAGACCCCGGTGCTGGCGTGGGTCGACGGCGAGACGATCTCCATCGTCCTCGCCTACGGCCGCGACACCGACTGGGTGCGCAACGTCCTGGCCGCCCCGGGATGTTCGATCATTCGGCGCGACAAGCATTTTCGCCTCGTCCGACCCGGGATCATCCCGGCGGATTCGCCGGATGTGGCGCGCGGTGCCCGGCTGTTCGCCCGCGGCTTCGAGTGGGTACTGAACGGCACCCTCGTCGCCGACACCGGCGCGCAGTAGCCGGGGAGAAAACTCCGCAGGCGGTCAGTCGCCGAGCAGTTGCTGCCGCAGGGCGGTGTCCTTGTCGAGCACGAGCTGCTCGAGGTTGCGCTGGAAGGTCTCCATCCGGGCCCGCAGATCCGGATCCGCCGCGCCCAGGATCCGCACCGCGAGCAGGCCGGCGTTGCGTGCGCCGCCGATCGACACCGTCGCCACCGGCACCCCGGCGGGCATCTGCACGATCGACAGCAGCGAGTCGAGTCCGTCGAGGGTGCGCAACGGCACCGGCACCCCGATCACCGGCAGTGGTGTCGCCGACGCCACCATGCCCGGCAGGTGGGCGGCACCACCGGCACCGGCGATGATGACCTCGATCCCGGCCTCGGCGGCGCCGGTCGCGTAGTCGAGCATGCGCTGGGGCGTACGGTGCGCCGAGATCACCCCGACCTCAAACGGTACGTCGAACTCGGCGAGCGCCTCGGCGGCGAGTTGCATTGTCGGCCAATCGGAATCGCTTCCCATGATCAGGCCGACCCGCGCCCGTGCCGGAGCCTGGTCGCGGTTGTCGGTGTCGCTCACCTCGGTCATCAGTGCCCTTCCCATCCGTCGGTCCACACCGCCGTGGACATCCACTGTGCGGCGCGTTCGGCACGCTCACGCACCGATGCGAGATCCTCGTCGCCGACCCCGACGATATTGACATGCCCGATCTTGCGGTCGGGCCGCTCCCCCTTGCCGTACAAGTGCACCTTGGCGTCTGGCATCCGCGCCATCAGGTGGTGCAGCCGCTCGTCCATCGACATGGTCGGTGCATCGTCGGCGCCGAGGATGTTGGCCATCACGGTGATCGGCGCCCGTGGTGTCGTCGCCCCCAGCGGATAGTCGAGCACCGCGCGCAGATGCTGTTCGAACTGCGAGGTGACCGCGCCGTCCATGGTCCAGTGACCGCTGTTGTGGGGGCGCATCGCCAACTCGTTGACGAGCAGCCCGCCGTCGACGGTCTCGAACAGTTCCATCGCCATCACGCCGACGACGCCGAGCTCATCGGCCAGACCAAGGGCCATCTGCTGGGCCGCCGTGGCGACGTCGGGATCGAGGCCGGGCGCCGGCGCGAGCACGACCGCACATTGGCCCCTGCGCTGAATGGTCTCCACCACCGGCCACGCACCACCCTGGCCGAACGGCGATCGGGCGATCATCGCCGACAATTCCCGGCGCATCGCCACCTTCTGCTCGACGATCAGCTCGGCTCCGGCGCCGACCTGCTCGTCGAACACCGCCAACGCCTCCTCGCGGTCGTCGAGAATCCACACGCCACGACCGTCGTATCCGCCGCGGATCGCCTTGAGGACGACCGCCCAGCGGTGCCGCTCCCCGAAATCGATCAGCAGTGCGCGTGCCGCGTCGGGGTCACCGGTCAGGTCGGCGAAGTCGGGAACCGGCAGGCCAAGCTGCGAGAGCCGCACCCGCATCGCCTGCTTGTCCTGAGCGAAGCGCAACGCCTTCGACGGCGGCAACACCGCGATCCCATCGGCTTCGAGCGCCTGCAGATGCTGCAGTGGAACCCCTTCGTGATCGAAGGTCACCGCCGCGGCCCCGGCGGCGGCGCGGCGCAGATCGCCGAGGTCGTCGTGGGAACCGAGCACCACATTCGCGCTCACCTGGGCGGCCGGGTCGGCGATGCTGCCGGCCAGAACCCGCAGGCACTGGCCGAGCGCGATCGCGGCCTGATGAGTCATCCGGGCCAACTGCCCTCCGCCGATCATGGTGACCGTCGGCATCCCGACGCTCGATCCCGACGGATTCGGGCCGGCACGGTCGGCGCCCGGCGCCGGTGGGGTCGGGTCGTCCTTCGAAGAGCTCACGCGAACCATCGTGGCATGACGGGCATGTCGGACGCATGACCGACCGCGGTGCGGCGGGCATCGACGGGGGCCTTACACTCGTGTCTTGTGCCTTTCATCGACGAGGTGGTAGCCCGCCTACCCGAACCGGTTCGCCGGATGGTGATGCAGCACCACGAACTCATCAAGTTCGCACTCGTCGGTGGCACCACGTTCGTGTTCGACCTCGCGATCTTCTACACGCTGACGTTCACCGTGCTCGGTCCCAAACCGGTCGTCGCCCGTATCATCTCCGGAACTCTGGCGACCATCCTGAGTTACATCCTCAACCGCGAATGGGCCTTCAAGAATCGCGGCGGGCGGGAACGCTCGCACGAGGCCCTGTTGTTCTTCATCATCAGCGGCGTCGGCGTGATCCTGGCGGCGGCACCGTTGTGGCTGGCCAACAACGTCTTCGACCTGCGATCCAACCTGGGGTCGCTGGAATTGGCCGTCGTCGACTTCATCCTCGGCTTCGTCATCGGCAACGTGCTGCAGATGGCGTTCCGGTTCTGGGCACTGCGCAAGTTCGCCTTCCCGGAGGAGAATCTGCGCGGCGGCGACGCCGGGTCCACCGATCTGCACCCCAGCCTCGCCGAACTCAACGATGAGGAACTCGGTCACGCCTGATCGGTGAGCGGGGCGCGGGAGCCGGTTCGGCGCCGTCGGACCCCGACGATGCGGGATCGGCCGACACGCGCGGATCACCGATGTGCCACCCCGACGCCGCGGGCACCACGATGCGGAACACCGGCGGCCGACGATGCGCCAATTCGAGCCGACCACCATCGGCCTCGACCAGCGCGCGGGCCAGTGACAATCCGACCCCGTTGCCGCTACCGCCGGAGAATCCCCGACGGAAGATCAGCTGTGAGAGATCGTCGGGAACGCCGGCACCCTCATCGGTGACGGAGATGCGGATCATGTCGCCGGCGAGGTCGTCGACGGCGATCTCACAGGTGCCACCACCGTGCTGGAGTGCGTTGTCGACGAGCACACTGATGGCCTCCCGCAACCGTCCGGGGCGGGCGCTCAGTGCCGCACCGGACCCGTCGAAGTCCGTCCGGATCTCACGTCCGGCCGCACCGAACGCCGCCCGGAAGTCGCCGACCAGTGTCGTCACCAGTTCACCCACGTCGACCGCCTGCGGATCGCCGGGATCGTCGCGGGAGGCGGCCACCATCTCATCGAGTTCGGCGGAGAGCCGTTCGATCTGGTCCAGACCGGCCTCGGCCTCGCTGACCACCGCCGGATCGTCGTGCAGGGACAGCTCGTCGAGACGGAGCTGGATCGCGGTGAGCCGGCTGCGCAACTGATGCGAGACGTCGCCGACAATCTCCCCCTCACGCTCGAGTCGCACCGCGATCTCGGCGTTGGCATCGCCGAGGGCGCGTGACACCCGGTCGAGTTCGGAGATCCCGTAGGTCGGCCATGCCGACCGGAAGTCGCCGCGTGCCATCGCCGCGGCCCGGTCCGCGAGATCGATCACCGGGTCGGCGATGCGCCCGGCGGTCACCGCGGCCACCAGGGTTCCGGCCGCCAGCGACGACGCAACGACGATGGTGACGATGCCCACCGCCGCGAGCTGATCCTTGCGGACGTCGTCGGCGGGGATCTCCAGCAGCAAGGATCCCGCGTCGCCGAGCCCGATCGAGTCCGAGAGCGCGGGACCGTCGAAGGTCGCCCCGACCGTCCGGTCCTCGGTGGAACCGTCGGCGGTCACATACGTCAGCTTCAGGTGCCCGCCCTCGGGGATCAGTGCTCGCAGGGCCGGCGAATCGAGCAGCTGGGGATCGAGGGTGGCGTCCCGGCCGTCGTCGGTGCGGATGAGCTGATCGGAGATGGATTTCAGCCGGGAGTCCAGCGTCTGATGGGCGTTGTCGGCAACCCACCACCACGCGATCACCGACAGCGGGATGCCCAGGGCGGCACCGACCGCCAGCAACATGGCGACCATGGTGTAGAGAATCCGGCGACGCATGTCAGACCCCGACGACGGCTACGGATCGAACCGGAATCCGACACCGCGCACGGTGACGATGTGGCGTGGGCGATCGCGGCGGTCGTCGCCGATCTTGCGGCGCAACCAGGAGATGTGCATGTCGAGCGTCTTCGACGACCGCAGATCCGCCGAACCCCACACCTCGGTGAGGATCTCGTCACGCCCGATGACCTGCCCGGACCGCTCCATCAAGAATCGCAACAGGTCGAACTCACGGTTGGCCAGGATCAGGTCGGTGCCGTCCAGCGTCACGCGGCGGGCACGCGCATCCAGACGCAGGTCCCCACCCTCGAGGACGACGTCATCGGTGGTCTGACGGCGACGCAGCAGGGCCCGGACACGCGCGAGCAGTTCGGCGAGCCGGAAGGGTTTACCGACGTAGTCGTCGGCGCCGGCGTCGAGCCCGACGACGAAGTCCACCTCGTCGGTGCGGGCGGTGAGCATCAGGACCGCCAATTCCGGTCGGCGCACCCGAACCTGACGGCACACCTCCAGACCGTCCATCTCCGGCAGCCCGAGATCGAGGATCAGCAACTCGAACGATCCCTCGTCGACGCGTTCCAGGGCCGCCGTGCCGGTGCCGACGACCTCACATCCGTAGCCCTCCCGCGCCAGCGCCCGGGCCAGCGGTTCGGCGATCGCGGTGTCGTCCTCGGCGAGCAGTACGTCGGTCATCGGCGTCCCCCTCGAGTGCGCACATCCGCCCCGTCGGCTCCTCCGTCGTCGTCCATGTCGCCTCCGTCGTCGTAATCGTCGTCGGCGTGATCGGCCACGTCGAGGACCTCGTGGTAGAGCAGCGCGTGCACCTTCTCGACCTGCGGGATGTCGTCGAACGACAGCGGATCGTCCGACGCCGATTCGATGACGAGGGTGCCGGTGCGCAGTATCCGGTCGATCGGACCGTGACGGAACTCGACGGTGTTGATCCGTCGGATCGGGATGTCGATGCCGGAGCGGGTCAGGACGCCGTTGCGGAAGATCACCCGACGATCGGTCAGCACGAAATGCGTGGTCTTCCAGGAGATCAGCGGGCGTAGGAAGAACCAGATCGCCGCGGCCGCCCACAGCACCGCCACCACCAGGTAGGCGATCAACGCACCGATGGACGCCAATGACGACGCCTCGATGAGACCGGCCAGCACCCCGGCGACGGCCGTGGCGAGGATGAACAGCAGAAACGGTCCCAGCAGGCACTTCCAGTGGGGATGTCGATGCAGCACGATCCGCTCACCGGGGGCCAGGTTTTCCCGCGGGTAGGCCATGGCAGCAAGCATAGGCGTGGCGCGGACGCTCTCACCCGGCGACCGTCGACCCACCGGGACCCGCCGGCGCAGCCGGTAGAATGACGCAGACCACAGCGACCACCGGCGCAGGAGCACTCATGACCTACCGCGATCCCCGCGATCCCCGCACCGCGAAGTACGAGCCCGGGTACGCACCCCAGTCGCGCGCCTACAGTCAGCAGGATCCGTCGTACCACCCGACCTCCGGCGGCGAGCCGTCCCCTTACGACCAGACCCGCTACGACCAGGGCGGATACCAGCAACCGGCTCCCGCGCGGCCACGGAAGAAGGTCGGCCCGGATATCTCGCCCGGCATGTTCGTCGGTGGTGTGGTGATGACCGGCGTGGTGACCGGACTCGCCGCATGGCTGGTCGCGTGGATCATCCGGGCGATCGTCGACCGGGTGAACGCGGCCGGCCAGTTCGGCGTGTGGAACCCGGTGGCCCAGGATCCGCTGTGGTTTGCGGTCGTCGGATTCCTGGTGGCCCTGGCCGGCGGTGCACTCTGGTATGTCCTGCAGATCATCACGCCATCACCTGACCAGTTCTATCGCTGGGTGGTGGGTCTGCTCATCGCCGCCGCGGTCGTGGTCCCGCTGGTGCTGTCGGCACAGTTCTCCGTCGGCCTCGGTACCGCGATCATGCACCTGATGATCGGACTGCCCGTCCTGTCCCTGATCCCGGCGATGGGTCACAAGAGCCGCAGCACGGCACGCTGAACGCATTCGCCCGGGGTCGGGTCACTGCCGCTCGGGGTCGGGTCAGTGCGCGCGCAGATGCACCACGTCCCCCGCGGCCGCGGTGACCGTGCGCCCGTCGGCCGCCTCGATCACGATCCGGCCTTCCCGGTCGACGTCTCGGGCGGTGCCGGTGACCTCACCATCGGGCAGTTCCAGGCGCACCGCCCGGCCGATCGTGTCGCACCGCTGCCGGTACTGCCGCGCGAGGTCGTCGATGCCATCGGGCCATCCCACCGCGGCGAGCGCACGCAGGTATTCGATGGCGACGGCTGCGGCGTCGACCGGCGCGCCGGTCGCCACCTGCAGGCTGGTGGCGGTGGGGACCGGAAGATCCGACTCGCTCATGTTGGTGTTGATGCCGATGCCGACGACAGCGTGTCCGTTCACGTATTCCGCGAGGATGCCCGCGGTTTTCCGCTCCCCGATCAGGACGTCGTTGGGCCATTTGAGCACCGGGCGGAGACCGGTGGCCTTCTCGATGCCGGTGGCGGCCGCGATACCGGTGGCCAACGACAGCCAGCCCAGCCGGTCGGCGTTGTCCCCGACGGCCACCACCGCCGAGATCGCGATCTGAGCGCCCGCGGGTGCCGACCACACGCGGGTGCGCCGCCCTCGTCCGGCGGTCTGATCGGTGGTGATCCGCACGGTTCCGACGATGTCGTCGTCGGTGGCCCGCGCGGCCAGATCGGCGTTGGTCGACCCCGTCGACTCGACCACCTCGATGCGGTGCCATCCGCTGCCGGACAGGTCCGCGGCCTCGATCGCGGTGCGGAGATCGGTGGTGGCGGTGGAATCGGCGCCAGCGGGATCGGACCCAGTGGGATCGGCGCCAGTGGGATCAGACACAGTGGGATCGGACACATCGTCGCTCATGTGACATGAGCCTACGGGGTGCATCGCGGGCGATGTGGCAGGTCACCGACCGATCGCTCGGAAACATGAGGCTTTGCTCATATTGGGGTGGTTGACGTGGCTCACATATATGTCGCTAGCATCGACTCCCATGACCACAGCTTCGTCAGACTCCGGCGCCGCGCCAGACATCCACACGACGGCCGGGAAACTCGTCGATCTGCGCCAACGCCTCGAGGAGACCGCCCACCCCGTGGGTGAGGCAGCCGTGGAGAAGATCCACTCGCGCGGCAAGCTGACCGCGCGTGAGCGCATCCTCCATCTCCTCGACGACGGCTCCTTCGTCGAACTCGATGCACTGGCCCGCCACCGCAGCACCAACTTCGGACTCGCCGAGCGTCGCCCCCTCGGTGACGGCGTCGTCACCGGGTACGGGACCATCGACGGCCGCGAGGTCTGCGTCTTCTCCCAGGACTCCACCGTGTTCGGCGGCAGCCTCGGCGAGGTCTACGGCGAGAAGATCGTCAAGGTGATGGATCTCGCGATCAAGACGGGCCGTCCGCTGATCGGCATCAACGACGGCGCCGGTGCCCGCATCCAGGAAGGCGTGGTCTCGCTCGGCCTGTACGGCGAGATCTTCCACCGCAACGTGCGCGCCTCCGGCGTCATCCCGCAGATCTCGCTGATCCTCGGGGCGGCCGCGGGCGGGCATGTCTACTCCCCCGCACTCACCGACTTCGTCGTGATGGTCGATCAGAGCAGCCAGATGTTCATCACCGGCCCGGACGTCATCAAGACCGTCACCGGCGAGGACGTCACGATGGAGGCCCTCGGCGGGGCCAACACCCACATGGCCAAGTCGGGTACCGCCCACTACGTCGCCTCCGACGAGGAGGACGCCCTCGACTACGTCAAGGACCTGCTGAGTTACCTGCCGAGCAATAACCGGGCCGACGCTCCCCGGTTGCCGGTCGCGGCCCCGGCCGCCGGGTCGATCGAGGACACCCTGACCGACGAGGACCTCGAACTCGACACGCTGATCCCGGATTCGCCGAATCAGCCGTACGACATGCACCAGGTGATCGAGCGAATCCTCGACGACGGCGAATTCCTGGAGATCCAGGCCGAGTACGCCACCAACATCCTCGTGGGCTTCGGCCGGGTCGACGGCCGCAGCGTCGGCATCGTCGCCAACCAGCCCACCCAGTTCGCGGGATGCCTCGACATCAACGCCTCGGAGAAGGCCGCACGGTTCGTCCGCACCTGCGATGCGTTCAACATCCCGATCGTCACCCTCGTCGACGTCCCCGGCTTCCTGCCGGGTACCGACCAGGAGTACAACGGCATCATCCGACGCGGCGCCAAGCTTCTCTACGCCTACGGCGAGGCCACCGTCGGCAAGGTCACCATCATCACCCGCAAGGCCTACGGCGGTGCGTACGACGTGATGGGGTCCAAGCACATGGGCGCCGACGTCAACCTGGCCTGGCCAACCGCCCAGATCGCGGTGATGGGTGCCTCCGGTGCGGTCGGCTTCGTCTATCGAGGTCGTCTCAAGGAGGCCGCGGCCAACGGCGAGGACGTCGACGCGCTGCGTCTGGAACTGCAGCAGGAGTACGAGGACACCCTCGTCAACCCGTACATCGCCGCCGAGCGGGGCTACGTCGACGCCGTCATCCCGCCGAGCCACACCCGCGGTCAGGTGGCCACCGCTCTGCGCCTGCTCGAGCGCAAGTTCGTCACCCTGCCGCCCAAGAAGCACGGGAACATCCCGCTGTGACCGCCGAGGGCGCCAACGCCGGGCCTCATAATGACGGCGAAAAGGATACTCGCGCACCGTTTTTGACGGTCGTGTCCGGCAATCCCACCGACGAGGACGTGGCCGCGCTGGTGGCCGTCCTCGCCTCGGTGGGTGGCGGCGACGCCGGCTCCGGCACTTCCGCCATCCGTGACGACTGGGGTAGCCCGATCGATCGTCTGCGTCCGCAGTGGGGCGCGTCGACCAGCTTCACCAATTTGCGATACTGACCCGGTGAGCGAACCGGCCGGCCATACCGACAGCGACACCGGCACCGGCATCGGCATCGGCATCGGCACCCCGCGGTATCAGGTGGTCCTCGGATCGGCGTCGCCGGCGCGACTGTCGGTGTTGCGGCAGGCCGGGGTCGATCCGCGGGTCCTGGTGTCCGACATCGACGAGGATGCCGTCCTCGAGAGCCTCGTCGGCGCGCCGCCGGACGATGTGGTGTCGCGTCTGGCGATGGCCAAGGCGGACTCCGTCGTCGCCGCCCTGCTCACCGAGCGCACGGCCGACGCTGCCGCCCGCCCCGACACGGTGGTCCTGACGTGCGATTCGATGCTGCTCTTCCGGGGCCGCCTGACCGGCAAACCGCACACGCCGGAGGCGGCGATCGCCCAGTGGCACAAGGTCCGCGGGCATTCGGCTCAGTTGCTGACCGGCCATCACCTGGCCGTGCTGCGCGGCCTGGAGGTCACTGCATCGGCCACCGCCACCCGCTCGACCACCGTCTCGTTCGCGCCCGTCACCGACGCCGAGATCGAGGCGTACGTCGCGACGGGTGAACCCCTGGAGGTGGCGGGCGGATTCACCCTCGACGGGCTCGGCGGCTGGTTCGTCGACAGCGTCGACGGCGATCCGTCCTCGGTGCTCGGCATCGGCCTGCCGACGGTGCGCGACCTGCTGCGCCGGGTCGGCCTCTCCGTCACCGATCTGTGGGCCGCCCCCGCCTGATCGCGCCGCACCGCGCCCCGGTTCGCCCAGGCCCTATCCGAAGAGTTCCGGCCAGTACTTCCCCAGGCAGTCGATGGGTTGTCCCTGCTCGCCCTGACCGAGTGCCTCACTCAGCGACGGCCCGAAGAAACCACGCGAGATCGCCGCGATCCGCTGCGTCGCGGTGCCGTGGCCCTCACCGGGTGCCGGGTCGCCGATCTTCTGGAGCAGTGCGGCGGCCTGCACGATGTCGGCCACCGACAGTTGATCCCGCCGCAGCACGGTGGCCGCCCAGTTCCCGGCCAGGCAGTCGGCGATCAGTTCGCTGTTCTCACCGCGCGGCTCCTGATCGGGGTCGAGGTTTCCGGCGGTCAGGATGCGATCGACGACGGCGTGACCGTACTCGTGGGCGACGACGGTGGCCGCGGTGAACTCCCCCTGGAAACCGCTGATCGAGTCCAGCGGCCCCTCCACCAGGAACACGCCCGTCCAGATCCCGACGAAGGTCTCCACCGGGAGGATGATCGACCCCTCGACTCGTTGCCCCTCACCGTCCTCGGCGGTGTCGAGCGGGCAGAAGAAGGCGTTCGGGGTGTCGGGCTCGACGACGATCACGCCGTCTTCATCTTCGCAGTCGGAGGTGTAGCGCCCCGATTCGACGAGCACCCGGCCCGGATACGGCTGCCCCCAACCGAGTTCGTCGAACCACGGACCCCACGTCGCATCCAGATCGTCGAGCACCGACGTCAGATAGCCGGGCACCTCCTCCTCGGCGTTGGCGCGGGTGATGGTGCCGCTCATCAGGTCGGCACCCGGCACCGGCAACTCCGGACACGCCGATTCGGTGCAGTCGCCGGGCACGTCGCCGTCGAGGGTCGACGACGGCGCCGATGACCGCGACGACGACCCGCCGGTGCCCGACGAGGTCGCATCGGAGGCGGTGGGGCCGTCGTTGCCCGAACACGCCGCGAGCCCTACCACCGTCACGGCGAGGGCGACCAGCACACGAAGTCGTACATGACCGGTGACCAGTGCTTTCATGGCTCATGAATCTAGCAATTCCGGCGCCGGATCCGGACCATCTCGACATCGTTCGAATGATGCACGGGCCGGTCGCCGGCACCGATGCGGCGCCGGTTACGCGACGATCGGGCCGCCGCCACCCACGCGCCGAGACGACTGGGTAGGCTTTGCGCGGGGCACTGTGGGTGCCCGCCGATCCACGATCACCCGGGAGGGGTTCTTCAGTTGAGCGTTGAGACCGATCCGAATCCGGCCTTCGCCGCCTATGCGCACCCCGAGCGGCTCGTCACCACCCAGTGGCTGTCGGCGCATCTGGGGTCCAAGGGCCTCAAGATCATCGAGAGCGACGAGGACGTGCTGCTCTACGACATCGGCCACATCCCGACCGCCCAGAAGATCGACTGGCACCTGCACCTCAACGATCCGGTCGAACGCGACTACATCAACGGCGAGCAGTTCGCGGAGCTCATGCGCGACAAGGGAATCGAACGCGACGACACCGTCGTCATCTACGGCGACAAGTCCAACTGGTGGGCCGCCTACGCACTGTGGGTGTTCACCCTGTTCGGTCACTCCGACGTCCGCCTGCTCGACGGTGGCCGCGACGCCTGGATGTCGGAGGATCGGGACACCTCCTTCGACGTTCCGGAGTACCCGCGTTCGGATTACCCCGTCGTCGAGCGCGACGACGCCGACATCCGGGTCTTCGCCCACGAGGTTCGCGAGTTGCTGGGCACCGAACCGCTGATCGACGTGCGGTCGCCGCAGGAGTACACCGGCGAACGGACCCACATGCCCGACTATCCCGAAGAGGGAGCGCTGCGCGGCGGCCACATCCCGACTGCGGTCTCGATCCCCTGGGCCAAGGCCGCCGCCCTCGACGGCCGGTTCCGGTCGCGTGCCGAACTCGATGAGGTCTACGCCGGCCTCGATCCCGCCACCCCGACGATCGCCTACTGCCGCATTGGGGAACGGTCGAGTCACACCTGGTTCGTCCTGACCCATCTGCTCGGTTTCACCTCGGTCCGCAACTACGACGGCTCCTGGACCGAGTGGGGCAACGCGGTGCGAGTACCGATCTCCGTCGGCGACGAGCCCGGCGATCCGCCCACCGATTCCTGAGGCCAGAAGCGTCATGAGTCTTCCCCCAGCCCTCGCCGAGATCGTCGATGACTTTGCGGCACTGGGCGATTCGGACAAGGTCACCCTGCTCCTGGAGTTCGCCGGCGAGCTGCCGGAACTGCCTGCCTCGTTGGCGGTCGAGGCGATGGAGCCGGTACCGGAGTGTCAGTCACCGGTGTTCTTGTCCGTCGATGCCGCAGATGCCGCCGCGGTGCGCCTCTATTTCAGCGCGCCGCCCGAGGCCCCGACGACCCGCGGGTTCGCCTCCATCTTGAGCCAGGGTCTCGACGGTGCGTCCGCCGCGGCCATCCTGGAGGTGCCCGGCGACTTCTATCACGATCTCGGTCTCGCGTCGGCGGTGAGTCCGTTGCGGTTGCGCGGTATGGCCGGGATGCTCGGCCGGATCAAGGCGGCGGTGCGGACCCAAACAGGCTCCGCCCAGCCGGGATGAAGTTCATCCAGATCCTCGAGGAGCCCATCGAACCCGGCGGACTCGTCGAGTGGACACCATTCGTGCCCGGCGGTCTGGGCGCCTGGCACCGCGACCCGCGACTGACGTCGCACAACCACGAGCAGCATCTGCGCGGGGCGTTCGAGTACCGTCTGCGCACCCGTCGCGAGGGTGGGCGGGAATCGTGGCTCGGGGTGGCAATCGAGTTCGACGAGCCGTTGTCCATCCCGGCGTTGCGCGCCGCGCTGCGGCGCTGGATCGACCGTCACGAGGTGCTGCGCAGTCACGTCATCATCCGCCACGACGGGCTGGCCCGGCTGAGCACCGATCCGGGTACGGTGCAGCTGAAGATGGGCCGGATCGGTTGGTACAACGAATCGGGACCGCTCGTCGAGCAGATCGCCGGGGCGTTCGACCGCACCACCGCCCCGCTGCAGTGGCCCGCGTACATGTTCGCCACCGTCGGGCGCGAGTCGTCGTTCACGTTGTTGTTCGCCGCCGATCACTCGCTGGTGGACGGCTACTCGCTGATCATGTCGCAGTTCGAGTTGACCGCGCTGTACCGCGCCGCGCGCGACCATCACGAGCCCGAACTGCCGCCGGTGGGCAGTTATGTGGACTTCAGTGCCGCCGAACGGCGGGAGGCCGATCAGTCCGGTGCCGATCACCCGGCGGTGTCCACCTGGCTGGGATTCCTGCGTTCCGGCGACGGCGACATGCCGCCGATGTTTCGTACCCCACCGGCCGGGACACCCCCACCCGGCCACAACACCGACACCGAGAACGCGGTGGCGCAACCATCGTTGTCCGGGATGATCGCCGACGACGCGACCGCGAATCGGTTCACCGCGGTGTGCTCGGAGGCCGGCGGATCGCTGACGGCGGGCGTCCTGGCGGCGTTCGCGATGGTCCACCACGACCTCACCGGCGACCCGGAGTTCCGGTGCGTCCTGCCGCGTCACACCCGTGACGACGCGCGCTGGCTCACCGCCCTCGGCTGGTTCGTCGCGCTGGCACCGTTCTGCCTCGACATGTCGGACTCACCGACGTTCGACCAGGCGGTCGCCCGGTCGACCGCCGAGCTCAAACGCTCACGGCAGGGTGCGGCGCTGCCGTTCCTGCGCGTGGCCGACCTGATCGGGTATCAGGGGTCGCCGCGCTTCGTGATCTCGTTCATCGACACCCGCTACGCCCCGGGCGCCGCGGAGGCCGACGCCGGTCGCGCCACCGTACTGCGCAGTCATTCCTACTCCCCCGACGAGGTCCTCATCTGGATCAATCGGACACCGTCGGGCCTGCGGTTCTCGGCGCGCTCACCTGTCGTCGCCGACACGTCGGGATCCGGCGGGTCCGCCGCGCCCGAGGACAGCCCACTCGCACGTCTGCTGGGCGGTTTCGCCGATCTCGTGCGCACGCTGGGCGATGACAGCACATTCAACTCCCGCAAGTGACCCACGCCTCCACCGAACGATTGCTCGGTGCGTTAGGGTGAAGCCCGGAGCGCGCACTGCCGAGAGATCCGCCATGGGTCATCCCGGCGGTGCGCGACGCCGCGTACGACGCGTTCGTGAGCGGTACGAGCCCCCCGGCGCCCCATCCGGGCGCCGGACGACCACGTGTGTGATGTACCCCCGTCACACCTGATCCCGATGTCCGGCCCAGGAGAACAACAAGTGCCCACTATCAGCAAGGTCCTCATCGCCAATCGCGGCGAGATCGCCGTTCGCGTCATCCGTGCCGCGCGGGACGCCGGGATCGCCAGCGTCGCCGTGTATGCCGAGCCGGACGCCAACGCGCTCTTCGTGAAGCTCGCCGACGAGGCCTTCGCCCTGGGTGGTCAGACCTCCGCCGAGTCGTACCTGGTGTTCGACAAGATTCTCGACGCGGCCGCGAAGTCCGGTGCCGACGCCATCCACCCCGGCTACGGCTTCCTGTCGGAGAACGCCGACTTCGCCCAGGCCGTCATCGACGCCGGACTGATCTGGATCGGTCCGTCCCCGCAGTCGATCCGCGACCTCGGTGACAAGGTCACCGCCCGCCACATCGCCCTCAAGGCCGATGCCCCGATGGCCCCGGGCACCAAGGACCCGGTCTCCGGCGCGGCCGAGGTCGTCGCCTTCGCCGAGGAGTACGGCGTCCCGGTCGCCATCAAGGCCGCCTTCGGCGGCGGTGGGCGCGGCATGAAGGTCGCCCACACCATCGCCGAGATCCCCGAACTCTACGAATCGGCCAACCGTGAGGCCATCTCCGCCTTCGGGCGTGGTGAGTGCTTCGTGGAGCGCTACCTCGACAAGGCCCGCCACGTCGAGGCGCAGGTGATCGCCGACCAGCACGGCAACGTCGTGGTCGCCGGCACCCGTGACTGCTCGCTGCAGCGTCGTTTCCAGAAGCTCGTCGAGGAGGCGCCGGCACCGTTCCTGACCGACGAGCAGCGCACCCGCATCCATGAGTCGGCCAAGGCCATCTGCCGCGAGGCGGGCTACTACGGCGCCGGCACCGTGGAGTTCATGGTCAGCGACGACGGCCTGATCTCCTTCCTCGAGGTCAACACCCGACTGCAGGTCGAGCATCCGGTCACCGAGGAGACCTCGGGTCTGGACCTGGTGCGCCAGCAGTTCCGCATCGCCCAGGGTGAGAAGCTCGAGATCTCCGAGGACCCGACCCCGCGTGGACACTCCTTCGAGTTCCGGATCAACGGTGAGGACGCCGGCCGCGGCTTCCTCCCGGCCCCTGGCCCCATCACCGTCTACCGCGAGCCGGCCGGCCCCGGTGTGCGCGTCGACTCCGGTGTCGTGGAGGGCGACGTGATCGGCGGTCAGTTCGATTCGATGCTGGCCAAGCTGATCGTCACCGGCGAGAACCGCGAGCAGGCGCTCGAGCGTGCGCGACGCGCCCTCGACGAGTACCACATCGAGGGCCTGGCGACGGTGCTGCCGTTCCACCGCCACATCGTGAGCAACCCGGCGTTCATCGGCCACAAGGACTCCGACGGCGTGGAGACCTTCGACGTCTACACCAAGTGGATCGAGACCGACTGGGACAACCCGATCGAGCCGTACACCGGTGGCGAGGCCATCGAGGACGACGACGAGGCCCCGCGCCAGAAGGTGGTCGTCGAGGTCGGCGGCCGCCGCGTCGAGGTCACCCTGCCCGGCGATCTCGCCCTCGGCGGCGGCGGTGGCGCCGCGAACGGCGTGATCCGCAAGAAGCCCAAGGCCCGTACCCGCAAGAAGGGTGGCGGTGCCGCCGCCTCCGGTGACGCCGTCACCGCACCGATGCAGGGCACCGTGGTCAAGGTGGCCGTCGAGGAGGGACAGACCGTCGCCGCCGGCGACCTCGTCGTCGTGCTCGAGGCCATGAAGATGGAGAACCCGGTGACCGCCCACAAGGACGGTGTGGTCACCGGCCTGGCCGTGGAACCCGGCGCCGCGGTCACCCAGGGCACCGCCCTGCTCGAACTGAAGTAGGACATTCCGCTGCAACCCGTCGAGATCAACGCCGGGACGTGGTATCTGCGTGGGCTTCGCGCCGACGACCGGATCACCGACGTCCCGGCGTTGTCCGATCTCGGGGTCGACGACCCCGTCGGATTCGTCGCCGCATCCGACGCCCGGTGGGCCGACGAAACCGAATTCGCCTGGGCCGTCTGCATTCCCACCACCGGTGAGCTCATCGCGCTGATCGGTGTCACCGCCGACGGTGACGCCGGCACCGTGTGGGGCCGGGCCCGTACCGGCCATGACGAGGCGCTGTCCGCCGCCGTGGCACCGGTCTCCCGCTTCGCCGACGGCGCGCTGGACCTACGCCCCTCGACGTCGATCTCGCCGCGGCTCCCGTCACACCGCTGACCTGCTCGTCCGTTTCCCACCCGGCTCAGGCGGGTTGACTCGGCTCGCGCAGGTCCACTCGGCTCGGGCAGGTCGTCGACGACCCACACGAGCGTCGACCGCCCGCGCCGGCCTTGACGAGCCGCGGTGTCTCGTGGCAGACACCGACAGGCCGGTGTGACCGACCGGATCGGTCCGTACGCCATGATCCGGCGTCGCGGGCATGTTGTAGATGATGAGGGTGTCGGTGTTCGACACCCCGCACACACATGACACCGACGGAGGTCAACGATGACGAAATTCCACAAGATCACGGTGCTCGGGGCCGGGGTCCTCGGTTCACAGATCGCGTTCCAGACAGCGTTCCGAGGCTTCGAGGTGACGTCCTATGACGTCTCCGACGATGCCCTGGCCGCGGCGGCCACCCGTCTCGATTCGCTCGTGTCCACCTACGAGGCCGAGGTGGCCGGAGCCGGCGACGGGGCGGCGAAGGCGGGACGCGCCCGCATCACACTGACCACCGACCTGGCGCAGGCGGTGACCGATGCCGACCTCGTCATCGAAGCCGTGCCCGAGGTCCTGGAGTTGAAGGAGAAGATCTACCGGGAACTGGCGAGCCTGGCTCCGGAGAAGACCATCTTCGCGACCAATTCATCGTCCCTGCTGCCCAGCGACCTCGCCGCCGCCACGGGACGCCCGGACCGATTCCTGGCCCTGCACTTCGCCAACCGTGTCTGGCAGTTCAATACCGCCGAGGTCATGGGCACCGCCCAGACCGACCCGAAGGTGTACGAGGCGGTGGCCGAGTTCGCCGAGCAGATCGGTATGGTGCCCATCCGCATCCACAAGGAGAAGCCGGGCTACGTCCTGAACTCGCTGTTGATCCCGTTCCTCAATGCCGGGCTGGAACTCGTCGCCGGCGGCTACGCCGACCCGCGCGATGTCGACCGCACCTGGCGAATCGCCACCGGCGCCCCCATGGGACCGCTGCAGATCTTCGACATCATCGGACTCAACACCCCGTACAACATCCTGATGAACGGCGATCAGGGCAACCGTCACCTCGGCGCCTGGCTCAAGGCGAACTACATCGACAAGGGCAAGTTGGGTGTGGCCAGCGGTCAGGGCTTCTACTCCTATCCGCAACCCGACTGAGCACATCAGCCCCGGCGGTGATCCTGGTCTGTTCCGCGGGCCAGGTCACCGCACTCCACCTCGATCACGCGATCGGCGTGGGCGCGCAGATAGACCGCAGCGCCGACGTCTCCCCGAACGGCGTCTCGCACGCCCGCATGGTGTGCGGCACCGATGAAGACCGGATGACCGGGCACCCCCCGGAACCTCGCCCGCACCAACCGGTCCCGGCGGCCGTCGGCCACGTCGAGAATCCGGGCCACCACCTGACCGTCGACGTCGGCCACGTCAACAACATGTAAAACCACCGCCGCGACCTCCGGTCTCGCAGCCACGTCGGCGAGCACCGCCCTCACCGTTTCCGACAGCCCGTCAGACCACCGCGGAACCATCAGCCCTCGAGCCCCCAACGGGGGTTCGACCGTGGCCGCACCCATCGCGACGACCACCTCGTCACAGCCCCCATCACCGAGTGCACGAACCGCCGACTGAAGCCATTCACCTTGCTGCGCAAGAATTTTGGGCATCCCGTAGCGGCGTCCCGCACCCGCGGCGAGCACGGCTCCGACCACCACCTCCGGCATGGTTCCCATTGTGCGCCCGGGCCCGCCCGAGCGCCCGCGAACTGCCCGCCGGGCGATCCGGCTCCACGCCCGGTATATCCCTTTTACCTGATCGCAATATACGATCCGACGGTCGCGAAAAGGGTTGCGTGGGTCCACTATTGACCTGCTGTGCACCGGACATCCCCGGTCCACCGACGTCAGAAGTTCATATTCGCAGGGAGTCAGGCGATGTCCACCGATTCGGCCCCGGCCGCGGCACCGAAAAAGAAGAAGCGCGTCCACCCCGTCGACGAGGTGCCACCACCCGGCAAACTCGTCGCACTGGGCGCCCAGCACGTTGTTGCGTTCTATGCCGGGGCGGTATTGGTACCGCTGCTGATCGCCCGCGCGATCGGCCTCGACTCCGAGGCGCTGACCATGCTGATCACCGCCGACCTGTTCACCTGCGGTATCGCGTCGTTGCTGCAGTCGGTGGGTATCTGGAAGATCGGTGTCCGACTGCCCCTGCTGCAGGGCATCACGTTTGCCACGCTGGCCCCGGTGATCCAGATCGCCAACCAGAACGGCGGCGGACGTGTCGGCCTGCAGACGGTGTACGGGGCGGTGATCGCGGCGGGTGTCTTCACCTTCCTCATCGCACCGTTCTTCGCCAAACTCATCCGTTTCCTCCCGCCCGTCGTGACCGGCACCCTGATCACGATCATCGGCATCTGCCTGATCCCGGTGGGCGCCGGTGACGCGGTCACCAACCCGAACGAGCATCTGAAGGACGCCGCCAACTGGCGGTGGGTCTGTTACGCCCTGGGCACCATCTTGCTGATCGTGTTGATGCAACGGTTCTTCCGCGGTTTCATGGCCACCATCGCCGTCCTCCTGGGCCTGGTGATCGGCACCTTCATCGCCTGGCTGTGCGGTGACGCGAGCTTCTCCTCGGTGGGCGAGGCCAACTGGCTGGGCTTCACCCCGCCCTTCGCATTCGGTTGGCCGCGTTGGGATATCGTCGCCATCGTCTCGATGATCGTGGTGTTGCTGGTGGTCGCGGTGGAGTCGACCGGCTCGATCTTTGCCACCGGCGAGATCGTCGGCAAACGCATCAAGGCCGACGACGTCGCCGCGGCGGTCCGCGCCGACGGTGTCGCCACCGTCATCGGCGGGTCGTTCAACTCGTTTCCGTACACCGCCTTCTCGGAGAACGTCGGTCTGGTGCGCCTGACCGGGGTGAAGAGCCGGTGGGTGGTGGCCTGCGCCGGTGTCATCATGATCATCCTCGGTCTGCTGCCCAAGCTGGCCAAGGTCGTCGAGTCGATTCCGGCCCCGGTGCTCGGCGGCGCCGCCCTGATCATGTTCGCAACCGTGGCGATCGTCGGAATCCAGACCCTGACGTCGGTGGACTTCACCGACCACCGCAACCTCATCATCGCCGCCACGTCCCTTGCCGTGGCCCTGTACGTGCAGTTCTCGCAGTCGTCGGTCCCCTCCCAGGTGATCGAGAAGAGCGGCAGCATCACCGACGTCCCGGAACTGCCCGGTGTCGATCAGGCGATGCCCAACATGGTGTTGCAGATCCCGTTCTCCACCGGCATCACGATGGGCGCGATCTGCGCAATCCTGTTGAATCTCTTGTTCTTCCACGTCGGCGGCAAGGGACCCGCGGTCGCCGGCAAGGGCTCGATCACCCTCGACGAGGTCAACACCATGTCGCGTGAGGAGTTCCGGGAGACCTTCGGCGAGGTCGTCCAGGGCGTCGACTGGGTGCTCGACCGCGCCTGGGAGCAGCGTCCGTTCGAGGACGTGCACGATCTGCGTATCGCGTTCCAGGAGGCGATGCTCACCGGCAGCGACACCCAGCAGATGGACCTGATCCAGGCGTTCCCCGACCTCGGTGCCGAGAACGAGTACGGCGAACTGACCGCGGTCGATCACAAGGGGCTCTCACATCTGGAGGAGACCGAGCACGAGAACGTCGTCAATCTCGCGAGCGCCTATCGCGAGCACTTCGGGTTCCCGCTGGTGATCTGCGCCCGTGAAACCGAACGGTACGACCGGGTGCTGCGCAACGGCTGGGCCCGCATGGACAACTCCGAAACCTCCGAGAAGTCCTTCGCGCTCATCGAGATCGCCAAGATCGTCAACTACCGGTTCGACGATCTCGTGGCCGACGCCAATCCGTTGACGTCGGTGCGATTCGGCCGCCAGCCCGAGCTCTCCTAGGCTGGGGCAGTGCGACGAGTGGATTGGCGTGGACTGGCCAGCTTCAATGAACTGTCCGAGAGACAGGCCATCGGCACCCTTTACGACTGCTGCAGCTCATCGATCTGGGCGCTGCGGGTGGCCAGGGCCCGACCCTTCGTCGACGATGAGGCCTTGCTCGAGTACGCCGACCTGATCCTCGCCGAACTCACCGAGGCCGATCTCGACGAGGCCCTGGCCGGCCATCCGCGCATCGGTGACCGCCCCGACAACGCCTCCTCGCAGCGGGAGCAGTCGGGGGTCGCCGGTGCGGACCCGGCCGTCCTGGCCGAACTCAAGGACCTCAACAGGGCCTACGACGAAAAGTTCGGGCACGTCTACCTGGTGTTCGCCAACGGCCGCCCGGCCGCGGAACTGCTGGCCATCCTCAAGGAGCGCATCCGCAACGACGCCGCGACCGAACGACGGGTGATGCGCATGGAGCTGGCGAAGATCAATCGCGCCCGGCTGCAGCGCATGCTCACCCCGGCCATCGAGTATGTTGACGACTGATCACCGCACCGCATCCGGCGGTCCGACATCGCAAGGGAGCGAACACCGATGACCGGTCTGTCCACCCACGTCCTCGACGCGGTCTCGGGATCGCCGGCCGTCGGTGTGGCGGTGTCCCTGCAGGACGCCGCCGGCGGCGAGGTGGCCGCGGGCGTCACCGATTCCGACGGCCGGATCGGCCAGGTGAACACCGAGCCGCTGATCCCGGGCATCTATCATCTCGTCTTCGACACCGGAAACTGGTTCGCCGACAACAACATCGACGGCTTCTATCCCGAGATCGACATCTGTTTCACCGTCGACGACCCGGACCGCCACTACCACGTTCCGGTGCTGCTGAGCCCCTTCGCGTACTCGACGTACCGCGGTAGCTGAGCGAGCTCAACCGCTCACATCGCACACCACTGACGGCGCCCGCCACCCCACTGTCAGCGCCCGCCACCCCACTGACAGCGCCCCGACCTGCCGTAACGACGGATCGATAACGGTCATCGCATGGACCGCCGACCGGGGCGGCGGCGGAGTGTGTGTATCCTGGCCTGCGCAGTTGGTTCGCCACCCGGGAAGTCATGGAGCCCCTACACCCGGGCCAGGCGTCGAAAGAGGGAATCCGGTGTGAATCCGGAACTGTCCCGCAGCGGTATGTCGGAACGACCGCCGTCACATGCACTGGGCACACACGCCCGGGAAGCGACGGCCAGTAGGAACCGGGTCAGCGATGATCTGCCCGCCGACGAGTCCGAAGACCTGCCTGCTGTACCGGTCGCGCCGCGATCGGTGGATCGTCGCCTCGTGGAATGGGCGTTGGTCGGACAGGCAGCAACAGGCGAACCGACTTCTTGCGGTAGTTCGCCACGGGGCTTGATCGACCCACTCTGCAAGGGCGACGGACCGTCGGAAACCATTGCAGGAGCGTCACACTCATGTCCGTGAGTACCACCAGCAGTTCTACTCCGAAAGCTGCACCCTTCACCGCCACCGTCCTCGGTACGCCTCGCATCGGCCCGCGCCGCGAACTCAAGCGCGCCATCGAGGGTTACTGGGCCGGGCGCGTCGACGCAGACGAACTGGCCGCCGTCGGCGCCGAACTACGCCGCGACACCTGGGCGCAACTCGCCTCGGCGGGCCTCGACTCGATTCCCGTCAACTCGTTCTCGTACTACGACCAGGTTCTCGACACCGCGATCATGCTCGGCGCACTGCCCGAGTGTTTCGCCGCGATCGACGATGCGCTGGACCGCTACTTCGCCGCCGCCCGTGGCACCGCCGGCGAGATCGACAACGCCGAGTACGAGCGACAGATGCGCGCCGAGATCGCCGACGCGATCGCACTGCAGGAAAAGATCGGGCTCGACGTGCTCGTCCACGGCGAGCCGGAGCGCAACGACATGGTGCAGTACTTCGCCGAGCAACTCGACGGATTCTTCGCCACCGCCAATGGGTGGGTCCAGTCCTACGGCACCCGGTGCGTGCGCCCGCCGATCCTTTTCGGCGACGTGTCGCGTCCCACGCCGATGACCGTCGACTGGATCACCTACGCCCAGTCGCTGACCGGTAAGCCGGTGAAGGGCATGCTCACCGGCCCGGTCACCATCCTGGCGTGGTCGTTCGTGCGCAACGATCAGCCGCTGTCGGTCTCCGCCGATCAGATCGCCCTGGCGATCCGCGACGAGACCGTTGATCTCGAACGCGCCGGCGTGGGCATCATCCAGGTCGACGAGCCGGCCCTGCGCGAACTGCTCCCGTTGCGCAACGCCGACAAGCAGGCGTATCTGGATTGGGCTGTCCGTGCGTTCCGTCTGTCGACGTCGGGCGTCGCCGACACCACGCAGGTGCACACCCATCTGTGCTACTCGGAGTTCGGTGAGGTGATCGGTGCGATCGCCGACCTCGACGCCGACGTCACCTCCATCGAGGCGGCCCGGTCGAGCATGGAGGTGCTCGACGATCTCAACTCCGTCGGCTTCTCCAATGGTGTCGGTCCGGGCGTCTACGACATCCACTCCCCGCGTGTCCCGGACACCGGCGAGATCGAGACGTCGCTGCGTGCGGCCCTCAAGGCCGTTGGCCCGGAACGCCTCTGGGTCAACCCCGACTGCGGGCTCAAGACCCGCGGCAATGAGGAGGTCATCGCGTCGCTGACCAACCTGGTCGCGGCGGCCGCCGCCGTCCGGGCGGGCGCCGACGCCTGAGTCGACCCGCACAGCTCCGACGCCGATCCATCACCCGCCCGTCGCGGGGGTGGATCGGCGTCGGACCTTCTTCTCACCGATGCCTATATCCCTCTGCCGCCCACCACATCCGAGGGGCACACTCCGTAGCGGTTGCGGAACGCTGCCGCAAACCGGCCCGAATGCGTGAATCCCCACCGCAGTGCGACCTCGGTGACGGAATCGGCTGTTTCACCGGCCAATTCGTCGTGAACGCCACGTAACCGGATGTCGGTCAAGCACTCTCGGGGTGTCTTGCCGATGTACTCCTTGAAGCCCTCCTGCAGTCGTCGTACGCTCACCCCGGCGACCTCGGCCATGTCGGCCGCCGACCACGCCCGCGCCGGATCGGCACGGATCGCATCCAGTACCCGGGTGACGATCCGGGGCCGCACTGCCTGCCGGTCCGACGGCGATTCGGGAAGTGCCGCAACGAGAAACGCGTCGGTGAGCGACGTGGCCAGCTGCTCGGCGATCAGCGGATTGGACAGCAACGGGTCGTCGCCGGGCTGACCGGCCACCGACCGCACCAGGCGGAACCAGCTCGCCATCTCGGGCACACCCAGATCCAGCTGATCCGGGATCACCACGTCGGTGTCACCGGCCACGCGGATCGCCTCGCGGTGCGCGAAGTCCCGATCGATCTTGACTCCCACGATCGTGCAGTCCCCCGACCAGCGGGTGATGTCGACCGGCGTATCCGGCGGGTTCACGGTCGCATGGCCGCTCGTCGACACCACCGTCCGGCCGTGCACCGCCGTCTCGAGCACCCCACCGAGCGGCACATTGATCCCGTACGCCCCGGGATGGTCACTGTGGATGGCCACCTCGGCTCCCCAACCGATCCGCGCGATCCGCAACGGACCGACCACCGTCACGTTCACGTCGGCCTCGGTGGCCGCACTCCCCGCGTCGAGAGGCTTCAGCTCGTGCGGGAAGTACGCATCCGACACGGCCTTGCGGGCCGCATCCCACTCGGGTGTACCCGGCACCCGGATATGGTCCACCGAACCCATGCTCTGACACCTCCTCGGACCGAGGGACGCGGTTTCGCGGGCTGATAGAACCCGACGCGCTTTTCGGATGGACACCGCGCAGATCGGATCGCCAACGTCTTCTCGGTCGCCTTATGTTCTACATCACATTCGGCCCGAGAGGAAAGGCGAGGCACATGGAGAAGAAAGCCCTGCAGAACGTTTTCGGCCAGTTCGCGAGCGGCGTCACCGTCATCACCTGCGCCAACGCCGACGGCGAGCCGCACGGCGCGACGGTCACCGCGTTCACCGCGGTCTCCCTTGAACCGCGGTTGTGTCAGGTCACCCTCACGCGAAAGTCCAAGGCGTGCAATTACTTGACCGATGCTCCCTTCGCGGTCAACATCCTCGCGGCCGATCAACTCGACACCGCGATGCACTTCGCCGGCCGGCCGAGCGAACCCGGCCCGACCTGGGTCGACGGACCCACCGCACCGGTATTGAAGGGCAGCGCGGCGGTTCTCAGTTGCACGCCGTGGCGGTCCTACGACGGCGGCGATCACCTGATCTTCATCGGCGAGATCGTCGACGCCGAGGCCTCGGGGAATCCCCCACTCCTCTACTACCGCAGCACCTTCCACGATCTGGGCGAGCCCAGCGTCAACTCGCTGTGGACGCTGTGCGCCGACGATCCGCATTCCGGATGGTTCGACGCCACCACCACATTCACCCCCTTCCATCTCACCCGAGGAGGGAACGCAGAAACCCCGACGTCCAGCACGACTCCCGTATCAGCCTGATCCATAACGACATTCGTTCCATTCATCAGAAAAAGGTATGAATCATGACGACCATCGAACGCCCCAATAGCACTTCCACCGGCAATCCTGCCGACACCGGAGCCCCCACCGTCAATCCGGCCGCCGATTCGCCCGACAATCAGAAGAAGAACTTCGCATCCCGGCCGATGACCGGCGATGAATACATCGAATCACTCCGGGACGGTCGTGAGATCTGGCTGCACGGTGAACGCGTCGAGGACGTGACCACCCACCCGGCCTTCCGCAATCCGATCCGGATGACCGCCCGCCTCTACGACTCGATGCACGACCCGCAGACCCGGGACAAGGTCACCACGCCCACCGACACCGGCAACGGTGGTGTCACCATGCCCTTCTTCAAGGCGCCGACGAGCAGCGAGGATCTCATCAAGGAACGCGACGCCATCGCGGAGTGGGCCCGGATGACCTACGGCTGGATGGGCCGCTCCCCCGACTACAAGGCCAGCTTCCTGGGCACCCTGCACGCCAACAAGGATCTCTACGCACCGTTCGAGGCCAACGCCGAACGCTGGTACCGCGAATCGCAGGAGAAGGTCCTCTACTGGAATCACGCCATCATCAACCCACCGGTCGATCGCCAACTGCCGCCCGACGAGGTCGGCGACGTGTTCATGAAGGTGGAGAAGGAGACCGACGCCGGCCTCGTCGTCTCCGGTGCCAAGGTGGTGGCCACCGGTTCGGCGATCACCAATTACAACTTCATCGCCCACTACGGCCTGCCGATCAAGAAGAAGGAGTTCGCCCTCATCTGCACGGTGCCGATGGACGCTCCCGGCATCAAGCTGATCTGCCGCAGTTCCTACACCCAGCAGGCCGCGGTGATGGGCAGCCCGTTCGACTACCCGTTGTCGAGCCGGATGGACGAGAACGACACCATCTTCGTCTTCGACAAGGTCCTCGTCCCGTGGGAGAACGTCTTCATGTACGGCGACGTCGAACGCATCAACGCGTTCTTCCCACAATCGGGCTTCCTGCCGCGCTTCACCTTCCAGGGCTGCACCCGCCTCGCGGTGAAGCTCGACTTCATCGCCGGTCTGCTGATGAAGGCCCTCGACTGCACCGGTTCCGGCGGATTCCGCGGCGTGCAGACCCGCGTCGGTGAGGTCATCGGCTGGCGCAATCTGTTTTGGACCATCACCGACGCGATGGCCCACAATCCGGAACCGTGGATCGGTGACACCGTCATCCCGCGCCTGGAATACGGGCTGATCTACCGCATGTTCATGATGCGCGGCTACCCCCGCATCAAGGAGATCATCGAGCAGGACGTGGCGTCGGGCCTGATCTACCTGCCCTCGAGCGCCGCGGACTTCAAGAGCGCCACCGTGCGCCCCTACCTCGACAAGTACGTCCGCGGTTCCAACGGCATCACCGCCGTCGATCGGGTGAAAGTCATGAAGGCCCTGTGGGATTCGATCGGCTCCGAATTCGGTGGCCGCCACGAACTCTACGAGCGCAACTACTCCGGCAATCACGAGAACGTGCACGCCGAACTGCTCTTCGCCGCCCAGAACCGCGGTGGCGTCGACCAGATGAAGGGGCTCGCCGAGGCCTGCCTGTCCGAATACGATCTGGACGGCTGGACCGTCCCGGACCTCATCGGCAACGACGACGTCAGCTTCTTCGGCAACTGACTCACCCGGTCGACCCGCCCGCAATCCCCCGGCGGTCGTCGCAGATCCGTAGAGTCCGGCGTATGCCCCTCACTGCGGAGATCATCGCGGCGGCCGCCGGGTCACGACGTGTCGTGGTCGGCTTCACCGGGCCACCGGGAGCCGGCAAGACCACCATCGCCCGTCGCGTCGTCACCGAGATCGCCACCACCCTCGGCGACGACGCGGTGGGCTATCTGCCGATGGACGGCTTCCACCTCGCGACACCCGTGCTGAGCGCCCTGGGCCGAGCCGGCCGGCGAGGCGCCCCCGACACCTTCGACGTCGACGGCTTCCTCTCGATACTCGACCGTATCCGCCACGCCGAGCATGATGTCTACGCACCGGATTTCGACCACACCACCGCCGAACCCATTGCCGCGTCACTGATCATCGATGCGGCCGCACGAATCGTGGTGGTGGAGGGCAACTATCTCGCCCTCGACGGCGAATGGGCTTCGGTGCGGACCCATTTCGATCGTCTATGGTTCGTCGACGCCCCCGACGACGTCCGCCACGAACGGCTACTGCGCCGCCACCTCGCCGCCGGCAAGACCGACGCCGAGGCGCGCGCCTGGATCGGCTCCGTCGACGACCCGAACGCCACGCTGATCCGAGCCACCCGAGCACGGTGCGACGATGAGCTCGGGGGCAACTGAAACCGGCACAGGTGCGATCCCCCGGATGCCCGATATGACTGTTTCCAAATGGATTCGGCCGGCAGATCATCACACAGAATCTTCCCAGCGTTCGCGCAGGTGATCGGCAGTGCTCTTCTTCGGCACCGCCCGATGATCGGTCGGTTCGGCCTGCGGGCATCTCCGAGAACGCCTACGTTGGTGCCGGTACCCCATGAGGCAGTACCCCACGAGGTACACATCGCGAGACCCACGGTCTTCTCGCGAATTTCACGGTAGGAATGTGCGCGCATCCGTCCACCCCGGTGCGCGTGTCGGGGAGGAGATGCTGTGCCGCAGGGCAGAACCCGGCGACGATCGCGGTCGGTGACACTCATGACCGCGGTTGTGGCGATCACACTGCTGGCCGGAATGGTGAGTGCCTGTTCGCCCGCGCCGTCGACGCCACCCGGGATGTTCAGCATGTATCTCACCGAACCGGAGAATCCCCTGGTCCCCGGCAACACCACCGAATCCGAAGGCAACAAGGTCATCACGGCGCTCTGGACACCGCTGGTCACCTTCGACGACCGGACAAAGGCGGTCACCTACGACGGCGTCGCCGAGTCGGTGACGTCGCCGGACAACGTGCACTGGACCATCAAGCTCAAACCGGGCTGGACCTTTCACGACGGAACGCCGGTGACGGCCCAAACCTATGTCCGGGCATGGAATTACACCGCCCTGAGCACCAATGCCCAAGGCGCGTCGTACTTCTTCTCCAACATCGACGGCTACGACGATCTGCAGGCGCCCGACGAGGGCGGAACCCCCGCGGCACAGGAGATGCGGGGACTGCGTGCCGCCGATCCCACCACCATCGATGTCACCCTGACCGAACCGTTCGCGATCTTCCCGCTGACCCTGGGCTATTCGGCCTTCGATCCCCTACCCGATGCGTTCTACCGCGATCCGAAGGCATTCGGCGCCAAGCCCATCGGCAACGGCCCCTTCATGGCCGACACCGCTTGGGTGCCCGGCCGCGGGATGACGGTGAAGAGATACGCGAACTACGCAGGCGCGAAGGCGAAGTCGCAGGGTGTGGTGTTCCGTGTCTACACCGAGATCACCACCGCCTACACCGACGTTCTCGCCGGCAATCTGGACATCGAGAAGGATCTGCCACCCGATGCCTACGCGAGCGCCAAGGACATCTTCGACGGTCGGTACCTCGAGCAGGCACGCCCCGACATCACCTCGCTGGCGTTCCCGACCTACGATCCCCGCTACGCCGATCCCCGTGTGCGCAAGGGCTTGTCGATGGCCATCGATCGCGCGGCGATCACCAGGGCGATCTTCTTCGACACACGCATACCGGCCGATTCGTACGCCTCACCGGTGGTCGTCGGGTATCGCAAGGGCGCGTGCGGTGCGTCATGCACCTACGATCCCGATGAGGCCAAGCGCCTGCTGCGCGAGGCGGACTTCGACTTCTCCCAGCCGGTCGACCTCTGGTTCAACGCCGGCGCCGGGCACGACGTGTGGATGACGGCCATCGGCAACATGTTCCGCAAGATCGGGCTGTCCTACCGGCTGCGCGGCAATCTGCAGTTCAGCGAGTACCTACCGTTGCGCGATGAGAAGGGAATGACCGGGCCCTTCCGGGACGGCTGGATCATGGACTACCCGTCGATCTACAACTTCCTCGCACCGCTGTACTCCACCGCCGCGCTCGCCCCCGTCGGATCGAACACCACCTTCTACAGCAATCCCGCCTTCGACGCCGCGCTCGCGGCGGGCAACCGGTCGGCGACGATCGACGCGGCGAACACGCAATATCAACGTGCCGAGGACATCCTGCTCGAGTCGCTGCCGGAAGCGCCGTTGTTCTACGGCCTCGACCAGACGGTATGGACCAAGAAGGTGTCGAACGTGCACTACGACATCCTCGGCGACATCGTCCTCGCCGATGTCATCGTCAACGGACAGGCGGTGTGATCCCATGACCCACTACGTCATCCGCCGCCTGCTCCTGACCATCCCGGTGCTCATCGGGGCATCGTTCCTGATCTTCGCGATGGTCTACCTGCTGCCCGGTGACCCGATCCGGGCACTCGCCGGGGACCGCCCGCTCTCCCCGGCGGTCCAGGCCCAGATCCGCGACCAGTTCCACCTCGACGACCCGTTCCTGGTGCAGTACGGAAAGTACGTCTGGGCGCTGCTGCACGGCGACCTGGGCAGTGACTTCGCCGGCCGTCCGGTCCTCGACACCATCTCCCTGCGCCTCCCGGTGACCCTGAAGCTCACGCTGGTCGCGGCGATCTTCGAGACCGTCTTCGGCATCATCGCGGGCGTCCTCGCCGCCCTGCGACGCGGATCGTTCCTCGACTACCTGATCCTGGTGTCCACGACCGTCCTGGTGTCCATTCCCGTCTTCGTCCTCGGTTTCGTCGCGCAGTACATCTTCGGGTTCAAGCTCGGATGGTTCCCGATCGCCGGCGTCACCGACGGCTGGTGGAGCTACATCCTGCCCGGCCTGGTCCTCGCCGCACTGTCGATGGCCTACGTCGCGCGGCTGACGCGCAGTGCGATGCTCGACGCGTTCGCCGCCGACTACATCCGTACCGCCAAGGCCAAGGGCATCGGTCGGCGCCGAATCGTCATCCGGCATGCGTTGCGTACCAGCCTGATCCCGGTGGTCACCTTCATCGGCGCCGACATCGGAGCGCTGCTCGGCGGCGCGATCGTCACCGAATCGGTGTTCAACCTACCCGGTCTCGGACGCGCCATCTTCGATTCGGTGCGGGCCCAGGAAGGTCCCGTCGTGGTGGGCATCGTCACCTTGATGGTGTTCTTCTACATCTTCTTCAACCTGATCGTGGACCTGCTCTACGCCGTCATCGATCCGAGGATCCGCTATGAGTGACCCGAATGACCGCCTCGAGGAAGCCGTCGAGGGCCACGAACTCGACGCGGCCGGCGCCGCCGAGGCCGCGCCCGTCATCGGCCAGGAAAGCCTGTGGGGCAACGCCTGGCGGTACCTGCGCACCAATCCGTTGTTCCTGCTCGGTGCGGCACTGACGGTCATCATGGTGGTGATGGCCGCGTTCCCCCGGCTCTTCACCTGGGGTATCGACCCCTACGACTGCGATCTGTCGCTGTCGCGTCAATCCCCGAGTGCCGCACACTGGTTCGGCACCGATATCCAGGGCTGTGACTACTACGCCAACGTGGTGTACGGCGCTCGCTCGTCGGTGACCATCGGCCTGCTCACGATGCTCGGGGTCCTGATCATCGGGGTGGTGATCGGTTCCCTCGCAGGTTATTTCGGCGGGATCGCCGACACCGTCCTGGCCCGCGTCACCGACATCTTCTTCGGTATCCCGCTGATGCTGGGCGCGCTGATCCTGCTCACCGTGTCCGCGCAACGCTCGGTCGCTACGGTGTCGTTGGCGCTCATCGTGTTCGGCTGGATGACCGCGATGCGACTGGTGCGCTCATCGGTCGTTTCGATCCGTGGCAGCGAGTACGTTCAGGCCGCGCAGGCACTCGGCGCCTCGCCGCTGCGGGTGCTGATCCGGCACGTCCTGCCCAATGCCGTTGCCCCGGTGATCATCTACGCGACCATCTCGGTCGGCACGTTCATCGCCGCCGAGGCCGCCCTGACGTATCTGGGAATCGGGCTGCAGGCGCCGGACATCTCGTGGGGTCTGCAGATCAACCAGGCGCAGTCGCTGATCGGCAGCTCACCGTATCTGCTGTTCTTCCCGGCGGTGTTCCTGTCCATCACCGTGCTCGCCTTCATCCTGATGGGTGATGCGTTGCGCGACGCCCTCGACCCGAAGCGACGGTGATCGGCGATGACCGATGAGAACACGACGAGCACTGAGAACACCACGAGCACTGAAAACACCACGAGCACTGAGAACACCACGAGCACTCCGCTGCTGCGGGTTCGTGATCTGGCGGTGGACTTCCGCGTCGACAAGCGACTCGTCCGTGCCGTCGACGGCGTCGATCTGACCCTCGACGCCGGTGAGGCCCTCGCCCTGGTCGGCGAATCGGGTTCCGGGAAGTCGACGACGGCGATGGCGATTCCGGGTCTCCTCGACGACAACGCCGTGGTCTCGGGAAGCATCACGCTCGGCGGGACCGAACTCGCCGGGGCCGACGAGAAGGCCATGCGCGCGGTCCGGGGCGAGAAGGTCGGGGTCATCTTCCAGGAGCCGATGACCGCCCTGAATCCGGTGTACACCGTGGGCTGGCAGATCGCCGAGGCCATCCGGGCGCATCGCGACGTCGGCAAGAAGCAGGCGATGGCGCGGGCCACCGAACTCCTCGAGCTCGTCGACATGCCGGAGCCGGCCAAGCGGGTGCGTTACTACCCGCATCAGCTCTCCGGTGGTCAGCGTCAGCGGGCGATGATCGCCCAGGCGCTGGCGTGTGATCCGGCGCTGCTCATCGCCGACGAACCGACCACCGCACTCGATGTGACAGTGCAGGCCGAGATCCTCGATCTCATCCGCGATCTGCGGCACCGCGTCGACGCCGCGATCCTGCTGATCACCCATGACATGGGCGTCGTCGCCGATCTCGCCGACCGGGTGATGGTGATGAAGGACGGGCGGGTCGTCGAATCCGGTTCGGCCACACAATTGTTCGCCCACCCGGAACATCCGTACACCCGTTCGCTGCTGGCGTCGGTGCCGCATCTGGGTGCCGGCGCGATCGACGTCGGTGATGAGGCGGCACAGGGCGCCGGGGCCGCTGCGCCCGCACCGGAGACCCCGGCCCCGACGCTGTCGTTCCGCAACGCCAGCATCGAGTTCGGTCCGCGCCGCAACGTCTTCCGCGCCGTGGACGATGTCAGTTTCGATGTCGCACCCGGCGAGGTGCTCGGGCTCGTCGGCGAATCCGGTTCGGGCAAGTCCACTCTCGGCAAGGCGGCGATCGGTCTGGTCCGGCTCACCTCGGGCACGGTGTCCCTCGGCGGCACCGACATCACGACCCTCTCCCAGCGCCGTCTCGCGCCCTACCGCAAACGTATCGGTGTCGTGTTCCAGGACCCCGGATCGTCGTTGAACCCGCGCTGGCCGATCGGCGAGTCCATCGCCGAACCTCTGGTGCTGCACACCGATCTGTCGCGGACACAACGCTCGAGCAAGGTCGACGAACTGCTGGATCAGGTGCAGTTGCCACGTGCGCTGCGTAACCGCTATCCGCATCAGCTCTCCGGGGGCCAGCGCCAGCGGGTCGGGATCGCCCGCGCACTCGCCCTCGAACCCGCTCTGCTCATCGCCGACGAACCCACCTCGGCTCTCGACGTGTCGGTCCAGGCACGGGTCCTCGAACTGATGCGGGAGTTGCAGACCGAGCACGGCTTCGCCTGCCTGTTCATCAGCCACGACCTCGCCGTGGTCGAGGAGCTCGCCGATCGGATCGCGGTTCTGCGGTCCGGCCGACTCGTCGAAACCGGTACGCCCGCAGACGTTCTCACACATCCCAGCGAGGACTACACCGCGCGTCTCATCGCCGCCGTCCCGGTACCCGATCCGCCCGAACAGGCCCGACGACGGGCAGAGCGTCTGGCGGCGAAGTAACACCTCTGCCGATTCCGACAGTGCCGTATCCAGGTGCCAACTGTTGACACCTGGATACGGCACAAGGACGTTCTACCCGATCTCGATCAGCAGATCTCCGGGTGCGACGCTGGTGACCGGTCCGATGGCGACGCGGGTGACCTTGCCGCCGACGGGCGCGGTGATGGTGGCCTCCATCTTCATCGCCTCGATGGTGCCGATCGCCGCACCGGGTTTCACCTCGTCGCCCACCGAGACCGACACCGACACCACTCCGGCAAACGGTGCGCCCACCGATCCGGGATTGGACCGATCGGCCTTCTCGGCGGCCTCGACGGCGGAATCCACCGCGCGGTCCCGAACTGCGACAGGGCGCAATTGCCCGTTGAGGACGCACATCACGGTGCGCATACCCCGCTCGTCGGGATCACTGATCGCCTCGAGACCGATCAGCAGTTCCACACCCGGTTCGAGTTCGACGCGATGTTCTTCGCCGTAGCGCAGACCGTAGAAGAACTGATTCGCCGACAGGCGCGAGGTGTCGCCGTAGGCCTCGGTGTGCTCGGTGAACTCGCGGGTCGGACCGGGGAACAGCAAGCGATTCAACGTGACCTGGCGGCCACGTCCCGGCTCGTCGAGTGCGGCCGAATCCTCCGTCGACAGCTCGACCACCTCGGGTGCCGGAGGCCGGCCTTCGAGCGCCCTGCTGCGCAACGGTTCCGGCCAGCCGCCGGGCGGATCGCCGAGCTCGCCACGCAGGAACCCGATCACCGAATCCGGGATGTCGTGGCCCGCGGGATCGTCGGCGAAGTCCTGCGGATCGATGCCCTGGCCCACCATCGACAACGCGAGGTCACCGACGACCTTCGACGACGGCGTGACCTTGACCAGCCGACCGAGCATCGCATCGGCACAGGCGTACGCGTCTTCGACGGCCTCGAACCGATTGCCCAGGCCGAGGGCGATGGCTTGCTGGCGCAGGTTCGACAGTTGGCCGCCCGGGATCTCGTGGGCGTACACACGGCCGGTCGGTCCGGGGATGCCGGATTCGAACGGCGCGTACACCTTTCGGATCGCTTCCCAGTACGGTTCGAGGTCGCACACGGCAGCCAGATCCAGGCCGGTGTCGCGTTCGGTGTGCGCGAACGCCGCCACGATCGCCGACAGCGGCGGCTGACTCGTCGTACCGGCCAACGCCGCCGACGCACCGTCGACCGCATCCGCACCGGCCTGCACCGCCGCCAGGTAGGTCGCGAGTTGACCGCCCGGGGTGTCGTGGGTGTGCACGTGGATCGGCAGATCGAATTCCGAACGCAGGGCCGTGATCAGTTTCGTCGCAGCCGGTGCACGCAACAGACCGGCCATGTCCTTGATGGCCAGCACATGGGCACCGGCGGAGACGATCTGCTCCGCCAGACGCAGGTAGTAGTCGAGGGTGTAGAGATCCTCAGCCGGATTCGCCAGGTCGCCGGTGTAGCTCATCGCCACCTCGGCGACCGCCGTACCGGTCTCGCGGACCGCCTCGATTGCCGGTCGCATCTGCTCGATGTTGTTGAGCGCGTCGAAGATCCGGAAGATGTCGACACCGACCTCGGTGGCCTCCGACACGAAGGCGGTGGTCACCTTCGTCGGATACGGGGTGTAACCGACGGTGTTCGCGCCGCGCAGCAACATCTGCAGACAGATGTTGGGCATCGTCTCGCGCAGCTGGGCGAGGCGGTCCCACGGATCCTCCTTGAGGAACCGCAACGCCACGTCGTAGGTCGCTCCACCCCAGCACTCCACCGACAGCAACTGCGGCGTCAACGCCGCCACATACGGGGCGACCGCCAACAGTCCCGAGGTACGCAGCCGGGTCGCCAACAACGACTGATGCGCGTCGCGGAAGGTGGTGTCGGTCACCGCAACTCCCGGCTGCTCACGCAATGCCCGCGCGAAGCCCTCCGGGCCGAGTTCAACCAGCCGCTGCTTGGATCCCGCCTGCGGATGGGCCAGCACGGCCTTGTCGACGGTGGGCAGCTTGTCGCGCGGATACACCGTCGAGGGTCGTTCACCGTGCGGCTTGTTGACCGTCACATCCGCCAGATACTCCAGGATGCGGGTGCCGCGGTCGGCGGATCCGCCGGTGGTCAGCAGCCACGGCCGCTCGTCGATGAACGAGGTGGTCACCCGGCCCGCCCGGAAGTCCGGGTCGTCCAGAACCGCCTGCAGGAACGGAATGTTGGTCGCGACGCCACGAATCCGGAACTCCGCCAACGCGCGCCGGGCTCGACGCGCCGCGGTCGCGAAATCCCGTCCGCGACAAGTCAGTTTGACCAGCATCGAGTCGAAATGACCACTCACCTCACCGCCGAGGTTGGCGCCTCCGTCCAGGCGGATGCCCGCGCCACCGGGGGTGCGATACGCGGTGATCCGGCCCACGTCGGGGCGGAATCCGGCCGCCGGGTCCTCGGTGGTGATGCGGCACTGCATGGCCGCGCCGTGGACGGCGATCGCCTCCTGGGTCAGGCCGAGGTCGACCAGCGACTCCCCCGAGGCCACCCGCAGCTGCGCACCCACGAGATCCACATCGGTGATCTCCTCGGTCACCGTGTGCTCCACCTGAATTCGCGGGTTCATCTCGATGAAGACATGCCTGCCCTGTTCATCGACCAGGAACTCGACCGTGCCGGCACAGGAGTAGCCGATCTGGCGGGCGAAGGCGACCGCGTCGGCGCAGATCCGATCCCGAAGTGCCGGATCGAGATTCGGTGCCGGCGCCAACTCCACCACCTTCTGGTGGCGTCGTTGCAGGCTGCAGTCGCGCTCATAGAGGTGGATGACGTTGCCGTGGGTATCGGCGAGGATCTGCACCTCGATGTGGCGCGGATTGATCACCGCCTGCTCGAGAAACACCGTCGCATCGCCGAAGGCGGCGTCGGCCTCACGGGAGGCGGCCTCGATCGATTCCCGCAGCTGTGCCGGGTCGTCGACGCGCCTCATCCCGCGGCCACCGCCACCGGCGACGGCCTTGACGAACACCGGGAACTGCATCTCCTGCGATGCCGCGACCAACTCGTCGACATCCGCGGACGGCTCCGACGACGCCAGCACCGGCAGTCCGGCAGCCTTGGCGGCGGCGACGGCCTGCGCCTTGTTGCCGGTCAGATCGAGCACGTCGGCGCTCGGGCCCACGAAGGTGATCCCCGCCGCAGCGCACGCACGCGCCAAACCGGGATTCTCCGAGAGGAACCCGTAGCCCGGATAGACCGCGTCGGCACCGCATCGTTGGGCCGCCGCGACGACCTCCTCCACGGACAGATACGCGCGCACCGGATGCCCGGGCACCCCGATCTGATAGGACTCGTCGGCCTTCAATCGATGCAGCGAGTTGCGATCCTCATACGGAAAGATCGCGACCGTGCGGGCGCCGAGTTCGTAGGCGGCGCGAAACGCACGGATCGCGATCTCGCCGCGGTTGGCCACCAACACCTTGTCGAACATGTTGCCTTTCCGTTTCTGCAGGCCCCGAAATGTCAGATGCTCCCAGGTGAGCGTAACCCGGGAGCATCGGACATCGGACCGGCTGTCTCAGGACGTGGGATGACTGGTGGGAACACCGCTTATTCCGACGCGGAATCCCCGAATTGTCGAATGACCGGACATCAGGCGGTCAGGACCCGCTGCGCCGGCCCGTCATACGAACTCAACGGCCGGATGAGCGCATTGGCCGCCGTCTGTTCGATGATGTGCGCCGTCCATCCGGTGATCCGGCTCATCACGAAAATCGGTGTGAACGAACCGATGTCGAATCCCATCAGGTGGTATGCGGGCCCGGTCGGGAAGTCGAGGTTCGGCTTGATGCGGGTCCGCTCGGTCATCACCGCCTCCAGTTCGCCGTAGATCTCCAACCATCGGGTGTCGTTCTTGTGGTTGGAGATGTCGACGAGTGCCTCCTTCATGGTCGGCACCCGCGAGTCACCATTCTTGTACACGCGATGCCCGAAGCCCATGACTTTCTCTTTTCGAGACAGCTTGGCCTCCATCCATTCCCGCGCTCGCTCGGGCCGATCGATCTCGATCATGTCGTACATGACCGCCTCGTTCGCCCCACCGTGCAACGATCCCTTCAACGCTCCGATCGCCGCGGTGACCGCGCTGTAGATGTCGGACTGCGTCGAGGTCACGACGCGTGCGGCGAACGTCGATGCATTGAAGCTGTGTTCGGCGTAGAGGACCATCGACTTCTCGAATGCCCGGACGATCACCGGGTCGGGCACCTCGCCGAAACACATATTCAGGAAGTTCTCCGAATATCCGAGCCCGTGATGCGGGGCGATCGGTTCCAGCCCGCGTCGCCGACGCATGTCGGCGGCGACGATCGTCGGCAGGACGGCGAACATCCGCAGTGCCTTGTCGTAGTTCGACGACGCACTCGGATTGTCCTCGTCCGGGTCCTCGGTGCCGAGGAAGCTGATCGCGGTGCGCACCACGTCCATCGGGTGGCAGTTCTCCGGAATCCGCGCCAGGACCGCCTGCGTCGAACGGTCCAGACGACGACTGGCCCGCTCGAGGAGGGTGAACGCCGCCAGTTCACGATCGTTCGGCAGCTCCCCGTGCCACAGCAGGTAGGCCACCTGCTCGAACGAGCAGTGGGCCGCGAGGTCCTGCACGGCGTAGCCACGGTAGGTCAGGGAGTTGGTCTCCGGTACCACCTTGGAGATCGCGGTGGTGTCGACGACGACGCCGGCCAGGCCCTTGTAGATCTTCGGGGCCTGCGATTCTGCCGTCTTCTTCTCGGGTGTCGCGGTGGTCATTGCTGTACACCTTTCGGATTGGTGGTCGACCCGGTGCCACCCGCGGTGGGAAGCGGCCCGCTCGCTCCGCTCCCGGCGCCGATGGTGAAGTTGAACAGGTCGGAATCGAAATCGTTGTAATCGGCGTACCGCAACAGTTCGTAGAGTCGGCTGCGGTGCTGCATCCCGTCGAGAAGCCCCGATTGCGTTCCGGTGGAATGGATTTCCCGCAGTCCGCGTTCGACGGCACCCATCGCGATGCGCAGCGTCGTCACCGGGTAGATGACGGCGTTGTAGCCGACGTCGCGCAGCTGGTCGGCGGTCACGAGCTCGGACTTGCCGAACTCGGTCATGTTCGCCAGCAGCGGGACGTCGACGGCTGCGCGGAACTTCTCGAACTCACCGATGTCGCGCAGGGCTTCGGTGAAGATGAGGTCGGCGCCGGCGTCGGCGTAGGCCTTGGCCCGTTCGATGGCCGACTCGATGCCCTCGATGCCGGCCGCGTCGGTGCGCGCGCAGATGACGAAGTTCTCATCACGACGAGCCGACACCGCGGCGCGCAGACGCTTGAGCATCTCGGCCGTCGGGACCACGTCCTTGCCGTCGAGGTGCCCGCACCGCTTCGGATTGACCTGATCCTCGAGGTGACATCCGGCCAGACCGGCGTCCTCGAGGGAGGCGATCGTGCGTGCCGCGCTCATCGGCTCCCCGAATCCGGTGTCGGCGTCGATGAGGGTCGGCAAGTCGGTGGCGTGCGCGATCGCCGAACCGCGGGCGGTGACCTCACTCAACGTGGTCAGTCCGATGTCGGGCAGTCCGAGGTCCGCCGACAGCACCGCACCCGAGACGTACACACCCTCGAATCCGACGTCCGCGATCAGCTTTGCCACCAGCGGGGAGAAGGCTCCCGGCCAGCGCAGCAGGTCACCTGAGGCGAGCCCGGCGCGCAGTGCGCGGCGCTTGTCGGTGTCGGAGACGGCCGACGAAAAGAGTCCGGAGACTCCTGATGCTGAGCCCATCAGAAGATTCCCGTCCCGATCGTCGGCGCCTTGTCCAACACCAACGGCGCCACGGACACATTGAGCGCGCCGAGCTCGCCCGGCCCGAGATCGCCGAGCCCGGCAGCAGCCACCAGGAATCGCTGCTGCTCGTCCGCATCGACTACCCCCTCGGCCATCGCCGCGAACTTCGCCTCGTACTGAGGTCGCGCGAACGGCCGAGCGCCGAGCGGATGGGCGTCGGCGACCGCGAGTTCATCGGTGATCACCTCACCGCCCGTCAGGGTGATCACGGCCTTGGCACCGAATGCCTTCTCGGCCGGATCGCTTGAGTGGTACCGACGGGTCCACTCCGGATCTTCGACGGTGGAGATCTTGTTCCACAGCGCGATCGTGTCGGGCCGGTTCGCGCGTTCGGGTGCGTAGGAGGCCTCGTGATGCCAGACGCCGTCCTGGAGTGCGACCGCGAAGATGTAGGGCACGGAGTGATCGAGGGTCTCGCGACTGGCGTTGGGATCGAACTTCTGCGGATCGCTGGAACCGGTGCCGATGACGACGTGGGTGTGGTGGCTGGTGTGCAGCACGATCGATTCGATGTCGTCGAGATTGCCGATGCGGGCCCGCATGCGGCGGGCGAGGTCGATCGGCGCCTGGCTCTGGTACTCCGCGGAATGTTCCTTGGTGTAGCTGTCGAGGATGGCGCGCTTGGCCTCACCCGGTGCGGGGAGCGGGATCTGGTAGGTCTTCTCCGGCCCACCCAGCATCCAGGCGATGACGCCGTCCTCACCCTCCCAGATCGGGGCGGGCGCACCCTCGCCGCGCATGGCACGGTCGACGGCCTCGATGGCGATCTTGCCGGCGTGGGCCGGGGCGTAGGCCTTCCAGCTCGAGATCAGACCCTTACGCGACTGGCGGGTGGCCGTGGTCAGGTGCAGGGCCTGCCCGATGGCCTGGTAGATGGTCTCCTCGTCGAGCTTGAGCATCGTGCCGAGCCCGGCGGCAACCGACGGCCCCAGGTGGGCGACGTGGTCGATCTTGTGCTCGTGCAAGCACATTCCGCGCACCAGGTCGATCTGGATCTCGTAGGCGGTGGCGAGACCGCGGATCAGGTCGGCACCCGAGGCGCCGACCTGCTGCGCCACGGCGACGAGTGCGGGGATGTTGTCACCGGGGTGGGAGTACTCGGCGGCCAGGAAGGTGTCGTGAAAATCGAGCTCGCGCACGGCGACCCCGTTGGCCCACGCGGCCCACTCGGGCGAGTAGCGGCCCTCGACACCGAAGACCGCGGCGCCGGGCTTACCTGCTGCCGGCGGGTGTGCCAGCGCCTGAGCCCGGGCCGAGGTGACCGGACGACGGATCACCGACGCCGCGCTGACCGCGGCGTTGTCGATGACGCGGTTGATGATCATCTCCGCGGTGTCGGCGGGCACCTCGACGGGGTCGATGGCCACCTTCGCGATCTTGGTGGCGAGGTGCTCGGACTGCGGGAAGTCATCGGAACTGCGGTGTGTCCGTACGTCGTGAATGATCATATTCGCACCGTACGCAGCATCATCGACCAGTGAAAAGACCTGGCAGATGCGTATTTCTGTGGAAGTTTTCGGGCAATCTTGCAAACTTTGTGGACGCCGTGCGGTCTAAGCTGGGCTCCATGGTGAAGACGTCGTCGAGTTCGGCGGGCCGGATGTTCGTGGGCCCGAGACTCCGACGGCTGCGCGATGAGCAGGGTCTGTCGCAGGCCGCGCTCGCACGTCGGATCGAGAAGTCGACGAGCTATCTCAACCAGCTCGAGAACGATCAGCGCCCGATCACCGTCCCGGTCCTGCTCGCGCTGACCCGGGAGTTCGATCTCGACGCCGACTACTTCGCCGGTGACAACGATGCGCGACTCATCGGCGACCTCGCCGACGTCATGACCGCCCATGCGGAGTCCGGGGAGTGCAGCCGCGCCGAGATCGCCGAACTCGTCGGACGCATGCCCGCCATGGGACGGACTCTCGTCGCCCTGCACCGACAACTCACGTCGGCGACCGCCGAATTGGAAACCTACCGGGCGCAACTCGCCGATCCGACCGCGGCGGCGGGATCGACCCCCTTCGAGGAGGTGCGCGACTTCTTCTACGACCGCAAGAATCACATCGACGTCCTCGACCGGGCGGCGGAGCAACTCTTTGCCGACGAGAAACTCTCCATCGGCGGGCTCGATCTGCAATTGGCCGACCTCCTGCATCGTCGCCACGACATCCGCGTGACCATCACCCACGAACCCGATCCCGTTGCGGCCGTGGCAGTTCCAAAACGGACGTTCGATCCGGCCAACGGCGTGATCGGCCTGGCCGGTCGTCTGAGCGCGGGACAGCGCGCGTTTCAGCTCGCCACCCAGCTGGTACTGCTGGAACAGGAAGCCACCATCGATGCGCTGGTTGCGCAGGCCCAGAATCTCAGCGCTGCAACACTTCCCGTCGCACGCATCGGATTGGCGAATTACTTCGCGGGCGCTCTGCTGCTTCCGTATGAGCGGTTCCGTGCCGCGGCGGAGAAGACGCGCTACGACATCGAGTTGCTGAGCCTGACGTTCGAGGTCGGATTCGAGACCGTGTGCCATCGGTTGTCGACCTTGCAGCGTCCCGGAAGTCGAGGTGTGCCGTTCATCTTCGTGCGCACCGACAAGGCGGGAAACATCTCGAAGCGACAGTCGGCCACCGCCTTCCACTTCTCACGCGTGGGCGGTAGCTGCCCGCTGTGGGGAGTGCACGATGCGTTCGCCACGCCCGGGCGGATCGTCACCCAGGTGTCCCAGATGCCCGATGGCCGGTCCTATTTCTGGCTGGCCCGCACCACCACCGAACAGCGCGGCCACCTGGCACCGCACACCAGTTTCGCCGTGGGCCTCGGATGCGATCTCGCCCACGCCGACCGGCTCGTCTATTCGACCGGGGTCGACCTCGCCGACGAGCGCACCGTCGTACCGATCGGAGCCGGATGCAAGGTGTGCGAGCGTCCGGCATGCACCCAACGCGCGTTCCCCCAGCTCGGCCGGGGCATCCACATCGATCCGACTCGCAGCGACTCGATTCCGTATCGTCCGGCGTGAGGCGCCCTCGCCTGGGATAGGGGATGAGTGGGCGCCCGAGAATTCCTCCCCCACCGACCGATTCATCCCCCGACACTTCGGCATTCCTCCCCACTTTCGCCCTGACCGATCGTTCGTTCGACGAGGTGAGATAGCGTGTCCCACGGAGGTTGATGCCGGTGTCAGCGACAGATCGCACTGTGAGTACGAGCGGTGCGGGGAGTTCTCCCGGTGCGGGAAATCCCACCGGTGGCCGTCACGACAACCACGTCCCGCAGATTCATCCGCGCGCGGCCGTCACCGTTCTCTGCACCGCCGGCATCGTCGTCGCACTGATGCAGACGATCATCGTGCCGCTGATCCCGGCGCTGCCCACTCTCCTGCACGCCGAACCCGGCGACACGACATGGGCCCTCACAATCACATTGCTCGCCGGCGCGGTCATCACGCCCATCGGCGGTCGCCTCGGTGACATGTACGGCAAACGGCGCATGCTGCTGGCGTCGATGGCCTGTGTGGCCGCGGGTTCGGTCGTGTGCGCACTGTCGCCGTCGCTGCTGCCCTTCCTCATCGGACGTGGGTTGCAGGGCCTCGGCTTCGGCACGATCGCGCTCGGCATCAGCGTCATGCGCGACATCGTCCCGCCCCTGCGGCTCGGCTCATCGGTGGGCACGATGAGCGCCTCGCTCGGAATCGGCGGTGCCCTCGGTCTCCCGGTCGCCGCGTTGCTCGCCCAGCATGTGGGATGGCATGCCCTGTTCTGGATGTGTGCCGTTGCCGCCGGACTCAGCGCCCTCGGCATGATCGCGACCATCCCCGCCGACCGTGGCCACAGCGGCGGACGGTTCGACATCCTGGGAGCGCTGGGCCTCGCCGTGCTGCTGACGTGTCTGCTGCTACCGCTGTCCAAGGGCGCGTCGTGGGGTTGGGGTTCACCGCTGACGATCGGCGCCTTCGTGGCATTCGTGGTGATCGGCTCGATGTGGTGGCTGTGGGAGCGACGCCTGCCCAATGCCCTCATCGACACGCGGATCGCCGTCGAACGCCCGGTGATGCTCACCAACATCGCGTCGGTGGCCACCGGCTTCGCGTTCTATTCGATGCAGCTGATGCCCATCCAGGTGCTCATGGCACCGACCGCCGGACCCGTCGGACTCGGCTACCAGATGGTCACCGCGTCGTTGATCCTCGCGCCCAGCGGCATCCTCATGTTCATCTTCTCCCATGTCAGCGCCTGGCTGACCGCACACGTCGGCCCGCGGATCTCGCTGTCGCTGGGCGCGACGGTCATCGGGGTGGGCTATGTCGTGTTCATCGTCGTCCTGGCCTCCGGCCGGGACATCACCTGGTGGCTGATGCTGATGATCGCCTGCCTCATCGGCGCCGGCCTCGGGATCGCCTACGCCGCGATGCCCGCCCTGATCATGCGGGCGGTGCCGATCACCCAGACCGGCGAGGCCAACGGCGTCAACGCACTGATGCGTGTCGTCGGCACCTCCACGTCGGCGGCCGTGGTCGGGATGATCCTCACCTGGTCGATCGTCACCGTCGACGGGCCCGACGGGACGGTCACGTCGGTCCCCGACACCTCCGGCTACCTGACGGCGTCGATCATCTCGCTGTGCGCCTGCGCGGTCGCCGCGGGACTGGCCCTGGCCATCCCGCAGGGACGCCGCCTCGACGAGGAGACCGTGTAGCCCACGCCTCGGCGAGCTCAGCGGGCACGCTCACGCGTGGCGCAATCTGACCGTAACGCGATGGTCGTAGCGTGAGCCCGTGTCCCCGCAGACCCTCATCGAGAACGCGCATGTGATCACCGTCGACACCGAGCGGCGCGAGTTGTCCCACGCGTCGGTCCTGATCGACGGTGCGACCATCGAGGCCGTGTCCACCGCGCCGATCACCGACGTCGACGACGATGTCGTCCGCATCGACGGCCGCGGCTGCGTGCTCACACCGGGTCTGGTCAACACCCACCATCACCTCTATCAGTGGATCACGCGGGGGCTGGCCGCCGATCACACGTTGTTCCAGTGGCTCACCACGCTCTATCCCATCTGGGCGGGAATCGACGAGAAGGCCGTGAACGTCGCGGCACTCGGCGGGCTGGCCCAACTCGCCTTGTCGGGATGCACCACCACCACCGACCATCACTACGTCTTCCCACGCGAGGGTGGCGATCTGCTCGGCGCGGAGATCGCCGCCGCCCAGACCCTCGGCATCCGCTTCCATCCGACGCGCGGCTCGATGGACCTGTCGGAGAAGGACGGCGGCCTGCCTCCGGACACCGTGGTGCAGACCATCGACGAAATCCTCACCGCCAGCACCGATGCCGTGAGCCGCTGGCACGACCCGTCCCCCGACTCGATGCTGCGGATCGCGCTCGCCCCGTGCTCCCCCTTCTCGGTGACCACCGATCTGCTGCGCGAATCGGCCTCCCTGGCACGCGAACTCGGCGTTCGGATGCACACCCACCTCGCCGAATCCCTCGACGAGAACACCTACTGCGACGAGCACTTCGGCTCGACACCCCTGCAGTACATGGAATCCGTCGGCTGGGTGGGCGACGACGTGTGGTTCGCCCACGGCATCGAATTCGACGATGCGGAGATCGGTCGCCTCGCCGCCACGTCGACCGGGGTGGCGCACTGCCCCACCTCGAACGCGCGTCTGGGCAACCGGATCTGCCGCACTCGCGACCTCGTCGACGCCGGCGTGCCCGTGGGCCTCGGCGTCGACGGCGCCGCCTCCAACGAATCGGCGCGCCTCCTCGAAGAAGCCCACCAGGCGGTCCTGATGGCCCGCGCCAAAGGCGGTCCCACGGCGCTGACCACCCGCACCGCCATCGACCTGGCCACCATCGGCGGCGCACGAGTCCTGGGGCGTGACAGCGAGATCGGGTCGATCGAGGTCGGCAAGCTCGCCGATCTGGTGCTCTGGGATCTGTCCGGACTCGGCCACGCCGACATCGACGACCCGGTCGCCGCCCTGGTCCTCGGTGCGATCCCGCCGATCGTGGGCACCTGGATCCAGGGCCGACGCATCGTCACCGACGGCGAACTCACCACCGCCGACACGGCCACCATCGCCAAGGACTGCGCCACCGAACATCGTCGACTCCTGGACAAGGCCGGATAGGTCGCACACGCATGGATCTCAACACCATCAGCACTTACCGCTACGCACGCAACCGCGGCGATCTCGTCCTCGCCCCGGGCGAACGCATCATCGCCGGGGGCACCTGGTTCTTCTCCGAACCGCAGATCGACGCCTCCGGTGTCGTCGACATCAGCCGCATCGGCTGGCCCGACGTCGAAGACCTTCCCGACGGCGGTCTGCGGATCGCGGCGACCTGCCCCATCGCCACGCTCGCCCACCTGGAGCCACGGCCCGGGTGGCATGCACATCCGCTCTTCTCCCAGTGTGCGAACGCCTTGCTCGCGTCATTCAAGATCTGGAACGTTGCCACCGTCGGCGGCAACATCTGCCGGTCGTTCGCCGCCGCGTCGATGGTCTCGCTCGGCGTCGCACTCGACGGTGTGTCACTGATCTGGCGACCAGACGGCACCGAGCGCACCGTGCCGGTCGCCACCCTCGTCACCGGCAACGGCACCAACACTCTCGAACCGGGAGAAGTATTGCGTGCCATCGACATTCCCGGCCACGCGCTACGCGGGTTCACCGGATTCCGCAAGATCGCCCTGGCCGAGCTGGGTCGCTCCGCGGCCGTTGTCACCGGACGCCTCGACGCCGACGGTTCCGCGGTGTTCGGTATCACCGCCGCGACGGGGTGGCCGACGGTGCTGCGCTATCCCGCATTTCCCGATGCGGCCACTCTGCGCGCCGACATCGAGTCCGCCGACGGCTATTACACCGATCCCCTCGGCTCGGCGGATTGGCGCCGCGGGGTGAGCGGGACGCTCGCCGAGCAGATCCGGGTCGAACTGAGCGACCACACGCAACCCACGACCGGCGGACGGTGAGATCCCATGCACTTCGAGATCAACGGTGAATCTGCCGACGCCACACCACGGCCCGGCCAATGCCTTCGGACGTTCCTGCGCGACGCGACCCACTTCGAGGTGAAGAAGGGATGCGACGCCGGTGACTGCGGGGCCTGCTCGGTGCTGGTCGACGGGACGCCGGTGCATTCGTGTATCTATCCGGCCCAGCGGATCGACGGCGCGTCGGTGACGACAGTGTCCGGCCTCGGCACCCCCGGCGACCTGCATCCGATGCAGGAGGCGTTCGTCGACAACTTCGGCTTCCAGTGCGGATTCTGCACCGCCGGAATGATCGTCACCGCCTCGACGCTGAAAGCCGATGATCTCGACGACCTCCCACGGAAGATGAAGGGAAACCTGTGCCGCTGCACCGGATATCGGGCGATCCGTTCGGCGATCCGCGAGGGTGTGACCGGGGAGCACACCCCCAGCTCGGTGGCCGCCCGCCCGGACGGCACCGGTGTGGGCTGCTCGGTGAATCCCCTTGCCGCCGAACGCGTCGTCACCGGCACCGAACCGTATACCTTTGACGTCGAGGTGCCGGGGATGCAGTTCCTGCGGGTGCTCACCTCACCGCACCCGCATGCCCGGATCACCTCGATCGACACCACCGAGGCGGCCACGGTCGAGGGCGTGACCCTGATCCTGACCCACGAGAACGTCTCCACCCGACGGTTTTCCACCGCCCGGCACGACCTTCGCGAGGACGATCCGGACGACACCCTGGTCTTCGATCCGGTGGTGCGCTTCGTCGGCCAGCGGGTCGCCGCCGTCGTCGCCGACACCGCGACGGCCGCCGAGGAGGCCTGCCGCCGGATCACCGTGACCTACGAACCACTGCCCGCGGTGTTCGATCCGTCCGACGCCCGCCGGCCGGGTGCCCCGCTCATCCACCCGGACCGCACCCCGGCGGATCGCGTGGCGCACGCCGACCGCAACGTGATCGCCGCATTCCATGACGGTTTCGGCGGTGATGTGGATGTGGCACTGCACAATTCGCCGGTCACCGTCGGCGGGACCTGGCGGACGTCGCGGGTCAGCCACGCCCAACTCGAAACGCACGGCAGCATCGGTTGGCTCGACGACGACGGCCGGCTCGTCCTGCGGACCAGCACCCAGGTCCCGTTCCTGGTGCGTGACGAACTCGCCTTGCTCCTCGACCTGCCGCCGGAACGGATCCGCGTCGCCGCCGCCCGCGTCGGCGGCGGATTCGGCGGCAAACAGGAGTTGCTCACCGAGGATCTCGTTGCGATCGCGGTACTGCGGACCGGCCGTCCGGTCGGCTACGAGATGACCCGCACCGACGAGATGACCCGTACCACCTACCGTCATCCCTTCGAGGTGTCGGTGGATCTCGGCGCCGATGACGCCGGGCGGCTGAGGGCGATGAAGGTCGACGTGCTCTCCGACACCGGCGCCTACGGCAACCACGCCATCGGGGTGATGTTCCACGCCTGCGCCGAATCGGTCTCGGTGTACAACTGCCCGGTCAAACGGGTGGATGCGGAGGTCGTCTATACCAACAACCCTCCGTCGGGGGCCTTCCGCGGATACGGCCTCGGCCAGGTCATCTTCGCGATCGAGAGTGCGATGGACGAACTCGCGCTGCGGCTCGGTGTCGACCCGTTCGAGCTGCGCCGGATCAACGCTGTGGCACAAGGTGATCCGCTGTTGATCGCACACCCGGAACCCGAGGAGGACCTGGTCTACGGCAGCTACGGACTCGACCAGTGCCTCGACCTGGCGCAGGCGGCATTGACGAAGGGCAACGGCGTCACCGCACCGGCCGGAGAGTCGTGGCGGATCGGCGAGGGTATGGCCCTCGCGGCGATCGCGACCATGGCCCCACGCGGACATCACTCCGATGTCAGCGTCGCCGTCGACGCCGGCGGGACGTATCACGTCGGGGTCGGCACGGCCGAGTTCGGCAACGGCACCACCACTGTGCACGCCCAGATCACCGCGACAACGATGTCGACGTCGGTGGATCGCGTCGTCCTCCGCAACGGCGACACCGACGCCGCCGGCTACGACACCGGGGCCTTCGCCTCCGCGGGTACCACCGTCGCGGGCAAGGCAGTGTACGGCGCCGCGCTGGAACTGCGAGAGGTGTTGCTGCGCACCGCAGCCGCGTTGTCCTCGGCCACCCCCGACGAGGTCCGCCTGACCGCCGACGGCACGCTCGTCGGGGAGCGGATGATCACCTTCGCCGAGCTCATCGGCGCCGTCGACGCCGATCATCGCATCGAACTTCCCGGCGGGCCTCGTGCCGTGGCAACCGGCGCCGAACACGGCGAACTGCGATCCATCGCCTTCAACGTGCAGGCATTCCGTGTGGCCGTCGACACCGACTCCGGCTCGGTGGTCATCCTGCAGTCCGTCCACGCCGCCGACGCGGGCACCGTGATGAACCCCGAGCAGTGCCTCGGACAGGTGGAGGGTGGCGTCGCGCAGGCGATCGGCTCGAGCCTGTACGAGGAGATCATGCTCGACGGCAAGGGCGCGGTGTTGACGCCGGTGTTCCGCACCTACCGCGTACCGCAGATGGTCGACATCCCCGATACCGAGGTGTTCTTCGCCGACACCTCCGACGACCTCGGCCCCTTCGGCGCCAAGTCGATGAGCGAATCGCCGTACAACCCGGTGGCGCCGGCTCTGGCCAATGCGATCCGCCGGGCCATCGGAGTGCGACCACACGAGACACCGATGTCGCGGGATCGGGTCTGGCGACTTCTGCAGTGACGAAACCGGCTCACCCATCCGCCACGATTTTTCGGCGTACCGAACTTTTGGTTTCGCCTCACTTGATGATCGGCCACGGCTGTGACAGATTGAGCGGGTGAATCAGGTGGACACGCGCACCTCCGAGGCACCGGATACCGCGGCGACCCGACGACGAATCCGGCTGCGTCGATTCCGGTCGTTCCGTCAAATCGCACTGTTCGGCCCGGCCTTCGTCGCCGCCGTCGCCTACGTCGACCCCGGTAACGTCGCCGCCAACATCACCGCGGGCGCCCGCTACGGATTCCTGCTGGTCTGGGTGCTGGTGATCGCCAACGTCATCGCCATGCTCATCCAGTACCAGTCGGCCAAGCTCGGCATCGTCACCGGCAGGAGCCTCCCCGGACTACTTGGCGAACGGCTCGGCAAACGCCGGCGCCTCGCCTACTGGGCCCAGGCGGAGATCGTCGCCATCGCCACCGACCTCGCCGAGGTCCTCGGCGGCGCGATCGCCCTGCAGTTGCTCTTCGATCTGCCCCTCCTGGTCGGCGGCATCATCGTCGGCGTCGTCTCCACGGTGGTGTTGTTGCTGCAGAACCCGCGCCAGCAACGGGTCTTCGAGACCGTCATCCTGTCGATGCTGGCCATCATCGTGGTCGGCTTCCTGGCTGGTCTCGTGGTGAACCCGCCGCCGGTGTCCGACGTCGTCGGCGGTCTCGTTCCCCGCCTGCAGGGTCCCGAAACCGTGCTGCTGGCCGCCTCGATGCTCGGCGCGACGGTGATGCCGCACGCCATCTACGTGCACTCGTCACTGGTGATCGACCGGCACGGCGTCGCCAAGACCCCGGCCCGACGGCGGCTGCTGGTGCGTGCCACCCGATGGGATGTGGTGACCGCCCTGATCATCGCCGGCGCGGTGAACATCTCCCTGCTGCTGCTCGCGGCCCAGAATCTGCGCGGCAAGGAGGGCACCGACACCATCGAGGGCGCCTACCACGCGGTGGCCGATTCGATGGGACCGCACATGGCGACCATCTTCGCGATCGGGCTGCTGGCCAGCGGACTGGCCGCCACCTCGGTCGGATCGTCGGCGGGTGCGGCCATCATGGCCGGCCTGTTGCACAGACGTATCCCGCTGGTGATCCGGCGGCTGGCCACCCTGGTTCCCGCCCTGGCGGTGCTCGCCCTCGGCGTCGATCCCACCTGGGCACTGGTGATGAGCCAGGTGGTCCTGAGTTTCGGCATCCCCTTCGCGATCATCCCGCTCGGACGACTCACCGCCGACCGGTCACTGATGGGCGAGTTCGCCGACGGGTGGCCACTGCGCATCGTCGCGGCCCTGTCGTCGGTGATGATCGTCGTCCTCAACATCGCCCTCATCGTGCTGGTGTTGACCGGGACCTGACCGGAATGGGGCCACCGCCGGCGGCACGGCCCCCGCGACCATTGGCCACCGCGACCACTGAATCTGGTGCTTGCCGCAGTGGTTGCGCGACCGGGTGTTCGGGGTTGAGACCAACAGATACCGGCCTCGACGACGCCCGGCGTCGAGGCCGGTATCGGCGGCGCGTCTAGGCCAGCAACCCCTTGGCCACGTGGGTCACCTGGATCTCGTTGCTGCCCGCGTAGATCATCAGCGACTTGGCGTCGCGCGCAAGCTGTTCCACGCGATACTCGGCCATGTAGCCGTTGCCGCCGAACAGCTGCACGGCCTCCATCGCCACATCGGTGGCGGCCTTGGACGAATACAGCTTCATCGCCGACGCCTCGGCCAGGCTCGGCGGCTTGCCCGCCTTGGTGCGCTCGATCGCACTGAAGAGCATGTTCTGCACGTTGATCCGGGCCACCTCCATCTCGGCGAGCTTGAGCTGGATGAGCTGGAATCTCCCGATCTCCTGACCCCACAGCGTGCGGGTCTTCGCGTAATCGATGCTCAGGCGTAGACATTCGTTGATGATGCCCATCGCCAACGCCGCGATGCCGATGCGCTCGGCGGTGAAACCGGCCTTTGCCCCTTCTGCGCCACGCGAATCCGAGCCGGTGTCCTCGGTCTCGCCGAGCAGCCGGTCACGACCGAGGCGCACATTGTCGAAGAACAACTCACCGGTCGGCGAGCTCACCATGCCCATCTTCTTGAACGGTTTGCCCTGGGTCAGCCCCTCCATACCCTTGTCGAGGACGAAGGAGAGCACCTTGCGCTCCCGCATCGGGGTGTCCGAGCCGTCGTCGAGTTTGGCGAAGACGACGATCGTGTCGGCGTAGGGACCGTTGGTGATGAAGGTCTTCTGCCCGTTGAGCACGTACTCGTCCCCGTCGCGACGCACCGTGGTCTTCATGCCGCCGAGGGCATCCGAGCCCGAGTCGGGTTCGGTGATCGCCCACGCACCCACCTTCTCCATCGTCACCAATTCGGGCAGCCAGCGCTTCTTCTGTGCGAGGGTGCCCTTGCCGCGGATGGTCGAGGCCGTCAGCCCCATGCTGACGCCCATGGAACCGACGAGCCCGAGGCAGACACCGGCCAGTTCGATGTTGACGATCATGAACATCGAGCCGGCCATGGCACCTCCGCCGCCACCGCCGGACGGCTTCTCCCCGGCGGCCTCGGCGGCCAGCTCCTTTTCCAGCGCATCCTTGGCCATCGCGTCGACACCGAAGGTGGACAACAACTTTCGAGTGATGTCATAGGGCGGCAGCACCCCCGTCTCGAGCTCGTCGATGTGCGGACGGATCTCCTTGTCGATGAACGCGCGCAAGGCGTCGCGCACCATCAGATCTTCCTCTGACCATTCGAACATCGACACACCTCACAAGTAGGGAGCACCAGTGGAACACGTTTCAGCTCCCAACTGTGTCAGCCGCCACTGTCACCGTCAAGGAACAGATCGGAGATTTCATCTCTTTGCTGAGGGATGCGCCGATCCGGACAATGCGGCCACCTCCGCACGGGACTATCGAGACATCCCGGACACCCGTCTTGACCTGCACTCTTCCGGGTGATGTGCTCATCTGCGACGGCGCACGGAACCCGGTGAGAATCCGGGACGGTGGCGCCACTGTGAGCCCGACGTATCGCCCACGCGATACGTCACCGGCAAGTCAGACACGTCGCCGTCACCGAGTTGCACACCATCGACGGGGCGCATCACCCCAGGAGGTTCCGATGACTTCACACGTCGCACAGCCGAGCGCCGGCGTCCAGGTCTCACCCGAGGCGCTGTCCGCCGGGCGTGTCGCCCTGATCCTCGGCATCACCGTCCTGCTGGCCTTGCTGGCCTACTACTTCATCGGCATCGACGAGGGGATGACCTCCGTGTTCGGCAAGACGATGGTCGTCCACGAGTGGGTGCACGACGCCCGCCACTTCCTCGGCTTCCCCTGCCACTGAGCCGGCTGAACGATGTTGGAACTCCGCGTCATCGGGCGCGGAGCCCTGGCCGGTCTGATCGCCGGCATTCTGGGCTTCGTCTTCGCCCGCATCTTTGCCGAACCCGTCATCAACACGGCGATCGACTACGAGTCGGGGCGAGACGAGGTCCTCGATGCCCTCAACCAGGCGGCGGGCCGGGCCACCGAGGCCGAGGGCTCGGAGATCTTCAGTCGATCCATCCAGTCGACGGTGGGCATCGCCACCGGGATCATCGGCTTCTCCGTCGCGATGGGCGCCCTGATCGCGGTCGCCTACCTGGTCCTGATGGGACGAACGGGTCTCCGCGCGCAGTACCTTTCCTGGCTGATCGCCGGCTTCGGATTCCTCGGCATCTACCTGCTCCCGTTCGTCAAGTACCCGGCCAACCCGCCGGCCATCGGACACGACTTCACCATCGCGACCCGCGGACAGCTGTACCTGGCGATGGTGACGATCTCGTTGATCCTCCTCGGACTCGCGGTGTACGTCGCGCACATGTTGCACTCCCGGATCGGCACCTACCGAGCCGTGTTGGTCGCGGGCGCCGGCTTCCTGGTCCTGTTCGGTATCGCACTGGCCGCGATGCCCTCGCTCGGCGACCTGCAGGCGAACGTCGACCACGCCGGCGAATTCGGCTTCGCGCGGGCGTCCACGGAAACGCCGCAGCCGATCACCAACATCCTCGACAAGCCCCTCACCATCGACGGGAAGACCTACGCACCCGGCCAGATCGCCTACCCCGGCTTCGACGCGGACGTGTTGTGGAAGTTCCGCTGGTACTCACTGCTCAATCAGGCGTTGATCTGGCTGGTGATCGGAATGGTGTTCGGCGCGTTGATGAACCGGATGATGCCGTCGGATGACGCGCGGCCGAGTGAGGACCGGCGCGATACGCTCGTCACACGGTGACCCACCTGGACGAACTCGGCCCCTTCTTCGGCGTTGCGCGGCACGCCGCGTCCGACCATGCCATCACTCCGTGGACGCCGATGTCGGACCTGCTCGCCGACCCCGGCATCCTCACCGATCGCGTCGCGCGCGTCCGCGGCGCGCTCGCTGCCGGCGGCCCGGTCGAGGAAAGGGTCGCCGCATCGGTGACACATCTGGGTCTCGTCGCGCGCATCATCGCCCCCGCCATCGCCGTCGAGGCCCTGGGTGATCCACCGATCTCGTTGCGCCCGGACGACATCTGGTGGCAGGACGAACTGGGTGGTCCCTACCCGCTCTCGGTGACCGCGGCGGAACCGGGCACCGACAGCGGCGACTCGGTCGTCGAGGCGCTGACCCACCTCGTCGGTGACACCTTCGGGGTCAGTGCCCGAACCCTGTGGGGCAATGTCGCCTCCGCGGCGAACAGCGCCGCGCAGCTCATCGCCGCGGCCCGGCCCGACCTGCAGGAAGCCGCTCGGGATGCCGCCGACCGACTCCTCGCCGACGGCCGGGTCGAGGGCGGTGCGTTGCGCTCCGGTCCGACATTTCGCCGACGCAGTTGTTGCCTGATCTATCAGGTCAGCGGTGACCGCCGATCCGTCTGCGGCGATTGCGTGCTGACCTGACCGGCGAGTCCCCGGTACAACGACGCCGCCCGGCACCATCGCTGGTGCCGGGCGGCGTCGTCTGTGTTCGGTCTTCGTATCAGCTGTTCGCGTCGGCCATGGCCGACGATCGGTTGGCCGACGATCGACTCATCCACGTCAGCAAGCCGGCGAACGCCGTGGTCAGGACGGTCCACAGGATCACCTGATTGGCGATTGCGTACACCCGGAAATCTCCGATGACTGCGCTCGGGAAACCGGGGAACACGATCCGATCACCGTTCATCAACGGTTCGGGAACCTCGTGGAACTCCGGCAGCAACGCGATCGCGATCGTGACCACCACCAGGAATCCGATCGCCGCAACCACGGCCGAGCCGAGGCCACCCCACCGGGGCCGCAGCCACAATGCGAGGACGACGGCCGCAATCATCGCCACCACTGCGACGATCGTGATGGTGAGGTAGGCACTCGATCGTGCCCCGATGGTGTCGTCGTCACCCACTGCCGGCGGATTGGCCGGGTAGGCGAAGAACGGGACTCCGAAGAACGCGATGAAACCCAGCACGCCGACGGCCGCCGACGCCCACCGGGGATCGGTGTCCGGGAAGTGATGCCCCAGATAGGTCCACAGGATGGTGAACGCGACCGCGAAAAAGGCGCCCATCGCCACCGCGAAGATCACGGTGCCGACGCCTGCGCCGATGTTCTCCTGCACGGACCGGGTGAAGAGCTCGGCACCGTGCTCGTGGCTGGCGTGACCATGCGCGGCCTCGAGTGCCTCCTGCGCCTGCGACCGACCGTCCTCATAGTCGATGGCCTTGGCGACCTGCGGCTCAATGAACAGCCGGGCGAAAACATATGCGACGATGCCGGCGACCAGGCCTGACAGCACGCCCGCGCCGATGAACTTTCTCTCCATGTTCGGTTGTCTCCCTTATCTCGGATCAGTGGCAGGGGAATCCGAGGAAGTGCCGGGAGTCGTGGACGAACTCATGGATGTGGGTGTCGCTGCCGAACACCGACCACGCGCCCTGGTCGTAGCCGATGAAGTAGTACGCCATGGCGGCGAGGATGACGGTGGCGGTCAGCCACAGTGCGGCCGACGCAGCCGAAAGATTGGGAACCGCAAGGGACAGACCCTTGCCGTGATGAGTTGTTGCGACCATCGAACTGATGTCCTTTCGTGGGATGACGCGTCCCTACGGGGTGTCGGGCTCGACATTGTGCGGTGTTCTGACTCGCCCCATCCCGGGGAGGCGTCCCCGGCATACGGCTCACAGTGGCGCGACCGTCCCGGGCTTTCACCGGGTTTCCCGTCCAAAGTCTGAAATGACCATATACCGGATCGCCCCGGGGTCACGACCTGATGTTGCGAGCACACCTGCGGCGATGTCGGCACCGCCGACTGTCGGTGCCCTCGTGGATGATGGATTCATGCCCACCCCGGCCGAGGTTCTGCACCGCTTCACCGCTCCCACCCGACGGTGGTTCGGCGGCGCGTTCGCCGAGCCCACGCCGGCGCAGGTCGGCGCGTGGTCGGCCATCGCCGACGGTGACAACACCCTGGTCATCGCGCCCACCGGGTCGGGTAAGACGCTCTCGGCCTTCCTGTGGGCCCTCGATCGCCTCGCCGCCCGGCCGGAGCGGTCCCGCGGCACCACCCGGGTGCTCTACATCTCCCCGCTGAAGGCCCTCGCCGTCGACGTGGAACGCAATCTGCGGGCGCCGCTGACCGGCATCACCCGCGCCGCACAGGAACTCGGCGAACCCGAACCGGCGATCACCGTCGGCCTGCGTTCCGGTGATACCCCGGCGGCCACCCGCCGCCTGCTGGTCCGCACGCCGCCGGACATCCTCATCACCACCCCCGAGTCGCTGTATCTGATGCTGACGTCGTCGGCGCGGGAGACACTGACCGGCGTCGAGGCCGTCATCGTCGACGAGGTCCACGCCGTCGCCGGAACCAAACGCGGCACTCATCTCGCACTGTCGCTGGAACGCCTCGACGAACTGCTCGAGCGCCCCGCCCAGCGCATCGGATTGTCGGCGACGGTCCGGCCACCGGAGGTGGTCGCCAACTTCCTCACCGGATCGGCCGGCGCCACCATCGTGCGGCCGCCCGCCGCCAAGACCTTCGATCTGCGGGTCGACGTGCCGGTCGAGGACATGTCCAACATCCCGCCGCCGCCGGACGCCGGGGACGCCGACCTCGACGACGCCTTCTCCCCGACCGCGGGCTCGCTGTGGCCATACGTCGAGTCCGCGATCGTCGACCTCATCGAGGCCAACCGCACCACCATCGTCTTCGCGAACTCGCGCCGCCTCGCCGAACGGTTGACCGCGCGGCTCAACGAGATCGCCGAGACCCGTGCCTGCGGCGACGGCCCGGTGCGCGAACCACCCCGCAACACCCGGGTCGGCGGCGGCGCGCCGGCCCTCGTGCTGGGCAGCGGCGCCACCACCGGGGCACCCTCGGTGCTCGCACGCGCCCACCACGGCTCCGTCAGCAAGGAGCAGCGCGCCGAGATCGAGGACGACCTCAAGACCGGCCGGCTGCGGTGCGTCGTGGCCACCAGTTCGCTGGAACTCGGCATCGACATGGGATCGGTCGATCTCGTCGTGCAGGTCGAGGCCCCACCATCGGTGGCCAGTGGCCTGCAACGCATCGGGCGCGCCGGACATCAGGTCGGCGAGATCAGCCAAGGTGTGCTGTTCCCCAAACACCGCACCGACCTCATCCACTGCACCGTCGCGGTGTCCCGGATGCGCGCCGGGGAGATCGAGGAACTGCGCATCCCCACCAACCCGCTCGACGTGCTCGCCCAACAGACCATCGCCGCCGCGGCCGTCGACGACCTCGACGTGGATGCCTGGTTCGACGTGGTGCGCCGCGCCGCGCCGTATCGCGAGCTCGCCCGCTCGGTGTACGAGGCGACACTCGACCTGATCTCCGGCCGGTTCCCGTCCGACGAATTCGCCGAACTCCGCCCTCGGGTCACCTGGGATCGGGACCGCAACCTGCTCACCGGCCGGCGGGGGGCACAGCGCCTGGCCGTCACCTCCGGCGGCACCATCCCCGATCGCGGCCTGTTCGGCGTGTTCATGGTCGGGGCGCCGGGAGCGGAGCGAGCGGGCCCATCAGGCACAGAGAAAGCTGCGCGCGTCGGCGAGCTCGACGAGGAGATGGTCTACGAATCGCGCGTCGGCGACGTCTTCGCCCTCGGCGCCACCAGCTGGCGCATCGAGGACATCACCCACGACCGCGTGCTGGTCACCCCCGCCTTCGGTCAGCCCGGACGTCTGCCGTTCTGGATCGGTGACTCCGTCGGCCGCCCCGCCGAACTCGGCGCGGCCATCGGCAGGTTCACCGCCGAGATCGCCGATGACGCCGAACTCGATCGTCGCGCAACCGAACTCGGCCTGACCACCTTTGCCCGCGACAACCTCGCCGCACTCATCGCCGAACAGCGCGACGCCACCGGATACCTGCCCAGCGATCGCACCCTGGTGGTCGAAAGATTCCGCGACGAACTCGGTGATTGGCGAGTGATTCTGCACTCCCCCTACGGGTTACGGGTACACGCCCCGTGGGCGTCGGCGATCTCGGCACAGCTCAAGACCTCCCTCGGACTCGACGGCGCCGTGACCGCCTCCGACGACGGCATCATCGTGCGCCTGCCCGACACCGACGACACCCCACCTGGTGCCGCGGTGTTCACCATCTCCCCCGATGACATCGAGCAACTCGTCACCGATGCACTGGCCGACTCGTCGATGTTCGCCTCCCGTTTCCGCGAATGTGCGGCCCGCGCCCTACTGCTACCCCGGCGCGATCCGGGCCGCCGCGCACCGCTGTGGCAACAACGCCAACGGAGTGCCCAATTGCTCGCCGTCGCTTCGCAATTCCCCGACTTCCCGATCGTTCTGGAGGCGGTCCGGGAATGCCTGCAGGACGTCTACGACCTGCCCGCGCTGACGGAGTTGTTGCGCGGCATCAGCACTCGTCGCATCCGGATCGTCGAGACCGAGACCGAGGCCCCGTCACCGTTCGCGGCGTCGTTGCTCTTCGGCTACGTCGGGGCGTTCATGTACAACGACGACGCCCCGCTGGCCGAACGCCGGGCGGCGGCCCTGTCCCTCGACACCGCACTGCTCGCGCAACTCCTCGGCCGGGTCGACCTGCGTGAACTCCTCGATCCTGCGGTCATCGCCGAGGTCACCGCACGCCTGCAACGCACCGCGCCGGCGCGCGCCGCCCGCGACGCCGAGGATGTCGTGGACCTGTTGCGCTGGCTCGGACCACTGACCACCGACGAGGTGGCCACCCGATACCGGGGCGATCCGGAGGACCAGAACACTTCCGCAGCAACGGTTCTCGCCGCACTCCACCGCGACGGTGCGATCATCTCGATCAGTCACCGCGGTCGACCGCTGTGGGCGGCGATCGAGGACACCGCTCGACTACGTGATGCGCTGGGCGTCCCTGCTCCGATGGGCGTGCCCGCGGCCTTTCTGGAGGCGGTCGCCGACCCCCTGGGCGATGTCGTCCACCGCTACGCCCGCACCCACGGTCCCTTCACCGTCGAACAGGCCGCCGACTCCCTGGGACTGGGAGCGGCCGTCGTCCGCGACACCCTGATCCGCCTGGCCGGCGACCGCAAGATCATCGAGGGCGATTTCCTTCCCGATCAAACGGGGACCCAGTGGTGTCACAGCGAGGTCCTCGGTCAGATCCGGCGCGGATCCCTGGCCGCCGGCCGCGCCGAGGTCGCGCCGGTCGATCCGGCCACCCTCACCCGTTTCCTGTTGTCCTGGCAACACGTCACCCCCACCGACGACCGACTGTCCGGCATCGACGGCGTCGCCGTGGTGATCGATCAGTTGGCCGGTTATCCACTGCCCGCCTCCGCGTGGGAATCGTTGATCCTGCCGGCCCGCGTCACCGACTACTCCCCCGCGATGCTCGACGAACTGCTGTCCTCCGGTGAGGTCACCTGGTCGGGTGCCGGACGCATCGGCGGCTCCGACGGCTGGATTCGCCTGTGTCCCACCGATCTCGCCGAGGTCATCCTCGGTGAACCCGACGAGATCGATGTGACCGACGCACACCGCCTGGTGATCGACCGGCTGGCCGGCGGCGGTGGCCTGCGCTACGCACAGATCCTCGACGCAGCACCCGACGCCGGGTCGGAGCGTCCCGGGGTCGGCGGCGCCGAGGTGGAGGCCGCGCTCTGGGACCTCGTCTGGTCGGGTCGGGTGTCCAACGATTCCTTCGCACCGATTCGGGCACTGCTCATGCCGCGCCGGGCGTCGGGTTCCCGCTCCGCCGCGACCCCGGCCCACCGCACGCGGGCCCGCGCGCCCCGCCTGCGGCCGTCGCGGCTGACCACACGCCACCTGATCTCCACGGTGGGTACGCCGGCCACCCCACCACAGCTCGCCGGACGGTGGTTCTCCCGCTCCGCCCTCATCTCGGATTCGACGCTACGCACCCAGGTGACCTGCGACCAACTGCTTACCCGCTACGGCGTGGTGACACGCGGACCGGTCGTCGCCGAGGGCATCATCGGCGGGTTCGCCCGGATCTACAAGGCCCTCACCGTCTTCGAGGACAGCGGACAGGTCCGGCGTGGCTACTACGTCGACGGACTCGGCGGTGCCCAGTTCGCCGCCCCCGCCGTCGTCGACGATCTCCGCCGCCATGCCCTCGAACCCGGTGACGACTCGCGCCGTAACCGCGGCAACGCCGTGGTGATCGCCGCCACCGATCCCGCCAATCCGTTTGGCGCAGCACTGGAGTGGCCATCCCGGCCCGACGGCGACAATCGATCCGGCCATCGCCCGGGCCGCAAGCCGGGTGCGCTGGTGGTGCTGGTGGACGGCCGACTCGCGGCCTTCGTCGAACGGGGCGGCAAGACCGTGCTCACCTTCGATGATTCCGACCAGACCGTGCGTGTCGCCGCCGGCGCACTGGCCGACGCGGTCGGCACCGGGCGGGTCGCGCGGCTGTCCATCGATCAGATCGACGGTGTCGAGGCCCTGCGGTCGGATCTCTCCGCCGTCTTCGTCGACGCCGGGTTCTCCACCACTCCCCGCGGACTTCGGATGCGGCACACCCATGCCCGAGGGTGACACCGTCTTCCGCGCCGCCGACCGGCTGCGGCGTGGACTGGCCGGAAAAATGTTGACCCACAGCGATTTCCGAGTTCCCTCGCTGGCCACCGTCGATCTGAGCGGCTACACCGTCACAGCGGTGCGCTCACGTGGCAAACACCTGCTGATCGATGTCACCGACCCCGAGGGCGGCCACCAGGTGAGCATCCACTCGCACCTGAAGATGGAGGGGATCTGGATTGTCGCACCGCTCGGCACCCGCTGGCGCCGCCCGGCGCATCAGGCGCGCATCATCCTGCGCACCGCAGCGCACGAGGCGGTCGGATTCGCCCTGGGAATCCTGGAGTTGCTCGACGACCCCGACACCGCACTGGACTATCTGGGGCCCGATCTGCTGGGCGAGGACTGGGATGCCGCCGAGGCGGTGCGCCGGATCGAGAGCGAGCCGGACCGTCCGATCGGCGACGCCCTGCTCGATCAGCGGTTGATGGCCGGCGTCGGCAACGAGTACCGCAGCGAATTGTGCTTCCTGCGTGGGGTGCTACCGGGCACTCCGGTCAGAGATGTCGACGTTGCGCCGATGGTCGATCTGGCGCATCGGATGCTGTGGGCCAATCGGCTCAGAACGGCGCGCACCACCACCGGTGACACCCGGGGTGATGCGCGTGTGTGGGTCTACGGTCGACGCGGACGACTGTGCCGCCGGTGCGCCACCCCCATCGAGCGGGGATTTCTCGCGACCGACACCGAGGAACGGGTCATCTACTGGTGCCCACGGTGCCAGAAGTGAGGGACACGCCCTACACCGGGTAGCGCTCCGGCTCCGGTCCGAATTCGAAACGGCGGGCGGTGATGTCGCCGACACTGATCTCGACGTAGTTGTACTTGATGGTGGGAACCCACGGTGTGAGCGGCAGGGTGTCGGCCTCGGCGATCTCGTCGCCGCGCGAGAGCACCCGTGCGGTGCCCTTGGCCACCACGCTCCACCCGCCGTCGTCGGTGTACTCGTCGACCTCGAAGGCCACATGCTCGTTGACGACGAGTTCGGACAGCTTGGTGCCCTCCGCGGAGCGGAAGACGATACGGCCCTCGTCGGAGTAATAATTCACCGGGAAGATGTCCGGTTGTCCACCAACGCTCACCGCGAGGCGACCGAGTTGCTTCGAGCCGAGCAACTTCCAGGCCTCGTCAGCGGGAAGTTCCTGAATCGGGTTGTCCACCATGACCTGTCCTTTTCCCATACCTCATCGTCGCACCCCTGACGTTACCGGTCCCAGAGCCAAAGGTCCTGCCGAAACCTCCAAGCCGTGTCCGCATCGTCCACGGCATGTCACCTCATGTCTCCGGGACCGGCACCGGTTCGAGGATCTCGGCGCGCGACTCGGGCGCGGCGGCGCGCAATGCGTCGGCCGACGAGTCGTCGGGTTGCTGCTGCGACGCCACCTCGGCGGCCACCCGGGCGTTGTAGGTCTCCACCTCCAAGGCGATCCGCTCGTCGTCCCAGCCGAGCACCGGCGCCAGCAGCTCGGCGACCTCCTGCGCACACCCGACACCCCGGTGGGAGTACTCGATGGAGATCCGGGTCCGCCGGGCCAGGACGTCCTCGAGATGCAGCGCCGCCTCGTCGATCGCCGCGTAGACGATCTCCACCCGCAGATACTGCGGGGCGGCGGCCAGCGGGCGCAGCAACGACGGATCGGCGTCGGCGTAGTACAGCACGTCGTCGATGAGCGAGCCGTAGCGGTTGAGCAGTCGTCGAACCCGGTAGGGATGCAAGCCGAACCGCTTGCCGAGATGCTCGCACTGATTGATCAGCGCGAAGTACCCGTCGGCGCCGATCAGCGGCACCCGCTCGGTGATCGACGGGGCCACCCGGGTCGGGATGAAGTCGTCGCAGGCGTCGACGGCGTCGGCGGCCATCACCCGGTAGGTGGTGTACTTGCCGCCGGCGATCGAGACCAGTCCGGGGGCCACCCGCGCGACCGCATGCTCCCGGGAGAGCTTCGAGGTCGCCTCGTCCTCCCCGGCCAGCAGCGGCCGGAGACCGGCGTACACCCCCTCGATGTCGTCGTGGGTGAGCTTGGTGACCAGCACCGTGTTCACATGCTCGAGGATGTAATCGATGTCGGCCCTGGTCGCGGCTGGATGGGCCAGGTCGAGGTTCCAGTCGGTGTCGGTGGTGCCGATGATCCAGTGCGTCTCCCACGGGATCACGAAGAGCACCGACTTCTCGGTGCGCAGGATGATCGCGGTCTCGCTAACGATGCGGTCACGGGGCACCACGATGTGCACACCCTTGGACGCCCGTACCCGGAAGTGGCCACGCTGATGCGACAGCGCCTGCACCTCGTCGGTCCACACCCCGGCGGCGTTGATCACGCAGTGCGCCGGGACCTCGGCGGTCTCACCGTTCTCGGTGTCGCGGACCTTGACGCCCATCACCCGGTCGGCCTCCCGGAGGAATCCGACCACCTGCGTCGAGGTGCGGATCACCGCACCGTAATTGGCGGCGGTACGCGCCACCGTCAGGCTGTGGCGGGCGTCGTCGACGACGGTGTCGTAGTAGCGGATGCCGCCGATCAACGAGTCCCGCTTCAGCGCCGGGGCCACCCGCAGCGCCCCGGAACGGGTCACATGCTGTTGTCCGGGAACCGATTTCGCGCCACCCATGCGGTCGTAGAGGAAGATTCCGGCGGCCACATACGGACGTTCCCAGATGCGTTGGGTCAGCGGGTAGAGAAACGGGAGGGGTTTGACCAGGTGCGGGGCCAGCAGTCGCAGCGACAGTTCACGTTCGCGCAGGGCCTCGCGGACCAGACCGAACTCGAGTTGCTCGAGATAACGCAGCCCACCGTGGAACATCTTCGACGATCGGCTCGAGGTACCCGAGGCGATGTCGCGGGCCTCCACCAGCGCCACCCGCAGGCCGCGGGTCGCGGCGTCGAGGGCGGCCCCCACCCCGACCACACCGCCGCCGACGACGACGATGTCGAATTGCTCACTCGAGAGTCGTTTCCACGCCTCGGCCCGATACAGCGGACCCATATCCGCTGGTCGGTCCGGGTTGAATCCGGTCTCATTCGGCTCGGTGTCCATGCCGGCCAGCGTAATTGATCTCGGCGGAACCCACCGTCTGCGACCCGCACCGTGCGACACTGACCCCCGTGGATAGCGCTTCCGGATACGTCGCGGCCATCGATCAGGGAACGACGTCGACGCGGGCCATGGTCTTCGACCGCCGCGGACAGGTCATCGCCGCCGAACAACTCGAACACCGACAGATCTTCCCCCGGGCCGGATGGGTCGAACACGATGCCGCCGAGATCTGGCGCAACACCCGCCGCGTCGTGGCATCCGCACTCGCGTCGGCCGATCTGACCTCCGACGACATCGTGGCGTGTGGGCTGACCAATCAGCGGGAGACGACCCTGGCCTGGGACCGCACCACCGGCGAACCGCTGCACAACGCGATCGTCTGGCAGGACACCCGCACCGGCGAACTGTGCGAGCAACTCGCCGGCGATGCCGGTGCCGACCGCTACCGCGACCGCACCGGGCTACCTCTGTCGACCTATTTCGCCGGGCCCAAGATGCGCTGGCTGCTCGACAATGTGGAGGCCGTCGCCGACCGTGCCGAGGCCGGCGAACTCTGTTTCGGCACAATGGATTCCTGGATCGCCTGGAACATCACCGGCGGTGCGTCCGGCGGCCTGCACATCACCGACGTCACCAACGCGTCGCGCACCATGCTGATGGATCTTCGGACGCTGTCCTGGGATGAGGAGATCTGCACGGAGATGGGGATTCCCGTCGACGCACTCCCCGAGATCCGCAGCAGCTCGCAGGTGTACGGGACGCTACGCGAACAGGGAACCCTGCACGGGGTGCCCCTGTCCGGCATCCTCGGCGATCAGCAGGCGGCGACGTTCGGCCAGGCGTGCCTGTCACCCGGCGAGGCGAAGAACACGTACGGCACCGGGAACTTCTTGTTGCTCAACACCGGAACAGACGCGGTGTTCTCCGACCACGGACTGCTGACCACCGTGTGTTACCGCATCGGTGAGGCACCGCCGCACTATGCCCTCGAGGGCTCGATCGCCGTCACCGGTTCGCTGGTGCAGTGGCTGCGCGACAACCTCGGCCTCTTCTCCTCCGCCGGTGAGGTCGAGCAACTCGCGGCCGGCGTCGACGACAACGGCGGCGTGTACTTCGTCCCTGCGTTCTCCGGGTTGTTCGCACCGCGGTGGCGACCCGACGCCCGCGGCGTCATCGCCGGCCTGACCCGCTTCGCCAACAAGGGACACATCGCCCGGGCAGCGTTGGAGGCCAGCGCTTTTCAGACCCGCGAGGTGATCGAGGCGATGCAGGCCGACTCCGGTGTCACCCTGTCGACCCTCAAGGTCGACGGCGGCATGGTGGTCAACAACCTCCTGATGCAGTTCCAGGCCGACATCCTCGATGTGCCGGTGGTGCGGCCGGTGGTCAACGAGACCACCGCCCTCGGCGCGGCATACGCGGCCGGACTGGCCGTCGGCTACTGGGACGACGAGGACGAGATCCGGCAGAACTGGGCCGAACACACCCGGTGGACACCGGCGATGGACACCGACGAGCGCGACCGCCTGTACCGGGAATGGAATCGGGCCGTGGAGCACAGTTTCGGGTTGGCCTGACCGGTCGGTCGGGGCCGATCGGGCGCGATCGAGTGCCCGCCGGTCACACCACGAATTCGACGAGGACCGCGACGACGCCCGCGGTCCCACCCATCGCGATCGCCGCCTCGTAGGCCGCTTCGGCGAGCCGCTCGGCGGCATCGACGTCGGGATCGACGGCGATGCTCAGCGCGTGTACCGCCCGGGCCCGCACGAATGCCGCTCGCTGCGTGGCGATGTCACCGGACCGGTGCGCCACGGCCGCGTCGATCTCACGACGGGTCAGCGCCGCGGTCAACCGAGACCGCGTCGCCGGCGACACCCGACCCTGCTCCCGCCACTGCGAAAGTGCCTCCCGGACAACGGTATCGGCATTGACATCGGCGGCATCGATCGCCGAGATCACCAGCATCCGCAGGCAGTCGTCGACGTCGCCGGCGGCGACCCGGGCGACGAGCTCCGCCACCGCCGCACCCGGAAGACGTGCCAGCCGACCGCGAATCATGTTCTCAGCCATCGCGATCGGCACCCCCGGCCCGGGTCGGCGGGACGGCATCACCGTCACCATCGCCTGCCACGGAGTCGACGGGAACCGCATCGCCCGCCGAGCCGGCGGCGCCCACCGGTTCGCGATCGCTGACGGGCACGGTGGCCGCCGACGACCCGCCCGGATCCGCGGTCGCGGGATAGGCCTGCGGAGTCCAATCGCCGATGACCGGCGGTCCGACGAGCGGCAGGTCTCCGACGATGTCGCGGCCGTGCTCGCCGTGATGCAGGTAGGGGGCGGGTCGGTGCCGGGTGTCGCGATCGCGACCCGAGGGCGCCGCGCCCGGGCCGGTGCCGGGCGGGGTACCACGCAATCCCGGACCCGGCGGTGCGCCGGATACGGCGGGCGCACCGGAGCTCACCGGCGCCGCGGAGCCCGCGGCGAGGAACGGGGGCATCACACTCGGCACCCCGGACGGTGCGCCACCGACCGGACCGCCCGGATTCGACCCGCGCCCGCCGCCGCCCGCACCCGTTCCGGTGATTCGCCCACCGGGTGCACCGGCACCGGGGCCGACGCCGACCGGGTCGCCGAGCCCGCCGCGGGTCAGCGTGGACGGATCCTCCCCGTCACCGGCCGACGGGGACCCGGTGGTGGTCGACGTCGTCACCGGGGTGGTCTCGGTCGCCGGGGCGGCCGGTGTCGCGGCGTCCGGGTCGGTCGTCGTCGGAGAGGGTTCGATGACCCCGCCGGGTGCCGACGGATCCGCGCCGTCGATGTCGGCGATGGCGCCCGACTGGTTACCCCCGGCCGGGCCGGAGGTGGAGCCGGCACCCGTCGTCGTGCCTCCGGCAACCCCACCGGAGTAGAAGTTGTCCTTCTCCCCACTCGTGACGTCGGGCAACGCCCCCGCCGCCTCGAGCATCGGCGAGCTGTAGCTACCGGTCATCAGCCGCGTGACCTGCGCGCGCACGGTCGCCGCGTCCTCGGGATGCTCCTGCAGCCGACGCTGATGCTCGACCAGGACCGGCTCCTGCGCCCGGGTGATGCCGAGGACTCCGGCGGCCGCACCGATGGCCGCGGCGCTGGTCTGTGCACCGTCGGCGGTCGCGCGGATCTCGGCCACCAGACGCTCCGCGGCGTCGACGGCCCCCTCCGCGGCCCGGCCCCGCAGTACGCCGACATTGTCGAAGGCGCCCGCGAGGGCATCAGCGATGCCCGCGATGGTGGCGATGGCGGTGGTCACGGCTTCGGCGTCACCGCGGGCCGAACTCTCGCTCATCGTGGTGAGGATGTGCAGGATCTCGCCGATGCTCATCGATCCCCACGGGGTCTGCGCACCGGGACGGCAATGCTCCGCGCCGGCGGTGGGCCGCTCACCCCGCCCAGATGTCATTCGCTGTCGCCCCCCGAGATCGTCACCAATCCAGGGCCCGTCGAAACCCCCTGTGCACGCACTCTATCGCCGTGCGTGCCGTCGCGGCGTGCTCGGCGTTCGGTTGTGGATCGGAGATCGGTCCGCGTCGACCGGCTCGCCCGGTCAGTCGAGGTCGTCGTGGCGCACGAGCTGGCGGGCCGCCTCGGTGACCGACCCGGACAGCGACGGATACACCGAAAAGGTCTGGGCCAGATCGGACACCGTCAGCTTGTTCTGCACCGCGACCGCGATCGGCAGGATCAGCTCCGACGCGGTCGGCGCGACCACCACACCGCCGATCACCACACCGGTCGCCGGTCGGCAGAAGATCTTGACGAAGCCGCGTCGCAGGCCGCTCATCTTGGCGCGCGGATTGGTCGCCAGCGGCAGCATCACCGTGCGGGCCGGGTACTCACCGGAGTCGATCGCGTTCTGCGACACCCCGACCGTGGCGATCTCCGGACGGGTGAAGATCGCGGACGCAACGGTTTTCAGCTTGATCGGGCTGACGCCCTCGCCGAGGGCGTGATACATCGCGATCCGGCCCTGCATCGCGGCCACCGAGGCCAACGGGAACAGTCCGGTGCAGTCGCCGGCGGCGTAGATTCCGGCGACCGAGGTCCGCGAGACGCGGTCGACGGTGATGTATCCGCCGCGGTGGGTGTCCACGCCGGCACCGCTCAGCCCCAGGTTGTCGGTGTTGGGCACCGATCCCACCGTCATCAGCACATGCGAGCCGGTCACGGTCCGGCCGTCGGCGAGGTGTGCGGTCACCGTGTCGCCGGTCCGCACGACCCGATCCGCACGCGCATGTTTGACCAACTCCACACCACGCTCGGCGAGCGCCTCCTCGAGCACCAGGGCGGCGTCCTCGTCCTCGTGGGGAAGGACGCGATCGCGACTGGACACCAGCGTGACCTTGACGCCGAGTTCGGTGTAGGCGTGCACGAATTCCGCACCCGTCACACCGGATCCGATGACCACCAGGTGCTCGGGCAGGGTCTCGAGGTCATAGAGCTGACGCCAGGTGAGGATGCGTTCGCCGTCGGGCTGCGCGTCGGGCAGTACCCGGGGTGAGGCACCGGTGGCGATCAGCACCACATCACCCTCGAAGTGTTCGGTGGACCCGTCCGGCAGGGTCGCGGTGACGCCGTGGGTGGACACCCCGACCTGCGTCTGGTCGAGTACGGCATGGCCGGACACCAGCGTGACGCCCTCGCTGACCAGTCGCGATCGGATGTCGGCGGACTGCGCGAAGGCCAGGTCACGGACACGCTGATGGATCTGCGGGACCGTGACCAGGGTGTCGTCGGTGCGGATGTTGATGCCCAGATCGGCGGCACGACGTACCTCGGTGCGGATGCCGGTCGAGGCGATGAACGTCTTGGACGGGACACAGTCCCAGAGCACGCACGCCCCACCGATGCCGTCGGAGTCGATCAGGGTGATGTCGGCGCCATAGGCCGCGGCGGCCTGCGCCGCCTCGTAGCCCGCCGGACCTCCGCCGATGATCACGATCCTGGTCACTGGTGTGTCTCCTCCGCGGGTGCGCCGGGCATGCGATTTCTCCGCTCACCAACCTAGGCCATCGGACCGGCGGACCGCCGCGCGGGCGGCCCGCGGGGTCGGGTGGGGTGTGTTCGTGAGCGTCGTGCGATCGGCGTGCGCGTAATACGATCATCGTGGCCACCGAGGGCCACGCGGTGCGCAAAACGATGAGGTCGGGCCCATCCCGACGGGAAAGTGCAGGTCAGAGGCGACTATGCCCATCTACGCGGCTTACGGCAGCAACATGCATCCCGAACAGATGGCGGAGCGCGCGCCGCATTCGCCGATGTCGGGGACCGGGTGGCTGCACGGGTGGCGACTGACCTTCGCCGGCGGTGACATCGGGTGGGAAGGATCACTGGCCACCGTCACCGAGGACCGCGACGACCCGGACGCCAAGGTGTTCGTGGTGCTCTACGACGTCCCCACCGAGGACGAGGACAACCTCGACCGGTGGGAGGGTTCCGAGCTCGGTATCCACCGCAAGATCCGCGCCCGCGTCGACACCGACGGCGGTGACGGTGTGCTGGCCTGGCTGTACGTCCTCGACGCCTACGAGGGCGGACTCCCCTCCGCGCGCTACCTGGGCGTGATGGCCGAGGCGGCCGAAATCGCCGGTGCGCCTGCCGAATACGTGCAGGATCTCCGTCTGCGCGAGTCGCGCAACGTCGGTCCCGGACCGGGCGCCGCGGAAGCCTGAGCCGAGCTGCGCCCGGCCGAACCAGCCGAAGGCTCAGCCCTCGGAACCGACGCCGAAGATCACCCCGGCCAGCGCCCGCACGCCCACGTCCAGGGCGCGTTCGTCGATGTCGAAGTTGGGGCTGTGCAGATCGACCTGTGGGCCGAAACCGCTCCACACGCCCAGGCGTCCCATCGCCCCGGGCACCTGCTCGAGATACCAGGAGAAGTCCTCCCCGCCGGGCGACTGCGGGGTGTCGGCCACGGCGTCCTCGCCGATGGCCGCGACCGACCGGGTCAGCATCTCGATCGCGGTCACGTCGTTGACCACCGGCGGGACACCCCGGAAGTAGGACAGGTCGTAGGACACCCCCAGCGGCGCCAGGAGTTCACCGACGACGCTGCGCACCAACGGTTCCATCTCCGCCCAGGTGCGATGTTCACCGGTGCGCACGGTGCCCCGCAGTTGCCCTTCCTGCGGGATGGCGTTGGGTGCGTTGCCGGCGTGCGCCGCCCCCCACGCCATCACGGTCCCCGACCGCGGATCGATACGCCGCGAGAGGATGCCGGGCAGTCCGGTGATGACGGTACCCATCGCATACACCAGATCCCCGGTGAGATGTGGTCGCGAGGTGTGTCCACCGGGTGAGCGCAACTGCAGTTCGATGTGGTCGGCGGCCGAGGTGAGCGCCCCCTCCCGCAGTCCCACCGAGCCGACGGGCAGCCGCGGGTCGCAGTGCAGCGCGAAGATGCGGCTCACGCCTTCGGTGACCCCGGCCGCGACCGCGTCGAGCGCGCCGCCGGGCATCACCTCCTCGGCGGGCTGGAAGATCAGTCGCACCCCGACGGGCAGGCCGGGCGCCGAGGCGAGCACCGCGGCGGTACCCAACAGGATCGCCGTGTGCGCATCATGACCGCAGGAATGGGAGACGCCGTCGGTGGTGGAGCTGAACGGCAGACCGGTGTGCTCGGTGATCGGCAGGGCATCCATGTCGGCGCGCAGCGCCAGCCGCGGCCCGGTGGCCGGCCCCAGATCACAGACCACGCCGGTGCCCAGCGGCAGTCGGCGCGGCGACAGCCCGAGTGCGGCGAGTTCGGTCATCACCAGTTCGGTGGTCGCGACCTCCTGCCGCGAGAGTTCCGGATTCGCGTGGATCCGCCGCCGCCACCCGATGAGCCGATCGCGGTGCGCCGCCAGCCAGGCGTCGATCACGCCGCCGGATGGGTCACCGATCCCCGCCTGTGTCACCGCCACTGTCCTTCCGCTGGTGGGAGATTCCCGCTCATCGTGGGCCGATCACAGCAGCGACGGCGGGGTGGGTACGGCCAGATCGGCGAGCAACGGCTGCCGCAGTCCCTGCTTGATCAGTGTCTGCGTCGGGCCGGCCAGCGGCGCGCGCGCTGCGGCGACCTCGGCGGCCCGGGCGAGCAGATCGGTGGTCGGCACCGCCTCGTCGACGATACCGGCGGCCACCGCGTCGTCGGCGCCGTAGCGACGTGAGGTGAGCATCGCCTCGGTGGCGGCCCGATCGGTCAGCCGGGTGCGGACCAATGAGGCCATCCCCTTGGTGAACGGCATGCCCAGGGCGGCCTCGGGCAGCGACCAGAAGCCACGTTCGGTGCGCATCACCAGGTGGTCGGCGCACAGCGCCAGCATCGCCCCGGCACCGAAGGCGTGACCGTTGACGGCCGCGATCACCGGCACCGGCAGGGTCAGCACCGTGCGGTAGAGCGCGTGGACCCGGTCCAGGTAGGCCGGGAGATCAGCGGCGTTGGTGGCGATGTAGTCGGTGTCGAGGCCGTTGGTGAAGAACTTGCCGGTCGCGGTGATCACCACGGCCTTCGCCCCGCCGGAGACCGCCTCGTCGAGTAGCGCGGTGACGGTGTCGATCCACTCGAGGCGGAAACGGTTCTCCGGGTTCGCCTCGTCGAGTTCGACACCCGGGGTGCCCAGGAAGAGTTCCGCGACGCCGGCGGCGGTGGGCTGTTCGCTCAGAAATGGCATGCAGAGACCTTATCGCCTGAGGCCAGGCGATCTTCGGCGCCGTCGACGCCGGGGTCCCCGCAACCACTCATCCATCGTTGCCGCGCACATCGACGACGATCTCGCCGCCCGTGCGCGTCGTCGTATGAGATCGTCGGCTCGGGCCACTAGGGTTGGCGGCATGGATCCCACCGTCGACGCGGACGCCGCGGCGATCGCCGCCGCCGCCACGATTTCTGCCGAAACCGATTGTGCCGCACATGATATCGCGGTGATCCTGGGTTCGGGGTGGGCGCCGGCCGCGGACGCCTTCGGCACACCGATCGCGACCGTGGCGATGTCGGATGTCCCGGGATTCCTCGCCCCCTCGGCCGCCGGTCACGGTGGCACCATCCGATCGGTGCACATCGGCGACCGGCGGGTGCTGATCATGCTCGGCCGCACGCACGCCTACGAGGGACACGATCTGGCCCGGGTGGTGCATCCGATCCGCACCGCGGCGGCGGCCGGGGTGCACACGGTGATCCTGACCAACGCCGCCGGCGGGCTCCGCGAGGGCATGAGCGTCGGTCAACCCGTGCTGATCTCCGACCATCTGAACCTGACCGCCCGGTCCCCGCTGGTCGGCGCGCGTTTCGTCAACATGGTCGACGCCTACGCCCCGCGGCTGCGGGAGATCGCCCGCGGCGTCGACGCCACGTTGACCGAGGGCGTGTACGCGGGACTGCCGGGCCCGCACTACGAGACGCCCGCGGAGATCCGCATGCTGCGGACCCTCGGCGCCGACCTCGTCGGCATGTCGACGGTCCACGAGACGATCGCGGCCCGCGAGGCCGGGCTGGAGGTCCTCGGGGTGTCACTCGTCACCAACCTGGCGGCCGGGATCACCGGTGAACCGCTCGACCATGCCGAGGTGCTGGAGGTGGGCCGCGCGTCGGCCACCCGCATGGGCGAACTGCTGGCGAGCATCATCGGGACCCTGCGACCTATGCGAGTACCCACCGACCGTGACGGATCAGCGCCCGACGGACCACCGACCGAACGCAAGGGGATGCGATGACCTATCCGCCCGACAATTCCGGCGGGTACCCACCCGCCGGCGGATACGGATATCCGACGCCGCCGCCGCAGGGCTACGGTCCCCCGCCGCCGCGGTCGCCGTGGTCGTCGCCCCTGGTGATCGCGGCGATCGTGCTCGGCGTCGTCGTGGTGCTCGGCGCAGGCGTGGGCGCTTACCTGCTGCTGCGGGGCAGCGACGGCTCCGACGAGGCGGCCGCGTCGTCATCGACCACCACGACCACCGCGCCCGGGGTGACGCAGGTCCCCGGCGGAGCATCGACGTCGACCACCACCACGACCACCACCCTCACCCAGGCCCGCCCGTCACCGACCGTGTCGGGGGCCGACTGGCAGGGCTTCCTGTCCGGCCCGCGCTGTAATGCCGCCGACGATCCGGCGGTGGCGATCGGGCGCACCGCCCGATCCCGGGTGGTGATCTGCCAGGTGGGTGACCAGACCGGGCGGTACTACTACAAGGGCGCTGCGGACGCGGGTGAGATCGAGGTCGGGTTCCCCCAGCATGTGGGCAACACCTTCATCGCCCGCAACGGATCGGTGACCTACACGGTGTCGCCGTCCGCGCTGGTCATCGCCGACGGTGGCGTCACGCAGTCCACCGAACCGATGCTCGAATACTGGGCGGCGAGCTGACGCCGACCGTCCGCGCCGCCGACCCCTGGGTCCAGAACCACCGACCCCTGGGTCCAGAACCGCAGACCCCTGGGTCTAGAACTGAACGGGTGCCCCCGGTTCTCGATGCCCGCCATCTCGATGTGATCCGCAGTTCGCGTGCGCTGTTGCACGATGTGAGTCTGACCGTGTACCCGGGTCAGCATTGGGCGCTGCTCGGCCCGAACGGCGCCGGGAAGTCGACCCTGATGGCCATCCTCGGTGCCCGTTCGCATCCGACGACCGGCGTCGTCGACGTGCTCGGCAAGCGGCTCGGTCGCGTCGATATGCGCGAATTGCGCACGCACATCGGACATGTCGATCCGCGGTGGCGCATCGACGTGCCGATCAGCGCGCACGATGTGGTGCTGACGGGATTGACGAACACACCCGAACTCGACCGCCGACACCATTACACCGACGCCGAACACCGGCGCGCCGACGACCTGTTGGACCTGCTGGGGATGACCGAGCGACTTGACTCGGTGTGGCCGGTGATGAGTCAGGGTGAACGGGGGCGCACCCTCATCGCACGGGCGCTGATGCCGCAGCCGGCGTTACTGCTCCTCGACGAGCCGGCCACCGGCCTCGACCTCGCCGCGCGGGAGAAACTGCTCTCGGCGATCGATCGGCTCCGCGGCGACGTGCCGGATCTGGCGAGTGTGCTGGTCACCCATCACCTCGAGGATCTGCCGGCGAGCACCACCCACGCGATGCTGCTGCGTGAGGGCGAGGCGATCGCGGCCGGCGAGGTCGACGACACGCTGACGTCGGCGGCCATCAGTACCGCCTTCGATCATCCGGTGACGGTGCGCAGGCACGGCGGGCGCTGGTCGGCGGTCGCCGCCTGAGATATCTGCTCGGCGGTGGCCGCCTGAGGTATCTGCTCAGCGCGGACCGAACTGACGATCCCCGGCGTCGCCGAGGCCGGGAACGATGTAGGCGACGTCGTTGAGGCCCTCGTCCACCGCGGCCACGAACAACCGGATCGGATGACCCGACTTCTCCAGTGCCGCAACACCTTCGGGGGCGGCAACCACGCACAGCGCGGTGATGTCGGTGGCACCGCGGGCCACCAGCAACTCGATCGTGTACAGCAACGATCCGCCGGTGGCCAGCATCGGATCCAGCACGAACACCGGCTGATCCGACAGGTCGTCCGGCAACGATTCCAGATACGGCACCGGGGTGGCGGTGGACTCGTCGCGGGCCACGCCGACAAACCCGACGAGCGCCTCCGGGACCATCGCATGCGCCTGTTCGACCATGCCGAGTCCCGCCCGCAGGACCGGAACGAACAACGGCGGCTTGGCAAGTCGCGACCCGGCGCACCGGGTGATCGGGGTGTCGATCGTCTCGGCGACCGTCGGGGCGTCGGCCAGTGCCTCGTAGACGAGCATCTGCGTCAGGTCCGACAATGCCGCCCGGAAACCCGCATTGGCGGTCGTCTTGTCGCGCATCGTGGTCAGTCGTGCCGCGGCGAGCGGGTGATCGACGATGTGAACAGCCATGAGCAAACCATAGTGCGCACACCTGGCCGGGGCCCGGCAACGAAAATCGTCCACATCAATACCGGCCACGATGGAACCGTCGGGGGTTTCGCCGCGTCCAACCCTGCATGACCACCACTCCGCCACTCTCCGTCTCCCCCGCAGCCGTGCAGTCCTTCGCCGGCCACGAGGCCACCACCGCCACCCGCCTCGGGATGCACACCGCCGCCACCGACCTCACGCCGCTGGCCCTGACCTTCGGCCTGATCGGTTCGGATTTCCTGGCCGCACTCGGACAGGTGATCGACGTCCGACGCACCCGCCTGCGCCGCATCGCCGAGACCCACCTCGCCATCTCCGCTCAGAGTTCGGCAGCGGCGTCGGGGTACACGAGCACCGACGACACGGCCGGCGCGGTGCTGACCGGCGCTGTGCCGGGCCCCACGATGCCGACCCGCACCATGCCCGCTCCCACCATGCCCGCCGCCGACATGACTGCCGCCGACATGACCGGGGTGCGACTCTGATGCTGACCGCCGATGTGTTGATCGCGCCCCTGCGCATGCTGATGCCCGCCCTGGGCACCGGTGTCCTTCCCGGAAACGACCCGGTGACCGCGATCGCGGCGTTGGCGCCCGATCTCGCCGCGATCCGGGACGAGGCCATGGCCGCGGCGTCGAACGTGGAGGCCGCATGGGACGGTGCGGGCGGGACCGCGGCGACCGCCGCCGCACGACGCGCCACCACCACGACCGTGGCGATCGAGGAGGACACCGCCGACATCGTCCGCATCACCGGGACCGCGGCCGGCCGTGTCGAACGGGCGGCCGCCGAACTCAACGGACTGCTCGACTCGTTTGCCGCGGCGGCGCGGGCTCTGGGTGACGGGCTGTTCACCCCGGCCGGGCTCATGATGCTGCTGCCCGTGGCCCTCGACCACATCGAACGCGGCGTGACGGTCGTCGCCCGGACCCGGGCCGAACTCGCCGGCGACACCCGCGAATTGATGGCGTCGGCGCAGACCGAGGCCCCCGCCGGTGTGCCTGCATCGCTGCCCACCCCGGCCTCGGTGCCCGCCGGTCCCGGCACCGATCACGGCGGTGTCGCGATCACCCTTCCCGACGGGTCGGTGGCGTACGCACCGAACGAACGCGCCGCCACCGCGGTCCGGGCCGCGCTGAGTCAGCAGGGTGTGCCCTACGTGTGGGGCGGCACCGACCCGAGCGGATTCGATTGCAGCGGCCTCACCCAATGGGCCTACCGGCAGGCGGGACTCGAGCTGCCGAGGCTGGCCCAGGAGCAGGACACCGCCGGGATCGCGGTGGCGCAGGGCGACCTGCTGCCCGGCGACCTCGCCGTGTGGGACGGGCACGTCGCGATGTACATCGGCAACAACCAACTCGTCGAAGCCGGCGATCCGGTCCAGGTGTCACCGCTGCGCACCAGCAACGCCGGGCAGGGATTCCAGGGTTTCTTCCGGCCGCGGTGATGCCCGCGATGACGTCCTCGTCGTCGGTGCACCGAGGTGTTCATCAACTCGTCGTGGGGTCGGTATGGATGTCACAGGCATGATCGCTACGCTGTGACGTCATGGCCGGAGACATTGTCCCCATCGAGCTCGGACTCACCGACGGAAACAGCTTCACGCTGTGGGCGCCCCGCTGGCGCGAGGGCGACGACGAGTGGGAGGCGTTCCTGGGTCTCGACGAGGACCTCTACGTCTTCCCGGGCGTCGCCGAACTCGTCGCGTTCATCCGCACCGACGACGACAACGACCTCGTCGAGCATCCGGCGTGGGAGACCGTGAAGGGTCTGCAGGCCGACGAGCTGGTTCCCGACGACCGGCACACCTATGACCTGGTGGGCGTGCCGGAGCTCGCCGCCGAGGATCCCACCCCCGAGGTCATCGCCGAACTCGAGGACGCGCTGGAGATCGTGCGCATCCTCGGTGAGGTGTGCGAGCTGGTGGTGATCACCAAGTTCTTCAACGGCAACCCGATCCTGGGTGCGGTGACCACCGGCACCCGCAACTTCGAGGGCCGCGACGGCACCGACCTGTGGGTGCGCATCGGCCGTCTCATCGCCAAGCACTGGGACAACGTCCTCGACGCCATCGACGAGGTCATCACCACCCCCGACGTGCCCGACGACGCCGTCACCACCGCCGCCGCCGAACTCGAGGCCGCGGCGTCGGCGGAGGACGAGGACGAGCCGGATGAGGATCTCGACCTCGTCGGCGACGCCGACGCGGAGGCATCCGAGGACGACGAGGCCACCGAGGAGACCAACGACGACCTCGACGACTCCGACGACGAGGACGAGAACGACGAGATCGACGACGACGATTTCTGGGCCTCGGTCGGCATCGACCCGATCCGCATCGTCACCGGCGCCGGGGAATACCTGTCGCTGCGCTGCTACCTCGGTGACGACCCGGTCTTCCTCGGCAAGGACGGCAAGATCTTCGTCTTCACCTCGCCGCGGGTGCTGTCGAAGTTCCTCGCCGACGAGAACAGCCACGACTTGTCGGGTGTGTCGACCTTCGACGAGGTGCGGGTGGCCGCCACCGACGGTTCACTGGAGTTCGACGTCATCGACGACAACGTCTACGTGCTGCCCGGGCTGAGTGAGGACATCTCCGACGGCCCCCGCCGCATCGACCGCAACCAGCTCGAGCTGGCCGTCGAATTGTTCACCGACGCAGCCGATTACGCCGACGACGACTCCGTCGGCGAGGCACTCGGGTCCACCACCCCGCTGGGCTGGTTCGTCGACTACGCGATCAATCCCGATCCCAAGCGGCTGGCCCCGAGCCCGCCGTTCGAGAACGAGGCCGAGGCGTGGCGCGCCCTCGAGCACGAGTTCGAGGATCGGCTCGTCAAGAAGCGCTGACGCCGCGCCACTAATGGGTCGTGTTGGAGAAGATGGGTGCTACCGCACCCACCTTCTCACGCACGACCCACTTTCCCGCCGACCTGATCAGCCCTCGATCAGCACCGCATAGCCGGGCTTGATGACGTTGTCGATGACCGCGAGACGCTCGTCGAAGTGGATGAACGCCGACTTCATCGCGTTGACGGTGAAGCGTTCGAAGTCGGCCCAGCCGTAACCGAACTGCTCGGAGAGCTTGGCGAATTCCTTGCTCATCGTGGTGTCGCTCATCAGCCGGTTGTCGGTGTTCACCGTCACCCGGAAACGCAACCGCGCGAGCACGTTGAACGGATGCTCCGCCAGCGAGGCGACCGCGCCGGTCTGCACGTTCGAGCTCGGGCACAGCTCCAACGGGATTCGCTTGTCGCGCACGATGTTCGCGATGAGGCCGAGTTCGGCTCCGGGGAACGCCTCGTCGTCGGGCCGGGACCCGGCCGGCAGCACGATGTCGTCGATGACGCGCACCCCGTGACCGAGCCGGTCGGTGCCGCAGAAGCCGATGGCCTCGTGGATGGACGGCAGGCCGAACGCCTCGCCGGCATGAATGGTGAACGGCGCACTGTTGGCCCGCATGTACTCGAATGCGTCGAGGTGCCGGGTCGGCGGGTGGCCCGCCTCGGCGCCGGCGATGTCGAATCCGACCACCCCGCGGTCGCGGTAGCGCACCGCCAGTTCGGCGATCTCCCGGGAGCGGGCGGCGTGCCGCATCGCGGTGACCAGGCAGCGCACCATGATCCGACGGCCCGACGCCGCGGCGATCGCCTCCCCCTCGGCGAATCCGGTCAGCACCGCCTCGACCACCTCGTCGAGGTCGAGTCCGGCCTCGAGGTGCTGTTCGGGGGCGTAGCGCACCTCGGCGTACACGACGCCGTCGGCGGCGAGATCCTCCACACATTCGCGGGCCACCCGGACCAGCGCGTCGGCGGTCTGCATCACGCCGACGGTGTGCGCGAAGGTCTCCAGATATCTTTCCAGCGAGCCGCTGTCGGCGGCCTCGCGGAACCAGATGGCGAGATCGTCCGCGGTATCGGCGGGCAGTTCGTCGTAGCCGGTCTCCCGCGCCAGCTCCAGCACCGTCGACGGCCTCAGTCCGCCGTCGAGATGATCGTGCAACAGCACCTTCGGGGCGAGCAGCAGTGCGGCGGGATCCAGCGGTGAACGCGGCGGCATTGACGTCATGCCCCGAACCTAACGCGTTCGATCACGCGGGGCCGGACGACGGGCGTGTGCGCCCCGATGTCGACGGCGCCGACCAGCGCGGCCCGCGCGGCGGCGAACCGCTCCGGGGTCTGCGTGTGCATGACGAAGAGCACCTCGCCGGCGCGCACCTCGTCGCCGGGTGCGACGTGCACGATGACACCGGCCTCGGCCTGCACCGATTCGCCGGGGACCGATCGTCCGGCGCCGAGTCGCCAGGCCGCATCGCCGACGGCCCGGGCGTCCACCCGTGCGACGATCCCGGCCCGCTCGGCGGTCACCACGTCGGTGTGCCGTGCCCGCGGCAACGGGGCGTCCGGATCTCCGCCCTGCGCGGTGATCATCGCCCGCCACGAGTCCATCGCCCGGCCGTTGCGCAGATTCTCCGCCGGGTCGACGTCGGAGACACCGGCGAGGGTCAGCATCTCGACGGCCAACGCCACCGTCAGTTCCACCACGTCCGCCGGTCCGCCACCGGCGAGCACCTCGACGGATTCGGCCACCTCGACGGCGTTGCCGGCCGCCCGGCCCAGCGGCGTGTCCATGTCGGTCAGCAACGCCGAGGTCGCCACCCCGGCCCGCTCGCCCAGGTCGACCATGGTGGCGGCCAGTTCGCGCGCGTCGTCCTCGCCCGGCAGGAACGCACCCGAACCCACCTTCACGTCGAGCACCAGGGCGCCGGTGCCCTCGGCGATCTTCTTGCTCATGATCGAACTGGCGATCAGCGGGATCGACTCGACGGTGCCGGTGACGTCGCGCAGCGCGTAGAGCAGGCGATCGGCCGGTGCCAGGTCGGGACTGGCCGCGCACACCACCGCGCCGACCTGCTCGAGTTGGGTGATCATCTCCGCGACGGTGAGATCGGCCCGCCATCCCGGAATGGACTCGAGCTTGTCGAGGGTTCCGCCGGTGTGGCCCAGGCCGCGTCCGGACAACTGCGGTACCGCCACCCCGTACGAGGCGACCAGCGGTGCGAGCGGAAGGGTGATCTTGTCGCCGACCCCACCGGTGGAGTGCTTGTCGACGGTCACCAACCGTCGGCCGTCCCGGCTCAGTCCGGAGAAGTCGGCCTGGGCGCCGCTGTCGATCATCGCCTGGGTCCAGGTGGAGATCTCCCGGCGGTCCATCCCGCGCAGCACGATCGCCATCAGCAACGCCGACATCTGTTCCGGCGCCACCACACCGTGGGTGTAGGCGTCGACGACCCAGTCGATCTGCGCATCGGTCAATGCCCGGCCGTCCCGTTTGGTGGTGATCACCGAGATCGGGTCGATCCCGACGCTCTCCCCGCTCACCGGGACGCCTCGCCGAGTTCCCCTGCGGCCAGATCGTCCGGTCCGAACGCGTCGGGCAGCAACTCACCGAGCGCACGCGGACCGGCGGGGTGGTCGACGAGCAACTCCGCGCCACCGTGTTCGTAGAGCACCTGCCGGCACCGGCCGCACGGCATCAGCACCTCGCCGCGGGAGTCGCTGACACTCACCGCACGCAGCCGGCCGCCACCCGATCCGATGAGGTCGGTCACCAATGCGACCTCGGCGCAGACACCGAGTCCGTATGAGACATTTTCCACATTGCAGCCGGTGACGATTCGGCCCTCGTGGGTGCTCCCGGCGGCACCGACCGGGAACCTCGAGTACGGCGCGTAGGCTCGCTCCACCATGTCAATTGCCTTGTGGCGCAGTGTATTCCAATCAATGTCGACAGTCAGCGGAAACTCCTTGTGAACGGGGATACAACCGGACACAGACGACTCTGCGGTCACTGTTGCAATGGTAAGGCAAACCTAAGTCGGAATCTCTTGTGGCCCAAATCTGTTCGGGCAATTCACGGCTGCCCTCAGCATAGGTTTAAAGTCTCTTGCATGGGTCCATGGTGGAGCCTCCACAAGGCGGCTCCCTGCGTCCATCGACGATGTTGGAGGCCAATTTCGCAATGAGCACCCCGACCGAAACCGCACCGGAGCCGGTGCGTAAGCGATCTCTGTATCGAGGCGACCCCGGGATGTGGTCATGGGTGCTCCACCGGATCACCGGTGTCACCATCTTCTTCTTCCTCTTCGTGCATGTTCTGGACACCGCGGTCATCCGCATCGATCCGAACAAGTACTCCGAGATCATCGAGACCTACAAGACGCCGCTCATCGGCCTGATGGAGATCGGTCTCGTCGCCTGTGTTCTGTACCACGCCTTCAACGGTGTGCGGATCATCCTCGTCGACTTCTGGTCGAAGGGTGCCAAGTACCAGCGACAGATGCTGTGGGTGATCCTGTCGATCTTCGCGATCGTGTTCGCGGCGGCGGCGGTCCGCCTCCTCCAGATCCTGATCACGCACTCGTTCTAGGAGAGATCACCGATGACTGCATCCTCCCCGCACCTCGCCAAGACGCTCGGCACCGATTACGACCGGCCGGCCAGCCTCGACAACCCGCGCTCGCCGCGCGCCCGCAAGGGCGGCAACTTCGAGAAGTACGCATGGCTGTTCATGCGCTTCTCCGGCCTGGCGCTGATCATCCTCACCATCGGCCACATGTTCATCATGCTGGCGTGGGACAACGGCGTGCACCGCATCGACGCGTCCTTCGTCGCCGCCCGGTGGAAGGAACCCTTCTGGCAGATCTGGGACCTCACGATGCTGTGGCTGGCCCAGTTGCACGGCGGCAACGGTGTGCGCACCGTCATCGCCGACTACTCGCGCAAGGACTCCACCCGGTTCTGGCTGAACGTGCTGCTCGGCATCTCGATGATCCTGGTGCTGGTGCTCGGCACCTATGCCCTTCTGACCTTTGACGTCAACAGCGCGAGCTGACGCGCCCCACGTCGACCACAGGAGACACGAATACATATGCAGGAACACCGCTACGACGTGCTGATCGTCGGCGCCGGCGGCGCCGGGATGCGCGCGGCCATCGAGGCCGCTCCCCGCGCCCGCACCGCGGTCCTCACCAAGCTGTACCCCACCCGCAGCCACACCGGCGCGGCCCAGGGCGGCATGTGCGCCGCGCTGGCCAACGTCGAAGAGGACAACTGGGAGTGGCACACCTTTGACACCGTCAAGGGTGGCGACTACATCGTCGACCAGGACGCCGCGGAGATCATGGCCAAGGAGGCCATCGACGCGGTGCTCGACCTGGAGAAGATGGGTCTGCCGTTCAACCGCACCCCCGAGGGTCGCATCGACCAGCGCCGCTTCGGCGGTCACACCCGCGATCACGGCAAGGCGCCGGTCCGTCGCGCCTGCTACGCCGCCGACCGCACCGGTCACATGATCCTGCAGACCCTGTACCAGAACTGCGTCAAGCACGACGTCGAGTTCTTCAACGAGTTCTACGCGCTCGACCTGTGCCTGTCCGAGAACGAGAACGGCGAACCGGTGGCCACCGGCATCGTCGCCTACGAACTCGCGACCGGCGAGATCCACGTGTTCCACGCCAAGTCGATCGTGTTCGCGACCGGCGGCTCGGGACGTATGTACAAGACCACCTCCAACGCCCACACCCTCACCGGTGACGGCATGGGCATCGTGTTCCGCAAGGGACTTCCCCTGGAGGACATGGAGTTCCACCAGTTCCATCCGACCGGCCTGGCCGGTCTGGGCATCCTCATCTCCGAGGCCGTCCGTGGTGAGGGCGGCATCCTGCGCAACGCCGAGGGCGAGCGCTTCATGGAGCGCTACGCCCCCACCATCAAGGACCTCGCCCCCCGCGACATCGTCGCCCGTTCGATGGTGCTCGAGGTCCTCGAGGGCCGCGGCGCCGGACCGAACAAGGATTACGTCTACATCGACGTGACCCACCTCGGCGAGGACGTGCTCAACGAGAAGCTCCCCGACATCACCGAGTTCTCCCGCACCTACCTGGGCGTCGACCCGGTCACCGAATGGGTTCCGGTCTTCCCGACCTGCCACTACGTGATGGGCGGCATCCCGACCAACATCGAGGGTCAGGTGCTGCGCAACCCCACCGACGTCGTGCACGGTCTGTACGCCGCGGGCGAATGCGCATGCGTCTCGGTGCACGGCGCCAACCGCCTGGGCACCAACTCGTTGCTCGACATCAACGTCTTCGGCCGTCGCGCCGGCATCGCCGCCGCCGACTACGCCAACTCGGCGTCGTTCACCGACCTGCCGGAAGAGCCGACCGCGATGGTCGACGGCTGGCTGGAGACGATCCTGTCCGAGCACGGGCACGAGCGGGTCGCCGACATCCGCACCGAGCTGCAGGCCTCGATGGACGCCAACGCGTCGGTGTTCCGCACCGAAGAGACCCTCAAGCAGGCGCTCACCGACATCCACGCCCTCAAGGAGCGCTACGCCCACATCCGCGTGCAGGACAAGGGCAAGCGTTTCAACTCCGACCTGCTCGAGGCCATCGAGCTCGGCTTCCTGCTGGAGATGGCCGAGGTCACCGTGGTCGGGGCGCTCAACCGCAAGGAGTCGCGCGGCGGTCACGCCCGCGAGGATTACCCGAACCGCGACGACGTCAACTACATGCGGCACACGATGGCCTATAAGAAGGGCACCGACCTGCTCAGCGACATCGAGCTGGACTGGAAGCCCGTCATCCAAACCCGCTACGAGCCGATGGAGCGTAAGTACTGATGACCGCCGTCATGGACAACCCGGCTCCCTCCTCCGACGAGCCGCCACTGCCCGCCGTCCCCGACGAGGCGACGATGGTGACGCTGAAGATCTACCGGTTCAACCCGGAGAATCCCGATGCCCAGGGCTTCGAGAGCTTCCGCGTCCCCGCCCTGCCGACCGACCGGCTGCTCAACCTGCTGCTGTACGTGAAGGGCTACCTCGACGGCACCCTGACGTTCCGTCGCAGCTGCGCGCACGGCGTCTGCGGTTCCGACGCGATGCGGATCAACGGCGTCAACCGGCTGGCCTGCAAGCTCCTGATGAAGGATCTGCTCCCCAAGGACAAGAGCAAAGAGATCACCATCACCATCGAGCCCATCAAGGGGCTTCCGGTGGAGAAGGATCTCGTGGTCAACATGGAGCCGTTCTTCGACGCCTACCGCGCGATCAAGCCGTACCTGATCACCACCGGCAACGAGCCGACCCGCGAACGCATCCAGTCGGCCACCGACCGCGCCCGCTTCGACGACACCACCAAGTGCATCCTGTGTGCCTGCTGCACCACGAGTTGCCCGGTGTTCTGGAACGAGGGCAGCTACTACGGCCCCGCCGCCATCGTCAACGCTCATCGCTTCATCTTCGACAGCCGCGACGAGGGTGCCGTCGAACGACTCGACATCCTCAACGACGTCGACGGGGTGTGGCGCTGCCGCACCACCTTCAACTGCACCGACGCCTGCCCGCGTGGCATCCAGGTCACCCAGGCCATCCAAGAGGTCAAGCGCGCTCTGATGTTCTCGCGCTGACACGCAGACCACCTCTGCAGCCCCAACGAAGGCCCGCGCCGCACGGCACGGGCCTTCGTTGTGTCTCGAGAGATGTGGTGTCTCGGGCTCAGCCGACGAGTTCGGCCGGGACCACGCTCACCGGGAACGGCCGCTCGACGGTGAACGTGTCCTCCCCGGTGACCCGCCCGACCTCGCGGTAGGCACCGTCGATCAGTTCCCACGCGAGGATCGACGGCTCGTCGGGATCGACCACCCAGTAGTGGGCGCAGGCGGCGCGTTGCAACCGTTCCTTCTTCAGCAGCAGGTCCACCCCCCGCGTCGACGGTGAGAGCACCTCGACGGCCAGCACCGGCGGTCCGGGAAGTCCGTCGTCGGTGAACGCCGCACGCGGCGCGACCAGCAGATCGGGCTGGATCACGGTGTTCTCCGACAGGATCACGTCCAGTGGGGCGAAGAGCACCTCGAGGTCGGCCGGGCAGGCCGCATGCACACGAAGAAAGAGATCGCGGATGGCACGCTGATGTCGCGGCCGCGGAGCCGGACTCACGATGAGGACCCCGTCGATGAGTTCGTAGCGCCAGCCGTCATCAGGAGCCGCGTCGAGATCCGCGCGGGTCAGTTCGCGGCCCCGCGGCAGGGTCCAGGTCTCGCTGGTCATGGATGTCATGGTAGGGCGCCTCCTTGATCATGGCGACGAGTATGGACCGGACAGCTTGCGAGACCAGCACCGTTCTTGCCGGCCTGTGGACAACCGGATCGGATGGAACCGATCGCGCTCGGGCTGCGTCCAACCCGGCATGACACACACGATCACCCGCGGAACCGCCCTGCTCGCAGCCGTCCTTCTCATGAGCTTCCTCGGCTCCCCACCACACGCCGCAGCGCAACCACCGGACCCGGTGACCATCACGCTCACCTCGGACACCGAGATCAACGAGCAACTGCTCTGGTACGACTCCGCCGGCCGTCCCCGGCATCAGTTCGACGTGCCCCTGACCGATGTCGACGAGGACAGCGGACACCACGTGGCGACGTTGACCTACATCCCCAATGATGCCGAGACCATCGTCCGCGTCGTCTTCGTCAGCGGCGGCGAGTACGCGGCATGCGCCATCACCCGCGGGGACGCCACCGTCGCCGAGGACACCGCACAGGGCGACCGAGCGATGGCCGTGTGTGAGTAAATCCCGATCAGAGATCGCCAACGGTCACTGATATCGGGATATTATTCACTCGAAACCACTGATTCCGCGATAGCGCTGCGCGTCGGCAACGGAAACCTTAGTCTGAGTCCCTGCATGCGCACGCAAGGTGGGAGTAGCACATGACCGAGAGTGTTCAGGCCGAGCTCCAGGGCGGCGACAAGGGACTACGCGCCGGCTCCATCGGCCTCGTCGGCAACGTGATCATCGGGCTGTCGGCGGTGGCGCCGGCGTACAGCCTCGCCGCCACGCTCGGCTTCGTCGTCGCCGCGGTACACACCAAGGCGCCGGCGATGTTCGTGGTGGCGTTCATCCCGATGCTGCTGGTGGCCTTCGCCTACCGGGAACTCTCGCGCGACACCCCCGACTGTGGCACCACCTTCACCTGGGGAACCAAGGCCTTCGGACCGTGGATCGGGTGGATCGGCGGGTGGGGTCTGGCGGTGTCGGCGATCATCGTGCTGGCCAATGTCGCCGAGATCGCAGCGGTCTATCTGCTGGAGTTCCTCGGCCTGGAGTCGCTGGCGGACACCCTCTGGATCAAGGTACTGCTCGGCTGCGTCTTCATCGCCGGCATGACCTGGGTGAGCATCCGGGGCATCGTCATCAGCGAACGGCTGCTGGTGGCTCTGATGTTCATCCAGTTCGGGGTGCTCGTGCTGGCAAGCGTCATCGCGCTGGTCAAGGTGGGACTGGGAACGGCCGGGCCGCAGGCGATTTCACCGGAATGGAACTGGTTGTGGCCGGGCGGGTTGAGTCAGTCGGAGATCGCCGCGGCGGTGATCCTGTGCATCTTCATCTATTGGGGCTGGGACGCGTGTCTCGCGGTCGGTGAGGAGACCAAGGATCCGGAAAAGACCCCCGGGCGTGCGGCGGTGATCACCTGCGTGATCCTGGTGGCCACCTACGTGCTGGTCGCCTACGCCATCCAGTCCTTCGCCGGCTTCGGCGACACCGGCATCGGGCTGAACAACGAGGACAACGTCGACGACGTCCTCACCATCCTCGGTGAGCCGGTGGCCGGCGGCATCATGGCATCGGCGTTGTTGCTGACGGTGAGCGTCTCGGCGATCTCCTCGACCCAGTCGACGATCCTGCCGACCGCGCGTGGCTCGCTGTCGATGGCGGTGTACAAGGCGATCCCGGATCGGTTCTCCAAGATCCATCCGCGCTACATGACCCCGGCCTTCGGCACCGCGGTGATGGGTGTGTCCGCGCTGGTGTTCTACCTGGTCCTGTCCATCGCGAGCCAGAACACCCTGGCCGACTCGATCGCCTCGCTCGGGCTGGCGGTCGCGTTCTACTACGGCATCACCGCCTACTCCTCGGTCTGGTACTTCCGCCGCACCCTGTTCGACTCGGCCCGTAACTTCTTCATGCGCGGCCTGTTTCCGCTCCTCGGCGGGATCGCGATGACCTGGGCGTTCGTCAAGAGTGCCATCGACATGGTCCAGCCCGACTACGGTTACACCTCCGTGGGCCCCATCGGCGGCGTGTTCATCCTCGGCGTCGGCATGCTCGTCCTGGGCGTCCCGCTGATGCTGGCGTGCTTCGCCCAGCGCCGAGAGTTCTTCCAGGGCAAGACATTGACCGCGAACACCGAAGTGAAGGTTCCCGATGTCTACTGACACCCCATCGTCCCCGACCCCGGAGAGCCAGGCTCCCGAGAGCCCGGCCCCCGACACCGCGACCCCTGCGCGGTCGTCGGCCTGCCGTGGACGTCTCGTCGTCGGCTATCTCGCCACCCCGTCGGGCAACGACGGGGTCGCACTCGCGGCGGCGCTGGCCCGTAAGACCGGCGCGTCCATCGACCTGGTGTGCGTGGTGCATCCCGTTCCCTACGACGGCTCCCCCGGACTCGAGCAGTATGAGGCCCGCCTCGAGGAACAGGCGGGTCGGTGGCTGGCCGAGGGGGCGACTCTGGTTCCCGACGACATCGAGACCCGGGCGATCGTCACCGTCAACGAGTCCTTCGCCGCCGGACTGATCGAGATCGCCGAGGCGAACGGGGCCGACCTGATCGTGGTGGGCGGCACCGGGGACGGCCTGTTCAGTCGGCACAACCTGGGAACGGTGAGTACCGAACTGCTGCACTCGGCACCGCTGCCGGTGGCGTTGGCGCCGCGCGGATATGCCACCCGCTCGGAGGTCGCCCTGGACATGGTGACCGTTGCCGTGCCGGTCCGGCCGTCGGCATCGGATCCGCTGCCGTTCGCGATCGAACTGGCGGAGTCGGCACATCTCGATCTGCGTCTGGTGTCGCTGGTGTCGCTGGATTCGCCGTTCGAGGACGACACCTCCCGCGCGGCACGCGCCAAGCAGGTCGAGGTGGCCCGCGACCTCCTCGAGCACACCCGCGCGGCCGTCGAGGCCGACCTGGACATCGAGGTGCTCGTCGCCGACGGCCCGACCCTCGACGAGGCGCTGGACAATCTCGAGTGGGACCAGAACGATCTCGTCGCCGTCGGTTCGGGGCACCTCGGCGCGGCCAACCGGGTGTTCCTGGGCAGTACGGCGGCCCGCATCCTGCGATGGACGACCGCGCCGGTCATCGTCATCCCGCGGACGGGGGCATGACCCGGGTGCGGGTGCTCGAACTCCGCCACGCCGAGTGCGAGTCGCCGGGAGCCTACCTGGCCGGGCTCGACGAGGTCGCCGACGTCCGCACGGTGCGCTCCTGGTGCGAACCGATGCCCGACGATCCCACCGACTTCGACGCGATCCTGGTGATGGGCGGTCCGATGGGTGCCAACGACGGCCCGACCCTCCCCTGGATCGACGCCGAGATCGCGTTTCTGACCGACGCGATCGCCGCCGGCATCCCGATCTGGGGAGTCTGCCTGGGCTCGCAGCTGCTCGCCCGGGCGCTCGGCGCGGCGGTGCGGACCGGTCCGGAACCGGAACTGGGGATCGCCGACGTCACCCTCACCGCGGACGCCGCCACCGATCCGGTGTGGGCCGGCACCGCCACCATCCCGGCGATGCACTGGCACTACGACACCTTCGACCTGCCCGGTGGCGCAACACTTCTCGGGTCGTCGAAGCTCTGTGCTCATCAACTGTTCCGGCACGGACCGCATTACGGCGTGCAGTTCCACCTCGAGGTCGACACCGCCCTGTTCGACGAGTGGCTCGGGGTCCCCGAGTACCGTCGTGAACTCGAGAGCGCTCTGGGTCCCGACGGACCCGCCGGTATCCGAGCCGATGTCGCACGGGCGCAACAGATCACGCGTCCACTGGCCGCGACGGCGATCCGCCGGTGGGTCGAGGTGGTCGTCGCCGGGTGTGCCGATCTCCGACGGGTCTGAGGTTCAGCTGTCGAAGCCCAGCCCCAGCTTGTCCATCGCGCTCAGCCATGCGCCACGACGCCCCTCACGCCGTTCGCTGCGCGCCAGCTGATGGCGGGTGATGGTGATCCCGGCCCACCGCAGTGGCTCCGGCGGAAAGGGAATCGGCTTGGACCGCACCATGTTCAGAGCGGTGCGTTCGGTCTCCAGGCCGTCGACGAGGTCCAGCGCGGTCGCCGCGGCGAAATGCGAGGCGCCGACCCCGAGCCCGGTGAAGCCGACCGCGCTGACCACCCGGCCGCCGAAGGATCGGTCCCAGAACGCACAGAACCGTGAACAGGTGTCGATCGCACCGCCCCAGGTGTGGGTGGCGCGGATACCCTCGAGCTGCGGGAAGAACTGCAGCAGATGTTCGGCCAGGATCGCGAACTCCCCCGGCTCGAATTCGTGCCGCCGCGCCCCGTCGGAACCGTAGTGATACAACGCATCCCAGCCGCCGAAGAGAATCCGGTCGTCGGCGGTGAGCCGGAAGTAGTGAAACCTCGGTCCGGAATCAGCCAGTCCCTCGCGCCCGGCCCAGCCCAGCGACGCACGCTGCTCGGCGGTCAGCGGTTCGGTCATCAGGGCGTAGTCCCACACCGGGACGGTGAACAGGCGTAACCGGCGCAGGACCGACGGACTCGCCGACGTCGCCAGCACGATCCGGCGGGCCAGCACATCACCGTAACCGGTCTGGGCGAGCAGCCACTCACCCTCCCGCCCGATCCCGGTGATCTCGGTGCCCTCGTAGATGCGCACGCCCAGACGCTGCGCCGCCTCGGCGAGGCCCCACGCCAGCTTGGCCGGATCGAGCATGAGCACATCCGGGTCGTGCACCGCGGCACGCACCATCGGCGAGTTCACCCGCTCGCGGGCCTGAGGGCCCGGCAGCATGGTCAGTTCCTGTCCGAGAAATGCTGCCGCAGATGATAATTCACGAAGTCCGTCGACCTGCCAGTCGCAGTTGGCGATGTCGAGTTCACCGGTGCGTTCGGCGTCGGCGTCGATACCCAGACGGTCCATCGCCGCCTCGATGCCGTCGAGTGTCTCGCGTCCCAGTCGCGTCAGGGTCGGCATCTCGTCGGCGAAGCGTTCCAGACCGTTGCCGATGCCATGAGTGAGGCTGGCCGAGCAGAATCCGCCGTTACGCCCGGAGGCGTGCTCGGCGATCCGGTCACGTTCGACGAGGACCACGCGGCGGCCCGGGTCGCGTTCGGCCGCGGTGACCGCGGTCCACAACCCGGTGAATCCGCCCCCGACCACCAGCAGATCGGCGTCGACCTCGTCGGAGAGCCGGTCACGCGCCGCGGGCCGCTCCGGCCGGTCGAGCCAGAAGGATTCCGGCGACGCCTGCGCGACCATCTCGACCGCGCGGCGGCCCGGCCGCGTTGCCCAGGTCATCGGACCGCGCGCCCGGGCTTGGCGAATACCGTTCGGTGCCAGTCCTTGTCGACGACGCCGGTGATGTCGCTCATGACATGTTTGACCGACAGGTACTCCTCGAGCGAATACATCGACATGTCCTTGCCGAATCCCGAGGCGCCGACACCACCGTGCGGCATCTCGCTGATGATGGGGATGTGGTCGTTGATCCACACACAGCCGGCGTGGATCTCGCGCGACGCCCGCTGCGCCCGGTAGACGTCGCGGGTCCACGCCGAGGCCGCCAGGCCGTAGACGGTGTCGTTGGCCCGGCGGATCGCATCGTCGTCGTCGGTGAACGAGGAGACCGTCAGCACGGGACCGAAGACCTCGTCGCGGTAGATCTCCGAGGATTCGGCGACGTCGGCCACCAGGCTCGGCGGATAGAAGGCGCCACGCCCCTCCGGGACGACGCCGCCGACGACGACGCGGGCGCCGTCGGCGCGTGCCCGCTCCACCATGCCGGCGACCTTGTCGCGATGCGTCCGCGAGATCAGCGAACCCAGATCCGTTGCGGGGTCGGTCGGATCGCCCATCACCACCGTCGACATCGCCTCGGCCACCCCGGCGACGAAGTCGTCGTACAGATCGGCGGCGACGATGGCCCGGGTGGCCGCGGTGCAGTCCTGCCCGCCGTTGATCAGTGACGCGGCGACCGCACCGGCGATCGCCGCGTCGAGGTCGGCATCGTCGAAGACCACGAAGGGCGCCTTCCCGCCGAGTTCGAGTTGTACGCGCGTACCGTTGCGCGCAGCCTGCGCCATCACCATGCGGCCCACCGGCGTCGAGCCGGTGAAGGTCACCATGTCGACGCCGGCATGGCCCGCGATCGCGGCACCGGCCTGCGCGCCGGTGCCCACCACGACGTTGAGCACGCCGTCGGGCACGCCGGCCCCGGTGGCCAGCCGCGCCAGTGTCAGGGTGGTCAGCGGGGTCAGTTCGGCGGGTTTGAGCACCACCGCACATCCGGCGGCCAGCGCGGGAAGGACCTTCCAGACCGCCATCTGCAGCGGATAGTTCCACGGGGTGATCGACCCGATGACCCCCACCGGCTCACGCCGGATGCTCGAGGTGTGATCACCGGAGTACTCCGCGGACGCCTTGCCCTCCAGGTGCCGTGCGGCACCGGCGAAGAACCGGACGTTGTCGACGCTGCCCGGCACGTCGAACTCGCGGGCGAGCCTGATCGCCTTGCCGGTGTGCGCGGTTTCCTCCGCCGCCAGCGACTCCGCTTCGGCATCGAGCGCGTCGGCGAGAGCGGCGAGGACCTCCGACCGTTCCGCGGGTGTCGCACCGCCCCACTCCCGTTGGGCGCCACGAGCCGCGGCCACCGCGGCGGCGACGTCGTCGGGGCTCGCCAGAGTCAGGGTCGCCAGGGCCTCGTCGGTGGCAGGATTGACGACGACGTGGTCGGGACCGGAGCCCGGTACGGCTGCTCCGGCGACCCAGCCGGACGGGACGGTTGCGGTGTTCGGCACGACGGCGATACTACCGGCCAGACAACGGATTCGCGACAGCCAACGGAATCCTGATTGCGAAATCATCAGAAAATGTTGCGACAAACCACGAAATCCGTCAGGATCGTCGTGTGCCTGACACACCACCCGCACATCTGGACAACACCGCCAAACGCATCATCGAGCTCCTGCAGGCCGATGGACGCAGTTCGTACGCGTCCATCGGCAAAGAGGTCGGCCTCTCCGAGGCCGCCGTCCGCAACCGGGTCCAGAAGCTCGGCGACAGCGGTCTGCTGCAGATCGTGGCGGTCACCGATCCGTTGAAGCTGGGCTTCTCGCGCCAGGCGCTGATCGGCATCCGCTGCACCGGGGACACCGAGGCGCTGGCCCGCGCACTGGCCGACCACGCCGAGATCGACTACGTCGTGTTGACCGCAGGGTCGTTCGACATCCTGATCGAGGTCGTGTGCGAGGACGACGATCACCTCCTGTCGATCCTCAACAAGACGGTGCGCCGCCATCCCGAGGTGACCGCCACCGAAACGCTCGTCTATCTGAAACTTGTCAAACAGCAATACAATTGGGGTACACGATGACCGCAGTCGCACAGCAATCCGCCGGCTCCAGTTCGTGGGGCGAACGCAGCGCCGCACACCTGTGGGGACACTTCGCCCGGCACGGCGAGGGCATCGCCCCGCCGGTGATCACCAAGGGTGAGGGCGTCCGCATCTTCGACGACCGCGGCCGCAGCTACCTCGACGGCCTCGCCGGACTCTTCGTCGTCCAGGCCGGGCACGGTCGCACCGAACTCGCCGAGGCGGCCGCCAAGCAGGCCAAGGAGCTCGCCTTCTTCCCGGTGTGGTCCTATGCGACCCCGCCGGCGATCGAACTCGCCGAGCGACTCGCCGCCTACGCGCCGGGCGATCTCAACCGGGTCTTTTTCACCACCGGCGGCGGCGAGGCCGTCGAGAGCGCCTGGAAACTCGCCAAGCAGTACTACAAGCTCGTCGGTAAACCGTTGAAGCACAAGGTGATCTCCCGTTCGGTCGCCTATCACGGCACCCCGCAGGGAGCACTCGCCATCACCGGCGTGCCCGCCCTCAAGCAGATGTTCGAGCCACTGACCCCGGGCGGTTTTCGGGCACCCAACACCAACATCTACCGCGCACCCGACGCCGAACTGGCCGCCGATCCCAAGAAGTTCGGCCGGTGGGCCGCCGACCGCATCGCCGAGGCCATCGAATTCGAGGGCCCCGACACCGTCGCCGCGGTCTTCCTCGAGCCGGTGCAGAACGCGGGCGGGTGCTTCCCACCGCCGCCGGGATACTTCGAGCGGGTGCGCGAGATCTGCGACGAATACGACGTGCTGCTGGTTTCCGACGAGGTGATCTGCGCGTTCGGCCGTATCGGGTCGATGTTCGCCTGCGAGGACTTCGGCTATCAACCCGACATCATCACCTGCGCCAAGGGCATGACCTCGGGATACTCGCCGATCGGCGCGATGATCGCGAGCGACCGACTGTTCGAACCGTTCAACGACGGTTCCACCACCTTCCCGCACGGCTACACCTTCGGCGGACATCCGGTGTCGGCGGCCGTCGCCCTGGCCAATCTCGATCTCTTCGAACGCGAAGGGCTCAACGATCACGTCAAGACCAACGCCCCGGCGTTCCGCGCGACGCTGGAGAAGCTGCACGACCTGCCGATCGTCGGCGACGTGCGCGGCGAGGGCTACTTCTACGGCATCGAGTTGGTCAAGGACAAGGCCACCAAGGAGACCTTCTCCGACGCCGAGTCCGAGCGCATCCTGCGCGGCTTCCTGTCCTCGGCGCTGTTCGACAACGGTCTCTACTGCCGCGCCGACGATCGGGGCGACCCGGTTGTCCAGCTGGCCCCGCCGCTGATCGCCGGGCAAGCCGAGTTCGACGAGATCGAGCAGATCCTGCGGACGGTGCTGACCGAGGCCTACACCCTGCTCTGAGACGACCACCCTGAGACGACGGTGCCGATCCGTCTACACCGGACCGCCGGTGGGAGGTCACCGCTGGTAACCTCCCACCGGTGACCTCGCGCCACCGCCTCCTGGCCCTTGCCGTCGCCGCCGTGGTGACCTGCCTGTCCGGTGCTCCCGCCCTCGCGGACCCGGTGGCCACACCGGTGACCGATCACTGCCCGCACCGGGTCGCCACGCCACCGGCGGTGGACACCTCCGAGGTCGTCGCACCCGGTTCGACCGCGCCCACCCCGCTGCCGGTCCCGACCGAGACCGTGGGCGGCGACGCGCTCGCCGGCTGCGGGGTGATCGCCGATCCGGCGGCCGGGCCGGTGCCCGATCGGCTCACCTCGGCCGGCTGGCTGGTCGCCGACATGGACTCCGGAGCGGTCATCGCGGCCAAGGACCCGCACGGCCGCTATCGGCCGGCGTCGACGATCAAGGTGCTGCTCGCGCTCACCGTCCTCGACAGCGGACTCGACCTCGACCGCGTGGTGGAGCCGACCGTCGAGGACTGGAGCGCCGAGGGCGACTCCTGCGGGATGGGACCGGGCGGGCACTACACCGTCCGCGATCTGCTCAGCGGTCTCATCGTGGTGTCGGGCAATGACTGCGCGAATGCGCTGGCCCGACAACTCGGCGGCGTGGACGCGGCGCTGACGAAGATGAACACGCTCGCCGGCGACCTGCACGCCCTCGACACCCGCGCGGCAAGCCCGTCCGGACTCGACGCCGCCGGGATGTCGACCTCACCCTATGACCTCGCGCTGATCTTCCGCGCCGCGATGGACAACGCCACCTTCGCCGAGATCATCGCCAAGCCGACCTACTTCTTCCCCGGCTATCCGGCCCGAGCCGATGTCCCCGGCGACACCGACCACCCGGGATATGAGATGCAGACGTCCAATCACCTTCTGCTGGAGGGTTATCCGGGCATGCTCGGCGGCAAGACCGGGTACACCGACGACGCCCTGAAGACCTTCGTCGGGGCCGCACAGCAGGGGGATCGTCGCATCCTGATCGTGCAGATGTACGGGCTGTCCACCGCCGACGACAACTACTGGACCCAGGGCGCGTCGCTTCTCGATTACGGATTCCGGTCCCCTACGGGAATCCGCGTCGGAGAGTTGGTGGCCGGTGACCGGCCGGCGTCGGCAAGCCCCACCGCCGGTGCGGCGCCGCAGAATGCGAGCCTCTCCGACCCGGCCACCAACCGGAGCACATCGACACGCCTGCTCATCGGACTCGTCGCGGCGCTGGCCGTCGTCGCCCTCGTGGCCGCCGCCCGGCGCATGATGGTCCGCCGCCGCGGCTGATGACCGGCGGCGCCGATCAGTCGCGAAACCTCTTGAGCGCCAGGCCGACCAGCGTGCCGAACGCCGCGGCCCCGGCGACCACGCCGGCGCGGGGCATCGGGTTCACCTCCACCGTGGGGCGGACGACGACGGCCTGCTCGGCCGGGTCGACCTCGTCGGCCACCTGATACGGGGCGTTGACCGGATCTGTCGCGCACCACGCGGTGGCGTACAGGATGATGCGAGAGGCCAGGTAGGCGAAGACCATCACGCCCAGGATGGGCCCGAACGCCACCCCGGCCGGGCTGCTCAGCACCGACTTCAGGTAGATCCCGCCGACCGCCTTGACGATCTCGAAGGCGATGGCGGTGATCAGGCCGGCCTTCAGGGTGTTGCGGAAGGGCAAGGGCACCAACGGTAATCGCGACAGCACGAAGGTGAACAACAACCAACTGGCCAGCACCGAGATCACCACCGCGACACCACGCACCACCACCGGCGCCCAGGCGGCGTCATCGGCCTTGACCCAGCGCAGGATCGTCGACACGATGCCGCCGCCGTTGGCCAACGTGGTGAACGCCATCGTCACCGCGAACGCGACCCCGAGGAGCGCGAAGGTCAGCAGGTCGGTTCCCTTGGACACCAGAGCATTACGATTCAGGCGCCCGCCGAACATCTCGGTCATCCCCGCTCGGACCCCGGCGATCCAGCCGATGCCGGTCAGCGCGGCACCGAGAAGTCCGACGACGCCCACCGCGGTGCGTGAGGCGATCGCGGAATCGATGACCTGCTCGACCTGGCTGCCGAGTTCGCCGGGCAGTTCCTTGACCACCGCCTCCTGGATCTGGTCGATCAGGTCGGGCCGGCTGGCCAGGACGAAGGCGGCGATCGCGAAGGCCACCATCACGATCGGGACGAGCGCCAGGATGCCGTTGAAACTGATGCTCGCCGCATACAGGTTGCCGCGCCGGGTGGTGTATCGCTGATGCATCGCGATCAGGTGCTCCAGCCACGGCCATCGTCGGCGCGCGTCGGCGAACTGCTGCTGCGCGAGCGCGATCAGTCGCTTGATCCGGTCGATCATCGCACCCATGTGTGCCACCCTCCGCCTCGGTCCGGAGCGCACGCTCCGCGATCACGCGACCCGCCGGGCGTGGACTACACCGACGGCGGGTCTACTCCCCCACCGTAGGCGCGAGGAACCCCACCTTGTCGTATACCGATGCCAGCGTGGCGGCCGCGACCTCGCGGGCCCGGCCGGCGCCCCGTGCCAGGATGGCGTCGAGTTCGGCAGGGTCGTCGAGGTATTCGGTGACGCGGCCACGCAGCGGTGTCACAAAGTCGGCGAGTACCTCGGCGGTGTCGACCTTGAGGTCGCCGTACCCCTTGCCCTCGTACTTGGCGACGAGATCGTCGACGCCCACCCCGCTGAGCGCCGACTGGATGGTCAGCAGGTTGCTCACACCCGGCTTCTCGGCCGGGTCGAACCGGATGACCGAATCGGTGTCGGTGACCGCCGAACGGATCTTCTTCGCCGAGCGCTTCGGGTCGTCGAGGAGGTTGATCAGACCCTTGTCGGTGTCGGCGGACTTGCTCATCTTGGCCGTCGGATTCTGCAGGTCGTAGATCTTGGCGAATTCGGAGACGATGTGCGCCCGCGGGACGACGAAGGCCTTCCCGAAGCGCTTGTTGAAGCGCTGTGCGAGATCACGGGTCAGTTCCAGATGCTGACGCTGATCCTCTCCCACCGGGACGAAATCGACGTCGAAGGCGAGGATGTCGGCGGCCATCAGGATCGGGTAGGTGAACAGGCCCACGCCGGTCGCGTCGGTGCCCTGCTTGGCGCTCTTGTCCTTGAACTGCGTCATGCGACCGGCCTCACCGAATCCGGTGATGCACTGCAGCACCCAGGTCAGCTGCGCGATCTCGGGGACGTGGGACTGCACGTACACCGTCGCACGGGCCGGGTCGACGCCGACCGCGAGCAGCTGGGCCACCGACAGCCGGGTGCGATCGGCGAGGGTCTTCGGGTCGAACTCGACGGTCAACGCGTGCATGTCGGGGATGAAGTAGAACGCGTCGAACTCGTCCTGCAGTTCTACCCACTGCTTGACCGCGCCCAGGTAATTGCCCAGGTGGAAGGAGTCGCTGGTGGGTTGAATGCCCGACAGCACACGCCGGCGCGGCGCGGCGGATTCCGAAACGTCACTCATGACACCAGATTCTCTCAAACCCGGTCACTCGTAGATCACGGTGACCGGCGCGTGATCCGACCAGCGGCGGTCGTAGGAGTCGGCGCGGTCGACGAACGCCTTGACCGCCCGCCGGGCCAGGGCCCGATTGGCGAGTTGATAGTCGATCCGCCACCCCGAGTCGTTGTCGAAGGCCTTGCCCCGCCACGACCACCAGCTGTACGGGCCGTCGACGCCCGGATGCAGTTCGCGCAGCACGTCGACCCAGCCGGATCCGAGGCGGTGCGCCACCCACTCCCGTTCGTGGGGCAGGAACCCGGGGTTACGGAGATTGCCCTTCCAGTTCTTGATGTCGGACTCGGCGTGGGCGATGTTCCAGTCGCCGCCGACCACGACGTCGCGGCGGCGTCGTGCCGCGGTGGTCAGGTAGTCGCCGAACTCCGTGAGGAAGCGTTTCTTCTCCTCGAACTTCGCGGCCTCCTTGTCGGTACTCGACGGCGTCGGGGCCGCCGCCCCCTTGGGGAGGTAGAGACTCCCGACGGTCAGTGGTCCCGCTCCGGATCCGACGCCGTCGGCGAAGTCGGCCTCGAGGTAGCGCCCGGTCGGGTCGAACTCGGCGCTGCCGAAGCCCGTCCGCACCGCCGTCGGTGTGACCTTGCTCATCACTCCCACCCCGGCATGGCCCTTGACCACCGATTCGGTCATCGTCAGCTGCCATCCCCGATCGAGCGCCGGCCCGAGCGCCTCGCGCGCCTGTTGTTCGCTCGCCCGGATCTCCTGGAGCAGCACGATGTCCGGATCTGCCGAATCGAGCCAGGTCAGCAGGCCGGGGTTGATCTCGGATCGCGCCTTGGTGGCCGCCCGGATGCCGTTCACGTTGACGGTGGTGATCGTGGTTGTCACGGCTCCACACCCTACGTCGATGCTCCGACATCCCAATCTGGACTGGGTCCAAGGTTTTAGGCAACCCTTGCGCACCGTCGGGGTTTTATGTAATCCTCACCTAACAGTCAGATGAGGTGAGTTCCGATGTTCGTTTGTATCTGCCGCGCGGTGACCGAGGACGAGGTCCACGAGCACTGCTCCCAGGGTGCGCGGACCGTCGATGCCATCAGCGACCGCTGCGGCGCCGGCGAAGGATGCGGAACCTGCCTCGAACGACTCTCCGAGATTCTCAGCGAAAGGACCGCCGTCACCAGCGCCGCCTGACACACGCCGAGCTCGACCTCATGTGAATGACTCACATGGGGCCATTGGTCGTGTTACCGTTCGACTCATCATTCTTTGAGCCGAATGGAGTTGTGTCATGCGTGGAGATGACGAGGTCATCGCCCTGTTGAACGAGCAGCTGACCAGTGAGCTGACCGCCATCAACCAGTACTTCCTGCACGCGAAGATGCAGGACAACTGGGGTTTCACGGAGTTGGCCGGCAAGACCCGCGCCGAATCGATCGAGGAGATGACCCACGCCGAGATCCTCACCGACCGCATTCTGTTCCTCGAGGGTCTGCCGAACTATCAGAAGCTGCTGCCGCTGCGCATCGGGCAGACCCTGCGCGAGCAGTTCGAATCCGACCTCGCCATCGAACTCGAGGTGGTCGACCGGCTGAAGCCGGGAATTGCCCTGTGCCGCAGCAAGGGTGACATTACCTCGGCGAAGCTGTTCGAGGAGATCCTCAAGGACGAGGAACACCACATCGATTACCTCGAGACCCAGCTCGAACTGATGGACAAGCTCGGCGAGCAGCTGTACATGGCCAAGATCGTCGCGACCCCGCCGGACGTGGGCTGAGTCGCCGGGATTCCCCGAGCATCAGACTTCAACGCATATCAGTGGCGCCGCCTGTCCGACAGGCGGCGCCACTGGTGTCTGACCCCCGTGTCTGACCCCCGGGTCCGCGATTCACACCGTCTCGGCGGGTGAGGTCTGCCGGCTCTGCATCCAGATGCCGCGCACCCGACGATGCTGCGCCACCAGCGCGGCCACCAGGACCACGATTCCCGCCACCGCCAGGGCGGCGCCGAGGATCGACGGGGCGCGGTAGCCGTATCCGGCCGCGATCACCACACCACCCAGCCAGGCGCCGGCGGCGTTGGCGATGTTGAGCGCCGAGTGATTGAGCGCCGCCGCCAGCGTCTGCGCATCTTCGGCGACATCCATCAGCCGGGTCTGCAGCGCCGGCACCATCGAGGTACCGCCGACGCCGACGAAGAACGTCAGGATCAGGGCCGCCCACACGTTCTGCACCAGGAGCGCGAACAGGAGCAGCACCAGTCCGGTGCCGGTGAGTCCCACCAGGATCGACAGCGCGACGTTGCGGTCGGCGGCGATGCCGCCGACGATGTTGCCCACCACCATGCCGAGACCGAACAGCATCAGCGCGATCGGCACCAATGACACCGGGAGCCCGGCCAGCGATGTCAACGCGGTGTTCAGATAGGTGTAGAAGGCGAACATGCCGCCGAATCCGACGACGCCGATGAACAGGGTGAACCACACCTGCGGTCGACGCAGCGCGCCGAGCTCGGTCATCGGATTGGTGACGCGCATGTCCTGCAGCGACGGCAGATTCATCGCCAGCGCACCGATCGTCGCCACGCCGACCACCACGACGACCACGAACGCGCTACGCCAGCCGAAGTGCTCACCGAGCCACGCGGCCATCGGCACCCCGGCGACATTCGCCACGGCCAGCCCGAGCATGACCTGACCGATCGCCGCGGCCCGCTTCCGCGGTCCGGCCAGGTGGGCGGCGACCAGTGCGGCCACCCCGAAGTACGCGCCGTGCGGAAGACCCGCGACGAACCGCGCCGCGATGAGCAGACCGAACGTCGGGGCCACCACCGTCGCCGCATTGCCGATGGTGAAGGCCACCATCAGAGCGATCAGCAGGGTGCGTCGCGACATCCGCGCGGTCAGCGCGGCGATGAGCGGTGCGCCGATCACCACACCGAGGGCGTAGGCGGAGATGACGATGCCGGCGCTGGGTTCACTCACCGACATCGCATGGGCGATGTTGGGCAGCAGGCCCATGGCGACGAATTCGGTCGTCCCGATGCCGAACCCGCCGAGAGCCATCGCCAGGATCGCCCACCGGATCGGACGGGCGGGCGAGGGCGGCGCGCTCGCCGAGGTCTCCGAGGGTGAGGAGGACTCGACGACGGAGTCGGCAGGCGTGTGGACGGACTCGGGCATAGGTCCACCAACCACCGCGCGGGCGCCGAGGATTCCCATTCGGCGGCGTGAGGTCGTTCACATGGCAAACGGCGCGCGCCGCACGGAGCCGAGCGCCCGAGGCGGGCGTCGTCGGGTCAGCCGACGCCGACCGGTTCCTTCGAGGCGTCGACGGCTGCACCGTCGGCGGTGGGCACGGCGCTGCCCGTGGTCTCGGGCGTGGGCGACGAAGTGACCGACGGCGTCGGGTCAGCGGTGGGCCCGGGCGTGGCCGACGGCGTGGCACTGCCGGTGGGCTCGGGCGTGACCGACGGCGTGGCGCCGCCGGTGGGCTCGGGCGTGGCCGACGGCGTGGTGTCGACGGTGGTCACCGGCGTCGCCGGTGAATCCGACGTCGATGTTTCCGGTACCTGCGTTCCGCCGCCGAGGCTTCCCGGAGTGCCATCGGTCTGCGCGTCGCCGCTGCCCTCGGCCTCTTCCTGCGTCTCCCCCGCCGACAGCGTGCTGACGCCGTACGACCTCGCGGACGCCGGCGACGAGGACAGCGCCGCAATCGTCTGCGATGCCGTCGTCTGGGATGCCGTCGTCTGGGATGCCGAGTCGGGGCCCCACGGCACCGTGGTGATGCCCTCGACGATCCGCTCGGCCCAGTACCGGACGAAGTTCACCGGCAGCAGCACGATGCTCGTCGCACTCGCCGCGAGCGCCACCACACCCTGCTTGAACAGTGCCGAATCCCACTGCAGCACACCGTTGAGGATGTCCTGGAAGTCGAACAGATTCGGGAGGTAGGCGCCGTAACCCAGCTCCGGCAGCGGTGGCAGCCAGTCCATCACCCAGCGGATCGGGACCTGGAAGTCGGACAGGGTGATGCCGATGATGTCCGGGAACCGGAACCGGTACGGCAGCAGATCGGGCACCGACCAGTCGAGGCCCAGCGCGTCGACGAGGTTCTGCACGATGATGGCCGACGACGACGGCGACGAGATGGTGCACGTCTGCACATTCTCGAGGGTGCCGGTCTGCGTGCACGTCATCTCACCGTCGACCGGCCCCAAATCCCAGATCACGTAGTCGCCGGGGTATTGATACATGTGATACGGGTACTGATTGTGTTTGACCCAGTACCCGAAGAAGTCGTCGACGACGCCGATCGGGTCGTGCAGCACATCCGGTAGGTCGCAGATCGGATCGCCCTCGATGCAGTAGGTGGTCACCGGCAGGCCGCCGTAATCGGTGCCGCTACGCGGACCCGACATGGTCAGGCCGGGGATGACCCCGACGAGGGCCGATTCGATGCCCTGCCCCCACAGGGTTCCCACCATCCGGGGATCGGAGTAGAGCTCACCGGTGACCCTGCTCGAATCGATGACGGTACCGTCCTCGAGCGGGCGGTTCTGACCGATGTCGGTGAGGACGTCGCCGGCGATACGCGCACCCTGGGAGTATCCGACGATGACGATCTTGCTGTCGGGACAGCTCTGCTGATACGTCGCGACGGCCTGCTCCAGGTTCGCCCTTCCCTCGGACTCGCTCGCGTTGTAGCCGACCGCTCCCAGCGGCCAGATGGTTGCCGAATACGGCACCGGGATGATGTCGTAAGCATCTTCGCCCGAGTAGGGACTGTTGGTAAGCTCCTGCCACTGCGGCCCGTGCCCGGTGTATCGCTGCTCGATCCCCACCAGGTAACTCGCGTCGGTGTTCCACGTTCCCCCGACGGTGAAGACCGCACCGGGCGCGCAATCGCTCTCCTGCGCGAGCGCCACCCCACGCCCCAGAAATGTCGCCGTCACCAGCGATGCCGCCACCGCGCCCACGCCGACCGTGAGAGCTGCGAGTCGAATGCGACGTCGGTCCCCGAACCCTGCCATAGCGTGCAGCGTAGGCCGATGTCCAGTAGTGGATATCGAAAACCGGCCTCACGATCCACAATTCCTCCGGCCGGAGGACACCACCGCGCTCTCGAGCGCACCGCGCGGTGCCGTTTCGGTGGCCACCACGCCCGCCACCGTTCCAACCATGGTGAGCAGGAGGGTTATCAGCCCGGCGTGGCCGTGCTATATCCTTGTCGCCAGGTCATGAGCATCAGCGACAAGCCCCGGCTTGCTGATCGGCAACCCTCCAACCGCGGTGGGGTGCTCCGGGTGATGACCGGGTTGTGGGACGACGCAGTGTGTCCCCGGCAAGCGCGGGTCCGAAGGTCGGACCCCATCAGGGTTCCAGTAACCCTGCCGACCGTAGAAAGTGATCTATTTCCATGTCTGACGCAGCCAACGACGGCACCGTGAATCCTGTGGACACCTGGAGCTTCGAGACCAAACAGATCCATGCGGGTCAGAGCGCCGACGCCGCCACCAACGCTCGCGCGCTGCCGATCTACCAGACCACGTCGTACACCTTCAACGACACCACCCACGCCGCCAACCTGTTCGGGCTGGCCGAGCCGGGCAACATCTACACCCGCATCATGAACCCGACCCAGGACGTCGTCGAGCAGCGCCTGGCCGCTCTCGAGGGCGGTGTCGCCGCACTTCTCGTCGCGTCGGGGCAGGCCGCCGAGACCTACGCCATCCTCAACATCGTCGAGAACGGCGGGCACGTGGTGTCGAGCCCGCGGCTCTACGGCGGCACCTTCAACCTCTTCCACTACACGCTGCCCAAGCTCGGCGTCGAGGTCTCCTTCGTCGAGGACCCGGAGGACCTCGAGTCGTGGCAGGCGGCCGTGCGCCCCAACACCCGGGCCTTCTACGGCGAGTCGGTCTCGAACCCGAACAACGAGATCCTGGACATCGCAGGCATTTCCGAGGTCGCGCACCGCAACGGTGTGCCGCTGATCGTCGACAACACTGTCGCCACCCCGTACCTGCTCAACCCGCTGGCGCACGGCGCCGACATCGTCGTGCACTCGGCGACGAAGTACATCGGTGGACACGGCACCGCGATCGGCGGCGTGATCATCGACGGCGGCACCTTCGACTGGCGGGTGCAGCGTGACGGGGTCGACCTGTTCCCGGGCTTCACCACCCCCGACCCGAGCTACCACGGCGCGGTGTTCGCCGATCTCGGCGCACCCGCCTACGCCCTCAAGGCCCGCGTGCAGTTGCTGCGTGACACCGGTGCGGCGATCTCGCCGTTCAACGCCTTCCTGCTCGCCCAGGGCCTGGAAACCCTGAGCCTGCGCATCGAACGGCACGTCGCCAACGCACAGCGCGTCGCCGAGTTCCTCAACGACCATCCGCAGGTCTCCTCGGTCGCCTACGCCGGCCTGTCGTCGTCGCCGTGGTACGCGCGCGGTCAGCAACTGGCACCCAAGGGCCAGGGCGCGATCATCGGCTTCGAGATCGTCGGCGGTGTCGACGCGGGTAAGCGTTTCGTGGAGGCCCTGACGCTGCACAGCCACGTCGCCAACATCGGTGATGTGCGTTCGCTGGTCATCCATCCCGCCTCGACCACCCACAGTCAGCTCACCCCCGAGGAGCAGCTGGCCGCGGGTGTGACCCCCGGTCTGGTCCGCCTGGCCGTCGGCATCGAGGGCATCGACGACATCCTGGCCGACCTCGCCCAGGGTTTCGCCGCCGCACAGTAATCCGGACTCGAGACAGGAGCACACACCCCGTGTCGGTGAGCATCGACCCCCAGGCCTCCGCGGCGCATCAACCCGAGTGGGAGCAGGTTCCCGACGGGCAGATGGTCCGCATGCGGGTGGGGTCGTTGGCTCTGGACAACGGAGAGGTGCTCGACGACGTCACCCTGGCGTTCCAGCGCTGGGGGACGTTGTCACCCGGACGCGACAATGTCGTCCTCACCCTGCACGCGCTGACCGGTGATTCCCATGTCACCGGACCAGCGACCGACGAGCAGCCCTCCCCCGGATGGTGGGACGGCCTGATCGGTCCGGGTGCGGCGATCGACACCGACGAATGGTGTGTGATCTCGGCGAACGTGCTCGGCGGTTGCCGCGGTTCGACCGGTCCGTCCTCGCCGGATCCCCAAGGGCGGCCGTGGGGTTCACGCTTCCCGCAGATCACCGTGCTCGATCAGGTTCGGGCCGAGGCCGCCCTCCTCGAGGCGCTCGACATCCGCAGCATCGGTGCGGTTCTCGGCGGCTCGATGGGCGGGGCCCGTGCGCTCGAGTGGGCCATCACCTACCCCGACAAGGTGCGTACCGCGCTGGTGCTCGCGGTCGGTGCCCGCGCCACCGCCGATCAGATCGGCACGCAGACAACGCAGATCGCGGCGATCACGTCCGATCCGGACTGGCAGGGCGGCAACTATCACGGCACCGGCCGCTCACCGATGATCGGCATGGGGATCGCGCGTCGTATCGCGCATCTGACCTATCGGCATGAACTGGAACTCGACGAGCGGTTCGGCGATTCTGCGCAGGATGGTGAAAACCCCTTGCGCGGTGGGCGATACGCGATCGCGAGCTACCTCGAGCACCAGGCGGACAAGCTCATCGAACGTTTCGATCCGGGCAGTTACGTGGTGCTGAGCGAGGTTCTCAACCATCACGACGTCGGACGCGGCCGTGGCGGCATCGCCGCGGCGCTGGGGTCGTGTCAGGTACCGATCATCGTCGCCGGTATCGATTCGGATCGCCTGTACCCGTTGCGGTTACAACAGGAGCTCGCCGACGGCCTGGGCAACTGCGTGGGCGGTCTGCAGGTGATCCGGTCCGACAAGGGCCACGACGGTTTCCTCACCGAGTTCGACGCCATCGCCGATCTCCTCAAGCGCACAGTGGATCTCGCGCGTCGCTGATCGTCGCCGATCGGCACGGCCGCAGCCGTCGAGTCGGGTCAGCCGGCCGGGGTGGTCGTCGTCGGCGCAGCGGACGGCACGGCCTGCTGCCGCGGCGCCGGGACGGGATAGGGTGTCAGATCCGGCGTGCTCGGCGCCGGGGTGCTCGTCTGCGGCGGCATGAGCGGCAGCAGTCCCGGCGGCAACCATTGCGATGGAATCGGCAGTGGCGGTGGCGTTGTCGGGGTCGTGGTGCTCGGTGCCGGACTGGTGGTGGTGGCGCTCGGCGTGTTCGGCACCAGCGTCAGCGTCGTCGCCGAGATCGTGGTCTGCGGCAGTTCGGTCGTCGCCCAGCCCGGCGACTGGAGACCGCCGGGCGGTGGCGCGATCGGCGGCGGCAGCACCGCGCTGATCGCGGTGGATGTCGTCGAACGCGTCGTCGAGGTCCACCCGGTGTAGTCGGTGGTCGCGACCTCCTCGGCACCCACCGTGGACGTCGGCGCCGGAGAATCCCCGGTGGACAGCGTTGCGCCGACCGCGACGGCGGCCATCACGACGGCGGCGATCAGACATCCGACCAGGGCCGCCGGTGCCAGCGACCAGCGTGGTCCGCGATGCCCGCCGATGAAGCCGAGACCGCCGGTCGCCGACGACGAGGCGAGCATCGCCGCGCCGGTCGCGGCGACGATCTCCGGGGAGGGCGGTACCAGCACCTCCAGATCGACGTCGGTGGCGAGTTGGTGGACCACCGGCAGATTCGCCAGGCCACCCACCAGGACGACCGCGTCGGGTGCCGGACCGTGCCGGCCGACCGCGGAGACGTAACGCGTGAGCACTCCACGCGCATCCGCCACCATCGGCGCGGCCGCCTCGGCGACCGCCGCCCGGGTCAGACGCAGACCACCCGCACCGGATGCGGGTACCGCGTCGCCGATCTCCTCCTTGGCGGTCCGGCAGGCACCGACCAGCAACTCCCGCCCACGTCGCGTCTGCGCCTCCCGGCCGATCGAGACCGATTGCGCGGCAACATGATCGGCGAGCGATCGATCCAGCGCACGGCCACTGATCACCACGGTTCGTTCGATCGACGCGATCGTCCCGGCAGCAGGATCCACCGTGTAGAGCGACATTCCGGTGTCACCGCAGTCGGCCACCACCACGGCGGTGAAGCGGTCGATCTGGCCGGTGCGGGTGAGGTATTCGGCCACCGCCTCCTCGTCGGAACTCAGGTAGACCTGTCGCCGTGTCCCCGACCCGCCCGAGCGCAGGCGGCGGCGCTGCGTGGCGGTCCGGGCGGCGACGCCGATCGGTCCGACCCGGCGATCGGCCGCCCGCGCCGCGTCGAGCATGAGGTCGATCCCGGCATTGACGCGACCGACGGAGTCGAGGCCGTCGGTGGGGTCGACATCGAAGACGCGTGAGGTGACATCGGTCCGGCCGGCGTCGTCGAGGGTCATCAGAACGTAATGGATCATCCCCTCGCCCACCGAGACACCCAGCGACGTCGCGTCGCCGTCAGTGCCCTGGCTGTTGGTCTCCAACATGGATGAGATGCCAATCCCTACTTAGTGTCGCTAACGACCGTGTCATTCTCGATCTGATGAGCGCCGCTTCTTGGCCCCGAATGTCACGCTGAGGTCACCAGTGTAATCAATCTGTGCCCAAAGGGTCGATCGAGGTGGCCAGCCACAGCATCAGTCCACCCACCGTCGCCATCGCGGCGACGTCGAACAACCGGCCCCTGACCTGCAACAATCCGACCCTGGTGGTTGGAATCAGCGCGCGCAGAAGTGCGCCCAGCAAGAGCGCGGAACCGAACACGAACGCACCACGCCGCCAACGATCGAAGAGCACCAACCCCGCGGCCACCACCACACCGAGCATCACCAGCAGATACGGAATCTGCACGATGCACGCCCGGACGATCCGCGCCCGGTGAATCCGCCGGGTCCGGTCGGTGGCGTCGGCGGTCATCGACCGAGCTTCTCCGCGAGCTGCGCCTCCGCCCGCTCCACGACGTTGACCAGGAGGAACGCCCGGGTCAGGGGGCCCACACCGCCCGGATTGGGTGAGACATGACCGGCCACCTCCCACACGTCGGGTGCCACGTCTCCACGGAGTCCGTCATCGGTGCGGCTCACTCCGACGTCGATGACCGCGGCGCCCGGCTTCACCATGTCGGCGGTCACCAGGTGGGGAACCCCGGCGGCGGCGATGACGATGTCGGCGCGCGACACCTCGGCGGCGAGGTCGCGGGTGCCGGTGTGGCACAGCGTCACGGTGGCGTTCTCGCTGCGGCGGGTGAGCAACAATCCGATGGGCCGCCCGATCGTCACGCCACGACCGATGACGGTCACCCGGGCACCGGCGATCGGGATGTCGTAGCGGCGCAGCAAGTGGATGACCCCGCGCGGCGTGCACGGCAGAGTCGACTCCTTGCCCAGGACCAGTCGGCCGAGATTGATCGGATGCAGACCGTCGGCATCCTTGGCCGGGTCGATGCGCTCGAGCGCCGCGTTCTCATCGAGGTGTGCCGGCAGCGGCAGCTGGACGATGTACCCGGTGCAGGCCGGATCGGCGTTCAGTTCGTCGATGGCGGCGTTGAGCTCGTCGGTGGTGGCGTCGGCCGGCAGATCCTTGCGGATCGAGTCCACACCGATGCGCGCGCAGTCGGCGTGCTTGCCCTTGACGTAGGACTGCGATCCGGGATCGTCGCCCACGAGGATGGTCCCCAGCCCGGGATGTACGCCGGCCGCATGGAGCTTCTCGACCCGGGCGCTGAGGTCGGTGAAGATCTCGTCGCGGGTGACCTTGCCGTCCAGTCGTATCGCACTCACGGCGACCATTGTTCCACCTGTGCGGCGGCGCCCGGCCCGGCGGTAGCGTTCTGGGCATGTCGGCATCGATGGTCGCGGCGGTGACGCCGGACGACGTCCGCGCGGCGCAGTCGCGGATCGCGCGGACGGTACGCCGTACTCCGCTGCTCCGCGCAGAGCTCGACACCGGCCGCGGGCCGGTTCCGGTGGTCTTCAAGCTCGAGTTCACCCAGATCGGTGGCTGCTTCAAACCGCGCGGCAGCGTCAACGCGGTGATCCGTGCACGCGACGAGGGACGGCTCCCGGAGGCCGGCGTCCTCGTGGCCTCGGGCGGTAATGCCGCGATCGGCGCCGCCTGGGCGGCCCGCCTCGCCGGCACCGGGTGCACGGTCGTCGTCCCGGAGTCGGCACCCGCGGTCAAGGTCGCGGCACTGCGTGCCCTCGGCGCGACGGTCCACCTGATCGGTTCCCGCTACCAGGATGCCGCCGACGCGGCCGCCGGGATGGCGCTGGAGAGCGGCGCACTGGCGCTGCACGCCTACGACCGACCGGACATCGTGGCCGGGGCGGGCACCATCGGCCTCGAACTCGTCGACGACGTCGACGGCCCGCTGACCACCGTCGTGTGTGTCGGTGGCGGTGGCCTGCTGGGTGGGATGTCGGCCACACTGCGGCCCGGCGATCGGCTCGTGGGTGCCGAACCCGTCGGTGCCTCCTGCCTGCATCGGGCGATCGCGGCCGGAGGGCCTGTCGACGTCGACCTCGACAGCGTCGCCGCCGACTCGCTGGGCGCCACCCAGGTGGGCGAGATCTGCTGGGCGAGTATCGCCGGGCGGGCCGTGGACAGCGTCGTCGTGCCGGACGCCGCGATCATCAGTGCCCGGACGATGTTGTGGGAACGGTTCCGCATCGTCGTGGAGCACGGCACCGCCACCGCGGTCGCCGCTGTCACCACGGGAGTTGTTGCGGCCGATGATGATTCGACCCTGTGCGTGGTCCTGTGCGGCGCCAACACCGGATTCACGGGGCTCTGACGGTCACCGGGTACGACGCGCCCGGCACAATGGGATCCCATGTTCCGCATCATGTTCTACCAGCCGTGCATCCCACCGAACACCGGTAACGCGATCCGGCTGGCCGCCAACACCGGCTGCGAACTGCATCTGATCGAACCGCTGGGCTTCTCCATGTCGGACGCCCAGGTGAAACGTGCCGGGCTGGACTACCACGAGATGGCGACGGTGACCGTCCACCCGAATCTCGAGACCGCCTGGACCGCCCTCGAGCCGGAGCGGGTGTTCGCGTTCACGGCGCATGCCGAGCGATTTCACACCGACGTCGAGTACGCGCCCGGCGACGTGTTGCTGTTCGGGCCGGAGCCGACCGGACTTCCCGCCGAGGTGCTGGACGAACCCGAGGTCACCGATCGCATCCGGATCCCGATGCTGGCCGGGCGCCGGTCACACAACCTGGCCAACGCGGCGAGTATCGCGGTGTACGAGGCGTGGCGTCAGCAGGGATTCGCCGGCGCGGTCTGAGGCCTCCGCGGCGAGCGGTCAGTCGACGGACACGCCGTAGCGGTCGGCGAGTTCGAGAAGCGCGGTCTCCAGAAAATTGTCGACGTTGTCGGCGATGATGTCGGTCACCTCGTCGAAGAGGTGATCGTAGGTGTCTTGGCCGAGCCGTGTCACCAGGTCGGCCAGGACGGCGTCGCGCACCATCCGATCGGCGGGATAGTCCGGTCCGAGGACGGCGACGGCCTCGGTGACCGCGGTCAGGGTGCCCTCGGCACCCACTCGCCGCAGACCGGACAGCGCAATCGGGAGAAGATCACCCGCACTGTTCCACAGGAACTGCTCGAAACCTCCGTTGGCGGTGTCTGCCTCCAACCACCACAGGGCGAGGGTTTCACGTTCGTCGTCATCCAGGTCGCCGAAGCCCACCTCGCCCCAGCGCCGATGAAGGATCTCGTCGGCGGCCATCGCCCGCGCCCGGGTGGCGTCCACCGCTCAGCTCACCCGGAACCGCTTGGTGCGGGACGTGGCACCGCCGACCAGGGCAACGCGACTCTTGGGGACTCCGAGGTGCTTGGCGAGCAGTTCGGCGATGGCCTTGTTGGCCTTGCCCTCGGTGGCCGGTTCCCGCACGAAAATGGTGATCGCACCATCGGGTCCGGTCTCGACCAGCGGCCCCTTTCGGCTACTCGGCTTGGCCGTGACGATCACCTGTTGCGGCATGCGTCGCTTCCCCTCACGTCGTTCTCACACGGAAACACTGTCACTGTCATATCTGGACGGTTCGTCTGCCGGCCGTCTGCCGGATCGGCCACGAACCCCGGGTCATGATCCACGAAGTCGCGTGTCGTCGCACGCGTGATTCCACTCGTGGCACACATTCTGCACCATCCGCCCGGATTTTCCGCTCAGTGCCAGTCACGCGAACGAGACCCCACCCGAAGATCCATGCGCTGCAAGTGATCCGCGACCACCGTGACCGCGCCTTCGGCGTTCTGCACCCGGCCCCGGACCAGCAGCGCGGTGGCCGTATGCGCCAGTTCCCGGTACTTCGACCACAAACCCACCGAGCAGACGACGTTGACCATGCCGGTCTCGTCCTCGAGGTTGATGAATGTCACACCCGAGGCCGTCGCCGGACGCTGACGATGGGTGACCGCCCCGCCCACCAGGACCCGCGAACCGTCCGGGACGGCCAACAGACCGTCGGCGGGGATCACCCCCAACGCCGCCAATCGCGGTCGCAGATACTGGGTCGGATAGGACGCCGGTGTGATACCGGTGGCCCACGCGTCGGTGGCGGCCAACTCCACATCGGTGAGTCCCGGCAGCATCGGGGTCGTTGATGCCTGAGGGAGATCGAGGTGCTCCGGGCGCGCCGTCGACGCCGCGCCGGCCTCCCACAACGCCTGCCGCCGGCTGAGCCCGAACGTCTCGAAGGCCCCCGCCCCGGCCAGTCCCTCCAATTGCCGGGTGGTCAACCCGGCTCGCCGGGACAGATCGGCGAGTCCGATGAAATCACCGTCGGCACAACGTGTCTCGACGATCCGCTCGGCCGCCTCGTCGCCCACACCACGAACCCCGGCCAAACCCAGCCGGACCTCCTCCCCACGGTTTTCCAGGGTCGCCTCGGCGCGTGAACGGTTGATGTCGGGTCGGTGAACCCGCACCCCGTGCCGGCGGGCGTCGGCCACCAGCGACTGGGGCGAGTAGAAACCCATCGGCTGGGCACGTAGCAATGCCGCGCAGAAGGCGGCGGGGTGATGCAGCTTGAACCACGACGAATAGAACACCAGTGAGGCGAAACTCTGCGAATGACTCTCCGGGAAGCCGAAATTGGCGAAGGCCGCCATCTTCTCGAAGATCCGGTCGGCGGTGTCCCCGGTGATCCCGTGGGTCGATTTCATACCCTCGTAGAACCGCCGACGCAGTCGCTGCATCTTCTCCGGTGACCGCTTGGAACCCATCGCCCGACGCAACTGGTCGGCCTCGGTCGCGTCGAAGCCCGCGACGTCAACGGCCAACTGCATCAACTGTTCCTGGAACAGTGGCACCCCCAGCGTGCGTTCGAGGGCCTTGAACATCGACGGGTGTTCGACGCCGACCGGTTCGGTCCCGTTGCGCCGCCGGATGTAGGGATGTACCGATCCGCCCTGGATGGGCCCGGGACGGATCAGCGCGACCTCCACCACCAGGTCGTAGAAACAGCGCGGTTTCAGACGCGGCAGTGTGGCCATCTGCGCACGCGATTCCACCTGGAACACACCGACCGAGTCGGCGCGGCACAACATGTCGTACACCGCGGTCTCGGCGAGGTCGAGGGTGGCCAGGTCGACGTGCAGGTCCTTGTGTTCGGCGACGAGATCGATCGCATAGTGCAACGCCGAGAGCATCCCCAGACCCAGGAGGTCGAACTTCACCAAACCGATTGCCGCACAGTCATCTTTGTCCCATTGCAGGACGCTGCGGTCGGCCATCCGAGCCCACTCGGTGGGACAGACGTCGGCGATCGGCCGGTCGCAGATCACCATGCCACCGGAGTGGATTCCCAAATGTCTTGGCATTCCCCCGATCTCGTCGGCGAGCTCACGAACGTCGGCGGGTGCGTCCTGCGGCATCGTGGCCCACGCATCCTGCTGCCCGGTGGCATAGCCCAACGCCTTGGCACTGTCGCGTACCGATGACCGTTGCCGATAGGTGATCACGTTGGCCACCTGGGCGCTGAAGTCGCGGCCGTAACGCCGGTAGACGTACTGGATCGCCTCTTCCCGCCGGTCGGATTCGATGTCGACGTCGATGTCGGGCGGACCGTCGCGTTCGGGTGAGAGGAACCGCTCGAACAGCAACTCGTTGGCCACCGGATCGACATTGGTGATGCCGAGGGCGTAACAGACCGCGGAGTTCGCGGCGCTCCCCCGCCCCTGGCACAGGATGTCGTTGCGTTTGCAGAAGTCGACGATGTCGGCGACGACGAGGAAGTACCCGGGGAAGGTGAGGGTGTCGATGATCGCCAGTTCGTGTTCGATCTGCCGATACGCCTGGGGATGCTGCGTGGGGGTGCCGTACCTCGCGGCGGCCCGGGTCATCGTGAGATGCCGCAGCCAGGTGGCCTCGGTGTGCCCGTCGGGAACGTCGAAGGGCGGCAATTTCGGTGCGATCAAACCCAATTCGAAGGCGCAGTCGGCAGCGATCTGCACGGCGTTGTCGATCGCCTCGGGATGTGCGGGCAACAGCCGGGCCATCTCGTCACCACTGCGCAGGTGCGCTCCGCCGACCCCGGGCATCCATCCCTCGATGGTCTCGATGTCGGTGCGGGCCCGTACCGCCGCCATCGCCATCGCCAGCCGGCGTCGTGGCGGTCCGGCGAAATGGGCTCCGGCGGTGGCCACCGTCGGTATCCCGAACCGGGTGGCCAGACCAGCCAGCGCCGCGTTGCGGGCATCGTCGTCGGGGAGCCCTTGCGCGGTGAGTTCGACGACCACACCACCGGCTCCGTAGCGGTCGATCAGATCACCGAGCGCCTTCTCCGCGGCCGGGAGCCCCCCGCGATCCAGCGCCCAGCGCACCGCACCCTTACGACAGCCGGTCAGCACCAGCCAATGTCCGGCGTCGGCGACGAGGCGGTCGGCGTCGTAGCGCAGCAGCCCCTTCTCGCCTCCGGACATGTGTGCGTCGGCGATCACCCGCGACAGTCGCCGATATCCCTCGCTGTCTCGCGCCAGCACCAGCAGATGTTCGCCGGGCGGATCCGTCACGCCGGTGCGGGCCACATCCGGCTGCAGCGACAGTTCCGCACCGAACACCGTCGGCATGCCGAATTCCCGTGCCGCCTCGGCGAATCGCACCACACCGTAGAAGCCGTCGTGGTCGGTGATCGACAATGCCGTCAGATCCAGCCGCTGCGCCTCGGCGACCATCTCCTCGGGCATCGACGCGCCGTCGAGAAAGCTGTAGGCGCTGTGCGCGTGCAGTTCCGCGTAGCGGACCGACGAGGACTCGGTCCGGATCTCCGGCGCCACATAGGGCCCACGCTTACGCGACCAGGCCGGCGAGTCACCGCCGTCGCCGGGGCCGAAGAACTCACCGGGACGGTCGTGACCGTCGGAGGCGCGCGCACGCCCGGACAGGACCCGCTCCATCTCCGACCACGTCGGTGGCCCCTGGTTCCAACCCATCCGTCCATCATAGAACATGCGTTCGATGCGGGTCATCGAACGCATCCGCCGGGGTCGACGTCCCATCCCGTAGTGCCTCACGTCAAACTGCCCGCGAAACCGGGCCCATGCCTCAGATAGGGATGCCCGCGAAAGTGTCAGCTGGCGGGAACTCGAACACCTTTGCGGACATCGGGCAGGGCGGAAGGCGTCTGCGCGAGGTGTAGTTGCTCGGTTTTGTCCTTGGCCAGCAGCAGGAGTTGGTCTTGAAGTGCGGCGATCTCGCGTCCGAGCTTGGCGGGGTTGAGTGTGTCGCGGTAGGCGCGCAGGTCGGCCTGTTGGGCCTGTGAGAGGACCTGGGAGGCCAGGAGGCGGTCGAACGGTGTCTGCGGGGCGTCGTAGACGCGCCGGCGGCGTCCGGTGGCGGTGGAGGCGAATCCGATGGGTTTGATGGTCGGGGTCAGGTAGTTCATCCGATCGTTGACCAGTCGCCACAGCCGGTTGAGCACGGCACGTTCGGTCTCGGTGTCGTAGCGCCAGTAGAAGGCGTACTTGCGTACGACGTGATTGTTCTTTGATTCGATGGTTGCCTGGTCGTTCTTCTTGTACGGCCGCGATCGGGTGAAGTAGATGCCCTGCCCGCCGGCCCACTCGATGACCGGATGGTTGAGGAACTCGCTGCCGTTGTCGAAGTCCAAACCCGTTATCGCAAACGGGATTTCAGCCGAGGCGGATTTCAGTCCGGCCAGGATGTGGGTATGCGCGTTATTGCGGATCGAGCGGGTGAACACCCACCCGGTATGGACATCGGTCAGGTTGAACGTGCGCGCGAACTCTCCTTTCAGGGTTGGTCCGCAATGGGCGACGGTGTCGCCCTCGAAGAACCCCGGCTCGGCTTCGACCTCATCGCCAGCGCGTCGTACCTTGATGGAATTACGCAGCAGCACAGATGGTTTCGTTGTCGACACACCAGAAATCTGGTCTTTGGCCTTCGCTGTCTTGAGGTAGCGGTCGATCGTGGCCGCCGACATCGACAACAACTCCTCACGCACCGACTCGCTGTAACGGTCATGTCCCACAACGAGTTCGCGATGCCGCTCCAAGGCGTCAACCTGCAACCGCATCGACGCGGCGAGATACTTTCCGCACTGCCCACCCGAGGCCGCCCACACCTTCTGCAACACCTTGAGCGCGTCGTAGGAGTACTTCGGTGACCTGGGTTTGCGGTCACGTACCGCCACCGCGCGACCCGACCCCGTCGCCTGCCGCGCGGCAGCGACCAACCGCCGACGCGCGTTGTCGCGTGACCAGCCCGTCACCTCGACCACCTGATCCAGAATCCGACCCCGATCCTTCTTCGACGCATTCGCGTAGCTCACCGCGAACTTCCTGGTCACCTCGGCGCGAGACCGCATCGACAACCCACTTTCCATCCCCCGACGATCGCCGTTTCGCGGGCAAACCTATCTGAGGCACCGAGGGCGTTTCGCGGGCAGATTACGTGAGTCAAGCCGCATCCTTGCCATCGGACACTGGAAGTGTCAGGCTGGGGCAATCGTCCTTACCGGACAGTAAGAACACTCATAGAACTCGCCCGGCAGATCTGGAGCGATCGCATGTCCACCTACTTCGTCACCGGCGGCAGTGGCTTCATCGGCCGGCGCCTGCTGCGTGCCCTGCTGATCGGCAGGCCCGACGCCACCATCCACGCGCTCGTCCGCGCATCCTCACTGGCCCGGCTCACCGCGATCGCCGACGACCTGCCCGGCGGGGAGCGCATCCACCCCGTCGTCGGTGACATCACCGAACCGGGACTCGGCCTGCGCGACACCGACCTCGACGTCGATCACGTCATCCACCTCGCCGCCATCTACGACATGGCCGCCGACGATGCCGCACAACAGGCGGCCAATGTCGCCGGCACCGCCCACGTCGCCGACTTCGCCCTGGCCCATGACGCCACCTGTCATCACGTCTCGTCCATCGCCGTCGCCGGCGACCACCGCGGCGTGTTCACCGAGGACGACTTCGACGTCGGACAGGGATTTCCGACCGCCTATCACCGCACCAAGTTCGAGGCGGAGAAGGTCATCCGCGACCGGGCAGACCTGCGGTGGCGCATCTATCGCCCGTCGGTGGTGGTCGGTGACTCACGCACCGGCGAGATGGACAAGGTCGACGGACCCTACTATTTCTTCGGCCATCTCCGGCAGTTCTCCAGAATGCCTGCCGCACTGCGACTTCCGTTCCCCGATCTGGGCCACATCAACGTGGTTCCGGTCGACTACGTCGTCAACGCGCTCGCCGCCCTGATCCTCGCCGAGGACACGAGCGCACACCGGGTCCATCACCTCGGCGATCGCACCGACCGCAGCATCACCGACCTCTACAACGCTCTCGCCCCCGCGTTCCATGCGCCGCGCGGCATCACCGTGGTACCGCATCAACTCGTCGAACCCGCGGTGACCCTCACCGGCTTCGGCCCATTGCGATTGGGCCGCAACCTCATCGCCGAACAACAGGGAATCCCACCGGCACTTCTCGACGCGATGGATCTGCCCGTGCGATTCTCCTCGGATCGGACCATCACCCGCCTCTCACCCCTCGGGGTCTGCCCACCCCCGGCGCTCGAGGACTACGCACCCGCCCTGTGGACGTACTGGTCACACCACCTCGATCCGGCCCGCCACCGACGCACCGACCCAAGAGGGCCTCTGGTGGGCAAGGTCATTCTCATCACCGGCGGCTCGTCGGGAATCGGTAAGTCCACCGCCCGCATGTGTGTGGCCCGGGGTGCGACGGTCATCATCGTGGCCCGCCACGCCGACGAACTCGATTCCGCGGCACGCGAGATCAACTCCGTCACACCGACACCCGGTGTGCCACGCGGACATGCGTACCCGGTCGTCTGCGACATCACCGACGAGGAATCGGTCCAGGCGATGGTCAAGTCCGTCCTCGTCGATCATGATCATGTCGATGTTCTCGTCAACAATGCCGGGCGGTCGATCCGGCGGGCCACCGTCAATGCCGTCGACCGTTCCCACGACTATCACCGGGTGATGGCGGTGAACTACTTCGGCGCAGTGAACATGGTGCTGGCGCTGTTGCCGCACATGACAAGCCGGCACTGCGGCCACATCGTCAACGTGACCTCGATCGCGGTGCAGTCACGCGGTGGACGCTTCAGCGCCTACGCCGCCTCCAAGGCCGCCCTGGAGGCATTCAGCGATGCGACCGCCGTCGAGACGTTGTCCGATCACGTCACGTTCACCAACGTGCGACTGCCGCTCGTGCGGACGCGGATGATCAGTCCCACCGAGGATTACCGCCGGTCGGCGGGCGTGTGGAGTCCGGACAGGGCCGCGGCGCGCGTGCTCGACGCGATCGAACATCGCCCCCAACACATCTCGACCCCGCTCGGCGATCTCGCCGACCTCGGACGACGCTTCGCACCACGACTGACCACGCGAATCCTGCATCAGGAGTTCCTGCTCGGACGCGAGTCGGCCGCCGCCCTCGGCGAACCACGGCCGAGACGCCGATGATCGACACCCCGTACCTGTCGGTCGATACCGATCGGCTCGATGCCAATCTGCACTCCATGGCGCGGCTCTGCGCCGAGGCCGGCATCGCACTGCGACCGCACGCCAAGACACACAAGTGCATCGAGATCGCCGAGCGCCAGATCACCTGTGGTGCGCAGGGTCTGACGGTCGCGACGATCGGCGAGGCGGAGGTCTTCGCGGCTGCCGCAGATCGGACGGGATGCCGGGATCTGTTCATCGCCTATCCGTTGTGGGTGACCGCCGACAAGGGTGCACGGCTGCGCGCGCTCGCCGATCAGGTGTCGCTGCGGATCGGGGTGGCCTCGGTGGAGGGAGCCCGGCAACTCGGTATGACGCTGGGCGGCAACCGATTCGGATATTCGGTCGAGGTTCTCGTGGAGGTCGATTCGGGCCAGCATCGCACCGGCGTCGCACCGGGCGATGCCGGCACGGTGGCGGCGGCCGCCGTCGACGCCGGCCTCGACGTGGTGGGGGTGTTCACCTTTCCCGGTCACGGATACGGGCCCGGGGATTCCCGGCGGCGGGCCGCCCGCGAGGAGGCGGACGCCTTGGCATCGGCAGCGGAATCGTTACGGGCCACGGGAATCGACCCACGGGTACGCAGTGGCGGATCGACCCCGACCATCGCCTTTGCCGACACCGGGATCCTCACCGAGATCCGCCCCGGCGTCTACCCGTTCTTCGACGCACAGCAGATCGAGTTGGGGACGTGCGGATTCGACGACGTGTCGTTGTCGGCGGTCACCACCGTGGTCCACCGCAGCGGCACCCGGATCGTCGTCGATGCCGGGAGCAAGATCCTCGGTGCCGACCGGCCCGGGTGGGCAACCGGATTCGGCCGGGTGGCCGATGCGCCGGACGCACGGATCACCTCCCTGTCGGAGCATCACGGGGTCATCGAGTATCCCGATACCGCAGCGGCGATTCCGGCTGTCGGTGAGGTGATCCGGGTGATCCCCAATCACGTGTGCACAGCGGTCAACCTGGTCGACGAACTGATCGTCGAGTCCGATTCGGTTGAGCCGCAACGGTGGCCGGTGGCGGCACGCGGACGCAACAGCTGAGCCCCACTTGCGTTGACAGCGCCCTGTTCTCCGTTGACAGCGCTCTGTTCTCCGTTGACAGCGCCCACAATTCCGTTGACAGCGCCCTGTTCTCCGTTGACAGCGCTCTGTTCTCCGTTGACAGCGCCCACAATTCCGTTGACAGCGCTCTGTTCTCCGTTGACAGCGCCCGCATCCCGGCAGCTCACTCGTATATCCCCTCCACCACCCAGCCACCCGATCGATAGCACAGCAACAGTGCCCGCGAATCGTCGAGTAGTACCTGGGCTCGGGCGTCGACCTCGTCGACACCTGAGCCATTGCGGGTGATCCCGGTCGGCCACGGGCCCGCCCACCATCGCAGTTCCCAGCTGCTGCGTCGATCCGTCCCACCGGGTCCGGGACGGTGCGCGAGTCGAACGGTTGTCGGTTCGGCGGAGAAGGCACCGCGCGGGGTCACCAGCACCGGATCGCCGGACAGATCGATCACCTCGACGGGGATGTCGGCCATCACCGACGGCGCCGGACGCGGCATCCTCCCCGGCCATGGCGCAGACGGATCACGCTGTGGCACAGCATCTTCGCCGAGAGCGACCATCGTGATCGCCGCACCCGGATCACGGCCTCCACTCCGGACGGGGATGCGGACCGCATCCCCACCGAGCAATCCCTGCACCCGCTCCATGCTGCGACGGGCACGTTCGGACACACCTGCGCCACCCGGCAGACCCGCCCCGGCCAGCGAGTACTGCAGCGCACCGGCATCGACCACTTCCACCGGTTCCAGCCGAAGCATGGCGATCGGTGAATCGGGACGGGCGTCGCCGGTCGCATTACGCCTCCCCCCGGTCATCCATCCCTCCAGCTGCCACCGGATACGGTCGGCGGTGGCCGTCGGGGTGAGCGGTTGCGCGCATCGCCAGGTACGCGTATGGCGTTGCCCGCGTTCGGTGATCGCTTCGACGACCAGTTTCGTGCAGGCCATCGAGGCGTCTGTCAACCGGCGATGCACCACCTCGGCCAGACGACGGCCGATGAAGGCGGCCGCATCGATCCGGTCCACCGGCGGATCACAGACGTACTCGATCGACAGGTCGTCGGGCAGTGCGCGCACCGACGGTGGTCTGCCGGGCAGGGCGTTCGCCTGTCGATGTGCGGTCACCGCGTCGGCGTCGAATCGGGTGGCGATGTCGGCGACCCGCATGTCGGCGAAGTCACCGATGGTCACCACACCCAGGCGGCGCAGCAGTTCGACCAGTCCGTCACGCCCCGGCGCGCACAGCGAGGATTCCACGGCGAGATCGGCGATCGGGAGTCCGGCGAGATGCACACGATCGCCACCCGGCGTCACATTGCATCCACGCCGGGCGGCCAGGACCGCGGTGAACAGTTCGTCGGCGATCCCGACCTGCGATTCGACACCACACGCCGACACCCGATCGACGAGTTCCTCGGCAAGGGTGTCCTCGCCACCGTGGACGCGCACGGCTCCGGACAACGAGACCACCAGCAACCCTGGTCGTATCACCTCCATGGCGGGGACCATCTCGGCGACGGCCGCAGCGATCGGTTCGAACGCCCGCCCATCGCGATGATCGTCGGCGAGGACCACCGTCATCTCCGGGCACCGGGACTGCGCCTGACGCTTCCGCATGCCACGGCGCACCCCGGCTGCCCGGGCGGGTGCCGAGCAGGCGATCACCCGATTGGCACTGAGCACCGCGACCGGATGCCGGGGCGGCAGGTCGGCCTCGGCTGCCGCCGCGATGGCCGGCCAGTCGGGGCACCACAGTGCCAGCACGCGCCGCCGGGCCAGTACCCGCCGCCGGGCCTCGACGCGCGATCGTGGTTCGGCACCGGCCATCAGTTGGCCACCGCCACATCCGGTTCGGAACCGACCGAACCGAACGTCGCATCCAACCGCCGGATCAGTACCCGATCGTCTCCGAAATCGCCTGCCACAAACTCTATTTCGGTGTCTCGACGACGACGGTCACGACCCTCGGCCACCACCCTCAGCCGCATGCCGGCGAGATGTCCGTGCCCGCTGCGCGCATCGGCCAGGTCGCCACGTCCGGCAAGAGTGGGACGATGCCGGTATCCGATCACCCGAACATCCAGACGGGTGTGCGCGCCCGGCCATACACCGCCGACGGCGATCAGCGACGACGACTGCTGACGTGCACGACCACCGACCACCCGGCATCGGGACGGCGGGACGGAGACCCCACCGAGCCCGAGGATCACCAGGTCCATACCGTCGAGCAGAACCGAGGCCACCTCGACCGGATCGACACCGGGTTCGGCGACGACCGCGATGCGTTCGAGATCGGCCCCCATCTCCACCGCCGATGCCAGGTTGAGCCCGGGCACACCCACGATGCCGATCTGTCCGCCGCCCGCGGTCACCGTGGCGATCAGGGACATGAGCAGTGATCGGGCACCGGTGTAGCAGAGAATCCCGCCCCGCACGATGCCGCGCTGGGGCAACACCTCGGCGAGTTCGTCGGACACCGGCAACACGTCGACGGATACCGGTTCCGCGGTCCGGCGATCGGGCGTGCCCGACATGACCGCCATCTGGCGGCGCAGGCCGGCCAGCGTGTCGTTTCGATGCTGTTCGGCTGCACCCGAACCGGATGGACCCGGAACATCTCCTTCTCGGCGAGATAACGACAACACACCCATGACACCCCTCCTGGCCGGCACCGACAACGCGTGGTGAGCAGGGAAGATGCTCCGAGCCGAGCGAACGACGAGCACTCTCCGCACTGAGTCCTCGAACGTTTATTCGACGCCTTTGATCGTACGACGCCCCACCGACAGACCGCAACAGCGCCGGTGAGCGCACTCCCCCGATGGCCGCGCCCACTCGACGTGAAACGGCGCCCACTCGACGAAGAACAGCGCCCACTCGACGGAAAAGAGCGCCCACTCGACGTGAAACGGCACCCACTCGACGGAAAAGAGCGCCCACTCGACGGGAGTGAGAGTCAGAACAGGGTCAGCACCTGTTGTACCGCCGGCGTCGCCACCAGGTCATCACCGGCACCCACGCCGCCCACTCCGGCCACGCCGCGCACTCCGGCACGTGCGCCGACGGTACCCGACGCCTCCTCGCGCGGCTCGCCCCCGGACGCGAGTCCATGGCGAATCACCAAGGGGCGCATACGTTCACGCAACCATGACGAGTACTCCGGGGTGACATAGGCGCCGCGGCCGTACAGGCTGCGATAGCGGCGCATCAGCGCCGGATGATGCTCGGCCAGCCAGCCCAGGAACCACGGCTTGGTCGCGCCACGCAGATGCATCGGAAAGGCGGTCACCCCACTCGCCCCCGCCTGCGCCAACGATTCGAGCAGTGCATCGAGGTGGGCGGCGGAGTCGGTGAGATACGGGATCACCGGCGCGACCATCACATGTGGTCGGAACCCGGCGTCGGCGATCTCGCGGATCAGCGCCAGCCGGGCCGCGGGCGACGGCGTCCCGGGTTCGATCTGCTTCTGCAGATCCGCATCGTGAAAGGCAAGGGACACACTGAGTCCCACCGAGACCTGGCCGGCGGCCTGCCGCAGCAGCGGCAGATCGCGGCGCAGCAGCGTGCCCTTGGTCAGGATCGAGAACGGGGTGCCCGACTCCGTCAGCGCCGAGATCACCCCGGGCATAAGACGATAGCGCCCCTCCGCGCGCTGATACGGATCGGTATTGGTCCCGAGCGCCACCTGGTCGCGCCGCCAGGATCGTCGTCGTAACTCCTTGCGCAGCACCGCCGCGACGTTGAGCTTGACCACCACCTGGGTGTCGAAATCCCGGCCCGCGTCGAGATCGAGGTATTCGTGGGTGGGCCGGGCAAAGCAATACCGGCAGGCATGCGTGCACCCGCGAAACGTGTTGACCGTGAACGAGAACGGTAGTCCCGACTCGACCGGCACCTGATTGAGCGCACTCTTGGCGAGCACCTCGTGGAAGGTGACGCCCTCGAACTCCGGAGTCGAGACACTGCGGACCAGTCCCGCCCGCCCGAGACCGGGGAGCGCGCCGTCGTCGGCTTCGATCGCCTGTTCGGACCATCGCATGCCAGAAGTCGAACACGCGTGCGAGGTGATGTCAAGCGTGGCGCCCCCGACCGCCCTTGTCCCGGCGGGCCGCTTCGATCCCCCGGCTATCATCTCGTGGTATGCCCGCCGATACCGATGCCCGCGCGACCCCCGGGCCGAGCTACCTGGTGGCCGGCCGCTACCGGTTGATCTCGCGCATCGGCGGCGGCGGCATGGGCACCGTCTGGCTCGCCCGGGATCAACTCCTCGACCGTGAGGTCGCGGTGAAACAGGTGCTCTCCACCGAAGGACTCTCCGAGGACTCCGCCGAGAACGTCCGGCAGCGGGCCATGCGCGAGGGACGGATCGCCGCCCGGCTGAGTCACCGCAATGCGATCGCCATGCACGACGTCGCCCTCGAACGAGGCGAACCGTGGCTGGTGATGGAGTATCTGCCCTCGCGCAGCGTCGCCCAGATCCTGCATTCCGTCGGCACCATCGACATCGTCGAGGCCGCCAAGATCGGGGCCCAGGTCGCCGACGCGATGATCGAGGCCCACGCCGCCGGGATCATCCACCGCGACATCAAACCCGGCAACATCCTCATCGCCGGCGGGGGTCGCAACGCCGGACTGGTGAAGCTCACCGATTTCGGCATCTCCCGCGCCAAGGACGATGTGACACTCACCCAGACCGGTCTGATCACCGGGACGCCCGCGTATTTCGCACCCGAGGTCGCCCGCGGTGACGAACCCGCGGAGGCGTCCGACGTGTATTCGCTGGGCGCGACGATCTACACGATGGTCGAGGGCACACCGCCTTTCGGGGTCGACGACAATTCCCTGGTGATGTTGCACCGGGTGGCCCGCGCCCAGATCAACCCGATGACCCGGGCCGGCGCACTCGAACCGGTGCTCCTGCGGATGCTCGAACCCAGCCCCCGGCGCCGCATCACCATGGAACAGGCCCGCGATCAACTGGCCCGGGTGGCCGCCGGTGATCACGGCACCGCCGAACAGGTCCTCACCAGCCTGGTGTCGCGGGCGGGTATCGGCGCATCCCACCGTCCCCAGACCATGCCGCCGGCATCGTCGGGCGGTCCCGGCGCCGGCGATCCCGGAGCCCGCGACAGCGGCGGTTCTGTTGTACCGCCCTCGAATTCACCCCCGTACCATCCCACCCGGGTAGCCACCCCACCACCCTTCGCCCCTGGGCCGTCGACACCCGGGCTCGCCTCCAACCCGTCGATCCCGCCCTACGGTGGCACCGCGCCCCCGGGCACTCCGCCCTCCTACAGCAACGCCATGCCCTCCTACATCCCGCCGCCGGCCCCGCGGTCCCAGACCTCGCCGGCCCTGCTGGCGCTGGTGGTGTTCCTGTTCTTCGTGGTCCTCGCCGGCATCGTCGTCCTGGTGATCGCCCTGGCCGGGTGACCCTGGCATCCGGGCCCACGCTCACCCGATGTGCCGGTTCGCCGCCCATCGGGTCAGCGCATTCCGGTTGGACTGCTGCGTCTTTCGCAGCACATTGGAGGCATGGGTCTCGACCGTCTTGATCGAGATGAACAGTTCTTCGGCGATCTCCCGGTAGGTGTAGCCCCGGGCCAACAACCGCAGCACCTCGAGCTCCCGGCGCGTCAGCGAGTCCAGTTCCGGGTCGAGTTGCGGTTCGGGCACCGACGACTTGCCGGTGAACGAGTCGAGCACGAAACCGGCCAGCCGCGGACTGAACACCGCATCACCGTCGGCGACCCGCCGGATCGCGTCGGCGAGTTCCGCGCCGTCGATCGTCTTGGTGACGTACCCGCGCGCCCCGGCGCGGATCGTCGCGATCACGTCCTCAGCCGCGTCGGACACGCTGAGCGCCAAGAACACCGGGGCGTCGGCCCCCATCGCGTCGACCACCCCGCGCAGCACCGCGACCCCGCCGCCGGAGGGCATGTGCACGTCGAGGAGCACCACATCGGGACGCACTCGGGTGATCCCGGTGATGGCCTCGGCCACCGAACCGGCCTCACCCGCCACCGACAGTCCGGCCTCGTCGGCCAACTCGGCGCGGACCCCCGACCGGAAGACGCCGTGATCGTCGACGAGGAACACCCGGTAACGCTGCTCCCCGTCGGTCCGCCCGTCCGCACCGTCGGTGATCGTCATGACACCCTCCCGTTCTGGTGATCCGATTCACCGGCCTGCTCACTCATCCCGGAATCCCCACCCGGCACCGTGGTACGTGGAATGGTCATGCGCACATTGGTTCCCCGCCCGGGCGCCGACACCACCGACACCCGGCCACCGACCCGCTCGATGCGGGAGACGATCGAGCCCGCCACGCCGTGGCGGTCGTCGTCGACCTGATCCGGATCGAACCCGACACCACGGTCGCGCACGTACACCTCCACCTCGTCGTCGCCGACCTCGAGATACACATCGACCTTCCGCTCCCCGGAGTGCTTGGCCGCGTTGACCAATGCCTCGCGTGTGGCACCGATGAGCGCGGGCCAGCGCTTGGCCGCGAGCTTGTCGGCCCGGTGCGCTTCGGTGTCCGCATCCGGTGACAGATCACCGACGGTGACCACCTCCACCTCGATGCCGTAGTGATCCTCGACCTCGGCGCCGACGCTGCGCAACGCCGCACTCAGAGAGCCGCCGCGCTGCGCCGGATCACCGAAAAGCCAACTGCGCAGCTCTCTTTCCTGGCTTCGGGCCAGGCGGGCGACCTCGTCGGGTTTGGCCGCCTGCTTCTGGATCAGCGCCAGGGTCTGCAGCACCGAGTCGTGCAGATGGGAGGCGATCTCCTCGCGCTCGGCGTTGCGGATGCGCGCGGCGCGTTCCTCGTTGAGGGCTCGCCACATCCGCATCCACAGCGGCACCGTCAACAGCACCACCCCGATCAAGGTGGTCGCCACGGCCAGCAGGGTGGTGCTCAGGCTGCTGAAGTTACGGGTACCGGCGAGCACGATCACCACCAGCCCGCCGATCACCAGCACCGCACCGCCGGCCAACCGCAACCAGGTGACCACCGGACTGTGGGTGCGAACGCGCGTGGAGGTGTCGAACTCCCGCCACACCAGGCTCGCCCCGACCGCGACGAAGACCAGGGGGATGAGATAGGTCGCCGGGGTACCGGAGGCGGCGAAGCCGACCACCATCATCGCGACCAGGCCGATGAGTGCCAGTCCGTACGCCTGGCGACGCTCCCCCGGCGCCGGCGGCTCCACGTCGTCGCCGGGCGGGCAGAAGAACCACAGCAGGCCGTAGGCCAGTACCCCCGCCCCGGCCATCGCCGTCAACACGACGAAAACCACTCGGACGCGGAAGGTGTCGACACCGAGGTGATCGGCGACACCACCGGCGACGCCACCGATCACCCGACCACCGCTGCGGCGCAGCAACCGCGGTGGTGTTTGCACCTCGGCGACACCCATGACTCGATAGTGGCATGCCGTCGGCGTTCGGGCATCAGGGTTGTTCCCCAGGCGACACCCTTAAACCCGGTGAATCCCGGGTGGATCTCAGGGTCGGTCCCCGATGCGGCCACACCGGTGCGGCGACGAGGATGGCTGTCATGGATACCGCACAGTTTCGGACCCAGGTCTCGCGGTTGTGGGACACCCGGCCCGTCCGGCCCGCCGCACCCCGCACGGTCGCGGGCGTCTGCATCGGGATCGGCAACCGCTACCGGGTCGACCCGACGTTGGTGAAGGTCGCCTTCGTCGTCGCGACCGTCTTCGGTGGCAGTGGACTGATCCTCTACATCGCCGCGTGGATCGCTTTTCCCTCGAGCACCGCGGCCCCGGCACCGGGCGGCGACCCGGCGGCCAACAGGCGGGCCCGCCACGGTAATCCGTCGATGATCCTGCTGGTCGTCGTGGTCGTGATCATCGCCACCTCGATCGGGTCGTCGGGTCCGTGGGGATCGGGGGGTCTGCTCGGCGGAATCCTGATGCTCGTCGGCTGGTGGCTGCTCTACCTGCGCACCCCCGAGCCGCTGCCGGAGACCGCCGTCTCGACGCTGCGCGGGCCGTCGACGCCGCAACGATTCGAGCGCTGGACACCGCGCGCGGTGCGGGTGGCCGCCGGCATCGATGCGGGAAGCCCGCCGCCGCGGACCGAATCCACCGCAGCCGCAGTCGATCTGACCAAGGTCCATCCCGAGGTCCACCCCGACGACACCGCCACGATTCCGGCATCCGCCTCGGCCGCCGACTTCGCCGATCGCACCCCGCCGGCGTGGGACCCGTTGGGCGCCGCACGATTCGCCTGGGATCTGCCCGAACCGGCGGCGCCGGCCCCGCCCCCGGCGTCGACGCCGCCGCGGCGCTCACCCATGGCGCTCATCGTGATCGGCCTCGCGGTCCTCGTCGCCGCCGCGGGGGCGGCCGCCCATCAGGCCGGCGCCGACTGGTTCACCGTGCCGCACGTGCTCTCGCTGGTCCTGGCCGTCGTCGGCGCCGGAGCGCTCGTGATGGGTTTGCGTCGTCATCGGCCGGGGTCACATCCCGGTGCCCTGGTGCCGCTGACCATCGGACTCGGTGTGGCCGTGGTGTTCTCGACGGTGCTGACCACCTGGGGACCCGATGACCGCCACTGGGGAATGCCGACCGGCGGGGTCGGCGAACGGAACTGGGCACCGCCGAGCGAGAACGACATCCGGGACACCTACTCGCTGGGGATGGGCAAGATGACGCTCGATCTGCGTGGCATCGACCTGACCACCGACCGCCGGGTGGAACTGCGCAACGGGGTCGGCGAGGTCAACGTCGAGGTCGCCGAAGGGATGAACATCCGGGCCACCTGCTCCACCGGTGTCGGTGACTACACCTGCCCGGAGGGACTCGACGGCGGTGCCGACGGCACCGACGGGCCGGTGTTGACCATCGATGCACACACCAACGTGGGAAATGTGGAGATCCGACGATGAGCACCGCGAGCGGGCCGGCACCCGACAACGACGCCTTCGGCAACGACACCTCCGGCAACGATGTCCCCGGCACCGCCGAAGACCGATCACGCCGCGCGCCCGGCGTCGCCCTGATCGGCGTCGCCGCACTCGCAGTGGCCGGATGGGGCCTCGCCGACGGCCCGGCCCTGCCCGATCCGGCCACCCTCGGCTGGCTCGCGGTCGGCGTCGGCGTGGTGATCGGCGCCCTGCTGATTCTCAGCGGTACGCGCTCATCCCGACGGAACTGAACCGGCGCGGACGCGCCGAGGGAACCGTCACTCCCACTCGATGGTGCCCGGCGGCTTGCTCGTCACGTCGAGGACCACGCGGTTGACGTCGGGCACCTCGTTGGTGATCCGGGTGGAGATCAGTTCGAGCACCTCGTACGGCACCCGGGTCCAGTCGGCGGTCATCGCGTCCTCGCTCGACACCGGCCGCAGCACGATCGGATGACCGTAGGTCCGCCCGTCGCCCTGCACCCCGACGCTGCGGACGTCGGCGAGCAACACCACCGGGCACTGCCAGATCTGCCCGTCCAGACCCGCCGCGGTCAGTTCCTCGCGGGCGATCAGGTCGGCCTTGCGCAGCATCTCGAGGCGGTCGGCGGTCACCTCGCCGACGATGCGGATCGCCAGACCCGGCCCCGGGAAGGGTTGGCGGCCGACGATCTCCTCCGGCAGGCCCAACTCGCGTCCGACGGCGCGGACCTCGTCCTTGAACAGCAGCCGCAGCGGCTCGACCAGGGCGAACTCCAGGTCCTCGGGGAGCCCACCGACGTTGTGGTGGCTCTTGATGTTGGCGGTGCCGCTGCCACCGCCGGATTCGACGACGTCCGGGTACAGGGTGCCCTGCACCAGGAAGTCGACCTTCTGCCCGTCCTCGGCGTGATCGCCGAGCACGTCGGTGACCGCACCCTCGAAGGACCGGATGAACTCGCGGCCGATGATCTTGCGCTTGGTCTCGGGATCGCTCACCCCGGCCAGTTCCGACAGGAAGGTGTCGGCGGCGTCGACGGTGACCAGCTTGGCGCCGGTCGCCCCGACGAAGTCGTGTTGCACCTGCTCACGTTCACCCGCCCGCAGCAGTCCGTGGTCGACGAACACGCAGGTCAGCCGATCGCCGATGGCCCGTTGCACCAGCGCCGCAGCGACCGCGGAGTCGACGCCACCGGACAGGCCGCAGATGGCCAGTCCGTCACCGATCTGATCGGACACCTGGTCGATGAGGGCGTCGGCGATGTTGGCCGCCGTCCAGTCGGCCTCCAGCCCGGCGATCTCGTACAGGAATCGGGTGAGCACCTGCTGGCCGTGCGGGGTGTGCAGCACCTCGGGGTGATACTGAACCCCGGCCATCCGGCGTTCGACATTCTCGAAGGCGGCCACCGGTGCGCCCGGCGTCGACCCGGTGACGACGAACCCCTCGGGCGCGGTCTGCACGGCATCGTTGTGGCTCATCCACACCGGCGCGGTGTCGGTGAGTCCCTGATGCAACACGCCGCCGTCGCCGTCGAGGGTCAGGGTCGTGCGCCCGAATTCGCGTCCGCCCGTATTGGCGACCACACCCCCGAGTGCGGCGGCCATCGACTGGAAGCCGTAGCAGATGCCGAACACCGGAACGCCGAGGTCCAGGATGGCCGGATCGATGGACGGCGCATCCTCGGCGTACACCGACGACGGCCCACCGGAGAGCACCAGCGCCACCGGATTCTTGGCCGTGAACTCCTCCAGCGACGCGTCGTGGCTGATCACCTCGGAGTAGATGCGGGCCTCACGGACACGGCGTGCGATGAGCTGGGCGTACTGGGCCCCGAAGTCGACGACGAGGACCGGGCGCGGGCCGTCGATGAATCCTTCAGAATCGGTCACGAGGCGAGTCTAGTGGCTCCTCCCATGCCCGTCGGCCGAGCCCGTCGACCGGCCTCGGGTTCCGGACGCACGAGTCGGGGTGGAATACTCGATGTCCGCGATGACTACTTCAGATACTCGTGATAGGCCCTGGTCACTGACCATCTCCGACATCACCCAGGCGGCGGTGTTCGCCGCACTCATCGCGGCGCTCGGTCTGCCGGGGAGCATCAACATCGGGACCAGCGGTGTGCCGCTCACGTTCCAGACGCTCGGGGTGATGCTGGCCGGTGCCGTCCTCGGCCCCAAGAAGGGCACCCTCGCGGTAATCATCTTCATGGCGCTGGCCATCGCGGGGCTGCCGATCCTCTCCGGCGGCCGCAGTGGTCTCACCGCGCTGGCCTCGCCGACCGCCGGCTACTTCATCGGGTTCCTGCCGGCCGTCATCGTCATCGGCCTTCTCACCGCGATGATGATGCCCCGGTACCGGTTCTGGTGGGGCATCGTCATCAACCTGCTCGGCGGCACGGTCGTGCTCTACACGTTCGGCGTCGCGGGTCTGCTGATCCGCACCGACCTCACCCTGTGGGCCGCGATCACCACCAACGGCACCTTCCTGGTCGGCGATCTCATCAAGGCCGTCGTCGCCGCCCTGGTGGCATCTCAGGTGCACCGCGGATGGCCGGGACTGATCACCCCGCTGCGCCGGTCGGCTCGCCGTGCGACCGCGAACTGACGTACGGCGTGATCGAGGCGCCGTGATCGAGGGCAGCATGATCGAGGCGGCATGATCGAGTTCGGGGGTGTCTCCCACGCCTACGGCGCCCGCACGGTACTGCGTGACATCACGCTGCGCCTCACCGAACACCGGATCGGCATCGTCGGCGCCAACGGCAGCGGCAAATCCACCCTGGCCCGGATGATCAACGCGCTGGTGATCCCCGACCACGGCACCGTCACGGTCAACGGTCTGCCCACCGCGAAGAACAAACGTCGCATCCGGCGCGAGGTCGGGTTCGTCTTCTCCGACCCGGACCGGCAGATCATCATGCCCACGGTGCGTGAGGACATCGAGTTGTCGCTGACCCGTACCGAACTGTCCAAGGCCGAACGCGCCGAACGCACCATGGCCGTGCTGCGGCGCTTCGACCTCGCCGACCACGCCGATCACCCCGCGGGTCGGCTGTCCGGCGGGCAGAAACAGCTCCTCGCGCTGGCGTCGATCTTCGTCACCGAGCCGAGCATCATCGTCGCCGACGAACCGACCACGCTGCTCGATCTGCGCAACAGCGCGATGATGCGGCGGGTCTTCGCCGCACTCGACGAACAGCTGATCGTGGTCAGCCACGATCTCGACCTGGTCGCCGATGTCGACCGGATCCTCGTCGTCGACGACGGGCGGATCGCCGTCGACGACGAGCCCGGCCCCGCGTTGGCGGCCTACCGGAAGATGATGGCGTGAACCCGCTGGGCATCTATCGGCCCGGCCACAGCGTGCTCCATCGCCTGTCCCCCGGCATCAAACTCCTCGGCCTGGCCGTCGCCATCGTGGCGATCACCGTGGGCGTGCGGTCGCTGACCACGCTCGGCATCGTCGCCGGTGGCGTGGTGGCGCTCTACGCCCTCGCCGGGATCGGCCCGATCACCGCGTGGCGGCAGTTCCGGCCCCTGCTGTGGATCCTGGTGTTCATCTTCGTCTTTCAGGTGATCTTCACCGACTGGCACCGCGCGGTCCTGGTGTGCGGGGTGCTCGCCCTGTCGGTGATGCTCGCGGCCGTGGTCACCCTGACCACGCGCACCACCGACATGCTCGAGTCGATGACCCGAGCATTGAACCCGTTGCGCCGCTTCGGGGTTCGCACCGATCTCATCGCCATCGCGCTGGCCCTGACCATCCGGGCGATCCCGCTGATCGTCGAGATCGCCACGCAGGTCGACGAGGCCCGACGGGCCCGCGGGTTGCGGCCCGGCCCACGAATCCTGGTGGCGCCCATCGTGCTCGGCGCACTGCGCACCGCCGACGGTTTCGCCGAGAGCCTCAGCGCGCGCGGACTGGACTGAGTCCCGGCGCCCCTTCAGCAGGCGTCGAGTTCAGGAGGCGTCGAGTTCTCCGAGGCGTCGACGTGATGCACCGGCGTGAGCGGCAACCGCAGTGCCCCGGGCGCGTCGGCCGGGACCACCGGATGCGCGGGTGCCACGGCATCGATCCGCCGGTAGCCGCCGCCCTGCTCCGGTCGCCGGTCATCCTCGCCCTTGTTGGGCCACAACGCGATCGCCCGCTCGGCCTGCGCGCAGATCGACAGTGACGGATTCACCCCGAGATTCGCCGAGATGGCCGCACCGTCGGTGATGTGCAGGGTGGGATAGTTCCACACCCGGTGATACGCATCGATCACGCCGGTGGCGGGATCGTCGGAGATCGCGCAGCCACCGAGGTAGTGCGCGGTGAGCGGCATGTTGACGATGTCGCCCCAGGTGCCGCCAGCGATCCCGCCGGGGAGTTTGTCGGCGATACGCCGGGTTGCCTCGTTGCCCTGGGGAATCCAGGTGGGGTTGGGTTCGCCGTGGCCCTGCTTGCTGGTGATGTATCGCAGCGGCCCACGGCGCCGGACGAAGGTGGTCAGCGAGTTGTTGTTGTTCTGCATCACCAGCGCGATCACCGTGCGCTGACTCCACTTCCGGACGTAGAGCAGGCGCACCATCATGAACGGGTTGGTGATCACCTGACGCAGGAACTGACCGAACCGATTCAGCGGACTGCCGCCGTCGGTCAGCGCGGTCTGCAGGTAGGCGATCGCATTGGACCCCTTGCCGTAACGCACCGGCTCGATGTGCGTGTTGGCCTCCGGGTGGAACGACGACGTGATCGCCACACCCTGCGAATAATCGTGTGCCGGATCATATTTCGCGGCCATCGCACCGAGGATCGACTCCGAGTTGGTGCGGGTCAGCCGACCCATCGCGTCCGAGATCTTCGGTAGCGTCGAACGTTTCGCATGATGCATCAGGCGCTGGGTGTTGAAGGTTCCGGCCGCGACGATCACCTGATCGGCGGTGAAGGTGCGCCGTCGCGCACCCACCGGGCCCCACGACGACGACCCGTGCGTACCGACCCGCCAGGTGCCGTCCGCGTCCCGGCTGATCGCGTCGACGGTGGTGCGGTCGATGATCTGCGCACCGGCCCGTTCGGCGAGGCCGAGGTAGTTCTTCATCAGGGTGTTCTTGGCACCCACCCGGCAACCGGTCATGCACGCCCCGCATTCGGTGCACGCCGTGCGCTCGGGTCCGGCGCCGCCGAAGTACGGGTCGGGCACCGTCTGTCCGGGCTCGCCGGCCAGACCGGTCTTGGCGCCGAAGAACACCCCGACCGGTGTCGCGGTGAAGGTGTCGCCGACGCCCATCTCGTCGGCGACCTCCTTGATCACCCGATCCGACTCGGTGAACGTCGGATTGGTGACCACCCCGAGCATGCGGCGCGCCTGCTCGTAGTAGGGAGTGAGTTCGTCCTCCCAGTCGGTGATGTGGTTCCACTGCGGATCGGTGAAGAACGGTGTGGGCGGCTTGTACAGCGTGTTGGCGTAGTTCAGCGAACCGCCGCCGACCCCGGCGCCGGCCATGATCATCACGTCCTTGAGGGCGTGGATGCGTTGGATGCCGTAGAGCCCCAACTTGGGCGCCCACAGCCACTTGTTGAGGCGCCAGCTGGTCTTGGCGAAGTCCGCGTCCTCGAAGCGCCGGCCGGCCTCGATCACACCGACGCGGTACCCCTTCTCCACGAGGCGCAGCGCGCTGACGCTGCCGCCGAAGCCGGATCCGATGATGAGCACGTCGAACTGGGTCGATCCATGGTGGGCTGCCATGAAAACATACTAATGCCGGTTGTCACATCGGGTGATCCGGGTCTCGTTTCCCGCCGTGACGCCGGTCAGCGATGGACGGTCAGACCGACCCGCTGGAACTCCTTGAGGTCGGAGTACCCGGCCTTGGCCATCGAACGACGCAGAGCACCAACGAGATTCAGCTCGCCGTACGGGTCGTCGGAGGGACCGGTGAGTACCTGCTCCAGACTCGGCCGATCCTGCGGGGTGGACACCTGCAGCATCGTCCCGCGCGGCGTATCCGGATGGGCTGCGGCCGACGGCCAGTACCACCCGCCACCGGGTGCCTCGGCGGCCGCGGCCAGCGGCGTGCCGAGCACCGCTGCGTCGGCACCACAGGCGATCGCCTTCGCCAGATCACCGGAGGTGTGGATGTCACCGTCGGCGATCACGTGCACGTAGCGGCCACCGGTCTCGTCGAGGTAGTCACGACGCGCCGCGGCAGCATCGGCGATCGCGGTCGCCATCGGCACCCCGATGCCCAGGACCTCACCGGTGGTGGTGGCACCGGCCGTGGACCCGTATCCGACGATCACACCGGCCGCGCCGGTGCGCATGAGATGCAGCGCGGTGCGGTGATCGTGGACGCCACCGGCGATCACCGGGATGTCGAGGTCGGCGATGAAGGTCTTGAGGTTGAGCGGATGCTCCGCGCCCTGCACGACGTGTTCGGCGGAGATGATCGTGCCGTGCACCACCAGGATCTCCACACCCGCGGCCAGCAGCGCCGGGGTCAGTTCGGGTGCGTGTTGCGGACTGACCCGCACCGCCGTGGTCACTCCGGCGTCGCGCACGGTGGCGACCGCCTCGGCCAGCAGGTCGGTGTCGAGTGGAGCCGAATGCAGCTCCTGCAGGCGCCGGACGGCCGCCTGCGGGTCGGGATCGGTGGAGGCCAGCTCGATCAGTTCGGCGATCTTGTCCTCGACATCGCGATGCCGGGCCCAGAGCCCCTCACCGTTGATCACGCCGAGCGCGCCGAGACGCCCGAGTTCGACGGCGACGGCCGGGGACACCAGCGCATCGGTCGGATGACTCAGGATGGGCGCATCGAACCGGTAGGCGTCGATCTGCCATGCGGTCGACACGTCCTTGGACGAGCGGGTCCGTCGCGACGGCACGATGCTGATGTCGTCGAGTTCGAACGTCTGCCGGGCCGTGCGACCCATGCCGAGGTCCACGAGGTCATGCACCGAGAGCGCCTTTCTGGTTCTGCGCACACCGAGGTCGTCGGTGTGGCGAGATCACGATTCGCCGACGGCGGGAGCCGCCGGCGTGGAGAGCCACCGGCGAGGCCGTCAGCGTGAATAGTAGTTGGGCGCCTCGGCGGTCAGGGTGATGTCGTGCGGATGCGACTCCTTGAGCCCGGCCGCGGTGATCTGGACGAACCGCGCGTGCTGCAGATCCGGGATCGTCGACGCCCCCGTGTAGCCCATCGCCGCACGCAACCCACCGACGAGCTGGTGGATCACCTGACTCAGCGGACCACGGAAGGGCACCCGGCCCTCGATCCCCTCCGGCACCAGCTTCTCCTCCTTGAGGACGTCGTCCTGGAAGTAGCGGTCCTTGGAGTACGACTTGGCCTGTCCGCGGCCCTGCATCGCACCGAGCGAACCCATGCCGCGGTAACTCTTGAACTGCTTGCCGTTCACCAGGATCAGATCTCCCGGCGCCTCGGCGGTACCGGCCAACAGCGAGCCGAGCATCGCTGTGGAGGCCCCCGCCGCCAGCGCCTTGGCGATGTCGCCGGAGTACTGCAGCCCGCCGTCGGCGATCACCGGCACACCGGCGGCCTGACAGACCGTGACCGCCTCCAGGATCGCGGTGATCTGCGGGGCGCCGACCCCGGCGACCACCCGCGTGGTGCAGATCGAGCCGGGCCCGACCCCGACCTTGACGGCGTCGGCTCCGGCGTCCACGAGGGCCTGCGCGGCCTCCCGGGTGGCGACGTTGCCGCCGACGATCTCCACGCGGTCGCCGATCTCGGCCTTGAGCTTGGAGACCATGTCCAACACGAGTCGATTGTGGGCGTGTGCGGTGTCGACGATGATCACGTCGGCGCCCACGTCGGCCAGTGCCATCGCGCGGTCCCACTGCGAATCGCCGGTGCCGACCGCGGCGCCGACGAGCAGTCGTCCGTCGGAGTCCTTGGTGGCGAACGGATGCTGTTCGGTCTTGACGAAGTCCTTGACCGTGATCAGACCGGTCAGGCGCCCGTTGCCGTCGACGATGGGCAGTTTCTCGACCTTGTTGCGCCGCAACAGACCCAGCGCCGCCTCGGCGGACACGCCCTCCTGCGCGGTGATCAGCGGCGCCTTGGTCATCACCTCGGACACGGCGCGGTCCTGGTCGACCTCGAAACGCATGTCGCGGTTGGTGATGATGCCGACGAGCTCACCGGTGTCGTCGACGACGGGCAGACCCGAGATGCGATAGCGCGCACACATCGAGTCGACCTCGGCGAGGGTGTTGGTCGGCGAACAGGTCACCGGGTCGGTCACCATGCCGGCCTCGGAACGCTTGACGGTCTCGACCTGCGAGGCCTGATCCTCGATGGACAGGTTGCGGTGCAGGACACCCATGCCGCCGGAGCGGGCCATCGCGATGGCCATCCGGGCCTCGGTGACGGTGTCCATCGCCGAACTCACCAGCGGCACCCGCAACGAGATCTTCTTGGTCAGTTGCGACGAGGTGTCGGCCTCGCTCGGGATCACATCCGATGCCGAGGGCAGCAACAGGACGTCGTCGAAGGTGAGGCCGAGCATCGCGACCTTACCGGGATCGTCTCCACCGGTGCGCACGTGTGTCATCGGTCCATGGTATCGGGCGTTTCTGGGGAAACCGAATACGGCGATCTGGGTCACGTCGACCGCACCGGACCGGGTCGTCGATCTGTGGAACCGATGCGGCGCAGGTCACGCGACATCGGCTACGGTGGTGGGGTGCGTGACCACCTTCCACCGGGCCTACCACCGGACCCGTTCGCCGATGATCCCAGCGATCCGGCGTCGGCATTGGACTCCGTCGAACCGGGTATCCCCCTCGACGAGAACGAGCGGCTGGCCGTCGAGGAGGATCTCGCCGACCTCGCCGTCTACGAGGCCCTACTGGCCCAGCGCGGGGTCCGTGGTCTCGTGGTGGTCTGCGAAGACTGCCACGAGGATCACTATCACGACTGGGATATGTTGCGCGCCAACCTCTTACAGCTGCTGATCGACGGCACCGTGCGCCCGCACGAGCCGGCCGTGGACCCGCGTCCGGACGACTACGTCACCTGGGATTACTGCCGCGGCTACGCCGACGCCCACGGACACCTCGGCAGCGAACGCTGAACGGCTGAGCACTCCCCTGCGCAGATCACCGCCGAACTCAGATCAGCTCGGACTCAGGACCGTCGACGCCGCGGCCGTGGTGCTCGGTACGCCTCCACTGGTCGGCACCGGAACCTCCGCCGACGTGGGCGGCACCTGACTGGTCGGCGGCACACTGGGAACGGTGGTCTGATTCGTCGGTTCCGATGTCTCCGGCGCCGTGGTCACGTCCGTCTCGTCGACGGGCGGTGCCGGCTCCGCCGACGCCGAGCCGCTGCGCGTGGTCGACGTCGACGGGCGACTCGACTCATCGGAGCGCAATCGGTTGATCCACTGGGTCATCTGCTCACGCGTACCCGAATCCGACACCGGCCCCATCTTGCTCTGGGCACGTTCGATCAGCTGCTGCGCCTGCGCGGTGTCACCGGCCGCGAGGGCCGCCTCGGCCTGCTCGAGATCCGAGCGCACGTCGTAGGCGGCCTGGGTCTCCGACGCCGCCTGCGCGAAGACCACCTTCTTCACACCCCAGAGCGGATCCCCGGGCTGGGCGCCCTCACTGACGACGGTCAGGCCGGCAGCGGCCACCACCGCGATCGCGGCCGCCCCGGCGACGATCCGCAGCGAACGGACCACCCCGGCGGCGCGGCGGGTGGGCATCTCGGCGGCCATCGCGCGTGCGACCTCGTCGAGGGCCGGAAGCGGTGGTTCGGGTGTGCCGATGACGTCATGTCGCCACCCCGACAACAGGACCGCGAGTTCATACTCGGCCGGATCCCTGGTGGGAGTGGACAGGTCGCGCGAGAGCGCATCGAGAAATGCGTCATCGACATGCACCTCTCGCACATCGATGGAATCGTCGGGGGCGCCTGATGGCACATATCCCCGCCGCTGCCCGGCGCCGGACGCGTCCCCCGACGGCCGACGATCCGGCTGCGGGCGACGTCGATCACGCTCGTCGTTCGTCACGTCGTCCACCTGCCTTCCTCAGCTCGTCTTTCAATTTCGCCAGCGCTCGATGCTGGGCCACCCGGACCGCGCCCGGTGTGCTCCCGACGGCGTCGGCGGTCTCCTCCGCCGACATCCCGACGACCAGCCGCAGCACCAGGATCTCCCGCTGCTTGTCCGGAAGCACCGACATCAACTGCCTCATCTGCCGACTCGCATCGGATTCGAGTGCCGCCTGTTCGGGCCCACCGAGGACGGTGGTCACATCGGGCACCTCGTCGACCGGGTCGGCCTTGACCCGCCCGGCCACCCGCATCGCGTCGGCCACCTTGTGCGAGGCGATCCCATAAACGAAGGCCATGAACGGTTTGCCCTGATCCTGATACCTGGGCAAGGCCGTCATCACCGCCATCAACGCCTCCTGAGCAATGTCGTCGGCGGAGAACAGATGTCGTTCTCCGACCCCGATTCGCCCTCGGCAGTAGCGCAGGATCGGCTCATGCACACTTTCGAGAACTGACGTGAGCGCTGCGCGGTCGCCCTGCCTTGCGGCGTGGACGGCGGCGTCCAACTCATCACCTGTCAGCTTCATCGTCAGTACTGATCCCCGCGTTACACGTTGTGTGACTGGTCTCACCAGCCCTTATCGGCCATTTTCCCGCCCGGCGAAGCGGGCGATGAAGGCACCGCGTCGGCGACCAGGCGGCGTGGCCGGGCAGTGGACCCCAAGCAGACACCTTAGCGATCGTTTGTCACGGTCACGAATGGCATGCCGCGCGCATACAGCAACCGATACCTGTCGTCCATATCGGTGCGGACATATGCGTCGTCGTCACCGATACCGGCCAACAGCGACAGTGCCGCCCACTCCAACGGGATCAAATCGCCCGCGGCCGCTTCGGCACGAAGCCGACGGGCCGTGCGGATCGCCGGATCGGTGTCACCGGAGGCGGACACCGCCGCGGCGACGATGAGTTCGGTCTTGATGCGGTGTCGTGGCGGTGCGGCGGCCCCGAAACGCCGCACCAGGGCCAGCGCCCGCCGCGCCTCGATCAGCGCCGTCGCCGGATCACCGGTGTAGAGGGCCCGTTCGGCCCGGACCCAGAACAGTCGTACCCGCGGACGACCGGTCACCCACTCCTCGCCGACGGTCTCGTCGTGGGGCGCCAGCACCCGGTCCGCTCGATTCAGGAGGCGTTCGGAGGCACCGAAACGGCCGAGCCCGAGGTTGTCGGCCGCGAGATTCACCATCACATCGGCAACCGCGGCAACCGCGGCGTGGTCGTGGACATCGGGCCGCGGGTCGACGAGAGCCAGCGCCCGACCGTCACGCGTCAGCGCATCACCGTGCCGACCCGATTGCCGCAACAGCGATGCACCCGCACTCACCGACAGGGCCGCCAGACTCGCATCGCCCAGGCGTCGGGCGACGAGACCGACCTCGTCGAGGCGGGTCATGGCAACACAGCCATATCCCCGCGCACCGATCTCGACGGCCTCCGACCACGCCGCCCAACGTCGATCACCTGGCGAAACGTGGTCCGGATCACCCTCAGAAGAACCAGTTAGCATGAATTTAACCCGGCGACACAATTGTTAAAAACCCTTCCAAGGTCAATGGGCGATGACGCCAATGTTTCTATTACGTTAATCGCCGCACCGGCGTGCCGCCCCTCCCGCACGACCACCTCGGCACCCCCATCGCGATCCAACCGCCAGTATCCGCTGGTCACAGTACATCTCGGCACCGAAACCGCCACCCGAATCCACGCCCGAGAGCACCTGTGCTAACGGCCAGTACGTCACTAACACCCCGTTAACAATGGCGGAATCTTTCCGATCTCTGCCCCCCAATTGACGGTATTGACGTCGTTTCTCAGGCCCGCTTAGTGTTTGCTTGCGCCGAGCGAAAACACCCGGGTCAGACCCCCTGAACCCGATCGTCCGAACCCGATCGTCACCGCAACCGCGCACGGACCACGCCACGACCGCGATCACCCGCGATCCCCGTCCTGCAACAAGGAGAAGCTGCCATGCCCCAGCCCAATCACCTCCCCGGACCCAACGCAGACGTGTGGGATTGGCAGATGCACGGCCTGTGCCGCGGCGTTGAGTCGTCCATGTTCTTCCACCCGGACGGAGAACGCGGCCGTGCCCGCGCACAACGTGAGCGTCGCGCCAAAGAGATGTGCCACCAATGCCCGGTGATCGCCCAATGCCGCGAACACGCACTCGCCGTGGCCGAACCCTACGGCATCTGGGGCGGGCTGTCCGAGTCAGAACGCAGCATGCTGATGAAGCGCGGCGTCGGACGCCGCATCGCCAGCTGACTGTCACACCGCCCGGATCATCGCCGGTCGGATCACGCAACCAGACCAGACACCTCCGGGGTGGTCACCATGGAAGTGACCACCCCGGAGGTGTGTCTGTCTGACGAGGCGATGACCGTCAGGTCACCCCCGCACGTCAGTGGGCGTGACCATGCCCATGATCATCGCCGCCCTGCTCGGGCTTGTCGGTCACCGCGGTCTCGGTGGTCAGCACCATTCGCGCCACCGACGCCGCATTCACCACCGCCGACCGGGTCACCTTCACCGGATCGATGATGCCCTCGGCCACCAGATCGCCATAGGTCAGGGTCGCGGCATTGAAACCCTCCCCCGACTCGGCAACCCGGTTCACCACGACCGCACCGTCGACACCGGCATTGGTGGCAATCCAGAACAACGGTGCCTTGACGGCCTCGCGGACCACCCGCACACCCAGCGCCTCATCAGCATCGGTCAGCTCATCGGCCAATGCGTCGAGCACCGACGCCGCGGCCACGATCGCCGAACCGCCACCGGGGATGATGCCCTCCTCGACCGCGGCCTTCGCCGCCGCCACCGCATCCTCGACGCGATGCTTGCGCTCCTTCAGCGCGGTCTCGGTCGCCGCACCCACCCGGATCACCGCGATACCACCGGCCAGCTTCGCCAGCCGCTCGGCCAGCTTCTCCCGATCCCAATCCGAATCGCTCGCCTCGATCTCACGGCGCAACTGCGCGGCACGATCGGCAACGGCCTCCGAGGTACCGGCACCCTCGACAATCGTCGTGGTGTCCTTGGTGACCACCACACGACGCGCCGACCCCAGCAGATCCAGTTCGGCGGTCGCAAGATTCAGACCGATGTCCGACGAGATCACCGTCGCACCCGTGACCACCGCCAGATCCTCCAGGAACGCCTTGCGACGATCACCGAAGAACGGGGCCTTCACCGCAACAGCTTTGATCGTCTTGCGGATCGAGTTGACCACCAACGTCGACAGCGGCTCACCCTCGACGTCCTCGGCGATGATCAGCAACGACTTACCCGCACCGACCACCTTCTCCAGCAGCGGCAGGAAATCCGGCAACGAGCTGATCTTGTCGCGGTACAGCAGCACCAGCGCGTCGTCGAGCGCCGCCTCCTGGGCGTCGGCGTCGGTGACGAAATACGGCGACAGATAACCCTTGTCGAACTGCACGCCCTCCGTCACATCGAGGTCGGTCTGCAGACCCGAACCCTCCTCGACGGTGACCACACCGTCGACACCCACGGTCTCCATGGCCTTACCGACCATCTCACCGACCTCCTCATCACGCGACGACACCGTCGCCACCTGCGAGATCGCCTTCTCACCGGCAACCGGGGTCGCCACCCGCAACAACTCCGCGCCCAGCGCATCGGCGGCCTTGCCGATACCCGCGCCCAACGCAATCGGATTGGCACCGGCGGCCACATTGCGCAGACCCGCCGCCACGATCGCCTGAGCCAACACCGTCGCCGTCGTCGTACCATCGCCGGCCACATCGTTGGTCTTCGTCGCCACCGACTTCACCAACTGCGCACCGAGATTCTCGAACGGATCCTCCAGATCCACATCACGCGCAATCGTCACACCATCATTGGTGACACTCGGACCACCAAAAGCCTTGGCCAGCACCACATGCCGACCCCGCGGCCCCAACGTCACCTTCACCGTGTCGGCGAGCTGATTGATACCCCGCTCCAGCGCCCGACGGGCCTTCTCGTCGAATTCGATTTGTTTGGACATACACTCTCCTGTGTTTTTTGGCGCCGCCTCCGGCGACGCGCAGTTTGCGCCCTTGTGCACCGCTCTTCGTCGTCGCCCGCGCCGTCGCTTCGCTCCTTGCGGGCTCCTCCTGCATCGCGGCGCGGCGCAAACTGGCGGTGGTGGCGTTCACTCCACTCACCAACCGCTCACACCTGCTTCCGCATCGCGGCGCGAACGGGTGGTGGTGGCGTTTTGTGCACTCACCAACCGCTCGCGCCTGCTGCCGCATCGCGGCTCTAACAGGTGGTGGCGTTTGTGCACTCACCAACCGCTTGGGCCTACGCCTGCATCGCGGCACGTTGCCAGTGGCGATCAAAGTGGCTATTGGATTGTTGACCTGCCGGCTCTCTCAGCAGCTCCGCCCCGGCACCCCTTTCAGGGGTACCGGGGCGGAGAAAGACACGAGAGACCTCGTGATCTCTTACTTGCCGATGACAGCGAGCACGTCGCGCGCCGACAGGATCAGGTACTCCTCGCCGGCGTACTTGATCTCGGTGCCGCCGTACTTGCTGTAGATGACGGTGTCGCCTTCCTTCACGTCGACCGGGACGCGGTTGCCCTGCTCGGTCACGCGGCCTTCGCCGACAGCGATGACGGTGCCCTCTTGCGGCTTCTCCTTGGCGGTGTCCGGGATGACCAGGCCCGACGCGGTGGTCGTCTCGGCCTCCACGGCCTGCACCAGGATCTTGTCCTCAAGCGGCTTGATGTTCACGCTCGCCACGATGTGAGTCCTCAACTTTCTCGTCTGAGAAATCGATGTATTTGTTGCAGATGTCCTGCACTTGGGGCTCTGCCACAAACCTCGTCGTCGCGGGTGCCGAGGTTCACAACACAGTGCCTACTAGCACTCTATACATGCGAGTGCCAGCACTCAAGGTTGGTGGGTGCAAAAGTTCAGACCTGGCCGCAGAGCTCCCGGTCACCGTCGGCGTCGGCGGTGACATCCGGCGGCGACGTCGTCGACGGTACCCGGATCCGGCGACTCCACCAGGCCACGCCCACCGCACCGATCGGCCCCGCCACCGACAAGGCGCTCACCACCCAGATCGCGGTCGTCATCCCACCGAGCAGCGCTCCCGGGCGGGCCGGCTCGGCGGAACTGGTCAGGATGGCCGTGATGACGGCCAGCATCACCGCACCCCCGATCTGCACGCTGGTGTTGACCAGCCCCGACGCCAGACCCTGCTCGTCGTCGTCGACCCCACTGGTGCCCTGGGCGGTCACCGACGGGAAGGTCAGCGCGAAGCCGATGCCGAGCAGGATGATGGTGGGCAGCAGGAACTCCGCGTACCCCATCCCCGGCTGAACCCGGGCGAACCAGAGGTAGCCGCCGAGGAATGCGGCGAACCCGAAGATCATCAGGACCGGCGTGGGCACCCGGTCCAGTACCCGATCCATCCGCACCGCACTGGCCGCGACGATGAGTCCGGCGGGCAGGAACCCGAGCGCCATCATCAGCGGCGACCACCCCAACACATCCTGCAGATACAACGTCACCACGAACTGGAAGGCGACGTATCCGCCGAACATCAACGCACCGGACACATTGGCATGCACCAGCAGGGTCGACCGCAGAATGCCGAGCCGGATCAGCGGATGCCGATGCCGCACCTCGACCACGACGAACAGCAGACCGGCCACCACCGCCGCCGCGAACACCCCGATCGTCGCCGGCGCACCCCAGCCCACCTGCGGGGCCCGCACCACCCCGAACACCAGCAGCAGCAACGCGGCCGTACTGGCCACCGCACCGAGCACGTCGAACTGCGACCACCGGAAGTGCGTGCGCTCGCCCCGGGGGATCACCCGCATACCGATCACCAACAGCGCCAACGCAACCGAGCCCGGGAACATCAGCGTCGCGCGCCACGACCACTCCGTCAGCAGTCCACCGAAGACCAGACCCAGCGAGAATCCACTCGCACCGCACACCGTGTAGATGCTCAGCGCCCGATTACGGGCCGGACCTTCGGCGAAGGTCGTGGTGATGATGGACAGACCGGCTGGCACCGTGAACGCCGCGGCCGCCCCCTTCACGAACCGCAATCCGACGATCACCCCGTCGACATCGACGAGCCCGCTGATCACCGACGCCACCCCGAACACACCCAGGGCCCACCAGAAAGACCCGTCGTCGGCCGAGCAGATCACTGACCCGCCCGCCCAGGAGCAGCAGACCGCCGTAGCCGAGAACGTATCCGCTCACGATCCACTGCAGCGCGGATTGCCCCATCCCCAGGTCCGCACCGATCGACGGCAGCGCGACGCCGACCATCGAGATGTCCAGGCCGTCAAGGAACAACGCCCCCGCCAGGACCACCAGCAGAATCCAGGTACGCGCCGGCCACCCACCTCCCGAGGTGATGTGGCCGGCCGCAACATGGTCGGACGGGTTGAGCTCTGGCGCGCGGAGCGCCTCCTGATGCGCGATCACATGCGGATCTGTCTGCGTCATGAGGAAAGTATATGCATATGCATTTAATGCTTGTGCATCTATTGATCTCACATAATTTTCTCTTGCATACGAATCTCGTGCGGTGTTAGTATGCGGCCATGAGCAGGGTGTCCGAGCCGACCGCCGCGATCGACACCACCGGGCAACCGGGTGCCGCCGATGACACGGCCGCCGATCATCTGGCGTCCGCCTGGCACGACCTCTCGATCCGTTTCCACCGCATCCAGTGCACCCTCGACCGCGAACTCCACGACCGCCACCAGCTCACGGCCAGCGAATTCGAAGTACTGGAACAACTCTGCGCCGCCGACGGTCACTCGCTGCGGATGAACGACCTCGCCGGCGAGGTGCACCTGACGCAGAGCGCGTTGTCGCGTGTGGTCGGCCGACTCGAGAAGGACGGACTCGTGCACCGGACGATGTGCGCGACCGATCGCCGGTCGGTGTTCGCCGCACTCACCCCCGCCGGGATCACCCGCTACGACCAGGCCCGCCCCACCCAGCGCCGCATCCTGGCCGAATTGTGCGTCGGCTGCCCGGACCTGCTCCGCGAGCAGGCCCGATAAGTCATACCCGGCCGAGTCAGACCTGCCGAGCCGGTCCCGCCGAGACCGACCTGCCTCGTCAGACCTGCGAGAGCTGCACGCTCAACCCGGGATCGGTCGCCACGGTCAGCGGCGACGGCTGCGCCCCGCCGGCGATCACATGAGCACCCAGGGTCGCGATCATCACGCCGTTGTCGGTGCACCGTCGCGGGGTCGGAACCCGCAGGGTGATGCCGGCAGCCTCACACCGCTGCGCGGCCAGCGACCGGATACGCGAATTCGCGGTCGCCCCGCCACCCAGCACCAGGGTGGTCACACCCAGATCCTGACAGGCCCGAACGGCCTTGAGCGTCAACACATCCGCGACGGCCTCCTGGAACGAGGCGGCGACGTCGGCGATCGGCACCTCCACGCCGTCGCGGCGGCACTTCTCCACATACCGCGCCACCGCCGTCTTCACCCCACTGAAGGAGAAGTCGTAGCGGGCATCGCGGGGGCCGGTCATTCCACGCGGGAACTCGATGGCGTGCGGATCACCGTGTGCGGCAGCCTTGTCCAGTGCCGGGCCACCCGGGAAACCCAGGTCGAGGAGCCGGGCGACCTTGTCGAAGGCCTCACCCGCCGCATCGTCGACGGTGGTGCCCAACTCGACGATCGGCTCGGCGAGGTCGGTCACGTGCAGCAGATGGGTGTGTCCACCGGACACCAGCAGCGCCACGCATTCCGGCATCGGACCGTGTTCGAGCGTGTCGACCGCCACGTGCCCGCCGAGATGATTCATCGCATACAGCGGTACATCCCAGGCCAGCGCATAGGCCTTCGCGGCGGCCACCCCCACCAGGAGCGCACCCGCCAGACCGGGTCCGATGGTCACCGCGATCGCGTCGGGACGGTCGATTCCGGCCGTCTCACGGGCCCGCCGCATCGTCGGGACGATGGCCTCGAGATGCGCGCGTGACGCGATCTCGGGCACCACTCCCCCGAATCGGGCGTGCTCGTCGACGCTCGATGCCACCTCGTCGGCGAGCAGCACCGCACGTCCCGGTTCTGCACCCGTGCCGGGTTCCCATCGCACGATGCCGACCCCGGTCTCATCGCACGAACTCTCGATTCCCATCACGATCATGGTTGTTCACTCCTACTGCCGCGCACGTCGTCCGGCGCATCGGCCGACGGCGGCACCTGCGGCTGCTCGGACCGTCGCGGGCGGATCATCGTGTAGGCATCCGCCCCCGACGGCTGGTAATAGCCACGCCGAACACCCGACGTCACGAAACCGTTGCGCTCATACAGTGCGATCGCGGTGTCGTTGTCGACGCGGACCTCCAGGAAGACCGGTGCGTCGAGGGCGTCGGCGACCGCCAGCATCGCCGCGAGCAGGCCGCGTCCGTATCCGAGACCTCGATGGGTCGGTGCCACCGCGATCGTGTGGATCTCGCATTCGTGGTCGCCGGGCGATCCGAGGGTGGATATCCCCGCATAGCCGACCACCTGCGCACCGCGCTCGTCCCGGGCGGCGAAATACCGGTTGTACGGTGCGTTGAGTTCGGCGCGAAAGGCCGCGGCGGGCCACGGTGAATCCTCGCTGAACATCTCGCGTTCCAACGCCGCGCACCGCGGGATGTCCGAATACTCCAACGCGTCGATGATCCCGCCGCCGGTCACCTGCGCACCTGTCACCGTCTCGCCTGTCACCGTCTCGCCTGTCACTGGGCGCTCACCGTTTTGGGCCGCTGATCCTTGCGTTCGACCGCATCGGGCCGGCGCAGGTACAGCGGCGTCAGGGGTCCCGGGGCGGCATCGGCGTAGAGGTCACCACGTGCGGCCTCGACGAGGCCGGCCACCGTCGGCACCGAGACCACCGGATCGCTTCCGGCCCAACCGATCAGGCGGAGATGCTCGGCGGAGCCACCCACCGCGTCGACGGCGGCGGGTCCACCGTCGATGAGATCGGCGACGTGGGCGGGTGCGGTGACCTCGGGGCCGACGCGGCGGTGCCCGCCCGGCCCGTAGAGGGCCCAGTACACCTCGCGGCGACGCGCGTCGGTGGCCACCAGCACCGCCGTCGCCGCCGGCACCGCACGGGCGGTCTCGCGGGCGATGGCGTCCAGCGAACACACCCCGTACGCCGAAATACCCAGGGCGTCGGCGAAACCCGCGCCGGTGGCCATACCCACCCGCAGTCCGGTGAAGGGTCCCGGACCGGTGCCGACGACCACCGCGTCGATCTGATCGCGACCGATTCCCGCCTCGTCCAGGCACTGCGCCATCAGGGTGGTCAGGATCTCCGCATGGCGTCGACCGTCGGCATTCGCCCGCTGCGCGAGTACCTCGACGTCGCCGGTCGGGTGGCACCGCGCCACCCCGGTGACGACGGTGTCGGTCGCGGTGTCGATGACCAGCACGGTGAGCGCCGCGGCATCGGGAGTCTGCGCACCCGAAGTGATTGTGCTCATTGGTGATTCACCCATCCCCATTCGGCGTGACGGACGTCGGTGTCGGGGTCGCGGGTCAACCGCACCAGCAGATGACGGTCGGCGAGACGCTCGGCCACCCCCTCACCCCACTCGACCACCACCACCGCGTCGGCGAGATCGGTGTCGAGATCAAGGGCGTCGAGTTCCTCCAGACCGCCGAGCCGATAGGCATCCACGTGCACCATTCCGGGCCGCCCGTCGCCGCCCGGGCGATGCTCGCGCGCGATGATGAACGTCGGCGACGACACCCTGCCGACGACGCCGAGTCCACGGGCGATCCCCCGGGCCAGCGCGGTCTTCCCGGCGCCCAGCGGACCATCCAGAATCACCAGATCCCCGGCCGAGAGGTCATGTGCCAGTGACTCTCCCAGGCTCTCGGTGTCGGTGACGTCGGGCAGCTCGCGGGTCTGCACCCCGGTACTCATGCACGCACCTTGCGCCGTTGCCACCACCGTCGGGGTGGCTGCGGCAGCGCCACCCGGGCACGATCGAGGAGTTGATCGATCGCATCGGTGACCCGATCGGGTTCCTCCATCAGCACCATGTGCCCGGCACCGTCGACGACCTCCATCACCGAATCGGCACCGAGTTCCCCGTAGAGGCGCAACGAGTTCGGCAGCGGTGTCATCTTGTCCGCGTCCCCACAGACGACCACGGTCGGCACCTGCGCCAGGATCGGCAGGGCCATCATCTCGTCGTGCCGTTCGAGCGCGCCGAGGAAGTTCACGACGGTGGTGATGGGCGTGTTCTGGATCATCTTCTCCACCGCACGGCCGGCGGCCGGGCTGTGGAAATCCGGCCCGAAGCTCGCCTCCACCAGCACCGGTTCGAGCGCGAGGCGGGTCAGGTCCCGTCCGGCCTGGATGACGCGCGGGGTGCGCCGGGCCGCCAGTGCGAAGGCGTCGAGCAGCGGATTGCGCAATCCGCGACCGAGTCCGGCCTCGGTCAGTCCACTCGCGGCCGTGGCCACGAGCGCGACACCGGCCACCCGGCCGTCCGGTCCGAAGTGATGCGGATGCCGATCGGCCAGCTTCATCAGCGACATGCCGCCCATCGAATGTCCCACGAGGACAACCGGTCCGGCGGGCGCCATCGCCTCGATCACGGTGGCGGCATCGTCACCGAGGCGCGCCATGGTGCACTCCTGCGCCGGCGCGGCGTCACTGGCTCCGTGCCCGCGCTGGTCGTAGAACACCATCCGGATTCGCCGGTCGGCCCACCGCCGGGCGAGGTCGTAGCGCTGGAAGTGCCAGCTCGCCATCCGCAGGCTGAACCCGTGCGCGAAGATCACGGTGAACTCCGGCGTCTGTCCGGGTTCGAGGCCGCCGAGATCGACGGTCCGGACCGCGAGGGCCAGGCCGTCGTCGGTGGTGACCGTCGTGGCGGGATCGTCATAGATCGTGGTGAAATCGATTCCGGCATAGGCATCGTCGCCGCGGGCCATCCGTCTGCGGGTGACCGCGGTGCGTGCGGCGCCCGAGGCCACCAGGCCGCCCAGTGCCGCCACGCCCGCCAAACCCGCTGCCACACCGAATCGTTCGGTGGTGTTCATCGGCGATCCCCCGTCGCTGTATGTCCGGCCACCTTGTGTGCGGTCACCACTGAGTCGCTCGGCGATACCGATGATCGGTGCACCCGGGCGGCGCGGCCACCGATACGCGACAGGATCTCGTAGTCGATGGTGCCGATGGTCTCGGCCCATTCCTGCGCCGTCGGGCCGCCGTCGGCACCGGTGCCGAAGAGTTCGGCCACATCCCCCTCGCGCACGTCGCCCGTTCCGCTGTTACTTCCGTCGGGTCCGAGGTCGACGACCATCTGATCCATGCAGACCCGGCCGATCTGCGGGAAGTCCCGGCCGTTGATGCGGGCCCGCAGCCGCCCGGACACCAGGCGGGGTACCCCGTCGGCGTATCCGGCCGGGATGACCGCGATGGTGGTGTCCCGTTCGGCCACCCAGGTGTGGCTGTAGGACACGCCCTGTCCCGCCGGGATGCGTTTGACCAGTGCGATCTCCCCGGTCAGGGTCATCGCCGGGATCAGTCCGAAGTCACGTCCGGGGATAGGGACACCGCCGTAGAGGGCGATACCGGGCCGGACCAGGTCGTAGGCGAGATCGGCACGGGTCAGTGCCGCAGGCGAATTCGCCAGATGCATCACCTGTGGCGCCGCACCGAGCCGGGCCAGGTCATCGCGTGCCTCTTCGAGCCGGTGCGCCTGAAGCGAATTCAGCGGGTGATCGGGTTCGTCTCCGCGGGCGAGATGGCACATCAGGCCGCGCACCCGGACCGCGTCGTCGGCGACGGCCTTGGCGAGATCGTCGGCGAAGTCCGCCCATTCGTCGGGTGCCACGCCGCTGCGTCCCAGCCCGGTGTCGAGCTTGACGGTGACGGTGGCGGTGGTCCCGGTGGCCGCGGCGGCATCGAGGACCGCGGCGAGTTGCCTGCGTGATGACAGCGCGAGGTCGACATCGGCGGCAATCGCCGCCGAGAAATCGGCCGAGTTCGTGTGCAGCCACGCGGTGATGTGCGCGTCGATGCCGGCCGCACGCAGGTCGAGCGCTTCGCCGATGACGGCGACCCCGAGTTCGCTCGCCCCGGCGGCCAGGGCGGCCCGCGCCACCGGGACCGCACCGTGCCCGTAGGCGTCGGCCTTGACCACCGCGATCACACCGGCCCCCGACGCCGCGCGCACCACGCCCACGTTGTGGGCGATCGCGTCGAGGTCGATGGTTGCGGTCAGCGCTGAGGTAGTCATCGGCGTCCATTGTCCCAGATGACGCGGAGTGCTCTGCCGACCGAGGCGACGGTCGCGGTGACTGGTCCGTCACTCTGAACGGCATCGTGACCAGCACCACGTGAGGTGCGACGGTGAGGTACCCAACCGACCGGTACTCCTCGGCCGATCACGCAGCCACGGCAGGTGTTTCTACGCATCCGCCGACGTTCCGGGCGGTGTTGGGTGGTGGGCATGTCTGACCCGCTGCCGTATCCCGCGCCATCACCCAAGTCCCGCGCACTGATTCTGACCTGGGTGTTCGGCCTGCTCACACCGATCTTGTTCGCCGCCCTGACATGGATCTTCTTCCTCTCCCTCGACGCGGCCTTCAACGCGCCCGACGAGGAGGCCCAGCGCTATTACCTTCCGGCAGGCTGCTTCGCCGCGGCAACCCTGGTGTCGGCGACCACCGCGCTCGTGTGCCTGATCGCGGCCTACCGTCACAAGCCGCCCGCGCGCACCACCGAACTCGGCTTCGCGACCACACTCGTGGTCATCGGTTGCCTGATGGCGTTACCGTCGCTGCTCGTGCTCACGACCGTGTGAGGTCAGCAGCTCGCGGATCGCCGGTCGCAGCGCCCCGAGCAGTGCCGACGCCCCGATGGGTGCGCCCCGCGAGGCCAGCGCGGCGGCGTGTGCGTGGACCCGCGCGGCGGCCGCACCGGCCCAGGCCGGTGGCAGGCCCGCGGCCAGCAGCGACCCGGCGATCCCGGACAGCACGTCCCCGGCGCCGGCGGTCGCCGCCCACGACGAGCCGGCGTCGTTGCCGTAGACGATCCCGTCGGATTCGGCGACGAGCGTGATCCGGCCCTTGAGCAGGACCGTGACACCCCAGCGTCGGGCCAGATCCCGGACGGCGGCGAGCCGGTCCGGGCCGACGGGTTCACCGGTCAACCGCGCGAACTCGCCGGCGTGCGGGGTCAGCAGGGTCGGCGCGTCCCGGCCGACGACAAGGTCGTGGTGATCGGCGATGAGGGTCAGGGCGTCGGCGTCCACCAGTACCGGCAGATCGGTCGCCAGGACCGTACGCAGGGTCTCCAACGCATCGTCGTCGGTGCCGGCCCCCGGCCCGATCGTCCACGCCTGTACCCGCCCGGCGTCGGCGAGCTCGGCGACGGAGACGACCTCGGGGAAGTGTGAGACCACCTCGGCGTGGGCGGACCCGACATATCGGGTCATCCCGGAGGTCGCGGACACCGCGGCCCCCGAACACAGGATGGCCGCCCCCGGATACCGATGAGAGCCGGCGATGATGCCGACGACCCCCTGGGTGTACTTGTCGTCGTGCGGCCCGGGGACCGGCCAGCTCTCGGCGATGTCGGTGTCGGTCAGCGCATACAGGTGCGTGGCCCCCGTCGCCCCTGCCACGCCGGGCGCCGTCGGCTCCCCGTCTGCGTCCTGCGCCAGCCCGATGTCGACGAGCACCACCCGCCCGCACTGCGGCGCGGCCAGCAGATGGGCGTGGCGGCGCACACCGAACGTGACGGTGATGTCGGCCCGCACCGCGGGCGAGTGCACCTCGCCGGTGTCGGCGTCGACACCGGAGGGCAGGTCGACCGCGACGACGAGGGTGCGCGGGTCGAGCGCGGCGAACACCGCCGCGGCCGCCGGGCGTAACGGTCCCCGACCGCCGATGCCGACGACACCGTCGATGACCGCGTCGAGTCCCGTCGGCAGCACGTCGACGACGCGGCCGCCGGCGCGGCGGAGCGCGGCGAGCCCGCCGGGATGGGCCTTGTCGGGCGCGAGGAGCAGGGCACTGACCGCGACGCCCCGACCCACGAGCGCGGCCCCGGCGTAGAGGGCGTCTCCCCCGTTGTCACCGGCGCCGACGACCACCCCGACGCGGCGTCCGTGGCAGCCGCCCGCGCGGGTGAACTCGTCGATCACCGCCTGCGCCACCCCGTGCGACGCGCGGCGCATCAGCGTGCCGTTCGTCAGCAGGTCGCCGGTCGCGCGTTCGGCCTCGCGGACCCGTTCGGCGGTGACGTAGGTGACCGGCATGGCTGTCTATTCGACGGTGACCGACTTGGCCAGGTTGCGGGGCTTGTCGACGTCGTAGCCGCGGGCCTGGGCGACACTGGCGGCGAACACCTGCAGCGGGACGGTCGAGACCAGCGGCTGCAGCAACGTGGGCGTCTTGGGGATCGGGATGAAGTGATCGGCGACGGCGCGGGCCGAGTCATCGTCGGGTTCGGCGATGACGATGGTCCGCGCACCTCGTGCCTGGATCTCGCGGATGTTGCTGACCATCTTCGAATGCAGCACGGCACGACCGTCGGCCGACGGCATCACGATGATCACCGGCAGGCCGTCGTCGATCAGGGCGATCGGGCCGTGCTTGAGCTCGCCGGCCGCGAAACCCTCGGCGTGCATGTAGGCGAGTTCCTTGAGCTTCAGCGCACCCTCGAGGGCCACTGGGAAGCCGACGTGGCGACCGATGAACAGCACGGTGTTGTGGTGGGCCAGGGATCGGGCGAGTTCCCGCACCGGTTCCATGGTGCCGAGGACCTCGCGGACCGCGTCGGTCATCGCCTCCATCGCGGCGAACTCGCGGGCGACCTCGTCGGAGTACTTGGTGCCGCGGGCCTGCGCGAGCGCCAGACCCACCAGATAGGCGGCGGCGATCTGCGCGAGGAAGCACTTGGTGGAGGCCACCCCGATCTCGGGTCCGGCGTGGGTGTAGAGCACCGCGTCCGACTCGCGCGGGATCTGCGCACCGTTGGTGTTGCAGATGGCCAGCACCCGCGCCTTCTGCGTCTTGGCGTGCCGGACCGCTTCCAGGGTGTCGGCGGTCTCACCGGACTGCGAGATCGCCACCACCAGCGTCGACCGGTCGAGCACCGGATCGCGGTAGCGGAACTCGCTGGCCAGTTCCACCTCGACGGGCAGGCGGGTCCAGTGTTCGATGGCGTACTTGGCGAGCATGCCGGCGTGGTAGGCGGTGCCGCAGGCCACCACGAAGACCTTGTCCACGTCGCGGAGATCCTGATCGGACAGCCGCTGCTCGTCGAGCACGATCCGGCCCTCGTCGAGGTGACCGAGCAGGGTGTCGGCGATCGCGGCGGGCTGCTCGGCGATCTCCTTGAGCATGAAGAAGTCGTAGCCGCCCTTCTCTGCGGCCGCGAGATCCCAATCGATGTGAAAAGGCTTGCCCGCCTGCGGATTCTGATCGAAGTCGGTGATGGTGAAGCTGTCCGCGGTGATCACCACGACCTCGTCCTGCCCGAGTTCGACGGCGTCACGGGTGTGCTCGATGAACGCCGTCACATCCGAGGCGACGAACATCTCGCCGTCGCCGACGCCCACCACCAGCGGGGTGGATCGTCGCGCGGCGACGATGGTGCCGGGATGGTCGGAATGGGTGAAGACGAGCGTGAACGCCCCCTCGAGTCGACTGAGGGCGGCGTACGCGCTGGCCACGAAGTCGCCGGCGGTGGCGCCGTGGGCGTACTCCCGCTCGATCAGGTGGACCGCGGTCTCGGTGTCGGTGTCGGAGCGGAACTCGATGCCGGCATCCTCGAGTTCGGTCCGCAGGGGGGCGTAGTTCTCGATGATGCCGTTGTGCACCACCGCGATCTTGCCGTCGGTGCTGACGTGCGGATGCGCGTTGCGGTCGGTGGGCTGCCCGTGGGTGGCCCAGCGGGTGTGTCCCATGCCGGTCGTCCCGGCCAGCGACTCCCGTCCCACCGTGGCGATCTGCTTGTCGAGGTTCTCCAGCCTGCCGGCCTTCTTCTCGACCGCCGTGTGACCACGGCCGTCGAGGATCGCGACCCCGGCGGAGTCGTATCCGCGGTATTCCATCCGTCGCAGTGCTTCCACCACGATGTCGAGGGCGTCACGGCTGCCCACATATCCGACGATTCCACACATAGAAGGTCAGGGTACCGGGATTCTGCGGGCGATCCGGCCACGCTGATTGCGCGGTTTGGCGCCCAGCAACCGGGACACGTGATCCAGCTCGCCCTCCGTGGTCTCCGACGGATCGCTGACCACGGTCTTCTTGATGATCTCCGAGGCATCGGCGAACCCGGCATAGCGGTCGTCACCGGCCACCGCATGCAGCAGAAAGCCCGTCGTCAACGCGCGGACCTGCGTGTGGGTCACCTTGTCGGCACCGTTGATGCCGAGCAGCGATTTCGGTGAGCGGTGTTCGAGGAATCCCTTGCTGGTGGCCCCGGGCAGGGTGCGCAACACCACATCGCCGCCGTAGGCCTGCGCCAGCGGGCGGGCGTTGGCGTCGAACGTGTCGAGGGCCGTACCGGCCGCGAGAACCAGACCGGGCGCGCGGACCTGCGCCGCGGCGGCCGGGAGTATCGGGGTCGTCGGCGCGGGGAAGATCGCGACCACACCCGACGTCGACACGGCCGGTTGGCCGAGGACGACCTCGTCGGAGGCCGCGATCACCGCGGCCGCCGCCCCGAAGCCATGGCCGAGAAAACCGATGCGGGCCGGATCCGCGGTCACGGTGCCGTCGCCGAGGGGCGCGTAGGACACGATGGTGGCCGCCGAGCGCATCTCGGCGGCCAGACCCACGTCGGAGGCGAAGGGTCCGCGTTGGCCCTCGGGTACCGCGACCACGAAGCCCCAGGACGCGAGGTGATAGAGGAAGTCGCGATAGCGACCGGCCCCGGTGAGCCAGCCGTGCCCGAAGGCGAGCACGGGTCGTCGGGTGCCGTCGGCGGGCGCGAACACACGACCCTCGATGCCGACGATGCCGAGACCACCGGCGAGCACGCGGTGCGGACCTCGCCGGGTCAGCTCCTTCATCAGCTTCTCCGGGGGCGTGGAAGGTTTGCGGGAACGCTTCTTGCCGGGCACGTGTGACAGCCTATGCGTTCGGACGGCCCCGATGGGGACTGGCCTCGGACATGTCCGCGGGCAGCAGGATTCGGGGGGTGGCGGTGTCGCAGGCGTCCGCCGCGGCCTGCAGTTCGGTGCGCAGGTCCGCGACGTCGTTGCGGCGGGTCTGCTGGTGTTCGCCGAGTTCGGCGGCCAGACGCAGTGTCGTCTCACTGAACCGGCGTGACTCCGCGGTCACCGTGGCGACGGTCCGGCGCGCGATCATCTCGATCTGCTCGGCGGCGTTCACTGATCACCCGCCAGTGCGAGGTCGGATTCCGGAAGCGAGGGCGACGGGGATGGTGCGGGAGGCGGCGGCATCGGCGCGTGACCTCCCAGCGCGTGGCCGGGTTGCCCGGACTTGGATATGACACCGGAATCTGTTGCCTCACCGGATGTTTCGTCAGGAACGACCACATCGGACTTCTGCGCCGTGAGTGTCAGCGGTACGTCGGCCGCATTGTCCTTCGTACTCGGGTGCCCCACCGCCGACGCGTCGGCTCCGGTGCCGACGCCGGTGCTGACGCCGTGGACGACGTCACCGGTGGATTCCGCGGCCATACCGCTGTCGTCGCCGGGGCCGTACCCACCGCCCGCGCCCGCCAGACCCGACTCCGCCCGCACGTTCGACGGCGGTGACCAGGAGCCGGCCGAGGTGGCCAGCTGTTCGAGGATGGCCGAGATCCCGGTGCGGGTGGAATCGGCCGTGGTGTGCAGAAGATGCACCCGGGCGCCGATGTCGGCGGCGACGACGGTCAGGGGCACCCGACCGGACAGGACGGCGGCGGGGAGTTCGCCCGGCGGGACGCCGGCGATCAGCGGCGTGGACAGGCGCGCGACGGTCAGATACCAGGTGCGCAGGACCTGATCGATTCCCGACGCCGCCGCGGCCGTCGCGTCGGCGACCGAACGCAGCGCCTGCAGATCGGCCTCGGCGCGCCGCTGATGGTCGACGGCCAGGGTCATCGCCACCGCACCGGCACCCGACGACCAGGCGTGATCGAGTCGGACCTGCTGTTCGGGGAGCCGGTGCCACAGATCGGCGACCACCCGGTGGACGGTCTGCAGGCGATGCGCATCGGCGGACAGCCGGGTCAGGTCGAGGGTCCCGACCTCACGCAGTGTGGTGCGGACGTCGTCGTCGGCAGGCACCGTCACCCCGATGGTGCGCCCGACACCGAGCACCGTCACCAGGTCCTCCACACCCGCGACGGCCCGATCACGCAGCACCGCAAGGGTTTCCGGCTCCCGAACCATCAGGACGCCGGCTCCGGATCGGCGGATGCGGCCACCACCCGGGCCGCTTGCGCATCCGCATCGGCGAGCGCCGCCAGGCCGTGGGCCAGGATGTCGGCCAGCCGGGCCGCCGATGCGGCCTGCGCGGCGAGGCCCTGCGCGAGCGCGCGGCCCATCTCGCCGACCCGCACGCCGAGGTCGTCGGCCAGTGCGTGATCGGGCAGTGCGTGATCGGGCAGGTCGCCGCACCCGCCACTGCTCCACGCACCGAAGTCGTGGGCGGTCAGATCATCGGTGGCGGCCGTCAACACGTGCGACGCACGCCGGTAGAACGCGATCACCTCGGCCACCTCGTCCGCATCGATCGCGACATCATCGACCGCGACATTCGACGATTCCACGTGGTCCCCCTCCCGTCGTGAGACGATTGTGACCCACGATCCCCCATCTGTGCCGGAGGAATCCACAACTACCGGTACTCAGTGCAGCAGGCCGTGCGCCCGGACGGCGTCGGTCAAGGCGCTCGGACGCCCGGCGACCGGGACGTCGTGCACGAGTTCGAAGGCGCAGCCGAGGCGGGTGGCACCGCCGTCGGCTTCGGCGCTGTCGCCGATCATCAGCGCGTCGTAGGCCGGCACACCGAGCGGCTCGAGGGCGGCGTGGAAGATCCGTGGGTTGGGTTTGATGGCGCCGACCTCATACGACAGCGCGAAGGTGCCGATCGTGTCGGCAAGTCCGTGCAGGGCAAAGACTTTCCGGAGATCGAAGGCGATGTTGCTGACCACGCCGACCGGCACCGACGCGGCGGCGAGTCCGGTGAGCACGGTGGTGGTGTCACCGAAGGGCACCCACGAGTGCGGGTCGAGGACACGTTCGTACAGCGATTCGGCGTGCCCGGGGGTACGCAGACCGGATGCCCGAAGCACCGCGAGGTAGGCGCGGCGATGCTGTTCGGGATCGAGATCGCGTCGTTCCCAGGCGATCCGATCATCGTCGACGATGTCGGCGGGCAGCCCGACGGGCTGGGTCATCCGGCGCATCAGTTCGGCCTGGGCGTCGACGTGCAGTGGCTCACCGTGCTCGTCGTGCAGGTCGGCGAACCACTCGTCACGCGCCTCGAACCGGAACAGGGTGCCGGAGAAGTCGAACAGGACGGCCTTCGGTGCGCCGCTCATTCGACGGGGCCTCAGGCACCCGCGGTGGCGACGACGTCGGCGACGCGCGCGGCGATGGCGTGCGCCAACTCGGCGGTCGGCGCTTCCACCATCACCCGTACGAGTTGTTCGGTTCCCGACGGCCGCAACAGGATTCGGCCCTGATCGCCGAGCTCGGCCTCGGCCGCGGTGACCGCCTCGGTCACCGAGATCGCCACGGCGACCGCATGTTTGTCGGCCACCCGGACGTTGATCAGCTCCTGCGGCAACGTCGTCATGACTCCGGCCAGATCGGCCAGACGTGTGGCGCTCTCCACCATTTCGGCCATCAGCAGCAGGCCGGTGAGGATGCCGTCGCCGGTGGTCCCGGAGCCGGGGACGACGATGTGCCCGGACTGTTCGCCACCGAGCGAGTAGTCACCGCGGCGCAGTTCGGAGAGCACGTACCGATCGCCGACGGCGGTGGTGTGCAACGAGATTCCGGCCTCGCGCATGGCGATATGCAGTCCGAGGTTGCTCATCACGGTGGCCACGAGGACACCGTCCCGCAGACGCCCGTGACGATGCATGGCGCTCGCCAGGATCGCCATGATGTGGTCGCCGTCGACGAGTTGGCCGGTCGAGTCGACGGCCAGGCAGCGGTCGGCGTCACCGTCGTGGGCCAGGCCGAGGTCGGCGCCGTGTTCGAGGACGGCGGCCTGCAGCTTGCCCATGTGGGTGGAGCCGCAGTCCTCGTTGATGTTGATGCCGTCGGGATCGGCGTGGATCGGGATGACCGTGGCACCCGCGGCGGCGTAGACGTGCGGCGCGACGTGCGAGGCGGCGCCGTGCGCGCAGTCGACGACGACGGTCAGCGCGTCGAGTCGCACATCGATCGCGGCGGCGAGGTGACGGGCGTAGCGGTCCTCCGCGTCGGGTGCGTCGGAGAGTCGGCCCACGCCGGCGCCGGTGGGGCGCGGCAGGTCACCGTCCATCGCGGCCTCGATGCGGTCCTCGATCTCGTCGTCGAGTTTGTGTCCGCCGGCGCCGAAGAACTTGATGCCGTTGTCGGGCATGGGGTTGTGCGATGCGGAGATCATCACACCGAAGGCGGCGCCGTAGTCGGCGGTCAGGAAGGCGATCGCCGGGGTGGGCAGCACACCCACCCGGATCGCGTCGACGCCGGAGGCGGCCAGCCCCGCGCAGACCGCGGCCTCGAGCATCTCGCTGGAGGCGCGGGGATCGCGACCCACCACCGCGCGGGGGCGTGGGCCGGTACCGAGAACGAACGCGGCGGCCGAGGCCAGGCGCAACGCGAGCTCGGAGGTGAGCTCGGCGTTGGCCAGGCCTCGGACGCCGTCGGTTCCGAAGAGGCGTGCCAAGTCAGCGCTTGGAGTACTGCGACGCCTTGCGGGCCTTCTTCAGGCCGTACTTCTTGCGCTCGACCGCACGCGGGTCACGCGTCAGGAAGCCGGCCTTCTTCAGGGCCGGGCGATCCTCCGGGGTGACCTCGATGAGGGCACGGGCGATGGCCAGACGCAGCGCACCGGCCTGGCCCGAGGGGCCGCCACCGACGAGCTTGGCGTAGATGTCGAACGACTCGGTGCGCTCGACGGTGACCAGCGGGGCCTTGATCAGCTGCTGGTGCACCTTGTTCGGGAAGTACTCCTCGATGGTGCGGCCGTTGAGGGTGAACTGGCCCGAACCCGGAACCAGACGCACCCGCACCACGGCCTCCTTGCGGCGGCCGACGGTCTGGATCGGGCGGTCGATGACGACCGGCGCACGATCCACGGCCGGCTCGGCGACGACATCGGCGTCGGCGTCGTAGTCGTCGGAAGCGGCCTCGACCTCTTCGACGGCCTCGACGGCCTGCTCGACGGCGGTCTCGGCGGCAGCGGTGTCGTCACCGGCAGCGGCCTGGGCCTCGGCGGCATTCTCCACGGCGGCCTCGACGGCCTCGTCGGAAATGTTCTCGTTGGTCACTGGGCCACCTGCTTGATCTCGAAGGGGACGGGCCGCTGCGCGGCGTGGGGGTGATTCGGGCCGGCGTACACCTTGAGCTTCGACGCCATGGCGCGTCCCAGCTTGGTGTGCGGCAGCATGCCCTTGATGGCCTTCTCGACCACGCGCTCGGGGTTGGACTCGAGCAGCTCGGCGGTCGTCTGGACCTTCAGGCCACCCGGATGCCCGGAGTGCCGGTAGTTCAGCTTGCGCTCGGCCTTGTTGCTGGTCAGGGCGACCTTGTCGGCATTGATGATGACGACGAAATCGCCACCGTCGACATGCGGGGCGTAGGTCGGCTTGTGCTTGCCGCGGAGCAGGTTCGCGCTCTGCACGGCCAGCCGGCCGAGCACCACGTCGGTGGCGTCGATGACATGCCACGTGCGTGTGATGTCACCGGCCTTCGGGGTGTAGGTAGGCACAGTTGGTCCTCAACTTGTCTGTGATCGGTGCTGGTCAGGCACGATGGCAGAGGTTGTTCCGGCGACCAGTGGGGACCCGGGCCTCGACTACCCGCACACCACGACGGCATGAGGGTGCCACGCACCAGCGATCCAGAGTACGGGAGCGGCCCCATCGGGGTCAAAACGCTGTCTGAGCTGGCCGGTAAGGGCACCAGAGGCGGGGACTATCGGGCGGCGATCCGGGCCGATTCGACCGCCTGCACGCACGGCCCGTCCACCGATTGGCCGCCGGTTCCGGCCTGACATCCGATGCTGACCTGGAGATCGTGTTCGACCAGGACGTACCAGCGGATCGGTGCGCCGGACGCCGGTGCCTCGCGGTAGCTGATCACATCCCGGCCGGCGAATCGGGTCGAGGGCGAAAACTCGCTGACCACGTCGTCGCCGCGCTGTCCGATCCGGTTACCCATGCTCACGCCCACCGACGCCGGTGTCGATCCGGCGCGGATCGGCGATTGCACGAGGATGAGCCGGGCGCCGTCGTCGGGAGCGACGAAGACGGTGCGTGACTGGGACGGTGACCGGGTCGCCGGTGACGCCGGCGCCGAGCCCGGTGCCGGCGGGTCGTCGCGGTGCCAGGCGGGTGGGATCAGCATCGACGTGCGGCCCACCGTGACGGCCAGCGGTGTGGGCGGTGGTGATTCGTCGGTCTGGACGATCCCCACCAGCCCGGCGATCGCGACGACGATCACCGCGGCCATCGCCGCGGCGGCCCAGGCCCACCGCCGTCGACCGGCGCGCGAGGTACTCGGCATCGCCTCCGCCGCGGCGTCGGCCCAGGCCGGGTCGGTAGCGGCGGATCCCGCCGAGCCGGCCGTCGACGGCGCCCGGGTGACCAGGCGCCGGTCGACCCGCACCACCCGACCGGCGACGGTGTGTTCGGTGATGGTGTCGACGGCTCGGGTCACCTCGGCGGCGGTGACCCCGTCGACGAACACGGCTTCGACGCCGTCGTCGATCACCGCCTGGACCGCGGCGGAATCGGTCGCGTCGCCGACCGCGCGCAGGATGCCACTCGCCTCGATCTCCCACCCGGTCGGGATGCGGCGCAACCGCTGCACGTCCCACCGGGGAGAGCGGCGGCCGTCGTCATGGTCGGGAAGGGCGGTCGTCTCCACGACCGCGCACCGCGAGACGGTGACGTCGGCATGGGTGCGGGCGATCTGCACCGCGCGGGGCAGCACGTCGATGTCGGTCGGCACCATCGCCGCGGCGCGGCGCAGCACCCCGGTGCGCACCGATCCCCAGGTGCTGGGGTGGGTGAGGATCAGCGGAGTCCATCCGACCGACTCGGCGATCGCCGCGAACACCGCCGCCCACCGCGCCGGTGCCGGCGCGGCGACACCATCGACGACGATCGTGTCGGCGTCGATGGCGTTGAGCAGCGCGGACACATCCGGGCCCGCCCCCGCATCGCCGAGGACCACCTGCCCGTAGGCGAGGTCGATGACGGTCGCCCGCCGGGACACCACCGGCGCCGGCGGGTGGGCTCGCGGTGGCGCCGTCGTCGCGGTCACGAGGACACCTGATCGGAGATGCCGACCTGGATCATCTCCGCCGGCCGGCTGCGTGAGATCAGTTCACCGCGCCCGGGAACGAGTCGCTGCAATCGCGAGCGTCCGGTGATGTAGCCCTCGTCCCGGTCACCGCTCATCAGCAACATGTCGCAGGACAGGTCGCGCAGCCGGGCGATCACCGGGTCGAACATCGCCCGCCCCAGGCCGCCGGATCGGCGTGCGAGAACGATGTGCATCCCGATGTCACGGGCGTGCGAGGCCAGATCCAGCAGGGGCAGCATCGGATTCGCCGACGACGTCGCGACCATGTCGTAGTCGTCGACGATGACGTAGACGTCCGGGCCCGACCACCAGCTGCGGTCCTTGAGCGCATCCACCGTGATGTCCTCGGGTGGAAGGCGTTGGGTGAAGTAGCCGGCCAGTTGGCGCATCATGGCCGTGGCGTTGTCGTTGGAGCTGGCGTAGCCGGCGAGATGGTCACCGGAGATCAGGCCGAGCATCGTCCGCCGGTAGTCGACCAGCACGATCTTCACCTGTTCGGGCGTCGACCCCGAAACCAGGCCGGCGACAATGGTTCTCAGCAGCGTCGTCTTGCCGTGCTCGACGTCGGCAAACGCCATGAAGTGCGGCTGCGCGGCGAAATCCAGTATCACCGGCGCCAATTCGAGTTCGCCGAGGCCGATGGCGACCTGGGTGACCGGCAGTGGTCCCCGTTCGGCCGTGACGCGTTCGGCAACGTGGGACATCGCGATCTCGGTGCCCAGCGTGCGTACCCGCATCGCCCGACGGTCGCCGTAGGCCAGCGAGATGGCGTCGACCGCCATCTGCGCACCGACCGGGAGCGACGTGGGCGTAGGGTCGCCGTCGAGCCGCGGCAGCGCCACCAGCAGGTGCATCTCGTCCGGGCTCAGTCCGCGGCCCGGGCGGTTGTGCGGAACAAGTGAGGCGGCCCGGCGCCCGACCTCGGAATCCATGGCGTCGCCGAGACGTAGTTCGACACGGCTTCCGATGAGGTCACGCATCGCCGGTCGGACCTCGGCCCACCGGGTGGCCGTGATCACCAGGTGGACACCGTAGGACAGCCCCTGCGCGGCGATCATGGAGATCTGCTCCTCGAGGAATTCCATCTCGCCGCGCAGCACGCCGACACCGTCGAGCACCAGGAAGACGTCGCCGTGCGGGTCGTCGGCGAGCGGATCGTCGGGGTCGGTCCGTCCGGTGCCCGCCCAGGCGGCCCGGCGCTGTCGATAATCCTGCATCGACTCCAGACCGGCCCGCGCGAAACGCAATTCGCGGGCCCGGATGACCGCGGCCACCTCGGCGACGGTGCGACGCACCGCATCCATGTCGGCGCGCGTGGCCACCGACCCGACGTGCGGGAGCCCCGCCACCCCGGCGAGCGAACCGCCACCGAAATCGAGGCAGTAGAACTGCACCTGCTCGGGTGTGTGCGTGGCCGCCGCGGCCACGATCAGCGTGCGCAGTGCCGTCGACTTGCCCGACTGCGGTCCACCCACGATCGCGACATTGCCTGCGGCCGCGGACAGATCCAGGACGTGCACGTCCCGCCGCTGATCGAAGGGTCGGTCGATGATGCCGATCGGCACCCGCAGCGCGCCCGGCGGTGCGGGCGCGGAGTAGTCGCGGTCGCCGACGAGTGCGTCCACGGTGGGCGAGGAGTCCAGGGGCGGCAGCCAGACCTCGTGAGCCGGCGGACCGTATCCGACGATACGCCCCACCAGCGTCTGCAGCAGCGTGGGCACCGTCACCGAACCACCGTGCTGCGCAGCAGGATTCGGACCTCCGGCACCCGGCTCGGGGGGATCGGGCATCGACGTCGCCGGTGGGGTCTCCTCGAGCAACGCGGCCGCATTGTCGAGGACCGAACCCACCACCGGCGCGCTCTCGGGTGGCGGCGGCCCATCGAAGGGCACGGGTAGCGCGGTGAAGACCTTCATGCGGGCGCGGGGACCCCGTGCCTCGGCCGCACCGAACTCGTCGGGCGAGCCGTGCACCGGCGGGTGATACGGACCCGACACATAGGAGGTGTTGAAGCGGACGGGTTCACCGGAGTCGGCCTTGAGATATGCCGAACCGGGCACGCTGGGCAGATGATAGGCGTCCGGAACGCCGAGCACCGATCGTGACTCGTTGGCCGAGAAGGTCTTCAGTCCGATCCGATACGACAGGTGCGAATCGAGCCCACGGAGTTTCCCCTCCTCCAACCGTTGCGAGGCCAGCAGCAGATGGATGTGCAGGGACCGTCCCAGACGGCCGATCGCGACGAACAGTTCGGCGAAATCCGGTTTCTGAGAGAGCAATTCGGAGAACTCGTCGACGACGATGAACAACGCGGGAAGCGGTTGGAGGGGTGCCCCGGCCAGCCGGGCCTGTTCGTACTCGGTGACGTTGGCGAAATTTCCCGCCGAGCGCAGCACCTCCTGCCTGCGGTTCATCTCCCCCGAGAGGGCATCCTTCATCCGGTCGACCATCGCCAGTTCCTGCTCCAGGTTGGTGATGATCGCCGCCACGTGCGGGCTTCGCTCGAGTCCCAGAAAGGTTGCGCCACCCTTGAAGTCGACGAGAACGAGATTGAGTTCGGCGGGTGAGTGGGTGGCCAGCAGGGCCACGACGAGTGTCCGCAGGAACTCCGATTTCCCCGAGCCCGTCGCTCCGATGCACAGGCCGTGCGGTCCGGTACCGCCGTGGGCGCTCTCCTTGATGTCGAGTTCGACGGTCGAGCCGTTCGGGGTGTAGCCGATGGGCACCCGTAGTCGTTCCCGTCCGGATCGGCCGCGCCAACCCGACGCCGGATCGAATCGCGACACATCGTCGATGCCGAGCAGCGCGGGCAGACCCGGATCGACGGCGGTGGCCTCCGCGTCGAGGCTGGCGATGCTGGCCGCCGACGCGAGGCGGTAGCGTGCCAGACGTCGGGCCATGGCCTCACACTCGGCGATCGACACGCCGTCCCTCGTGGCGAACTCCTCGACGCCGAATGCGCTCCGCGCGGACACCGTGTCATCTCGAACCACCAGGGACAGACCACGTCTGGCGGCCAGCCCGTCGGCGGGCGCCGTGAGATCGACGACGGTGACACCTTCCATGCCGGCGTCGTTGATCAGCCGTTCGCCACCCTCGATGAGACCGTCGTCGATGATGACCACGAGGTGGGGCCGGCCCGGGGTGGGTGGGGCCGAGCGGCTGAACCGGCCACGCTCGGACAGTTCGGTGGCCAGCGCGAGCTCCAGATCGCCCAGGCTCGGGAAGATCATCCGCATCGGACCGATGGCGTCGGCCAGACGCGGATGACCCACGTGCGGGAGCCATTTGGCCCAATCCCACGCCTCTCCGACCGGATCGGCGGTGACCACGGCCACCCGCAGGTGATCCGGACCGTGGAAGACACACAGTTCGATCACCATGGCCCGCACCAGGTCCCGGGTCTCCTGCCGGACGCCCTCGATGTTGAGGGCCGGGAAACCCCGCAGCGACACCGCCGTCGGCAGCCGGTGGACCGCCGAATGGGTACGGACGAACCGGCGCAACGCCACCATCGACACCGGTTCGATGTCCTCGAGCGGCCCGGTCTCCGGCGGGACCAGTCGCGTCGCCAACCGTTGCGTGCCGACACCGACACGGACGTGGGCGAAGTCGCTGTCGGTGGGACGCCGCTCCCACATCCGCCGGCCACCGATGACCTCGGCCAGCGACCGCGGGTCGGGATGGCTCCAGGACAACGCCACGCGCTGGGCCCGGGCGGTCTCGTCGACCTGGCCCCGCAGTTGCGCCAGATACCGGAAGTAGTCCTTGCGTTCCTCGTTGAGTTCGGCCGCCTTCTTCCCACCGCCACGTCCGCCGGCCGCGAACATCCCGAACATCGACATCAGCATCATCAGCGGGAACATCATGAACAGGGGGTTGGAGAGGATATTGCGTCCACCGGTCGCGAACATCAGTCCGACCATGCCCACCACCGCAACGATCATGACCACCGGCAACAGCTTGACCAGCAGATTGCCGGGCACCACGCGGGGCACGTCCGGTGGTTGCGCGATGTTGAGTTCACCACCGGGCATGCGGGGCGGCGTGATACGCGGTCGCCGCACGAAGCCGTCCGTGAGCACCAACCAACTCCCCCTCGTCAGTCCACCCGTGCCGACCATCTCCGCGCCGTCGTGACGGGTCGGGTTATCCACCGCCGGCAGTGGCCCGGGTCACCCGGACCGTGATGTCCGGTTATGGTAACTGCGAACCAGCGGGGAGGTAACGGTAGATGTCACTTGTGGATACACGGTCAACGGGGCACCCGGTCACATCGATACCGCCGGATTCCGCGCCGTCGGCGGATACCCCCACAGTCGAGCCCACGATGGTGCGGGTGTCGGTGCTCGGTGGCAACACCCAGATGGACGTGGCACTCCCGGCCGGTGTGCCCATCGCCGCGCTGATGACCGATCTCATCGCCCACGTCGAATCCCGCAGTCCCCGGCGCAGCCGGAGCGATGACCCGGATGGCGATGCGGCGTCGGAGGGTTCGCGACCCGACGATCACCGTCACCGGTGGACCCTGTCGCACATCGGCCGACACCCACTGCCCCTCGAGCGGTCGCTGGCGGAGTGCGGGGTCCGCCACGGCGACCTGCTGGTGATCTCCCGGCTGCGTACCGGCGAGGCACCGGTCCTCTACGACGACGTCGTCGACGCGGTCGCGCGGCTCAACGAGTCGCATTTCGCCAACTGGTCTGCACGTGCCGCCCGGATTCTCGGTTTCTCCGCGACGATCCTCGCGTCGTTGGTCGCCGCGGTGAGCCTGTGCGGCATGCGTGCCCAGCACAGTGACTGGTGGCCGGCGATCCCGGCCGCGCTCGCCGCCGTCGCACTGATCACCGCGTCGACGATCGTGGCGCGTCATCGTCGTGACGGAGCCACCGCCGCGGCGTTGTCGGCGGCCGCGATCCCGCCCGCATTCGCGGCCGGGATGCTGGGCGTGCCCGGCACTTTCGGCTCCGCCGGAGTGAGCCTGGGGTTCGCGAGCGCACTGGTGTGTGCGGTGATCTCCTATCGGTGTTCGGCGGCCGGGCCGGTGATCCACAGCGCGGTCATCACGGCATCGATCCTGGGTGGTTGCGCCTGTGTCGCCGATCTTCTCCTGACCGCGCCCGGTGGTGACGTGGCGGCGGTGACCGCGGTGGTCGGCCTGGTGGTGATCGGCCTGGCGCCACGGCTGACCATCGTGCTCGCCAAACTGCCGCTTCCGCCCGTGCCGACGGCCGGGGCACCCATCGACATCGACGACGCGGAGCCACCCCCGACCATCGAGGGGATCGGCGCGATCGGCGCCATCGCCCTACCCAAAACCGATGCACTGGAACGTCGTTCTTACCTGGCGAACGCCTACCTCACCGGGATCGTCGCCGGATCGACGGTGATCACGGCGGTCGCCGCCGTTGTGACGGCCACCCCGTGGGCCGGAATCGACTGGCGGTCGATGTCGTTGGCGATGATCGTCGCCGTCGTGCTGTGCCTGCGCGGGCGGTCGCACTCCGATCTGGCGCAGGCCGCCACCCTGGTCACCGGCGGGTGTCTGACGCTGGCCGCGATCGTCGCGTCGTGGGCGCTGGGCCCGGGGATGTGGCCGCTCGCCGGTTTCGCCGTGGGTGTCCTCGCCATGATCGCCGCCATGATCGGCGGGGTTGTGGCTCCGCGACATGCGTTTTCGCCGGTGATGCGTCGGCTGGCGGAGCTGACGGAGTACGCGCTGATCGCCGTGATCGTGCCGCTGCTGGCATGGATTCTCGACCTGTATCAGACCGTCCGGAATCTGTGAGATGACCTCGGACACCGCGTCGGGTGCCCGGCGTGTCCTGGCCGCAGCGCTCACCGCGGTGATCGTCGCACTGGGCGGCGCGGCGCCTGCGTCCGCCCTGACACCGCCGGTCATCGACACGGGCGCACTCGTGCGTTCGGCGCCGGTGGCACCGCCGGAACGCACCGAACAGCGGACCCTGTGCGCGCGGCCCCTCACCGCACCGTCCCCCACCCGGGTCCCGCCCGCGCAGCGGATGATGAATCTCGATGACGCGTGGCGGTTCTCCCGGGGCGCCGGGCAGCGCGTCGCGGTCATCGACACGGGTGTGTCACCGCACCCGCGCCTGCCCCGGCTCCGCGGTGGTGGCGACTACGTCTCGGCCGGCGACGGCCTGTCCGACTGCGACGCGCACGGGACACTGGTCGCCGGGATCATCGGCGCCGCACCGTCATCCGACGATGCCTTCGTCGGGGTCGCGCCCGATGCCTCGATCATCTCGATCCGGCAGTCGAGCGCGGCGTTCGACGCCGCCGACCGCCGGCGGGAGGATTCCGATCCCGCGGTCGGCGGCGGCTACGGGTCCGTGTCGACACTGGCGAACGCGGTTGTCCGGGCCGTCGATCTCGGTGCCACGGTCATCAACATCTCCGAGGTGGCCTGTTCGTCCGCCGGCGACCGTCCCGCCGATCGAGCGCTGGGCGCGGCCGTCCGCCACGCCTATGAACGCAATGTGGTGGTGGTCGTCGCCGCTGGCAATCTGTCACAGGGATCGGCCTGCGCACAACAGAATCCGGCACCCGATCCCGCCGACACCGCGGGCTGGGGTTCGGTGGTGACCGTCGCCAGCCCCGCCTGGTTCTCCCCGTATGTGCTCACCGTCGGTGCGGTCGATGCCGGTTCGGGTGCCCCGAGTTCCTTCAGCCTGCACGGCCCGTGGGTCGACGTCGCCGCCCCGGGGACCGACATCGTCAGCCTCGACAGCACCCCGCGCAGTTCCGCGCTGGTGAATGCCCTGCGCAGCGACTCCGGCCCGGTTCCGGTGCTGGGCACCAGCTTTGCCGCGCCCTACGTCGCCGGGACCGCCGCGCTGATCCGCGCCCGCTACCCGCAACTGTCGGCGGGACAGGTGATGGACCGCATCATCGCCACGGCCCACGCGCCCGGGACCGGGCACGACCAGGCCATCGGTTACGGCGTCATCGATCCGGTGGCGGCCCTGACCGCCGAACTCGGTCCCGCGGTCGAGCCGGCCACGTCGGCGCCGATCGCCGCCCCGGCAGCCCCGCCGGTCGTCGACCACACCGCCCGCAACGTCGCCCTGATCGGCGTGGCGGTGGCGGTGACACTGGTGATCGTGGTGCTCGCGCTGTCGTTACCGCATCGTCGGGTCCGCCGACTCGAACCCGACGAGTACTGAGCGGTCGGCTCCGGAAGCTGCGCGCGCAACTCCCACCTGCACGGAATGCATTGCGTGCAGGTGGGAGTTGGGCATGCAGATGGCCGAGGAGGTCAGGGAGGTCAGCGCGCCGTCCGCGCCGGCCGCAGCTCCCGCGGCAACGCGAAGGTCAGCGTCTCCTCGGCGGTGGTGACCTTCTCCACCGAGTCGAATCCGTACTCGGAGAGGAAGTCGATGACGCCGCGCACCAGCACCTCGGGGACCGACGCGCCGGAGGTGATGCCGACGGTGCTGACGCCCTCGAGCCACGACGGGTCGATCTCGCGGGCGTAATCGACCAGATACGACGCGGCCGCCCCGTTCTGCAGGGCCACCTCCACCAGACGCACCGAGTTCGACGAGTTCTTCGACCCGACGACGATCACCAGGTCGCACTGCGGGGCCATCGCCTTCACCGCGACCTGCCGGTTCTGGGTGGCGTAACAGATGTCGTCGCTCGGCGGGTCGTTGAGTTCCGGGAAACGTTCGCGCAGGCGCCGGACGGTTTCCATCGTCTCGTCGACCGACAGCGTGGTCTGCGACAGCCAGATCACCTTGGACTCGTCACGCACGGTCACCTTGTCCACCGCGTCGGGGCCGTCGACGAGCTGGATGTGCTCGGGTGCCTCACCGGCGGTGCCCTCGACCTCCTCGTGGCCCTCGTGGCCGATGAGCAGGATGTCGTAATCGTCGCGGGCGAATCGCTTGGCCTCCTGGTGCACCTTGGTGACCAGCGGACATGTCGCGTCGATGGTCTTCAGGTTGCGCACCGCGGCGGTGCGGTGGACCTCCGGGGACACACCGTGCGCGGAGAACACGACGATCGCCCCCTCGGGCACCTCGTCGGTCTCCCCGACGAAGATCGCACCGCGTTCGGCCAGCGTGTCGACGACGTGCCGGTTGTGCACGATCTCCTTGCGGACGTAGACGGGAGCCCCGTGTTTGTCGAGGGCACGCTCGACGGTCTCCACGGCCCGGTCGACGCCGGCACAGTACCCCCGCGGTTCGGCGAGCAGGACGCGCTTGGGTTCAGACATGACTCCCAGGGTACGTGTTGGCCGCCACGAGCGAAGATGGCAGAGTGAACCCATGGTTCGCGCACCTTATCCGGCCCGTATCGCCGCAGGTCTCGTCGTCACCGCGATCGAGGAGACGCGCAAGCTCCCCACTCTGCTCGTCACCCTGCCGATGACCGCGGTCAGCGAAACCCTGCAGTTCGCGATGCGCGCACAGCAGGGCATCGCCGAACTCGCCATCAAGGGTGACACCGCGCTCGAGTTCCTCTTCGACCATCCCGACGAGCAACCGTCGTGGGCGCGCTTCGACGACGACGAGATCGACGTCACCGAATCGGTCGTGCCGATCGAGTCCGGGCGCAAGGGCGGCACCACCGACGAGGCGACGCCGGCGGCGGCCACACCGGCTCCGGCGAAGAAGGCGGCCGCGAAGAAGGCACCCGCCACCAAGGCCCCTGAGCCAAGGACCCCGGCCAAGAAGGCCCCGGCGAAGAAAACGCCGACCAAGAAGGCATCCGCGCCGGCCCCGGCGCCCGAATCCGAGGCGCCCCGCGCCGACGCCGGCCGGTTCGCGCTCTACAGCTCCGCGCCCCAGGACGTCATCGACTCGGCCCACGAGTCCGCCTCCGAGGCGGACGCCGAGTCGCCGGCATCCGGCGATGTGCCCGAAGTCGTCGAGTACACCGACTACGACACCCTCACCCTCGCCCAGCTGCGCGCCAAGCTGCGCACCGTCAGCGTCGACGACCTCACCGCGCTTCTGGCGTATGAGAAGAGCACCCGCAACCGCGCACCGTTCATCACGATGATCGACAACCGGATCACCGCCGCCGAGAACAAGCGCTCCACCTCCTCGTGACGGGGCGCGTCACCTTTCCGGGGGCTGTGACCGTCGCACCGGGGACACCGTGACCGCCGGGGCCAACACCGCCGACAATCCCTGGCCGGTCCGCACCGTCAACACCAAGATCGCCGACTGGGTGCATCGTCTCGGCCAGATCTGGGTGGAAGGCCAGATCACCCAGATCAGCCGACGCCCGGGCACCCGCACATCCTTTCTGACACTGCGGGATCCGGCCGCCGACATCTCCATCTCGGTGACCTGCAGCCCCGATCTGCTCGCCCGCTCCGAGGTGCCGCTGACCGAGGGCGCGCACGTGGTGATGCTCGGACGCCCCAGCTACTACACCGGCCGCGGTACGATCTCGTTGCGGGTCAGCGACATTCGCCCCATCGGCATCGGGCAACTGTTGCTGCGGATCGAACGGCTGCGGCAGCTCCTGGCCGCCGAGGGCCTGTTCGACACCCGGATGAAACGCCGGCTGCCCTTCCTGCCCCGCACCATCGGCCTGATCTCCGGGCGGGCGAGCGCCGCGCAGCACGACGTGGTCACGGTCGCGTCAACCCGTTGGGCGGCAGTGCGTTTCGACGTGCGGGACGCCCCGGTCCAGGGGCCGACGGCGGTAACGCGGATCATCGCCCACCTCAACGACCTCGACGCACACCCCGACATCGACGTCATCATCATCGCCCGCGGCGGCGGCAGCGTCGAAGACCTGTTGCCGTTCTCCGACGAGACCCTGCTGCGCGCGGTGGCCGCCTGCACCACCCCGGTGGTCAGCGCCATCGGCCACGAACCCGACACGCCGCTGCTCGATCTCGTCGCCGACCTGCGCGCGGCCACCCCGACCGACGCCGCCAAACGTGTGGTCCCCGACGTCGAGGCCGAACTGGTCGGCATCACCGCGCTGCGGCGACGCAGTGCGCACGCCCTGCGCAACTGGGTGCACCGGGAGGATCGGGTGATCGCCGGCCTGCGCGCGAGACCCGTTCTCGCCGATCCGTTCTCGATGATCGACCGGCACGTCGAGGGCGTCGAGCGGGCCCGCTCCGACATCCGGCGTGATGTGCTGCGCCTCATCGACACCCAGGAGCGCCGCACCGAGGCCCTCGCCGCGCGGCTGGCCACCCTCGGGCCGGCCCAGACCCTCGCCCGCGGCTATGCCGTCGTGCAACGCACCGACGTCGATCCGCCGCAGGTCCTCGACTCCGTCGACGGCGTCGGCGCCGGGACCGCGCTGCGCATCCGCGTCGCCGACGGTTCCCTGCACGCGCACGTCGATCAGCCCGCACATCCCGATCATCAGGAGCCCGATCAGTGAGTCCGCAACGGAGCCAGAAAGATTCATCGCAGAAAGATTCAGCCCCGAAAGATCCAGCCCAGCCCACCGACGTCCCGGTCGAACAACTCGGCTACGAGCAGGCCCGCGACGAACTGGTGGAGGTGGTGACCACCCTGGAACGCGGCGGCCTCGATCTCGATGCGTCACTGGCCCTGTGGGAACGCGGTGAGGCGCTCGCCGACCGCTGCGAGGCACACCTCGCGGGTGCCCGCGACCGCATCGAGGCAGTGCTCAACGACGGCGATGACGATGGTGACGACGACGAGGACGATTTCGACGACTGACCCGCGCGCCGTCGGGACCTGACCGGGATGTACCGGCCCCGATCAGCCGACCGGCCGGAACGAATCCGGATCAGCGCGGGAGAAGTCCTCCACCCACGATTCCGGCGGATCACACAGCAGCACACCGTCGTCGAGCCACTCGTAGATCTCGGCGTAGGACCGCTGTTCAGTGGTCGAGAGCCGTTTGCGCAGCAGGTGCGGGCCGAGGCGGGCCGGATCGTCGATACCCATCGAACCCATCAGCCGCATCGCCTGCGCCACCGTCGCCTTGTGATAGCGGTAGACGCGTTCGCTCTTGTCGGCCACATCCAGCGCCCGCGCCCGCCGCGGGTCCTGGGTGGCCACTCCCACCGGGCACTGATTGGTGTGGCAGCGCTGCGACTGGATGCAGCCGACCGCCATCATCATCGCGCGTGCGGCGTTGGTGAAATCGGCGCCCTGGATGAGGCGTTTGACGATGTCGTTGCCGGAGGCCACCTTGGCGCTCGCCCCGATCCGGATCCGGTCCCGCAGACCACATCCGACCAGGGCGTTGTGCATCGTCATCAGTCCGTCGGTCAGGGGCAGACCGACGTGATCCTCGAATTCCAGCGGCGCCGCCGCGGTACCTCCCTCGGCACCGTCGATGACGATGAAATCCGGGGTGATCTGCTCCTCCACCATCGCCTTGCACATCGCCAGCACATCCACCCGGGAACCCACACACAGCTTGAACCCCACCGGTTTCCCGTCGGCCAGTTCCCGCAGCCGCCCGATGAAGGTGATGAGTTCCCGCGGGGTGGAGAACGCCGAATGCGCGGGCGGGCTCACACACTTGCGCCCCACCGGCACACCTCGATACCGCGCGATCTCCTCGGTGACCTTCGACCCGGGCAGCACGCCACCGATGCCCGGCTTCGCGCCCTGACTCAGCTTCACCAGGATCGCCTTGACCTGTTCGGTGGCGGCTTTCTCGGCGAAGGTGTCCGGATCGAAATGTCCGTCGGCGGTGCGGGTTCCGTAGTAGCCCGAGCCGATCTCCCAGATGACGTCGGCACCGGTCAGGTGATACGGCGTCAGCCCGCCCTCGCCGGTGTCGTGGGCGAAACCGCCCTTCCGGGCCCCCTCGTTCAGCGCCCGCAACGCGTTCGACGACAGCGCACCGAAACTCATCGCCGAGACATTGAGCAGCGACATGTCGTACGGGCGGGTGCAGTCGGGTCCGCCGATCCGCACCCGGAACGGCTCGGGCGGCGCCATCAGCGGTGCGGCCGAGTGGACGAGGTATTCGTAACCCTCGGCGTCGATGTCGCGTTCGGTGCCGAAGGACAATTCCGACGCGGTGCCCTTGGCCCGCTCGTAGATCAGGGAGCGGACGTCACGATCGTAGGGGCGGCCGTCGAAGTTCCGCTCGATGAAGTACTGCTGGATCTCCGGACGCAGCATCTCCAGCAGGAATCGCATGTGTCCGAGCACCGGATAGTTCCGCAGGATCGAGTGCTTGCGCTGGAGCAGGTCGTAGATGCCGAGGGCGGCGAGCGGCGTCAGGATCGCCGCCGGGATGATCCACACCCAGGAGCCGATCACGGCCCCGACGATGCAGACCACCGCGGCCACCACCAGTGCGCCCATGCTCACAATCCGCAGTCGTAACACCCCGACACCTTCTTTCCGACCACATGTCACGACGCCACGTCGGCAACGTCATCCGACATGAGATCACGACGGCCGGGAGAGTGTCTGCCCAACCGCGTGTGAGACCCGGGTTCAGCCCCGACCGGGCAGGGGTTGCTGTGCGAGAACCGCCGCGGCCATCTTCTCCATGTCGTCGGCGGAACCGGTCGACATCACCGCGATGCGCACGTTCCCCAGATCGGTGATCCAGATGTTGTTGCCGTCGTAGGTGGAATAGAGCACCCAGCGATGGCCACCGATCTCGCGGGTACCGGTACCGGAGGCGACCTCGTCGTCGTCGCCACCCCCGGCGAGATGGGTGACGAGTGTGTCCTCGGAGGCGTCGGTCTGGGTGAGCTGCACGTAGTTACCCGACGGGGTCAGCCATCCCACATTGCTCAGCACATGTCCCGAGGCGTTCTCGCGGCTACCGGAGCTGGGTTTCCAGCCGTCCGGGTCGGCGGGCCGCCGGATCGGGAACGGCATCGTCTGCGAATCGGCGAGCAGTGCGCCCTGCACGTCGAACGGTGCGCGCCGGTCGTCCTTGGCGGTCCCGGTCAGTCCGACCGAGCAGTTGCCGGAGACCATGGCGACGAACGCGCAGATCACCAGCAGCGGAATGATCGACCAAATCATGTCCTTGCCGCTGGTCAGATAGCGCGGTTTGGAGGCCATGAGGCCAGTATTGCAGTCGGCCTCGCGCCGACCCCAATCGTGTGATGGCAGGCACGCACACCCCGCGCGCCCAAAGGGCGACCCGCCGACGCGCGGGCGGCGTGACATGCGAGGATGGACGGTGAGCCGCAACGCCGCACGCCGAGGAGTCGAAGAGACATGAGCGCATCCACCCACCAGGCACCCGACCGCAACTTGGCGATGGAGTTGGTGCGAGTCACCGAGGCGGCCGCGCTCGCGGCCGGTCGCTGGGTGGGTCGCGGCGACAAGAAGGGCGGCGACGGTGCCGCCGTGGACGCCATGCGCGAACTGCTGTCGACGGTGTCGATGCGCGGTGTGGTCGTGATCGGTGAGGGCGAGAAGGACGAGGCCCCGATGCTGTTCAACGGCGAAGAGGTCGGCGACGGCGACGGCCCCGACTGCGACGTCGCGGTCGACCCGATCGACGGCACCACGCTGATGGCCGAGGGCCGCCCCAACTCGATCGCGGTGATCGCGGTCAGCGAACGCGGCTCCATGTACGACCCGTCGGCCGTCTTCTACATGGACAAGATCGCCGTCGGCCCGGAGGCCAAGGGCGCGATCAACATCGACGAGTCGGTGGAGTGGAACATCAACTCGGTCGCCAAGGCCAAGGGCATCGACGTCGCCGACCTGACCGTGGTCGTCCTCGACCGTCCCCGCCACGCCGATCTGATCGGCGAGATCCGTCAGGCCGGCGCCAAGATCCGCCTGATCTCCGACGGCGACGTCGCCGGGTCGATCGCCGCGGCCGGCGACTACAGCACCGTCGACATGCTGATGGGTGTCGGTGGCACCCCGGAGGGCATCATCACCGCCGTCGCGATGAAGTGCATGGGTGGCGAGATCCAGGGCAAGCTGTGGCCGCGTAACGAGGAGGAGCGCAAGAAGGCCCTCGACGCCGGCCACGACCTCGACCGGGTCCTCACCAACGACATCCTGGTCAGCGGCGAGAACTCCTTCTTCTGCGCCACCGGCGTCACCAACGGTGACATGCTGCGCGGTGTCACCTACCGACCGGGCGGCGCCACCACCCGCTCGCTGGTGATGCGCTCGAAGTCCGGCACCATCCGCCGCATCGAGGCCGTGCACAAGACCGCGAAGCTGCGTGAGTACGCCCGCCTCGACATCTAGTCGTCCGATCTCCTGACCTCGCCCGGTCCCCCACGAGGGGACCGGGCGAATGTCGTATGGACACACGCGCATTCACCGATTCTCCGACCTATCTCGGCTGATACCCTCACACCCGTGTCGGACACAGCCGCAGCCACGCCGGGGCGGGCGCCGTCCGAACGCGCGCTGGCACTGACATTGCTGGCCGCGGCCGGGTACCTCGACGCGGTCGCATTCCTGGCTCTCAGCGGAATCTTCGTCGCCTTCATGTCGGGGAACACCACCATCCTCGGACAGTCCATCGCCTACGGTCACTGGCACACCCTGGCCATCTGCGCGGCCCTGATCATCGGTTTCTTCGCCGGCAACATCCTCGGCAACGTCATCACCCGATGGGGCGGGCCACGCGCTCACCACATCCAGTCCTCGGCGACGATCGCCTGGGTGGCGCTCGGGGCACTGCTCACCGTCGTGGTGTCACCGGAGATCGGCCTGCCCGTGGTCGCGATCGGCAGCGGCCTGATCAACACGGCCCTGTCGCGATCCACCGATGTGCATGTGGGGCTGACCTACGTCACCGGGACCCTGGTCAAGGCCGCGCACCAGTTGGTGTACGGCATCAGGACCGACGACGCCTGGCAGTGGACCACCACCGTGGCGACCTGGCTCGTCTTCGCCTGCGGTGCGATGGCCGGCGGCTTCGGCTACCGCTGGATCGGGGTGTCGTCGATCTGGATCGCGGTGGTGGCGTTGGTGATCGCCGCGTTCCTGCCGCACCGCAGCGACTGACCACCCGGCCACCGACCATGCGCCGGCCGACCACCCGGCGACCGGCCCCGCCTCGACATCCCCCTCAGACGACCCGACGCATCACGCCCGGGGTGGCATCGGCACCGTCGGGGCCCTCGGCCACCAGGCCCAGCACCTCGTCGAAACCGGCGACGACGGATTCGGCGAACAGTTCCGGATCGGTGACCGCCGCGGCGTCGAAGTTCAGTCCCAGACACGCGATCTGATTGTGGGTGATCAACGTGGCCATCACCGCACACCCCGGCAGCGGCCCGAACGGGAAGAGCCGCTCCACCTTTGCGCCGGCGACGTAGGTGTCCCACGGGATTCCGGGGACGTTGCTGGCCTGCAGGTCGTTCTGGCTCGTCGCGCCGCTGAACTGTCCGAGGAGCCGGCCGGGCATCCAGGCGAGCACCGACCCCAGGGTGTTGAAGATGTCGACGGCGGGTTCGTTCTTGGCGGCCCGCACCTGTTCGCGGATGGTCAGGACCCGTTCGAAGGGATCGGCGATGTCCATCGGGCCGGCCATCCGCCCGACGGCGATGCGGTTGCCGCCCTCGGGATCCTCGGGTCGCCGCACCGAGATCGGGATGGCCACCGGTATCGGGGCGAGTGCGGCACCGCTCTTCTCGTGATAGATCCGGAATCCGCCGATGAGCCCGCCGAGGTAGATGTCGTTGATCGAGGCCCGCACCGCGCGCGCCGCGGCCTGCATGTCCGGAAACGGCACCTCGAACGCGGCGAACCGCCACGACACGCTGCGCGCCGATAGCAGCGGCGATCCCGGCGGCGACACCATCCCGGCCACCCGCGGTACCGAACGCCCATACCGCAGAACCGAACTGAGCGCATGGGCCGGGTCCCGCAGGGCGGCCACACCGCGCAGCGCCAGCGAGGCACGATGCGGTATCCGGGCCACCTCCTCGCCGATCTGTCGCCGGAGCACATCGAGCGCCGAGATGGATGTCGGCATCGGGGCGGGCGGCTGCGGCTTACCCGGGATCGGGTCACGTGACGTCGAATGCAGTTGCGCGAGAACCAGGATGGCGCCGAGGCCGTCGGTGAGCGCGTGGTGCGCCTTGAGGAAGTAGGCGCACTTGCCGCCGGCGAGTCCCTCGATCAGGTAGCCCTCCCACGGCGGCCGTGCCGGATCGAGCGCCGTCATCGCGAGTTGTTCACAGGTGGACAGCAATTCGCGCATCGAACCGTCGCCGACGAGTGCGATCCGGCGCACGTGATAGTGCAGGTCGAATTCCGCGTCGACCGCCCAACTCGGTGTTCCGGTGGCCAACGGCGACTCGATGACGCGTTGCCGGAATCGGGGCGCCATCCGGCTTCCCCAGTCGTGCGCCGCGAGCAACCGGTCCCAATCCGGTACGCGGTCATAGATTTCCAGCATGGAGATGGTGCCCCGCAGTTTGCGGTCGGCATCGCCGCGCCACATCAAGGCGTCGACCGGGCTCATATGCGGTTCGGTCCCCCACGACAGGGGTGCGTCCTCACTCATCTCACGCCTCCATCGTGCGGGTCATCCGGCCGTCCTCGAACGATTCGACGGGCCACTGGGCCAGCGTGGACACGAACATCTGACGCACCTCCTCGGCATGTTCGCCGACGGCCTCGGTGGTCCAGGTCGAGGTGTCCACCGGCGGCAGCACCTTCACCTCGACGGTGCCCGGCGAGATGAGTTGCGCTCCGCGCCACATCAATTCGCCGACGTTGCGCAGCACGATGGGCACCACCGGCACACCCGCCTGCATGGCGATGTGGAAGGGCCCCTTCTTGAACGGCCCGATCCGCGGGGTCGCCGAGCGCGTGCCCTCCGGCGCCACCACCAGCGACGCACCGCCGTCGCGCAGTTTGCGCACGGCGGGTTCGAGTTGGTCGATGGCGCGTCCGGCATCGGCACGGTCGATGAACACCAGTCCCGCCGAGTCGAGGATCTGCCCGAAGACCGGCAGGTCCCCCACCTCCTTCTTCGCCACCCCGGTGGCGTCACGCCGCACCAGGTGGACGATGACGGCCAGGTCGAGCTTCGACTGATGGTTGAAGACGAACACGCACGGCCGCGACGAGGTGAGGTACTGACCACCGTCGAGGACGCTGACGTCGATACCGGCAAGGGCCAGTCCGACGTCGGTGCCCATCGCCACCGCGGCCTGCATGGCCGTCTCCGATCCGACGCCGGGTACCAGTCCGGCAACGAAACCCGCTGCGGCAGAGGCGAGGAACGAGCCGTAGCAGGCGCCGGTCCGCGCCGCCATCGCCCATCGGTTGTGTGACGGGTTGCGCAGGTCGAGGATCGGCCAGCCACGGGCGCTCGCCTCGGCACGCAGGGTGCGGCGCGGCGACACCGCGGCCGGATGTCCCACGCTCTCCAGGTAGGGGATGTCCTCGTTGCCGTCGCTGTAGGCGAACGAGGCGTCGAGGTTTATGTCGTGTTCCCGCGCGAGGGTGCGTACCGCGGCGGCCTTGCCCGGTCCCCACAGCGGTCGGCCGATCACCGCTCCGGTGACGATGCCGTCGACCACCTCGACGTCGGTGGCCAGGGCGTGATCGGCGCCGATCTCACGCGCGATCGGTTCGATCTGGAACCGGGTGGCCGACGACGCGATCACGATGCGATGCCCGCGTTCCCGATGCGCCCGCAGGATCTGCCACATCTGCGGCCGGAGTTTGGCGGCGGTGTCCTGCCGGAAGAGCCGCTCCCCCATGGCCAGCAGCTCGGTGTACGGTTTGCCGGCGAAGGTCGGTTTGGTGGCCTCGAGCACCTCGGCGTAATCCTGTTCGGATTCCACTCCGCGCAGTCCGATGAGGGCGAAGTCGGCGACCTCACCGAGCCCGAATTCAAGACTGCGGAGACGTTCCCCGAAGATCGCGGTGGCCGAGAATCCCTCGATCAGGGTGCCGTCGTAGTCGAAGAAGGCACCGATGTGTTTGCCACGTGGCGACGACCGGATCGCCTCGAGCCGTCGGGTGAACGCACTCACGACAGCGCCTCCTCCTGGGCGACCTCGATGGCCGCGATACGCGCGAGACGATCACGCATCTGCTCGACCTCGGCCAGCCACGCGGTCCGTGCGCTCACCACGTCGACGTCGTCGCCACCGGAGATCAGCCGCCGGTTCTCCGCCAGCCGGTAGGCCGCGTCGTACAGTTCGGTCGACACCGAATCCTGGCTGCGCACAACACCCTGCAGCGCCAGTTGACGTCCCAGCCCGAGTCCGTCGGCGATCACCTGCTCCTTGCCGAGGGCGGCCGCACCACCGGAGACCAGCAGCTGCGCCACCACCAACTGGGCGTCGAAGAACGGTTGCAGGGTCCGCCGCGCGAACAATGCTCCCGACGTGGACAGCAGCGTGTTGTGGAACCACTCCGCCGACGGGGTGACGGTGCGCCATTCCGGTGCGATCAGGTCGACCTCGCCGCCGAGCCTGTGCAGGAACTCGGTCTTGGTGGGGAAGAAGAACTCGAACTTCAGCAGGTCCCGGATCCGCAGTGCCTCCTCCTGCGCGGCGGCGAGCATCGTCTCGTGCTCATGGTCATGCCCGAGGTCGCCGTCGAGCGCCGCCAGCAACGCCACCTCGACGATCGCGCGATCCACGAAGTGATGCAGCGCCCCGTTGCGGTAGTAGGCCGCGATCGCGTGGCTGTTCGGGGCGATCGACCACACCGTGTCGGGGCCGCCGGTGAAGCGTTGGAGGACCTTGGCGGTTTCCAGTTCCCGCAGGGTCGTCTGCAGACCGAGCCCGCGGCACAGCGACGGGTCGGGGCCGGGCAGTCCGCGGGCGTCGATGTAGTCGAGCAGGGGCGCGAGGATCGTCTCGATCTCGGCGACGGTGTAGGCGCGATCGCCGGCACCGAGCAACGCGAACCCTGCGAGCGACGTCGCCGAGATCGGGGTGGCCGCGTTGATCTCGTCCATCACCGTGAACGCGACCTTCTCCAGCCCGGCCGGGTCGTCGGCGACCTTGTCGATCGCCTCCCGCAACGAGAACGGTTCGCCGAAACGCACCCGCGCCTCACCCATGTAGGTGCGTTGCGCCTTGGCGTACTTCAGCAGCCAGGTGACGCTCTCGGGCTTCTTGGTCCCGCCGGCCGATTCGCGGGCGATCGCCCCGATCTCGTGGAGCTGGTCGTAGACGATCGACGTCGGGACCACCATCATGTCGGCGTTCTCGAGGTTGGCGAGGGCGTCGACCACATAGGACAGCAGGCCGAGCTTCGGTGGGCGCAGCTTGCCGGTGCGGCTGCGGCCGCCCTCGATGTACCACTCGAGGTTGAAGCGTTTCTCCACGATGAACGACAGATAGGAGCGCATCGCGAACTTGTACACCGGGTCGCCACCGAAGCGGCGGCGGATGAAGATCACCCCCGCGCGCCGCGCGATCGGGGCCAGCGGCCACAGCGCCAGATTGTTGCCCCCCAGCACCAGATTCGGTGGGAAGTCATGGGAGCGAAGGATTTCCGAGAGCACCAGGGTGTCGACGTAGGAGCGATGCGACGGCAGGAAGATCAACCCGTGGGTCTTGTTGAGGGTCCGTAGCTTCCCCAGGGTGTCGAGGTCGGCCGACACCGTCCAGGTGCGCTCGTAGAGGGCGCGGAACGTCGAGGAGAAGACGTCGTCCATCAATCGTGACTGGGTCGCCACGAAGGTCGACATCTTGTCGGTGGCCTCGGCCACCACCGCGGCCGCCGGACGCCCGAGTTCGGCCGCCAGTTTCGCCGCGTTGGTGCGGAACCGCGCCGACGACCCGATCTGTTCGGCGACCAGCCGGGGCACCTTGTAGCGGTCACCCACCAGCTGCCGTTCGGCGCGTTCGGCCGACAGAGACGCTTGCAGCGCAACGTAACTCGCGAACGATTCCCCTTCGGCCGACGCCGACGCGTGCCGGGTGCGCAGATCGTCGACGGTGGCCGCCTCACCGGCCACCACCCGCAGCCGGTCCGGTGCCCGGTTGCGGATGGCCGACTGCCGGAAGGCCATCGGACGCCGAGGATTCGACAGTGCGAGGACATCGGCCATCGACACCCGCCGCTCACCGCGACGTACCGGCGGGAGCCACACGGCCCGTGCGGGTATCAACGAGGTGTCGGGATCGAGGCCGTCCGGGTCGACCTCGCCGAGGGTGCGCAGCGTCGCCTCGGGGTGGGTGGCCGCAGCCCACTCGGCCACCGCCTCCCGCTCACACGACGTTCGAACCTCCGCCAACACGATTGCCGGCACCTGACCACCCGCCTTCCTCCCCGCCATCACTGATGATGAGGCCACAATAGCCATCGCATGTGATCTGTGGCACACACATCCCCGCCTCCGCCGTTCGGAACGGGGCCGGCGGGCGCCCATTGCGACGCTGACCGGCCACGATAGAATCCGATGGTGAGCAAACCAGCCCTTGCTCCGGAGTTCCGCTATGCCGATTTGCTGCCCTCCGGCGCCGACGAGACCCCCTATCGCCTGATCACCACCGAGGGGGTGTCCACCGTCGACGTCGACGGTCACCGCTTCCTCAAGGTCGCCCCCGAGGCATTGCAGAGGCTGACCGCCGAGGCGATGCACGACATCAGCCACTACCTGCGTCCCGCGCACCTCGCCCAGTTGCGCAAGATCATCGACGACCCGGAGGCGTCGGGCAACGACCGCTTCGTCGCGCTCGACCTGCTCAAGAACGTCAACATCTCCGCCGGCGGCGTGCTGCCGATGTGCCAGGACACCGGCACCGCGATCGTGATGGGCAAGAAATCCGAGGGCGTGCTGACCGGAGCCGATGACGCGCAATGGATTTCGCGCGGGGTGTATGACGCCTACACCAAACTCAACCTGCGCTACTCCCAGCTGGCCCCGCTGACCACCTACGAGGAGCGCAACACCGGCACCAACCTGCCCGCACAGGTGGAGATCTATGCCACCGAGCAGGGACCGAAGGGCCCGGAGTACAAGTTCCTGTTCATGGCCAAGGGCGGCGGCTCGGCCAACAAGTCCTTCCTGTTCCAGGAGACCAAGGCCATCCTGAATCCCAAGCGCCTCTTGGAGTTTCTCGACGAGAAGATCCGTTCGCTGGGAACCGCGGCCTGCCCGCCGTATCACCTCGCCGTCGTCATCGGCGGCACCTCGGCCGAATTCGCGCTCAAGACCGCGAAGTACGCCTCCGCGCACTACCTCGACACCCTGCCCACCTCGGGTTCGATGTCGGCGCACGGCTTCCGCGACCTCGAACTCGAGGAGGAGGTGTTCAAGCTGACCCAATCCTTCGGTATCGGAGCACAATTCGGCGGCAAGTACTTCTGCCACGACGTCCGCGTCGTCCGCCTGCCGCGGCACGGCGCGTCGTGCCCCGTCGCCATCGCGGTCTCCTGCTCGGCCGACCGTCAGGCGCTCGGCAAGATCACCGCCGACGGCGTCTTCCTCGAGCAACTCGAAACCGACCCCGCCCACTACATGCCCGATGCCGGGGTCACCGAGGACATCGAGGGCGGTGAGGTCGTCGCGATCGACCTGAACCGGCCGATGCCGGAGATCCTCGCCGAATTGTCGAAGTATCCGGTCAAGACCCGCCTGTCGCTGACCGGTCCACTCGTCGTCGCCCGCGACATCGCGCACGCCAAGATCAAGGAACGTCTCGACGCCGGCGAACCGATGCCGGACTATCTGCGCGATCATCCCGTCTACTACGCGGGCCCGGCCAAGACCCCCGAGGGCATGGCGTCGGGCTCCTTCGGTCCGACCACCGCGGGCCGGATGGACTCCTACGTCGAGCAGTTCCAGGCGGCCGGCGGCTCGATGGTGATGCTGGCCAAGGGCAATCGCTCCAAGCAGGTCACCGACGCCTGCGCCACCCACGGCGGGTTCTACCTCGGCTCGATCGGCGGACCCGCCGCACGCCTGGCCCTGGACTGCATCAAGAGCCAGGAGGTCATCGAATACCCCGAGTTGGGGATGGAGGCCGTCTGGAAGATCGAGGTCGAGGACTTCCCCGCCTTCATCGTCGTCGACGACAAGGGCAACGACTTCTTCACCGATCCCGGTGGGGCCGTGACGGTTCCGCTGGGCGGGGTGCGGATTCGGTCCCGGGAACGCTGAACCCCGAGACAGCTGGAGCACAGTGCCGTAGATCGGTGCCAGTATGTGACACCGATCTACGGCACAGGTGGACACTCCGCACAGCGGACGACTGGTCCCCGCCAGCCGCGGGCATGCAGAGCGCGAGCGAGCTTCACCGCCGTGGCACATGGCCTTCCGAAAACCTGTCCCCACCCCAGACGCAGTGTCAACCGGCTCGCTGCCACCGCGGCATCGAGGTCCCGCTCGAGGTCACGGTCACGCGCCACCGGGCCGTCATGACCGAGCCGACCGTCGAGTTCGACGACGAGCCCCCAGTCCTCGTAGTCGACGTCGCGAAAGCCGTGCCGCCCTGCGGTTGTCGGAGCCTGCCGCTCCGGTGTGGGTAGGCCGTGTGCTCGTTCGATCCTCGTCAGGTAGCCATGCTCGAGAACCGAACACGTACCGTCACGAACATCGCGGAGGACGCCGGCGACGAACTCCCGCTTCGCCATGCGCGGCCTGCTCTCCAGCGCCGCGAGCAGTCGGTCCGCGGTTGTCCTGCGCGCACCCACCACATCGGCCAGGCAGGCGATGACGGCGGTGGTCGACGTGGCCTCGGCGACGACGTCGAGCACCGCCTCGTCGAGGCGGACGCGCGGTGGATGCGCATGCCACAACACCCTGTCATCGAGTCGTGAGCCGTAGTGGACGACGACGCCCGCGCGTCGGGTCACCCGACGGTGGCGGTCGACCAGGATGTGCACCGGCCCGCCGGCATTCGGCTCACCGTCGGAGATCGCGGACAGGTGACTCAATGCCGCCGGAAATGCGTCGAGCACGACGCTCCACGCCCGCTGCGTCCCGGTGATCGGCCCGGTGTGGTTGACGTAGACGCCCGGGTACACCGTCACCCACTCCCGGCGTCGTAGCTTTCGACGGAGAAACGCGGCGGAGAATCCGCACTCGACGACCTGCCTACGAGCAATGACACCGTCCTGCGCGACGAGCAGTTGGTCGAGACGAGTCGCATCGGGCTGGGTCACACGTGAGGTCACCGTCATGGACGCTCATTGTGGCCGTGTGAGACGAGGGTCGGCCCGCGCGTCGGCGTCCCTGTGGACAACGGCGCACCCCACCCTCGATCAGTGCCGTATGTAGGTGCCACCCCGTGACACCTGCGTACGGCACTGGGCTCTCGGCCACCCGATCGCCGCGACGCACGAGTAGCGTGAAGCGACGTCGTCCCATCCGAGGAAAGAAGCCTGAACTGAGTCGGTCGTCGTTCCTCACACGCGTCACCTCCCGGTGGGGCAGCATCGACGCCGACGCCGTGCGAACCCGGCTGGTCGACGTCAACGACGGCGTGATCGCGGTCGCCGGTATGGGACTCGGTCTGGCCGGCGCCGACGTCGCATCCCACACCACGTACGCGATCATCATCCTCAACACGGTGGTGGGAGCGCTCGCGGTCTTCGGCGTTCGCCTCGGCGAGGAGTTCGCCGGACTCGAAGCCGAGCAGGCCACGATCGCTCACGAGCAGCGACTGCTGGAACTCAGTCCCGACGAGGAACTCGCCGAGATGATCGAATGGTTCGAACACAAAGGCGTCAGCCCGGAGACATCGCGGACGGTGGCGGAAGAACTCTCCGCGGCCGACTCGTTGTCGACCCAGTTGGAGATCGAATACGGCATCCGCGAGCGGACGACGCCACGTCAGGCGTGGCAGGAATCGGTGATGGCGGGAGTCGGCTTCGCCCTGGGTGCGCTGATCCCGGCGTTCTTCGCCATCGTCACGCCGTGGCGCTGGCACGTCGGCTCGGTGATTCTGGCGATGATGGCATCCCTCGTCGTGACATCGGTGCTCCTTGCCCGATTGGGACATTCGGCGATCTGGCCCACGATTCTGCGATCGGTCATCGTGGGCGTCTCGGCATTGGGGATCTCCTATCTGCTCGGCGATCTACTGTTGTGACCAACAACCCGTTGTGACGAGCGGGTGGAGTTGGTTCTGCAGACGCTGAGTACGGTGGACCAAGGACACCCTTATCTCCCCGACGAAGCCGGAGGCATTGCAACCATGGCCGAGCAGCACCCCGCCGAACAGCAGTACCGCATCGAGCACGACACGATGGGCGAGGTCAAGGTGCCCGTCGACGCGCTGTGGCGGGCGCAGACCCAACGCGCGGTGGAGAACTTCCCGATCAGTCACCGGCCGCTCGAACGCACCCAGATCCGGGCGATGGGCTTGCTGAAGGCGGCATGCGCGCAGGTCAACAAGGATCTGGGGTTGCTCGACGCCACCAAGGCCGACGCGATCATCGCCGCGGCCAAGGAGATCGCCGACGGCAAGCATGACGACCAGTTCCCGATCGACGTGTTCCAGACCGGTTCGGGTACCAGCTCCAACATGAACACCAACGAGGTGATCGCCTCGATCGCGAAGGCCGCCGGCGTCGAAGTCCATCCCAACGACCACGTCAACATGTCTCAGTCGTCCAACGACACCTTCCCCACCGCCACCCATGTGGCCGCCACCGAGGCGGTGGTCAGCGACCTGATTCCGGCGCTGGATCATCTGCGGCTCGCCCTGTTGGCGAAGTCGGAGGAGTGGCGCGAGGTGGTCAAGAGTGGCCGCACCCACCTGATGGATGCGGTGCCGGTGACCCTCGGCCAGGAATTCGGCGGGTACGCACGACAGGTCGAGGCCGGCATGGAGCGTCTCACCGCGACCCTGCCGCGCGTCGGTGAACTGCCGATCGGCGGGACCGCCGTGGGTACCGGCCTCAATGCGCCCGCCGGATTCGGCACCAAGGTCGTCGCCGAACTCCGCAATCTCACCGACGTCGACGCCCTCGCGCTGGCGAAGGACAACTTCGAGGCGCAGGCCGCGCGTGACGGCCTCGTCGAGTTGTCCGGTCAGCTCAAGACGGTGGCGGTGTCGTTGACCAAGATCGCCAACGATGTCCGCTGGATGGGCTCCGGTCCGCTGACCGGCCTCGGCGAGATCCATCTGCCGGACCTGCAGCCCGGCAGCTCGATCATGCCCGGCAAGGTGAATCCGGTTCTGCCCGAGGCGGTGACGCAGGTCGCGGCACAGGTCATCGGCAACGACGCCGCGGTCACCTGGGGCGGCGGCAACGGCGCCTTCGAACTCAACGTCTACATCCCGATGATGGCCCGCAACGTGCTCGAGTCACTGAAGCTGCTCGCCAACGTCTCCCGGATCTTCGCCGATCGGTGCATCAGCGGACTCACCGCAAACACCGAGCATCTCAAAACCCTGGCCGAGAGTTCGCCGTCGATCGTGACACCACTGAACAGCGCGATCGGCTATGAGGAAGCGGCCGCGGTCGCCAAGCAGGCCCTCAAGGAGCACAAGACGATTCGGCAGACGGTCATCGATCGCGGACTGATCGGTGAGAATCTCAGCGAGGCCGAACTCGACAAGCGCCTCGACGTGCTCAAGATGGCCAATCTGGATCGGGAGCGCTGACCCGACCCCGAGCCCGACGAGGCGTGGGGGCGCCCGGATGGGGCGCCCCCCGGTCCTCGGCCCGGCTCGAACGGGCTACCACCCTCACCAACTGCGGGCGCCGTCATCCGGTGGCCACGGCGCCTTGGGCGAGGCCGAAACGAGAGTAGCGGACCGGCCGCGCGCGGTTTCGAGCGGTTTTCGTGGCGGTGCTCCTCATCGGGGGCATCGCTCATCGGGGGCATCACGGTGGGTGGCCCGCTGTAAGGTCGGTCCATGTCCACCCTCTCCGATTTTCCCGAGGACTGGCACACCGCACTGGTGCTCGTCGCCCATCCCGACGACCCCGAGTACGGGATCGCCGCCGCCGTACGCCGATGGACCGACGAGGGCAAGCACGTCGTCTACGCGCTCGCCTCGAGCGGCGAAAAGGGGATCGCCGGAATGGATCCCGCCGAGGCCGGCCCGCTCCGCGAGAATGAACAACGAATCTCGGCGGCGATCGTCGGGGTCGACGAGGTCGAATTCTGGGGGTACCCCGACAGCGACATCCGCAACAGCGCGACCCTGCGCGCGACCATCGCCGACGCCATCCGCCGTATTCGTCCCGACCTCATCGTGTCGCTCTACGGCGGCACGCACTGGGCCCCCGATGCACCCAATCAGCCCGACCACATCGAGTTCTCGGCCGCGGTCCGCGAGGCATTCTCGGCGTTGGAGCAGGCCGATCGACCGCGGTGGTTGTTCGAGAACGGTCCTGATGCCACGCACGCCGTCCCGGTGAGCGCTACCGACATCGACTCCGCGATCCGGGCTCTGGCGGCCCACCGCGTCTATCTGGAAGTCCTCGATCCCGACACGCCGGTCGCCGAGCAGGCCCGCGCACAGGTCGATCAGATGACCGCCGCCCGACCGGACTACGACGGCCGCCGCGCGGTGGGATTCGCAGCGAAGCTGTTGTGACACAGTGCGATACACGCAGCGACGCCGCCGATCATCACGATCGACGGCGTCACCTCGTCACCGATGAGTCTGTGTGCGTTATCCACCCGCTCCCAGCAGCGCCGGCAGCAGTCCGACGAGCTGACCGAGCAACTGGGTCAACGCATTCGAGCCGAGGTCACTGGTACCGGGGGTGGTGGTACCCGGAGTCGTCGTTCCCGGAGTGGTCGTACCCGGAGTCGTCGTACCCGGCGTGGTCACCGCGGGCGCGGTGCCGGTCGGTGCTCCCTGGTTCACGCCGATGGTGATCTTGGGACGTTTGGCCGGGTCGAGCCAGACGAGGATGTTGCGCAGCACCTCCTTGTCGATGGCCACACATCCCATCGTCGGTTCGCCGGTGCTGGCGTGCAGGAAGATCGCCGACGCCTTGCCCGGGATACGCTGCGGGTTGGACGCGATGTTCACCGCGTAGTCGTAGGCCGCGCCGGAGTTGTACAGGTTCTCACTGTCACCGCCGGGGCTCTGCACCTGGCGTACGTGGGTGTTGTAGGTCGGCGACTTCATGTCCGAGTCCCACCAGTCCTGGGTGTCGGTCTTGAAGTACGGCATTTTGGTGCCCGGGTTGGCCAGTCGCCCGAAGGCCTGATCCAGGGCGAAGGTGCCCTCCGGCGTCCGGTAGACATTGTCGGCCGCCTGACCCATTCCGAGTTCGCCGAGGTAGGCCTTCGTCGGCCCGAAGACCGGCTTCCACGTTCCGCTCGCATCCTTCTCGAACGCGGTGAGTGTGCCGGTCTCGTCGCTCGCATTCGGAGCGGTGACCACGATCATCTGGCTGGTGTCACCGGAGGTCGCGCCGTCGCCGGAACCACTACCCGACAACGTGTTCAGAATCCCGTCGACCTCGGGGATACCGGTCTGCGGAATGCTGATCCCCCCGGGCAGCGTGGCACCGGCACCCGGCGTCGTCGTGGGTGTCGTGGTTTCCGGTGCGGCGACCGCGTGGCCGGCTCCACCGGCGAGCGCGGCGAACAGCGCAATCACCAGTAGTCCCAAAAACCTCATTCGCCTCATCAGTAACTTCTGCACCACACCAGTGTGACAAAAGGCAAGAGGCGTTGAGTCTCGCGATGGTCACGGTGCGGCATGAATCCGATCACCCATGCCCTTGAACTTGAACTCACACTCAATTACGCTGGCCTGACCGTGACGCAGACCACATTCGGACGTCGCGGGGATACCGCTCGCAGCGAAGGGAAGCGCATGTCCGCCGTCAACACCGTCACCGGCACCATCGACTCGGCCGATCTCGGCCGCACGCTGATCCACGAACACGTCTTCGTGCTCGGTGAGGAGTTCCGCGAGAACTACCAGTACGACTGGGACGAGGAGCAGAAGATCGCCGAGGCCGTGCGTGACCTCACCGAACTCAAGTCCCTCGGCATCGACACGATCTTCGATCCGACCGTGCTCGGCCTCGGCCGCTACATCCCCCGCATCCAGCGCATCGCCGAACAGATCGACCTCAACATCGTCGTCGCCACCGGCGTCTACACCTACAACGACGTCCCGTTCCAGTTCCACTACACCGGCCCGGGCCTGCTTTTCGACGTCGACGAGCCGCTGGTCACCTACTTCGTCACCGACCTGACCAAGGGAATCGCCGACACCGGCGTCCGCGCCGCCTTCCTGAAATGCGCCATCGAGGAACCCGGCCTGACGCCCGGCGTCGAACGCGTCATGCGGGCCGTCGGGCAGGCCAGTGTGCAGACCGGTGCGCCGATCACCGTGCACACCAACCCGCACACCGAGTCGGGCCTGGTCGCCCAACGCGTCCTCGCCGAGGAGGGCGCCGACCTCACCAAGGTGGTCATCGGCCACTCCGGCGACAGCACCGACCTCGACTATCTGATGAAGATCGCCGACGCCGGGTCGATTCTCGGGATGGACCGGTTCGGCCTCGACGTCCTGCTGCCCTTCGACGACCGCATCAACACCATCGTCGAGCTCGTCAAGCGCGGCTACGCCGACCGCATCGGCCTCGCCCACGACGCATCCTGCTTCATCGACTGGTTCGACCCGGAGGACAAGCGGAAAGTGGTGCCCAAGTGGAACTTCCGGCACATCAGTGAGGACGTGCTACCGGCATTGCGCGAACGCGGTGTCACCGACGAACAGATCACCACCATGCTCGTCGACGTCCCACGCCGCTACTTCGAATGAGCCACGCGATCACCCACTCCCCGACCCCACCCGATGAAGGAACATCCCTGATGGCCAACCCCGTTGCCGCACGGTCTCACCGGCCACACCCTCGAGAAGGAGAGCACTGATGGCCAACCCCGTTGCCGCACTGTGGCGCGGCGCCGAGCACCACCCCGACCGCATCGCGGTGCGCAGCGGGGCACGCACCCTCACCTACGCCGAACTGGTCGATCACATCGCGTGTGCAGCAGCCGATTTCCGAAGCAGAGGCGTCACCCCCGGCGACCGCGTCCTGCTCATCGCTCCGACGATCCCGGAGTTCGCCATCACCTACTATGCCCTGCACACCGTCGGCGCCACCGTCATCACCGTGAATGTGATGTCCACGGCACCCGAGATCGAGTATGTGACAACCGATTCCGGGACCTCGATGATCGTGGCGTGGCAGGACTGCGCCGACGCCGCCCGCCGGGTCGCCGACTCGGCTGGCCTGCCGCTCGTCGTGGTCGAACCCTGTGAGAACACCGACACCGACACCGACCGGGTGAGCACCTATGTGGACCGGGATGACAACAGCACGGCGGTCATCCTCTACACCTCCGGCACCACCGGCCGACCCAAGGGTGCGCAGCTCAGTGTCGCGAACGTCGATGCCGCACCACAGGCCTTCCGCCCCGCCCTGCGACTGGGCGAACAGGAACGCTGGGCCACCGCCCTCCCACTGTTCCACTGCTTCGGTCAGGTGGTCGTCATGCACGGCGCACTCACCTGGGGCGGCACTCTGTCGCTGCTGAGCCCGTTCTCGCCGCGCGAGTTCATGGATCGCCTGCGCGACGAGCAGATCACCATCGCGTGCGGGGTGCCGACGATGTGGAATGCCATGCTGCACGTCACCACCGGCTACCGCCCGGACGACTTCACGCATCTGCGGCTCGCCTGCTCGGGTGGAGCGTCGTTGCCCGGCGAGGTGATCCGCGCCTTCGAGGAGCGCTTCGGTTGTTCCATCCTCGAGGGTTACGGACTCACCGAGACCGCGGGTACCGCAACGTTCCGCAACCTGGACGGACCGGCCAAGGTCGGCACGGTCGGTACCCCCCTACCCGGATTCCGCATCGAGGTGCGCGACCCCGAGGGCCGGGTGGTGCCCGACGGCCAGGTCGGTGAGATCGTCATCTCCGGCCCGACCGTGATGACCGGCTACTGGAACCGACCCGAGGCCACCGCGGCCGACCTCGTCGACGGCTGGCTCAAGACCGGCGATCTCGGATCGATGGACGCCGACGGCGACGTCCGAATCGTCGACCGCGCCAAGGACCTGATCATCCGGGGTGGGTACAACGTCTATCCCCGCGAGGTCGAGGAGGTGCTCTACGAACACCCGGATATCGTCGAGGTGGCCGTGATCGGCGTTCCCGACGATCATTACGGCGAGGAGATCGCGGCGGTGATCGCGCCGCGTCCGGGCACCGAGATCGACATCGAGGCGTTGCGTTCCTGGGCCAAGGAACGGCTGTCGGCGTACAAGGTGCCGCGGATCATCCACTGTGTGGACGCGCTGCCGAAGGGCGCGACCGGCAAGATCCTGAAACGGGCCATCGACCGGGATCCCCTGAGCGCCACGGTGAGGTGACGCGCCACAGCGATCGGTGAGTGTGGCCGCCGCTACTGTGCGAGTCGGTGCGCGGCCACATCACCGAGCCCTTCCCCACCGAACTGACCGACGAGTAGGGTTACCGAGTCCCGGTCGGGGACAGGAAGGGTCGGGTCCCCGCGGCACATGCCACCTCTCAGTCGTCTTGCGCGCCTCCAGATTGCGGCGATTCTCATCATCGGGCTCGCCGTGAGCGTGTTCGCCGGAATCCGGTATGTGCATCTCAATCGACTGGCCGGCATCGGGGTCTACACCGTCACCGCGTCGCTCCCGGACTCCGGTGGCATCTTCACCAACGCCGAGGTGACCTACCTCGGCGTACCGGTCGGGCGGGTGGGTGACCTGCGGTTGACCGCCGACGGCGTCGACGTGGAGATGATCCTCGACTCCTCGGCCCCACAGGTCCCCGCATCGTCGGTGGCGGTGGTGGCCAACCGTTCGGCCATCGGCGAGCAGTACATCGATCTGCAACCCGCCGCGATCGACGGCGAATATCTCACCGATGGGGCGTCGGTCACGCGATCGTCGGTACCGCCTCGCCTCGAGGATGTGGTGTCGTCGGCGATCGATCTCACCTCGTCGATCCCGCTCGATGACCTGCACACCGTGATCACCGAGCTGGGTACGGCCTTCGCCGGGCAACACGAGAACCTCCCGCGACTGGTCGATTCGCTGTCGGCGCTGGCCGCCGCCGGTGCCGACAATCTGCCGCAGACCATCGGGCTGATCCGTGACGCCGACGTCGCGCTGGCCACCCAGGAGGATCAGGCCGACGCGATTCTCACGTGGTCACGCGGACTCGACGTCGTCACCGCGACCCTGGCGACCGCCGATCCCGACCTGCGGCGACTGTTGACGACCGGTTCGGCCTCGGCCACCGAGATCTCTGCCCTCGTGCAGAACAACGGTGACGACCTCGCGACCGTGGTCCGTCAGCTCGCCGACACCGCGCGCACCATCGAACCGGCCACCTACACCACGGCGACCACCTTTTCACTGCTGTCGTTGTTGTCCGGTGGCGCCCACTCCCCCGCCCCCGGGGATGGTCAGATCCACTTCGGCATCGTGCTCGAGACCAACAATCCGCCGGCATGCACCCGGGGATACGAGAGCACGCAGCGCATGATCGACGAGATCAAGCGCACGAACCCGCAGTTCGACATCCGCTACGACGATTTCCCGTTCAACACCGACGCCCATTGCGATGTGCCGCTGGGCAATCCGACGGGAGTGCGTGGCGCCGCCCGCACCGTCTACGCCGATCCCGATACCGCGCAGCCGTGGGATGCCACCCCCAAGAAGGATCCGGACAAGCTCAACCTCACTCCGCTGGCGCAGCAACTGGCGACGCTGATGGGTGTGCGTCCCGTCCGCTGATCACCGCGTGTCGGGATGATTCAGCCCGATCGCATTGGCCCACAGCCGGGTTGCGGTGAACACGAGCTGGTCCATGTCGGCGCCTCCCGTGTCCGGGCTGTCCGGGCCCTCCGTGTCCGGGTCGACTCCGACGGCGAACGCCTGATAGGCCATTCGAGAAACCATGCCCGAGAGCGCACTTGCCGCCGCGAGCGGATCGAGGTCGGGGTCGGCGAGGCCGCGTTCCTGGAGTTCGGCGACGTGCCGTGCATTGCGCAGGGCGAAGACCTGTCCGCGCGCACGGCGCTTCTCGCGGAACTCGGGGATGTTGGCCGACACCTGCTCGAGCACGAGCCGCAGTTTCGCATTGCGTTTGTACGCCTCGAAGTAGGCGCGGTTGGCCGCCTCGAGGACGGCGATCGGATCGTCCTGCTGTCCCGGCTCGACGTGCGGATAGCCCGGATGCAGCATGTCCTCGTGCGCGAGGGCCAACACCGCGTCGAGGATCTCTTCCTTGCTGTCGAAGTAGGTGTAGAAGGTGCCGGTCGAACACTTCGCCTCGGCGGTGATGTCGGTCAGCCGCGCATCCGAGAAGCCGTCGCGTTCAAAGATCCGGCGAGCCGCCGCGATCAGCGCCGACCGGGTCCGCTCACCGCGGGCGGTGACCGGCGGTGCCTTGTCGGCCTGCGTCACCGCCAGCGGCGGCAGCGGATCACGATCGGTGGTCTCGCGTGCGGTCATGACGTCATCATCTCAGGCCCGAGGCCGAATTCACATTCATGACCTGTCCCCTGTCATCCATGTACTGCCCGTGTCGTCACAGCCGGTGTCGTCACAGCCGGTGTCGTCACAGCCCGGCGGCGTCGGCGACGGTTGTCGCCTTGGCGACGAGTCCGTCGATCACCGTCGTGGTCGGTACACCCGAGGCGGCGCGGTTGCCGGGGTTGTCCTGTGCGCGCCGGAGTACGCCCTCGGCGATGATGGCCACCTTCCACAATCCGAGCGCATGCCAGAATCGCAGGGCCTGGGCGTCGCGGCCGGTGCGCTCGAGGTAGCAGGCCGCCAATCGGTCTCGGTCCGGGAAGCCGTCGAGCAGTTCGACCGGCGCGGCGCTGAGCGGCGCCTCCCCGGGTGCCGGCCAGTACGCGAGGGTGCTGCCGATGTCGGCGAGCGGATCACCGAGGGTGGACAGTTCCCAGTCGAGTGCCGCGCGGACGTGCCCGTCGCCCGGGTCGACCATGACGTTGCGAATATGGAAGTCGCCGTGCACCAATCGGGTTTCGCGTTGTTCGGGAATGTTCGCCGACAGCCGCGCGGTCAGCGCGTCGAGTTCGGGGACCTCCCGCGTCTTCGACTTCTCCCACTGTGCACTCCACCGCTTCAGTTGTCGTGCGGCATAGGGTTTGTGACTCGCCAGATCCGACAGGCCCACCGTGTCGATGTCGACGGCATGGATTTTCGCCAGCGTGGCCACCATCGACTCGCCGACGGCGGACCGTGTTGCCGGCGACAGTGCCGTCGCCTTGTCCATCGAGTCCAGGACGACGCCGTCGACGAACTCCATCACCACCAGCGGTACCGGGGCGACGGCCGCGTCGTCGCATACTCCGAGGATGTGCGGCACCGGAACGTCGGTGGTGGACAACGCCGACAGTATCCGTGCCTCGCGGACCACGTCATGGGCCGACGCCAGCAGATTGCCCACCGGCGGTCGACGCAGCACCCACTTCGCGCCGGCCTCGTCGGCGAGCAGGTAGGTGAGATTCGACTGGCCGAAACCGACTCGCGTGCAAGTCGATTCACCCTGCGGTTCGACCCCGATGCCACCGAGCCAGGCGGCCAGGGCGGCGGCGTCGACCTCCGGGATGACCGACAGCCCCGAGGCCGGCGCACTCACGTCACTCACTGGGATTCCTTCCCGACGGTGCTCAGTACCGCGCCGAGAGCGCGTCGTCGGACACCCCGGCCACCGTCTCGGGCACCGTGGCCGCGTCCCGGTAGCTGCGGAGTTCGCGACGGGCGATGGCCCGCTTGTGCACCTCGTCGGGACCGTCGGCCAGCCGCAGGGTGCGGATGTGCGCGTACGCCATGGCGAGCGGGAAGTCGTCGGTGACGCCACCGCCGCCGTGCACCTGGATGGCCCGGTCGATGATCTTGAGCGCCATGTTCGGTGCGGCGACCTTGATGGCGGCGATCTCGGTGGCCGCGGCCTTGTTGCCGACGGTGTCCATCATGTAGGCGGCCTTGAGGGTGAGCAGACGCACCATCTCGATGTCGATGCGCGCCTCGGCAATCCAGTCCTGGATGTTGGCGCGGTCGGCGATCGGACGACCGAACGTGGTGCGTTCGGTGGCCCGCTTGCACATCAGTTCCAGGGCCCGTTCGGCCATGCCGATGGTCCGCATGCAGTGATGGATGCGGCCCGGCCCCAGCCGCGCCTGCGCGATGGCGAATCCCTCGCCTTCACCCTTGAGCACGTCGGTCGCCGGCACCCGGACATTGTCGAAGATCAACTCGCCGTGGCTTTCCCGGTCGACGTAGCCGAAGACCGGAAGGTTGCGCACGATGGTGAGTCCCGGGGCATCCGACGGCACGACCATCATCGACTGCTGCCGGTGCGTCGGGGCACTCGGGTCGGTCTTGCCCATCACGATGAGCACCGTGCAGTCCGGGCGAACGGCGTTGGAGGCGAACCACTTCCGTCCGTTGAGGACGTACTCGTCGCCGTCGCGGACCATCTGCAGTTCGATGTTGGTGGCATCCGAGCTCGCCACCGCGGGTTCGGTCATGGCGAAGGCCGATGCGATCTCGCCGTCGAGGAGGGGCTGCAGGTACTTCTTCTTGTGCTCGTCGGTGCCGAAGAGGGTGAGCACCTCCATGTTCCCGGTATCGGGGGCGTTGCAGTTGAACACCTCCGACGCCCAGCCGACCCGGCCCATGATCTCGGCGAGGTGCGCGTACTCCAGATTGCTCAGCCCCGGCCCCCATTCCGCATGCGGGTGGAACAAGTTCCAGAGTCCGTCGGCCTTCGCCTTCTGCTTCAGCTCGATCAGAATGTCCGGTGTCGCATGGGGATTCGACGACTCGCGCATCTGCTGCTCATAGACCGCCTCGTTCGGATAGACGTAGGCGTCCATGAAGGCGAGCAGCTTCTGCCGGTACTCCTCGGCGCGCGGTGAGGGCTCGAACAAGGTCATTGTTCCTCCTGGTAGGGAAAAGGGTAGAAGGGTGGGGTCAGAGATCTCAAAATCGGGGATCTCACAATCGGGGATCTCACGAATCGGCGGTCGCGAGCAGCGACTGCTGGAAGCGGCGCATTCCGCGCAGCCACCGGTCATAGTCGGATCCCTTGTGCCGGTACATCTCCAGCACCTCCGGATGCGGCAGGATCAGGAAGTGTTCGGCGGCGATGGCGGCCAGCACGACGTCGGCGACGTCGTCGGCGTCGAGGACCGCGCCGGCGGTCTCCACGGCGCGCTGCATGAGACGTTCACCGGCATCGTCGCCGCCGGCGTCGGGACGCAGGAGTTTGGTGTCGACGCCCATCGGGCACAGGCAGCTCACCCGGACACCGGCGTCACCGTAGGTGGCGCTGAGCCATTCGGCGAATCCGACCGCGGCGTGCTTGGTCACCGAGTACGTCGCCGATCCGAGCTGGGTCAGCAGGCCCGCGGCCGATGCGGTGCTGACGAAGTAGCCGCTGCCCCGCCCGGTCCATTCGGGGACGAGGCGCCGTGCGGCGCGGATGTGCGCCATCAGGTTGACGTCGATGACGGTGGCCCAGTCGGCGTCGGTGGCGTCGAGACCGGACTTGCCGCCGATGCCGGCGTTGGCGAAGTACATGTCGACCGGGCCGAATGACGCCTCGGCGGCGGCGATGGCCTCGTCGATGTGGGCGTCACTGGCGGCGTCCCCGGAGACCGCGATCGCCGACCCACCGTCGGCCGTGATCGCGGCGGCGGTGGCGGCGACCGCGTCGGCATCGAGGTCGGTGACCACCACGCGCGCACCGGCCCGACTCAAGCCCTTCGCGATCGCTCCCCCGATACCGCCGCCCGCTCCGGTGACGATGGCGACTGTGTTCTGGATCTCCATGAACCGACCGTACTTGAACCCGGTTTCAAGTTCAAGCAGGTCGGTTCACGTCGGCGCGGTTCCCTCGGAGGGTCCCGGTGCTCACCCGATCATCTTGGCCATCGACGTCGAGTCCTCCCCGGATCGCCGCAGGATGAGCCCGGACAACGCGAGCACCACCAGGGTGAGGAGCAGCATCAGGGTCGACATCGCCGCGATCTCCGGGCGCAGCGCGACACGGACCGACGAGAAGATGTACACCGGCCACGGGGTGTAGCCCGGCTGCTGCACGAACGACGAGATCACCACGTCGTCGAGGCTGAAGGTGAAGGCCAGCATCATGCCGGCGAACACCCCCGGCATGGCGGCCGGTGCGATGACGTGCCGCAGGCGGGCGAGCGGCGACGCGTAGAGGTCGGCGGCGGCCTCCTCCAGCGACGGATCGAGCGCCGCGATGCGCGCCCGGACGATGAAGGTGACCACCACCATCGACACCACCGCATGCGAGATCACCAGGCGGACCAGGCCGTTGTTGAACGGCACGATGCTCCAGTCCACGCCGAGCGTCACATACCAGGGCAGGAAGGCCACCGCGTCGGCGATGTCGGGGGTCACCAGCGTGACGGTCAGCAGACCGAGCAGACCGACCGACCACCACCGCGGCCGGCGTGACATCCCGATCGCGATGCCCGCGAAGGAACCCAGCACGGTGGCGAGCAGCGCCGAGAGCAACCCGACCTCGAGGGACACCTTCACCGACTGCAGGATCGTGTCATTCCCGATGGCGTCGGTGTAGGCACTCAGCCCGAACCCCTCGAACGAGCTGAGCACCCGGCCGGTGTTGAACGAGTAGACGACGATCACCAGGATGGGCAGGAACAGGAAGAGGTACACCAGCACCGCCCACACCTTCAGGCAGATGCTGTACCAATCCGTCTGTGTGCGTAGCGGTGTCATCCGCAACGGGGCCAGCGGCGGCAGCGAGCCGGCATCACCGGCCGGCGCGGGCAGCGTCACCGCGAACGGTCCCCGATCCAGCGCCACCGCGATCCCCTTGATGACCACTCCGACGATCACCACACACGCCAGCACGACCAGCATGAGCGACACCGTCATCGCCGAGCCGAGCGCCCAGTTCTGGGCGGTCTCGAACTGGGCCGCGATCATCTGACCGGCCATCGTGCCCTTGGCGCCACCGAGGACCGACGGGGTGACGTAGTCACCCATCAGCGGGATGAACACCAGCAACGCACCGGAGACGATGCCCGGGGACGCCAGTGGCAGGGTGATGCGGAAGAACGTGGTCACCCGGTTGGCGCCGAGATCGCGTCCGGCCTCCCGCAACGACACCCCGGCCCGGTCCATCGCGACGAACAGCGGGAACACCATCAGCGGCAGGTAGTTGTAGACGACACCGATCTGCACCGCGGCGCGCGTGTAGAGGATGCCGAGTTCGCCGAGGCCGACGCTCTGCATCAGACCCGACAGCCAGCCCGACGGTGCCAGGGTGATCTGCCAGCCGATGGTGCGGACCAGGAAGTTGGTGAAGAACGGGATGATGATCAGGGCGAGGTAGACCGGACGTCGACGCGGATTCGATTTCACCGCAAGCCAATACGCGAACGGGATACCCACCAGCAGCGAGATCACCACCCCGGTGACCGCGATGCCGAGAGTGTTGACGAAGGTCGAACGGTAATCCGCGCCGAAGGCCTCGGAGTAGCGGCCGAAGCCCAATTGGTCGGTGGCGTAGGTGGTGAACTGATCGGGTTTGTAGCCGAAGCTGTACCAGATCACCAGCGCCAGCGGGATCACGAAGAAGAAGACCAGGTACGCCCAGGCCGGGAAGGTGAGGCCACCGGCACCGAAGATCCGCTGCCGCAGTGGGGGTTTCGGGGTGGGGATGGACTCGGGTTCGGGCGCGGCGTGGCGGGGACCGCCCGGGGTGGTGACTGTGGTCATCGGGCGCTCCTCGCCTGCATCTGGTTCAGGATCTCGGTCCGTTCCTGGGTGGCCGAGTCGACGTTGGCCGACACCAGCCGGTTGACAACCTCGTCGGGTGGGAACAGCAGATCCGGGAAGTCGAGGTCGGCCGCCCGCCCCTTCTCCGCAAGTCCTTTCACACCGGTCTGATAGCCGATGTATTCCATCTCGCGGAAGGAGACCTCCGGATCGAGCATGTAGTTGATGAATTCGTGTGCGGCGACCGGGTGTTGGGTGCCCCGCACGATGGAGAAGTTGTCCACGAACAGGTTTGCGGTGGGCAGCGGATAGACGAAGCCCCACGCGTCGGGGTCGTCCTCCTCCGACAGGGTCAGGCGCGCATCGCCGTTCCACGCCTGCAGCAGGGTGTAGGCACCGCCGGAGACCACCGAGGTGATCGACGAGTTGTATCCCTGCACCGTTGGCGCGAGCTCGTTGACGAGCAGTGCGCGCGCGGCGTCGAGGTCCTTCTGTTCGGTGGTGTTGGGGTCGATGTTCAAGGCGCCCATGGCAATCGAGACGACCTCCCACGGGTCCTCGAGCACGCTCACCTTGCCACGCGCCGGGCCCCGGGCGAGTTCGATGAAGTCGCGCCAGGTGGTCGGCGTGGTGGCGGTGAGGTCCTTGCGGTACATGAAACCGGTGGTGCCCCAGTCCTTACACGCCCCGTACCGTGACTGCGGATTCCACGACGGGTTGAAGAAGCGTTCCTCCAGATTCGCCAGGTTCGGGATGCGGGAGTGGTCGAGCGGGTCGAGCAGTCCGTGCTCCACCATCTGCGGAATGTAGACACCGGTCGGCACCACCACGTCGTAGCCCGAGGTGCCGCGTGCCGCAGCGAGTTTGGCGATCATCTCCTCGTTGGAGCCGAAGGAGTCGACCTGCAGGGTGAGCCCGACCTCATCCTCGAAGGCCTCCAGATCGGCCGGGTCCTCGTAGTCACCCCAGCTGTAGTAGTTGAGTCGGTTCTCGGTGGTGTCACCCATCGGCGCCGACCCGGCCACCTTGTGGCTGCCGCCGCAGGCCGAGACGGCCACTCCGGCGGCCGCCACCCCGATGCCGGCCAGGAAGCTGCGGCGGCTGATCCGCGTCACACTCGCCCGCGGGACGAGGGCATTGACGGTGGCCGAATCCGTGTGAGATCGGTTGCGGCCCTTCACTTGGCGTACACCCGGGTGTCGGCGGCGGCGAAGGTCGCGGTCACGTGCTGCCCCTCGTGCAGCGGCGGGAAGTTGCGGGTCGCGCCGCGGACGAGGATCTCGGTGCCGGCGTCGGTGGTGACCACGACCTGAGTGAGGTCACCGAGGAAGGACACCCCGGAGGCCGTGCCCGACACCACATTGTCGGCCGCGTCGATGTCGGCCTGGCCCTCGGCGAACCAGATCGCCTCCGGACGCACCGCGACCACCAGTTCGCCGGTGAGGTTGTCGACGTCGCCGGAGGCGGCGAACGCGCCGTCGGTGGTCTGCACCCGTCCGTCCACGTAGCCGCCGGTGACGTCGAAAAAGGTTTGTTTGCCGATGAAGTCGGCGACGAACCGGTTGACCGGGGCCGCGTAGATCTCCTGCCCCTGGCCGACCTGGGCGATGTGGCCCTCGCTCATCACGACGATGCGGTCGCTCATCGAGAGCGCTTCCTCCTGGTCGTGGGTGACGAAGATGAAGGTGGTGCCGAGCTCCTTCTGCAGGAGTTTGAGTTCGATCTGCATCTCCTCGCGGAGTTTGCGATCCAGCGCGCTCATCGGTTCGTCGAGGAGCAGGACGTCGGGCCGGTTGGCCAGTGCCCGCGCCAGCGCCACACGCTGCTGCTGACCACCCGACAGCATCGACGGTTTGCGGTCGGCGAAGCGGGTCATCTGCACCAGTTCGAGTGCGTCGGCGACGCGCCGGCCGATCTCCTTCTTTCCGACCTTGCGTTGGCGCAGCCCGAATCCGACGTTCTGGGCCACCGACATGTGCGGAAACAGGGCGTAGGACTGGAAGACGGTGTTCACCGGCCGCCGTTCCGGTGGCACGTCGATGATCGAGGCACCGTCGAGCGAGATGTCACCGGCGGTGGGTCGTTCGAAGCCGGCGAGCATGCGCAGCAGCGTCGTCTTGCCGCAGCCCGACGGCCCGAGGAGCGACACGAATTCGCCTGCGGCGACGTCGAGGTCGATGTCGGTCACGGCGACGTGCCCGTTGTCGTAGACCTTGGTGATCCCGCGCAGGCTGACCGCTCCGCGTGGTGCGGAGCCGTCCGCCGGGACGGTGTCCGGGCTGTGGGGGGCGTCGGGAAGTGCGGTCATGTATCGGGCCTTTCATGGACGATGACACCGTCGGCGACGACGAGATCGGATCGGGTCTGCCAAAGCGAATCACTGGGCTCGGAGAACGGATTGCGGTCGGCGACGACGAGATCGGCGACGGCGCCGATCCGGATCGTGCCGCTGCGGTCGCGGCGGTTGATCCGGGCGGAACCGCGGGTGTAGGCGCCGAGTGCGGTGACCAGGTCCAGGGCCTCGCCGGGAAGCAGTGGTGGGCGCTCGGAATCCGGTTCGACGCGGTTGACCGCCACCGAGATCGCCGCCCACGGGTCCGGCGTCGACACCGGCCAGTCACTGCCGGCGACCATCGTCGCGCCGGTGGCGGCCAGTGAGGCGAACGGATAGTGCCATCGGTAGCGGTCCGCGCCGATCGCGGGATGCACGAGCGCGGTCATCGAGTCGTCGTTGCACGCCCACAGCGCCTGCATGTTGACCGCGACGTCGAGGTGGGTGAAGCGTTCGATGTCGTCGGGGCGGACGAGTTGGACATGTGCGATGTGGTGGCGACCGGGGGTGATGCCGTTCGCGCGCCGCGCGGCGGTCATCGCGTCGAGGGCGGCGGTGACCGCGGCGTCCCCGATGGCGTGGAAGTGGATGTCGAGTCCCGCCGCGTCGCAGGCGATCACGGCCGCGGTGAGGACCTTCTCGTCGAAGTAGGCGAGTCCCGATCCGACCGGATCTCCGCCGCAGGTGCAGTACGGTGCCGACATCAGTGCCGTCTGGTTCTCGACGACCCCGTCGACCATGATCTTCACCGCGGGCATGCTCCAGCGTCGCCCGGCCGTGCGGTCGCGGCGGTTGACGAACTCGGCGACCACGTCGTCGATGTCTCCGAGGGTCGTGCCGCGCGGCAGCCAGGATGCTCCGACGACGCGCCCGGTGAGCCGTCCCGCGTCCTCGGCCGCCGCATAGGTGCGTGCGAGGTCGGTCATCCCCGGGTAGTCACCGACGATGGCCTCCTGCCAACCGGTGACGCCCAGAGAATGCAGATAACGCTGGGCGGTCGCCAGCCCCGCCGCCTGCTCGGCGTCGCCGGGCGGCGGGATCAGCGCCGACACCAGATCCATCGCACCCTCGTGCAGGGTGCCGGTGGGAGTGCCGTCGGTGTCTCGTTCGATGCGGCCGTCGGGCGGGTCCGGGGTGTCCGCATCGATCCCGGCGAGGTGCAGGGCACGGGAGTTGACCCATGCGCCGTGGTGGTCGCGGTTCAGCAGAAAGGCGGGGCGGTCGGGCACCACCGCATCCAGTGCCGCGGCCGTCGGGCACCCGCGGTCGAAATGGCTCATCGACCACCCCGATCCGGCGATCCATTCGCCGTCATGACCGGCGGCGTGGGCGGCGATCGTCGCGATGGCACTCGAGGCGTCGACGGCGTCGGTCAGGTCGCAGGCATTGCGGTCGATCCCCGCCGAGAGTGCGTGGATGTGGGCGTCGGTGAAGCCGGGATGCAGCAGACGTCCGGCCAGGTCGATGTCTGCGGCGTCGGGAATGACCTCGCGCACCCGCCGCACGTCACCCAGGGCGATCACCCGTCCGTCGCGCACCCCGACGGCCAGGTCGGGGTGCACGCGGCGACCGTCGAAGACCGGTCCCGAGTGGAACACGGTGTCCGGGAGAGCTCGTGACACGGGCGGACCGGGTCCTTCCTGTCGTGCATCCGATCCGATACCGCCCATGCGGTCGAACTGGCGTAATCATCAGTCTGACTGGATAATCGTCACGGATTTCGTGGCTGAATGCCACATCGGCGACTGATTATTAATGTGCTCGCAACATTCGCTCGAATACGGTGATGGATATGCGCAACGGCGACGTGTCCTTCTGGCACACCACCCTCGACGAACTCCCCCGCCGATCGGCCCTGCCCGGGAATCTCGATGTCGACATCGCGATCGTCGGCGGAGGGCTCACCGGGCTCTGGTCGGCCTACTACCTGGCCCGCACGCTGCCCGACGCCCGGATCGCCGTCCTCGAACGCGAGTTCTGCGGCTTCGGTGCGTCCGGCCGCAATGGTGGTTGGCTGTCGGCCGAGGTGGCGGGCAATCGGGCGCGTTACGCCGCGATCGCCGAGTCGAGGGGCCGCGACGGCCTCGACGCGAACCGTCGGCTCACCGCGACGATGCGCGCCGGCGTCGACGAGGTCCTCGACCGCATCGAGGAGGAGGGCATCGACTGCGATGCTGTGAAGTCCGGTGTGCTGCACATCGCGCGGTGCGCCGCGCAGGAGCGCAGGCTCGGCGACGACCTCGAGCACGAGCAGCGTTTCGGTGGGCAGTGGGATCTCCTCGACGCGGCGGCACTGCGCGACCGGCTGGCCATCCCCGGCGCCCGCGCCGCCATGTTCTCGGCGCAGTGCGCGCGGGTGAATCCCGCCAGACTCACCGCCGGGGTGGCCGCGGCGGTCGAACGCTCCGGCGTGTCGATCTTCGAGAACACGCGCGTGCTCGACGTCGCGCCACGCCGGGTGTCCACCGATCACGGCGTCGTCTCCGCCGAGACCATCCTGGTGTGTCTCGAGGGTTTTACGCCCACCATGCCCGGGTGGCGGCGTCGGCTGCTGCCGATGAACTCGTCGATGATCGTCACCGAGCCGCTGCCCGAGCATGTCTGGGACGAGATCGGTTGGGCCGGGGCAGAATTGCTGGGCGAGACGGCGCACGCCTACACCTACTCCCAGCGCACCGCCGACGGCCGGATCGCGTTGGGCGGCCGGGGCGTCCCGTATCGGTTCGGCTCCGGCGTCGACGATCACGGGCGCACCCAACAGCGCACCATCGATTCGCTGGTCCGCGCGCTGCACGAGATGTTCCCGGCCACCCGCGACGTGGCGATCGCCCACGCGTGGTGCGGGGTGCTCGGGGTGAACCGGGACTGGTCGGCGACGATCGGCTACGACCCGGTCACCGGGATCGGTTCGGCCAGTGGATATGTCGGCTCGGGACTGACCACCACCAATGTCGCCGGCCGCACCCTGCGTGACCTCGTCGTCGGTGATCGGACGGAGCTGACCACGCTGCCGTGGGTGGGTCACCATACGCGACGGTGGGAACCCGAACCGTTGCGCTGGCTCGGTGTCGCGACCATGTATGCCGCCTACCGCGGCGCCGATCGCAGAGAGCTCGCGAGCGCCTCGCCGACGAACGATCTCGTTGCGCGCCTGGCGGATCGGGTGTCCGGTCGGGCGTGAGACCGCCATCAACGCACCGACCGCGCCATCCCGTGGAGTCGAGGATGGCGCGGTCGGTGTGGGACGTCAGTATGCAGCGCCCGGAGCGAACTCCTCGAGCACCTCCGTCACCAGCGCGGCGATCGGTGAACGCTCGCTGCGGGTGAGGGTGATGTGGGCGAAGAGCGGATGGCCCTTCAACTTCTCGATGACGGCGGCGACACCGTCATGCCGGCCGACGCGCAGGTTGTCACGCTGGGCGACATCGTGGGTCAGTACGACGCGCGATCCGGAGCCGAGTCGGGAGAGCACCGTCAGCAGCACGTTGCGTTCCAGCGACTGCGCCTCGTCGACGATGACGAACGAATCGTGCAACGACCGTCCACGAATGTGGGTGAGCGGCAACACTTCCAGCATGCCACGGGAGAGCACCTCCTCGATGACCTCGGTCGACGCCAGGCCTTCGAGGGTGTCGAAGACGGCCTGCGCCCACGGCCCCATCTTCTCCGCCTCACCACCGGGGAGATAGCCGAGCTGTTGTCCGCCAACGGCATACAGCGGACGGAAGACGACGACCTTACGCTGGGTGCGGCGTTCGAGCACCGCCTCGAGCCCGGCACACAGTGCCAGTGCCGACTTTCCGGTGCCGGCCTTGCCGCCGAGCGAGACGATACCCACGCTGTCGTCGAGCAGCAGGTCGAGGGCGACCCGCTGTTCGGCCGAACGACCATGCAGCCCAAAGGCTTCCCGGTCACCGCGGACGAGCTGGATCTGCTTGGCCTCGTTCACCCGGCCGAGAGCGCTCGACGATCCGTGGCCGACCAGCCGAACACCGGTGTGGCACGGCAGTTCTCGGGCCTCGTCGATATCCACGACACCCTCGGCGAACAGGGTGTCGATGGCCGGCGACTCGACCTCGAGTTCGGTCATCCCCGACCACCCGGAGACCACCACATCCTGGGCGTGGTATTCGTCGGCGTCGAGTCCGACGGCGCCGGCCTTTACGCGCAGCGGGGTGTCCTTGGAGACCAGCGTGACGTGTTTGCCCTCGGCCCGAAGATTCAGGGCGCATGCGAGAATCCGCGAATCGTTTGTCTCGGTGCGGAATCCCGACGGCAGGACGGCGGGATCGGTGTGATTGAGCTCCACCTGAAGGGTGCCGCCCGCCTCGCCGATCGGGAACGGGACGTCGAGGCGGCCGTGTTCGAGGCGGAGGTCGTCGAGGAGCCGCAAGGCCTCACGTGCGAACCAGCCGAGCTCGTGGTGGTGACGTTTGCCCTCGAGTTCGCCGATGACCACCAGTGGAAGAACCACATGGTGTTCGGCGAAACGCGTGACCGCCCAGGGATCAGAGAGCAGGACGGAGGTGTCGAGGACGTAGGTGCGTGTGGTCACGTGGGCTCCTACGTTTGTGCGGCGCCCGCACAAACCAGTTCAAGTGGGCCGGTCGGTTCTCGTGTCTTCAGCGGCGTGGGCCGGTGAGGACGAGGACCGGGGCCGGCCCTCTCGCGCTGCTGTTGCAAACCACGAATCGAACCTCCCGGACGAACCGCTTCCCCGCGGCCCGTCACTGGTCAACGTACGCGGAATGGCGCGGCGCGGCGCGTCGGAAAGGGTGTGTCGGCGTGAATTTCGCGTTAACGGCGCTATCGTGGGTCCCAGTGACGTCCGGGGCCGCCACGACGGTGAAATCCGTGTTCAGAGCGGGTTTCTCCCACCACACTCCCACTTCTCACCCTTCCCCGACCGCACCTGATTCGCTGGTGAACCGAGTGAAAAACACCACTGCCGGTCCCGCGGTGCGGAACCGGCAGTGGTGTCGGTCGATCGTGTGGTGCCTGCTCGGCGACCCGGTTGCTCAGCGACCGGCCAGCGCGAGGATGCGCCCCCGCGCGGCCTCGGCGTCGTCACCCAGGCCCTGCACGCTGTCGAGCTTGAGGGCATCGGCCAGGGACGCGGCGATCGCGGCGTGCGTCTCGTCGTTCTCGTACCCGGCGATCAGGGCCCGCTCGGCGTCGAAGTCGTCGATGTCGAAGCCGAGCGGCTCGACCGTCAGACGCGTGAGCGCCTTGTCGACGGCGATGACGGTGGCGTCCTGATCGGCGACCAGCGCGGCGTTGAGGAAGTTGGCGAAGGTGGTCGCCTGCAGTGCATCGTCACCGGAGATCTTGGCGAGGATCTGGAGGTAGTTGTCGTCGACGACGGCGCCCGCATGCTTCTTGATGAACTGCACGCACTGGTACTCGTGCACCGCCATCAGAGCGAGGACGTCGAGCGGGCCGAGTTCGGCGACGGCCTGCGGGTTCTGCCGGTACCCCTTGGTGACGTGCTCGCGGCGACGTTCCTCGGAGTCGACGGGGTCGATGGCGCGGGTGACCACGAGGTAGTCACGCAGCACCACGGCGTGGCGGTTGTCCTCGGCGGTCCAGACACCGACGAGCTGTCGCCAGTCGGAGAAGGCCGGGAAGTACTTGGCCAGCACCCGGTGGAAGGACGGCAGATTGTCCTTGGTCAGCAGCAGCGCCAGGGCTCCGGCACGGGCCTCGTCGGACAGCGTGCCCTGGGACGGATCCCAGTCGTCGCCGCCGAGGAAGGCGAAGTTGCGGCCGTCGTCCCACGGCACCCAGTCGTGCGGGTTCCACACGGTGGCTGCCGCCGCGTGGTCCTCGGCGATCTCGGGAAGCGCCTTCTCGAGCGCGATGATCAGGTCGTCTTCGGTGAGTGCGTTCATCGCGATACAGGATACGGATTCGTCACGGCTGTGGGCAATCCGGACATGGGGCAATCCGGACATGGGGCAATCCGGTGATATCGAGGACCGCCCCAGATCAGATGCGGCTCATCAGGCCCCAGGACTCGAGCCCGTCGTAGAGCGGGAAGTCCAGCGCCAACTGCGACACCCGCGCGCGGAGTGCGGAGACGTCGGCGGAGGTGCCCGCGGCCAGCGCGGTGGCAATGATATCGGCGACCTCGGTGAACTGCTCGTCGCCGAAACCGCGGGTGGCCAGCGCGGGCGTTCCGATCCGCAGACCGGAGGTGACCATCGGGGGGCGCGGGTCGAAGGGGACGGCGTTGCGGTTGACGGTGATGCCGACCTCGTGGAGCAGGTCCTCGGCCTGCTGGCCGTCGAGCGGGCTGTTGCGCAGGTCGACGAGCACCAGGTGCACATCGGTGCCGCCGGTCAGCACCGACACGCCGGCCTTGCTGACGTCCTCGCCGGTCAGACGCTCGGCGAGGATCTTCGCGCCCGACAGTGTCCGACGCTGACGCTCGGCGAACTCCTCGGTGCCGGCGATCTTCAACGCGACGGCCTTGCCGGCGATGACGTGCATGAGCGGGCCGCCCTGCTGGCCGGGGAACACCGCCGAGTTGAGCTTCTTGGCCCATTCCTGCTTGGCCAGGATGATGCCCGAACGCGGTCCGCCGAGTGTCTTGTGCACGGTGGAGGACACGACGTCGGAGGCGGGCACCGGGTTCGGGTGCAGGCCGGCGGCGACGAGACCGGCGAAGTGGGCCATGTCGGTCCACAGATAGGCGCCCACCTCGTCGGCGATCGAGCGGAATGCGTCGAAGTCCAGGGTGCGGGGGTAGGCCGACCAGCCGGCGACGATCACCTTGGGGCGGGTGTCGAGGGCGATCTTGCGGACCTCGTCCATGTCGACGCGGAAGTCTTCCTTGCTGACTCCGTAGAAGGCGTTCTCGTAGAGCTTGCCGGAGAAGTTCAGCCGCATGCCGTGGGTGAGGTGACCGCCGTGGGCCAGATCGAGGCCGAGCAGAGTTTCGCCGGGGCTCATCAGCGCCATCAGGACCGCGGCGTTGGCCTGCGCGCCCGAGTGCGGCTGCACGTTGGCGAAGTCGGCACCGAACAGTGCCTTGGCACGGTCACGCGCGATGTCCTCGACGACGTCGACGTACTCGCAACCGCCGTAGTAGCGGCGACCGGGATACCCCTCGGCGTACTTGTTGGTCAGGACGCTGCCCTGCGCCTGCAGGACCGCGCGCGGCACGAAATTCTCCGACGCGATCATCTCCAGCGTGTCGCGCTGCCGGCTCAGCTCGCCGTTCATCGCCGCGGCGACATCGGGGTCGAGGTCGGCCAGCGACATCGCGTTCACAGACTGTTCGGAGGTGACGTTGTCGGTCATGCCCGCAAGTCTATGGCCCGAGGCCCCCGCCGACGAAGTGGGTGCTCACCTGCCGTCGCCGGTCCGATAGCTGCGGCGTCAGGATTCACCGAGTTCGGCGCGCAGGGACGCCGGGATCAGCGGTTCGTCGAGGAGCCGACCGAACCGTGCGGACCGGTCAGCTCCGGCGATCCCCGGCGCGGACGAGTCGAGCCAGCGCTGCAGCAACCGGTACCCCTCCACATAGGTGGAGATGTAGGCCCGCCACAGCGGCGAGGTGAGGAAGCGCAGCATCTGCCGGGCGCGGGGTTCAGGGGCCAGTAGCCACCGCTGCAGGAATGCCGCGACCGTGTCGGTGTCGGCATGCTGATCGTGCAGGAGCAGGGCCGCGTCCTGCCGCACGCCGAGCAGGCCGGCGGTGGCGCGCGAAACCCGTTGGGCGCGTTCGCCGTCGAAGCGGAGTCCGAGGTCGGCGTAGATCTCGGCGGCCCAGGTCCCCCACTCGGGGCCGATGATCGCGCCGAGCGCGTGGTCGGCGAGTCCCTCGGCCATCAGGCACTGCGGGGTGTTCACCAGGAAGATCGTCTGCTCGGTCTGGCCACCGCCGACGAGGCGTTGTTCCTTGCGGCAGTGCTCGGTGTGATGGCCCGGGTACGCCTCATGCGCGATCAGGTGCGGAAGGTTCGACATGTGCTGAGTCAGGTCGACGTTGATCGCCACCCGCGACCGATAACCGCCGAGGTAATAGTTGAAACCCGACCACGGTTTGTCGGTGACCACCTCGAAGTCGACGATCTCGGAGTCCGGCAACGGGTATGCCTCCCGCACCTTTTCGCGCAGCGCGCCACTGAATTCCCGAACGCATTCGTCGACGCGGTCCGCGGGGATCTCGTCGGCGCGGCGATAGGCGGCGTAGGCGTCGGTCAGTTGCGCTCCGGTCGTACCCTCTACGCCCAGTGCGGCGGCGAGTTGACCGTGCGCCGCCCGGTAGTCGTCGGTGTCGCCGAGGGCGATGTCGACGTCGAAGTAGGCACGTACCTCGTCGACGAAACCGATGTCCTCGCCGGCGAACTTGCGCGCCGAACATTCCAGCGCCCGCAGGTGCGCGGCGATGAACGCGGCGCGATCGTCGTCGAGATCGCCGGGGAGATCGGCGAGCAGGCCGCGGGCGGTGTCGGCGAGACGGGCTGGTTCGGGTGCGGGGGCGGCCTGAACCTCGGCGCGCAGTTCGGGATCTCCGGTGAATGCGTCGACGAACCCTTCCTCGATGCGATCGAAGGCGAGCCCGAGCCGGAGGTAGTCGATGACGAGCGTCGACTCGGCAGAGGCGACCGTCTCCCCGTGGGAACGTGACATGACACCGAAGGCTACCGATGGCCGGCAGATTGCGCCCGGATGGCGCGCAGGGTGTGCCCTGTCCACTCGGTCAGGTGGGCCTTATAGGGTGTACGCATGATTCGCACCTCAGCAGCGGCCGTTTCGGGTCCGAGGCAGGGCTGATGGCACGTCACTCGAGCGACCGGGATCCCAGTCTGTACATGGAACTGGACCGCAAACAGTGGCGTGAACTGCGTGAATCGATGCCGATGGTGCTCAACTCGGATGAACTCGATCAACTCGTCGGTCTCGGTGAGCAGATCGATCTGACCGAGGTCGCCGAGGTCTATCTGCCGCTCTCGCGTCTGATCCACCTGCAGGTGGCGGCGCGGCAACGGTTGTTCGCGGCGACGTCGACCTTCCTGGGTGATCGTCGTACCGACAAGCAGGTGCCGTTCATCATCGGCATCGCGGGTTCCGTCGCCGTCGGGAAGTCGACGACGGCGCGTGTTCTCGCCGCCCTGTTGGCGCGGTGGGAATCGCACCCCAAGGTCGACCTGGTGACGACCGACGGATTCCTGTTGCCGACCGCGGAGCTCGAACGCCGAGCCATCATGCATCGCAAGGGTTTTCCCGAATCGTACGATCGTCGGGCATTGTTGCGGTTCGTCACCGAGGTGAAGTCGGGGGCGCGTGAGGTGACGGCGCCGGTGTACTCGCACCTCACCTACGACATCGTGCCCGACGTCCGTCATTACATCCGGCAGCCCGACATCCTGATCTTGGAGGGTCTCAACGTCTTACAGACGGGCGAGACGCTGATGGTGTCGGACCTCTTCGACTTCTCCATTTACGTCGACGCCAAGACCGACGACATCGAGAAGTGGTACGTCTCGCGGTTCCTGCAGATGCGGTCGACGTCGTTCTCGGACCCGAATTCGCATTTCCACCACTATGCCTCGTTGACCGACGAGCAGGCCACCATCGCGGCCCGCGACATCTGGACCTCGATCAATCTGCCCAATCTGCGGGAGAACATCCTGCCGACGCGGCCGCGCGCGACGCTGGTGTTGCGCAAGGACACCGACCATTCGATCAATCGGGTGCGGCTGCGCAAACTGTGACGGGCGTGGGCCCACCGACGACGACCGCGGCCGCGCGGACGACGCGGCCTCACGTGCGCCGCTCGTCCAGACCCGCGGGGTAGCCACCGGTCAGCGCGATGCGATTCCAGGTGTTGATCATCGTGATCGACGCCAGCACACGACCGAAGTCGGCGTCGTCGAATTCGGTTCGTACACGGGTGAATACGTCGTCGGGGACGCCCCGCTCGCCCACCTTCGTCACATATTCGGTGAGTTCGAGGGCTGCGCGTTCGCGAGCGGTGAAGTGGTCGCCCGCTTCTCGCCAGACCGAGACCAACGACACCTTCAGATTCGCGATGCCCATGGCGAGCGCGTCGGAGACGTGCATGTGCAGGCAGTAGGCGCACCCGTTGCACTGGGATGCCCGGATCTTGATGAGCTCCACCAGTTCTGGATCGAGACCACGTCCGACGGCCCGTTGCAGCGCGACGAGCGCCTTGTAGATGTCCGGGTTCTCTCCGGGCAACCAGTACCGGACACCGTCGGGTGCGGTCATCGTCGGTGGGGTCGTCGTCGCTGGGGTCATCGTCGGGCCCCGTCGGTGGTCTGATGCTCCAGCCAGTCTCCGAACGTCGTCGACGCCGTCTCGTAGTCTCCGTGCGGCAGCAGTCCACCGCTGCGCATGGCGGACCCGCCGATGTTGACCCCCATCACCCACCGCGGGTTACCTTCGTGCCGCGCATAGGATTTGGCGACGTCGACCATATCCATTTCCGCCGGCCCGGCAACCTCGACGTCGCCGGCGGTGGGCGCCGTGACGGCGTCGGCGAGGACCCGTGCGGCGTCCGCGGCCGCCAGTGGGCGGCTGAGCATGTGCGGAACGACGGCGACGGGCCCGAACCGGGTGCGTTCGATCATCTGTCCCGCCAGCTCATACCACTGGGCCGATCGGACCACGGTCAGCGTCTCGGCGTCGAGGCGCTCGCGATACACCTTCTCCTGCTCGCCTTTTCCCTGGTAGTAGCCGAACTTGGCGTTCACCTCGGGGTTGGCGGCGTTGATGATGGACAGGCAGACCACGCGTGACACCCCGGCAGAACGTGCGGCCGCCGACACGTTGGCGGCGACTGTGCCGAAGAAGTCGAGGGCGACCTTGGCTCGGGTGGTGGTGACGTTGGTCGCGTCCACCACGGCATCGGCGCCGGCGAAGGCAGCCTCGAGTCCACTTCCGGAGTAGGCATCGACACCTGACGACCGTTGCGCCGCAACGGTATCGACTTCCTTCGCAGCGAGTTCCCCGACGAGATGACGTCCGATCATCCCGCTGGCCCCCAACACCACAACCTTCATCACTGCCTCCTTGTGTGATCCTCCGCCACAGTGGCGTAGTTCGACGGTACCGACTGATTGCATCGGAAATGCAGTGCAATCCGGGTGTAGATATCTGTGCCAATTGTGCGGCGGTGCCAATGTGCAGGAGTACCGACCACGGCCCGCCGAACGTGCCACCCTCCCTTGCCCCGCGATCACCTGGGGTAGGTGATGAGGATTTGTCCGGTGTGGATGTTGGTCCAGGTGATGGACCGGTCGAGGTGCATGACGCCACGCCAATGCCCGACGTGCTTGCGGTGATGGTCCGGTTTGCACAGGGGCGCAAGGTTTTCCACCACGGTCCAGCCACCCTCGGCGGGGTTGGCATGGAGGAACGCGACCAGGTGATCGAGTTCGCAGAGGTGTGCGGGCATCCCGCAGAACGGGTACCGACACCACAGGTCGGTGGACAAGATCTCATCACGTATCCGCTGCGGCGGGGCATAGGTCAACGCCCCCGGCGGCGGTGTGGTGTAGCCACCATGACCGGTCGGATCCACCGGCGGCGCCTGCGCCCGATCCACCACCTTCTGTAAGCGCTGCAGGGCCGGTCGGGCGTGATCGGGCACCCAGATCACCCGCGCATGGGCTGCGACATGTTCGGCCTGGACCGGATCGATCGCCCCGTACCCGTGCAACCGGTCCGGGATCTGCCCACTCGCATCACGCACCAGCAGAAACGCCGGCGGCTGCGCCGGGGTCACCGGCACGACCTCCCCCGATACCGGCGGGGCCGGCACGATCGGGGAGGTCACCGCCATCACGGGCACCGGAGAGGTGTCGACCGGCACCACCGCCGTCGACGCGCCTGCGGCGTCCATGCCGCCGGTCTGGGCTTCGTGGTCGTCGCTGTCGCCATCGGTGTCGTTGATGTCGTGGTCGCCGTTGACATTACGATCGTCATCGGGGTCCCACTGCAGGTCGTGATGAGCGTGCAGGTCATCGGGCTCGGGCGCGGTGTCCTCGTCGGGCAGGTACTCCTCGGCATCATCATGTCTCGGAGCGAGCACCTCGTCGGGACCGGACACCGTGAACGACGCCTCGCCGAACACCACCACCTCGGTCGAGGACTCGGACGTGACAGGCTCGGACTCCGACGGCGCGGACTCGAACGGGCCAGATTCAGACGAGATCGGCGGGGAATCCTGGACCGGCTCGGATGCCGGGGTCGGCGAGGACTCGGACGGCGTGGACTTGCCCGCAGCGCGGCCCGCAGCCGCCTTGGCCTCGTGCCGTCGCTGCCGACGAGCGGCCGGAGCAGGGCAATTATCCAACCCGCACTGACACCCCAACCGCACCCCCGGCGCGCCGAGCAACTCACCGAACGCGACCGTCCGCAACAACCCCACCCACCGCGGATCATGCTGACACACCCGCCGCGCAATCAACTTCGCCATCCGCTCCCGCAGATAAATCCCATCCTGCGCCAGCACACACGCAGCAATCGTGGCGTGACCATCGATATCATTCCGGACGATCACATCCGCCCAGTCCTGCTCGAACTCCTCCCGCGACCGCGTCGCCCGATCCGCGTCATCAGCGATCAACGCGTCATCCAGATCGTCACGCAACACCGAATCAGCGGTATCCCGCGCACCCAACTCCAACGCAATATCCTCAAACGACGGCCGCTCGGCGTCAGTCTCATCGGCATCGGGATCGGCGTCGGGATCGGCGTCATCTCCGTCGACGCCACGACCCTCGGCATCCACCTCCGCGTCACGATCGGCATCACCGCCGTCGACACGATCAGCCTCGCCGGCATCACCGTCGGCGGCGTCGTCGTTGGTCTGACCCTGCGCACCATCGGAATCCGGTTGCGGCACACCATCACCATCACACGTGCTGCCGTCACCGCCGGTGCCGTCCTCACCACCAGCACTGTCCCCACCTCCGGTGCTCGGCTCGGGCTTGGCGTTCATCGCCGCACGCTCAGCCGCCTGCACCAGAATCCTCACCCGATGCGTCGAATACTGCCCCTCCAAGAACGCCACCCGGATCTTCGGGAAATCCAGCAACAGATCCTCGAGATTCATCCACTGCCGCGCCCTGGACCGCGTGATCCCCAACGCCAACGACACATCCCCCACCGCCGCCTTCACCGCCCGATCCCGCACCACCATCTGCCGCAACCCCGGCAACCCGGCAAGGGCCTCCTCATAGGAACGCCGACCGATCTCCCCGGCCAACAACACCACTCGCGCTTCCTCACGACGCGACCGCATCAACGCCAACCGCGCCTGCTCCCCACACTCGGCCAACGACATCGACCGCACCCGCGCGAGATCGGCATCGACGTCATAGGTGAACACCGACACCACCCCCTCCCACGCAGTCAGCAGAACCGGATAACCATTCGCTCACAGTCGAATCCGATCCCGGAGATCACGCCGCCGGAACCATCTCCAACCCTCTGACCCCCACGCTATACCCGACCACCGACAAAACGGATCAAGCGGCATCCGCACCAGATCAGGCTGTGCACAACCCGGTCGGCCAGATTGCCGCGCCGAGAACTCCTCCCCCACTGACAGATTCGTCCCCCAGCAATTCCCACGGACGATCACGAACCCCGGGGACGAACCATTCTTCCCTCAGGTTTCGCCCGTCCCACGTGGTTCTCGTTGTTCGACAACACCCCTCACCGGCGGACTATCGTCGATCCGGGTACCGTCGGAGTGCATCAGAATCGAGGGTCAATTCGGTGACAGATCAACAGGCCATTCGCGGGCCCGATCCGTGGGACGAGCTGGCGGCACGGCTGGGCACCGATCTGTTCCTGGACCTGCAGCCGGATCCGTCCACGACGGCACGCGGTCGAGGCGCCCAGTTGCGGCGCCGACTCGCCGATGCGCTGCGCGATGCCATCGCCGACGGCCGACTCCCGGCCGGCACGACGTTGCCTCCGTATCGGTCGCTGGCCGCCGACGTCGGCCTGTCGCGCGGCACGGTGACCGCGGTGTACAACGAACTCGTCGCCGAGGGGCGCCTGATCGCACGACAGGGATCGGGGACCACAGTGGCTGCCGGGGCCGCCCGTTCGGTGGAAAGCCCCGGAAGCCACGTTCCATCGGCTACCGCCAGTGTCAGACACGACTTCTCACTGGGTCAGCCCAACGCGTCGTTGTTTCCGCGAGCCGAATGGGTGGCCGCGACCCGCCGTGCGCTCGCCGAGGCACCCGATGCAGTGTTCGGGCCGTCACCACCGAACGGCAGCGAACGCCTACGAACCGAACTCGCGCACTATCTGTCCCGGGCCCGCGGGGTCCGCACCACGCCGGACCGCATCGTGCTGACCACCTCGGTGATGAGTGCGCTCGAGCTTCTCGGACGCACCGTCCTCGGCCGACGCATCGCGGTCGAAGGTTACGGACTACCGTTCCACCGCGACGTCATTGCGCGTCAAGGGGTTTCGATCGAGCCCATCCCTGTGGATCATCACGGCGCCGTCGTCGAGGATCTCGTCGACCGGGATGTCTCCGCCGTTCTTCTCACACCGAGCCACCAGTTTCCCCTGGGCGTTGCGCTGGAACCCGACCGCCGCCGCCAGGTGATCGAGTGGGCACGCCGCAGCGATGCACTGATCATCGAGGACGACTACGACGGCGAGCTCCGTTACGACCGCGAACCCGTCGGCGCCCTGCAGGGGCTCGCGCCGGAACAGGTGATCTACGTCGGCTCGGTCAGTAAGAGCCTGTCCCCCGCGGTGCGGATCGGATGGATCGTCTTGCCGCCTCGCCTGGTGGACACGGTCATGTGGGCCAAGGGAATTCGCGAACCCGATGCGAGCGTCGTCGATCAGCTGGTGTTGGCCGACATGATCGCCACGGGGGCTTACGACAAGCACATCCGACGCAGCAGGCAATTCTATCGTCGCCGCCGTGACACGCTGATCACCCGTTTGGCCGAACAAGGCATCACCGTCGGCGGAATTCCGGCGGGCCTGCACGCCGTCGTCGGAATGGGTCACGACGCCGAGAGCCGGGTGCTGAACGCCGGGTGGGACCGCGGTTTCTCGCTCGTGGGCCTCGACTCGCTCCGCCATCCCGATGCACCGGCGGTCATCGACCGGGACGGCAACCCCGGGGGTGGCATCCTCGTCGGATTCGGTACCCCGGCCGCATCGACATTCGACACCGACGTCAACGCACTGACCGAACTCATCACGAATGGCAGCCCGCCCGGCCCGCTCGAGTGAAACGACATCACCTGGCGTCACGCCTCTGCGTGACCTCAATTCCGACCGGAGCCAAACTCACTTCCCGAACCGACGACTCCTCGCCGCGTAATCACGAAGTGCGCGAAGGAAATCCACCCGCCGAAACTCCGGCCAGTACGCGTCGGTAAACCAGATCTCCGAATACGCGCTCTGCCACAACAGAAAACCGGACAACCGCTGCTCCCCCGAGGTCCGGATCACCAGATCCGGATCGGGCTGCCCCTTCGTATAGAGATTGCGATCGATCCCCTCGACAGTGACCGCGCCGATCATCTCCTGCGGGGTGGCACCGGCATCGGCGGCATCGGTCAACAACGCCCGCACCGCGTCGACGATCTCCTGACGCCCGCCGTACCCGACGGCCACGTTGACGTTCATTCCGGTACGTCCCTGCGTCCGCTCCGACGCCGCACGCAACCGCTCGGCCACCGCCCCGGGCAACTGATCGAGAGTGCCGACGATGCGAACGCGCCAGTCTCCGGCCGGGACGTCATCGTCGGCCCCGTCGCCGACGGGCCCGGAGATCTCGTCGACGATGTCGGGCACGATCTCCATCAGGGCGTCGAGTTCCTCGGATTCGCGTTGCAGGTTCTCCGTCGACAGCAGGTAGATGGTGACGGTCTCGATGTCGAGTTCCGAACACCAGCCCAGCATGTCGGCGATGCGCCGGGCCCCGACCCGGTGACCGTGACTGACATCCTCGAATCCGGCCTCACGCGCCCAGCGCCGATTGCCGTCACAGATGATCGCGACGTGCTGCGGCAGCCGGGTGGTGTCCATGAGTTGGACCAGCCGCCGCTCGTAGACGCTGAGCATCGGTCCGCGCAGACGATCGGGAAGCAGTTTCATCGCGACCAGATTAGCGCTCGACGCTGACACCGCCGCCACGCTCAGGCAACTACGTCCTCGGCGAGTTCCTCCTCGGCGGCCGGCGACAGTGCGGCACGCTCGTGCCGACCGGCCGAACCCCCGGGCGCGGCGACCTCTGGATACCGACGACGCTCCACGGCCGCGGCCACGCCGACCAGCGCCACCCCAGCGATCAGCCAGCCGATGATCTTGGCGACCTCACCGCCCACGCCGACCTGCGGGAAATACGCGAGATCACGAGCCGATTCCTGGAAGCCGGCACCGATCCAGAAGTCGTGCAGCACCCCGAAGAACCGGGGCTGCAACTGCGGCGGGAACACGCCGCCCGAACTGGTGAAGTTCAGTCCGACGAAGATCGTCACCATCGCCAGCGTCGTGAAACGCCCGATCAGCGGATGCAACCCGACCGCGAAGAGCATGGTGGCCAGGGCATACGGAATCGCCAACCCGAACATCTCCCACTCGGCGCCGGGCAGCGCGTCGAATCCCCACACCGCGATCGCCGAGATCACCGCCGCCACCAGCACCGATGCCACGACGGCGATCCCCGCGCGGACCCGTATGTCGCGGCCGCCCGCGGCCACCGCGATGGCGATACCCGTGCCGTACGACCCGACCGTCAACGCCACCAGGAAGAAGAAAATGCTCTGCCCGGACGGATCACGGGTGGCATCGACGGGCACCACGTCGACGATCCGTAGCGGCTGGTCACGGGCGATGGTGATGGCGGAGAAGATGCGTTCGACGGTGACGGCCGTCGGGTCGCCCGCCGCCGTCGACACCATCAGCTGCGCGGTCGGCCGGTCCGGAACGAACGCGGCAACGATCTCGCGCCGTTCGATCGCGTCGCGCGCCGCATCCACACTGTCGACGGTGCGCACGGACACCTTGTCACCGAGTTTCTCCTGCAACTGCTGCGCCGTCACCGCGGTCTGCATACCCGACCCGACCACATCGATGCGAAGGCCCTGCGGATCGGGCTTGTGGAACCCGCCGAGATAACACAGGGCCATGACGATGCCGATCACGAACGGCACCGCCACATGCGACGCGATCGTCTTGATCGGCAGCGGCGGCGTGGGCGCAGCGGACATGTCGCTCTCCTCCAGAGGTCAGCAGAGTTGCATTATGCAACTCCGTTGAGTTGTAGAATACAACCATGGATGCCGAGCCGCAATCGACGACCGCCGAGCAGGTCGCCCACGAACTGGTGACCCTATCCCGGCGCCTCCGGAACGGGGCTCGGGAAATCTACGGCGATGCCGGGTTGACCTTCGTGGAGTACTCGCTGCTCAGCCTGGTCGCCGACAACCCTGGCATCAGCGCCTCCGACCTCGCGCGCGCCGCCCATATCGACAAGTCCACGGCGAGTAGACAACTGGGCGAGTTACGACGCCGCGAACTGCTCACCCGCAGTGACAATCGCGAGTCGCCGCGCACGCAGGCGCTGGAGATCACCGACTCTGCACGCGATGTCCTCGATCAGATCCGACACCGCAGCGGCGTCGAGATCGCCTCGCGATTGACCGATTGGCCGACGCACGACATCGAGCAGTTCGCCGCACTGCTGCGCAGGTACAACGGTTCCGAACCACTCCCACCACGGTGACCACGCGCACCGGACAGCGTGGTGGTGATCGACAGATCATCCCGTCCGCCCACTAAGTTACGGTACCGTAGGTTTCGTGACCTCGATGCTGCCGCCACACCTCGCCGACCGACCACGGTTACGCGGCGTCATCCACCAGTACTCGGCCTACGTCGCCGCGATCTGCGGTGTCGCCGTGATCGTCGGTGCGGCCTTTCTGCGCGGTACCGGCGCGGCACTGGCCTGCGCCATCTACGCGCTCACCGTGTTCGGTGTCTTCGCGGTCTCGGCGAGCTATCACCGCATCCCGTGGAAGACCCCGCGCGCGCAGATCCGCATGAAACGCGCCGACCACTCGATGATCTTCCTGTTCATCGCCGGCACCTACACCCCGTTCTGCGCGGTCGGCCTGCCGTCCCCGGCCCGATGGTGGGTCCTCGGGATCGTCTGGGCCGGGGCACTGAGCGGCGTCGTCCTCAAACTCGCCTGGCCGGCCGCTCCCCGATGGCTCGGGGTTTCGCTCTACGTCCTGCTCGGCTGGGTGATCGTCGCCGTCGCACCGACCCTGGTGGCCCACACGAGCATCACCGTCATCGTCCTGCTCGCCCTGGGTGGCATTTTCTACACCGTCGGCGGCATCCTCTACGCCGCCCGCTGGCCCAATCCGTGGCCGACACATTTCGGGCACCACGAGGTCTTCCACGCCTGCACCGCCGTCGCCGCGCTGCTGCACTACATCGCGGTGTGGCTGGTGCTGGCCTACGCGATCTGACGGCAGATCTGACAGCCAACCTGACGCCGACACGCGTCTTCACCTCGTCCTCACCCCACGGTTGACGGTGGGCCGATTCGGCGTCATCCGGCACTGGTCGGCTGAGCCGCATGCCCGGTGCACAACTCTCGACCCTGCGCGTGGGACCCGACAAGGTGGTCCGTGGCGGCCTCACCCGTCGCCGATTCCTCACCTGGACCGGTGTCGCCGCCGGACTCGCCACCGCACCGACCCTCTTCGCCACCGACGCGGCGTCGGCGCCCGCACCACGCGCCGGCGGGAATCCGTTCACCCTCGGTGTGGCCTCCGGCGATCCCCTCCCCGACGGCATCGTGCTCTGGACCCGCCTCGCCGTCGATCCCCTGGCCCGCGCCGGCGGCATGGGCGCGGCGTCGCATCGGGTCGACTGGGAACTCGCCGCCGACGAGGGCATGCGGATCGTGCTGCGACGCGGCACGGCGACGGCCACCGCGCGCGGCGGTCACAGTGTGCACGTCGACGTCCGCGGACTCGCTCCCGCGACCGACTACTTCTACCGATTCCGGGCGCTCGGTGAGACGTCACGAATCGGACGCACCCGCACCGCACCGGCCGCGGGATCACCGACGGGGCAACTGACCGTCGCGATGGCCTCGTGCCAGTCCTGGGCCGACGGCTTCTACAATGCCTTCGCCGACATGGCAGCCACCGCACCCGACGTGATCGCGCACCTCGGCGACTACATCTACGAGAAGCCCATCCCGCCCGATGGCGGTGCCCGCGCGACGACGGCCATGCCGGCCTCCGCGCATCGGGAGTGTGCGACCCTCGACGACTACCGCGACCGGTACGCGCTCTACAAACTCGACGCCGATCTGCAACGCGCACACGCCACCAGCCCGTTCATCACGATCTTCGACGACCACGAGGTGGACAACAACTGGGCCGGCGACATCCCCGAGGACGATCAGCCGATACCGAAGTTCGTGACCCGTCACGCCCAGGCGATCCGAGCCTGGTGGGAGAACACACCCACCCGGGTCTCCGCGCCCGGCAACGGTTTTCGCGCCTACCGCCGATTCGTCTTCGGTGACCTCGCCACCGTCAGCGTGCTCGACACCCGGACCTACCGCAGCGATCAGGTCAACGGCGACAACGACACCGGCCAGAACGCCGCCACCGCCGACACACGTCGCACCATCACCGGTGCGGCACAGGAACACTGGATTCTCGACGGGCTATCCGCGAGCCGGGCTCGCTGGAATGTGCTCGCGCATCAAACGCCGATCGCCGATCTGGCCCACGACGACAACGGAATTCGCGCCGCCAGCATGGACGGGTGGAGCGGATACGAGGCGTCGCGCGCCCGAATCCTCGATGGCGCCCGCCAGCGCAGGGTGGGAAACCTCGTGTCCATCGTCGGCGACATCCACCGAAACATCGTGTCGGAGTTGCGATCCACCTACACCCGCCCGTCCCCCACCGTCGGGGTCGAACTCGCCGGCACCTCGATCGCCTCGGGCGGCGACGGGCAGGACAGCGACGACCAGGACCGCGCACTCAAAGCCGGGTCACCGCACATCCACTTCGGCAGTTCCCAACGCGGGTATGTGCTGCACCGGATCACCCACGCACAGTGGCAGGCCGAATTCCGCGTCACCCCGACGATCGGCGATCGGGGCGCGCCGCTGCATCGTCGCGCGCTCGTCACCATCCCCGACGGACGGCCCGACATCGACGTGATCTGAGGTCGGGTCAGCCGATCGGCGTGGGCGCCACCATGATCAGGCCTGAGCCAGCTCCGCCAGCACCGCGGCGCTGACCTCCCAGTCCATGCATTTGTCGGTGACCGACTTGCCGTACACCAGCGGCGTGGCGTCGGGTGACTGCGCGCCCGCCTCGATGAAGCTTTCCAGCATCACACCGCTGATCTGCGACTCCTGGCCTGCCGCGCGTCGCGCGCGGACCGACGCCGCGATCTCGCGGGCGACCTCGGCCTGACGGACGTGGTCCTTACCCGAATTGGCATGGCTCGCATCGATCATCACGCGCGCCGGCAGACCGGCCTGCGCCAGCGCGGCGACCGCGGTGGTGACCGAGTCGTCGTCGAAGTTCGGCCCGTGGGTTCCGCCGCGCAGGATGATGTGGCAGTCGGCGTTGCCCGCCGATTCCACCAGCGCGCCGTGCCCGAAGTCGTCGACGCCGAAGAAGACATGCTGTGCAGCAGCCGCTTTCACACCGTCGATGGCCACCTGCACATTGCCGTCGGTGCCGTTCTTGAAACCGATCGGCATCGACAGACCCGACGCCAACTGCCGGTGCACCTGCGACTCGGTGGTGCGGGCACCGATGGCTCCCCACGCCACCGCGTCCGCGATGTACTGGGGGCTGGTCGGTTCGAGGAATTCGCATCCCACCGGGAGTCCGAGGTCGATGATGTCGAGCAGCAACGAGCGCGCGGTGCGCAGGCCCCGCTCGACGTCGTAGGTCTCGTCCATCCCGGGATCGTTGATCAGGCCCTTCCAGCCGACCGTGGTGCGCGGCTTCTCGAAGTACACCCGCATGACGATCTTGAGCTTCTCGGCGTAACGCTGCGCGAGCGGTGCGAGCCGTCGGGCGTAATCGAGGGCGGCGATCGGATCGTGCACCGAACACGGCCCGACGACGACGAGCAGGCGGTCGTCGGTGCCGGCGAGGATCGCGGCGATCTCGTCGCGATCACGCTGCACGGCCAGCGCCCGACGGGGGGTCAGCGGCAGTTCGGTGCGGATGCTGTCGGGCGAGGGAATGGCCCGGAACGCTTTGATCCTGCGGTCCGAGGTGGATTCGGCAGCGATCGTCGATGCCGATGTTCGGGGCAGATCTCCGAGGGTGGTCACGTGGGTGCCTTTCGCGGTGGGGGCCTGTCGTGGATCTCGGGCCCGCCCGCCTCGATCTCGCCGGAAAGCCCTTGACATGACAAGAGCAGCGACCTGATGGTCACTGCTCGGGGCTCCGGGTTGAGGTTGTGCGACGCGGTCAGCGCTTCATCGCAGGCTCACCCGGAGCCTCGATAAAGAAACGCCAATAGGCGCGCACGGTGCTGATCACGTCAGCGACGATACCACGGCCCCGCCCGGGTGCCCAAAGACACCCGGGGCGGGTCCCACCACATCAGACGACCGCGGACGCCTCCCGCCCACCATCGGGCACACCCGCGATGACATCGGTGATCGGGTCCTCGACGACGGTGACGACCCCGCGTCCCCCGTCGACCTCGACCACGGTCTCGGCCGCGAACCTCGAGACGGCGTGCGGGATGCCGGTGACGGTGGGTATCCCGTATTCGCGGGCCAGGATCGCGCCGTGACTCAACACGCCACCGGTTTCGGTGATGAGCCCGCCGAGGAGCGGGAAGACCGCGGTCCACCCCGGATCGATGTTCTTGGCGACCAGGATGTCACCGGCCCGGACGTCGGCGAGCTCGGTGATGTCGGTGACCGCGCGGGTCGGTCCGGTGGCCACACCGCGCGCGGCCGCGACACCCACCAGCCCGTCGGTGTCGTCGTCGGTGGGCGCGTCCCCCTCGGCGATCTCCCCCTCGGTTTCGACGTCGTCGAACAGGTAGGTGGCCGGTAGCCGATTGCGGTAGGTGAGGTAGTTCTGCCGTCGACGCTCGAGTTGCTCGGGGTCGATCGGCACACCCACGCCCTCCCACCGCGACAACGCACCCCACCATTCGGTGTCGGTCAGCAGGAACACGTCGTCGGCGTCGGCGATCACGCCGGCCTCGACGAGATCGTACGCCCGCGCCAGGATCAACGACCGGGCATGTGCGAGAAGGTAATCCAGCAGGTACCGCTGATTCTCGCGATACACGGTGAATTCCTGCGTCCACCGGATCGCCCACTCGAGGATGCCGGTGCGGATCCGTCCCAAGGGTCCACGCCCGGCCCGGCCCAGCACCGTCGACATCGCCTCGGCGCGAAGCGCAGCGGCCCGCGATTCGCCGACGTCGGGATCGGCCGCACCGCCGAGGACCTGGGCGCGCACGAAACCGAAGATCACCTCGGGCTGTTCCCGCCACCGGAGTGCGGCCACATCACGGCTGTCCGCACGGTGCCCGTGACGGGCGAGAAAGGCGTCGAAACGTGTCCAGAACGAGTGGTCGTCGGTGTCGCGGCGCAGTGCCGCCCAGTCCTCGGTGGTACCGATCTGCGCGGCGAACTCGCTGTCACGCAACGCCGTCCGGGCCAGTTGGTAGATCTCCCGGTTGATCTGTGCGGTGCGGGTGCCGGGCAGACCGCTGATCAGGTCGGTGTAGAGCCGACCGTCGTCGTCGCCCACCCACGCCGCCAGCAGTTGCGGCAACAGCCGGTGCAGCATCGTGTTGTGCATCCCCATACCCCAGCGCAGCAAGCGGAAATGCTCGACACCCATCGACTCGAGTTCATCGTATTGCCGACGCCACTCCGTCGAGTCCAGGGCCCGATAGTCCTGGGTGAGCAGGGGCGCGACGACGCTTTCGACCCGCTCACCGTGGTGGCGCATCCCGGCGAGGTTGGCGTGCTGGCCCGCGCGGTCACGATCCCGGCGGAACGAGCGCGCGATCTCCAGTGTCAGCCGCGGACTCCAGTCCGCGGATTCGATGTGGCGCAACCACATCGGGGTGAACCACGCCGAGAAGACACCCTCGCGCATCCCTTTCGGCAACGAACGGGCCATGCCGACGGCGTAGTCTCCGTCCATGTACATGTAGCCGTTGAACAGGATGAACGGTTCCCGCGCCGCGAGGTCGGCCCGCTTCTGCAGACGCGGCAGTTCGACGAAGAGCGGGATGTCCATCCACGAGTTGATCACCGCGGACGACAACGGCAGCGAGTACTCGGATTTGTATTCATCGCCCCAGCGGCGCGAGAAGACCGTGGTGGGATCGACACTCGGGATCGCCGTCATCGGACGATCCTGCAGCACGTAGACCTGACCGTCGCAGACCGCCCATTCGATGTCGCGGGCTTGGCCGATCCGCGTGCCCACGGTACGCGAGATCGCATACAGCGCAGCGATTCCCGCCTCGTCGAGAGCCGGCCGGGTGCGCCGGGACTCCGCCACCGGGCGGGTCTGCAGACCGTCGGAGTACACCGTCTCGACCTCTTTGCTGGCGATCCGCCGGTGCCGGACACTGCCATCGGATCGCTGCAGAACGATGTGGTCGGGGTCGACGATGCCGGAGACGACGGACTCCCCCAATCCCCATGCCGCGTCGATGACGATCTCGTCGGCGAAGGGCCGGTGCGGATTGGCGGTGAGCATGACTCCGGCGGCGTCGGGCATCAGCATCCGCTGCACGACGAGGGCGATGCCGCCGGCGGCGTCGATGTCGCGCTCGCCGCGGTAGACCTCGGCGCGGTCCGCGGCGTGCGCATCCCAGCAGCGGCGGACCGCGGCGGCGAGTTCCTCGGGTGAGCCGACGCCGAGCACGGTCTCGTACACCCCCGCGAACGAGGCACCGTCGAGATCCTCGGCGACCGCCGATGAGCGCACCGCCCAACGGGATTCGGGCCACACCGACGCGATGTCGCGCCACCACCGGGTCAGCGCATCGAGACAGCGCCGGCGGGCCACCTCGTCGCGGGAATCGCTCGCCGGGATCACCCAGGCGTCCGGGACGGGCAGCCCGGCGCGCAGCAGCCGGACCAATCCCAGGGTCTTGCCGCCGACGTCGTCGATACGCCAGTGCGATTCGGCGGTGACGCGGGCGATCATCGAATCCGGCCCATGATCGAACGGGCCAGGACCGGGGCGAGGTCGGGCAGCCGGCGCAGCGCGGCTCCGGTTCCGGCGTGCCATGCGTGCTCGAGCACGCCGGCGCCGGTGCGGGTGACGCCGTCGATCTGCATCTCGAATCGGGCGTGGGTTTCCTGCAGGAACAAACCCTTCTTCACCAGCGGGACCTGGGCCAGCGCGGTGGCGTGGATGTGGTGGACGTCCCCGCGCTCGTCGCACAACCGGATGTCGGCGGCAGCGGGGACGTGCGGGGTCCGGCCCCACGTGTAGTCGACCGAGGCGTCGGTCACCGCGACGTTCTCGCCGTCCCGGAACAGGAAGCCCGACGGCCCGTCCTGACCGGGGACCAGCGACAGGGTGACGTTGAACGCCAGGTCCGGACCGAAGTGCCCGGTGAGCCACTCCCAACCGCGGATGGCGCCCCATTCGCGCACTCCCCAGGACTTGTCCCGCTGCCCGAACGCGTCGACCCGGTGTTCGCGGCCGTTGACGGTGATGTGTCCGGTCACCGCACCGAACTGCTCGAAGTGGTGCGCACCCGAGGGTGCGGCGTCGTTGGTGTCGGCACCGGCCGGCGAGTAATCGTGCGGTGGTCCGAGCGCGGTGAAGGAGAGATCGACGCGGGTGCGGCCGGCGAGGTCGATGTGCCAGCGGGTCAACGGTTCTCGCATCGTGTACCCCAACGCGCCGACGCGCACGCCGCGTCGTGCCGGGGTGGTGCGTTCGGCGTCGTCGACGCGTACCCCGATGGCGGGATAGACGTATTCCAGTCGACCGTCGCGCACGGTGATGAGCAGACCGTCGGCCTTGCCGTCGGCGGGATTGAAGCCGATCCGGGTCAGCCCGAACGACTCCCCGTCGAGATCGGCCCAGTTGAAGTAGAAGCTCTCCTGCCATGCGGCCTCACCCGTGGGCGTGTGGGCTTCCTCGTCGGACATCGTGATCGACACGACAGCACCTCCATAGAGTAGTTGAGATCACTCTATGAGTTGTTTGTCAGATGTCAATCTATTCGGCGCGATCCACGTCGATTTCTCGGGAACCCGGGACACGCAGACCGTCGAGGACGACGTCGACGGCCAATCGCGCGACGTCCTCGCTCGACAACGCCGCCGACCCGCGGATCTCCGGGGCCGCGCTGGCCAGTCCGCCGATCCCCCAGGTGGTGAGGAAGAAGTAGACGGCCTCCACGGCTCCCTCGCGGACCACACCCGCCTCCTGGAGTTCGAGCAGTAGCGCCGCCGTCAACTCGCGGGTCGGGGTGATGTAGCGCTCGAGCATGTAGTCGAACCGGGGGCCCGGCCGTGACGACTCCTCTTGGATGACGCGTGCGAGCCCGGGATGTGCCAGCGTCGCGGCGACGTACTTGTGCATCGCGTGCCGCAGCAGTTCCATGGTGTCGTCGGGAACCTCGTCGGGTTCCATCGTCATCAGCGAGAACAATTGGGCGAAGCCATGATCCACCGCCGCGTACCACGCGGCCTCCTTGGATTGGTAGCGACTGTGGATCAGATTGTGGCTGATCCCGAGGTGCCGGCAGATCCCGCGCACACTGGTGCCCTCGAATCCGAGATCGGCGAACGCGTCGAGCAGACTTTCAAGGAGTTCGGTCTCCCCGATGACCATGGGACGAGGCACCCGACCAGTATAGGGACGCCCCGTGCGTCGCCCGGCGGTCACAACGGCGCGCGACCGGGCCGAGGTACCGATCAGGGATGACCCCGGTCGATGAGGTGGCTGAGCACGATGATCGACTCGGTCCGGTCCACCCCACCGGCCTGCCGAATCCGTTCGAGCGCCTGCTCGAGGTGGTGGACGTCGCGGGCCATCAAGCGCAGGATCGCATCGGCCTGACCGGTGATGGTGGCGGCACTGACCACCTCCTGGATCGGTTCCCAGGACGCGGCGAGCACCTCGGGCGAGATGTTGCCCCGGCAGAACACCTGGACGTAGGCCTCGGTGGTCCATTGCATGGCCGCCGGGTCGATGACGGTGGTGAAGCCCTTGATCACCCCGTCATCGAGGAGCCGATCGACCCGCCGTTTGACCGCGGGCGCCGACAGTCCCACCTCGTCGCCGATCTGCGCGTACGTCGCGCGGGCGTCGCGGGTGAGGCATGCCAGCACCTTCTCATCAAGATCATCGAGTCCGCGCAACGGATCGCCTTTCACGTACGGTTGAACAACGAATTGTTTCGTCAATGCGCAATGTACAGTGATTGATTGCATCCAGGGGCGCTTCTACCCTGGAATTATGACGCTGACGACGCCCTACTGCTCCGCGCCCTCGCTCCGGTCCGCGCGCACCCGGACCTACGCCATGACCCCGCCGGCCCACTACACGGTCAGCTATGCGATCAATCCGTGGATGGATCCGAGCATCCCGGTGAACACCGAACTCGCACTCGCCCAATGGAACACGCTTCGTGCCACCTATGAGTCGCTGGGTCACACCGTGCATCTGGTCGATCCGCAGCCGGGGCTGCCCGACATGGTCTACGCCGCCAACGGTGGTCTCGTCGTCGACGGCCGTGCCATCGCGGCCCGCTTCACCTTTCCCGAACGTGCCGCCGAGGCCGATCATTACGCCGCGTGGTTCCAGACGGCCGGCCTGACCGAGGTCCACCGCACCAGTGGTGTCCAGGAGGGCGAGGGCGACTTCCTCGTCGTCGGTGAACGCATCCTGGCCGGCACCGGTTTCCGCACCCATCCCGACACCCACGCCGAGATCGCCGCCCTCACCGGGCTGCCGGTGATCACCCTCGACCTCGTCGACCCGCGCTACTACCACCTCGACACCGCCCTCGGCGTGCTCGACGAGAACACCGTGGCCTACTACCCCGCCGCATTCTCCGAATCGTCGCGGCACCTGCTCGAGGAGCTGTTCCCCGACGCCATCATCGCCTCGGCCGCCGATGCCGAGGTCCTCGGCCTGAACCTGGTGTCCGACGGACATCACGTGGTGATGACCGACGCGGCACCACACCTGGCCGGATTGCTGCGCGACGCCGGATACGAACCGGTCCCCCTGGATCTGTCCGAGCTGCTCAAGGGCGGCGGCGGTGTGAAGTGTTGCACACTGGAGATGCGGCTCGCCGACACCGGTTCGTCGGCGGCCGGTACGGATGCGAGGGAGGCAACGATGCACTCTGCGACGGCAGAACCCCATGTGGCCCACAACTATTCACCGCTTCCGGTGACCGCGGCGACCGCCGAGGGCGCGTGGATCACCGACGTCGACGGACGCCGGTACCTCGACTGCCTGGGCGCGTACTCGGCGGTGAACTTCGGGCACCGCAATCCCGAGATCACCGCCGCCGCCATGGAACAGCTCGGTCGGGTGACGTTGACGAGCCGCGCGTTCCAGTCCGATCAGCTCGAGCCGTTCTGCGCGGCGCTGGCCACCCTCTGCGGCAAGGACATGGTGCTGCCGATGAACACCGGCGCCGAGGCCGTCGAGTCGGCGCTCAAGGTCGCCCGCAAGTGGGGCTACGACGTGAAGGGGGTGCCCGACGGGCAGGCCGAGATCATCGTCGCCGGCGGCAACTTCCACGGCCGCACCATCAGCATCGTCAGCTTCAGTGACGACGAGGATGCCCGCGGCGGATTCGGGCCCTTCACACCGGGTTTCGTGCGCGTGCCCTACGGCGACGCCACCGCGCTGGCCGACGCGATCACCGAGCGCACCGTCGCCGTGCTCGTCGAACCCATCCAGGGTGAGGCCGGCATCATCGTGCCGCCGGACGATTACCTGCCCACCGTGCGTCGACTCTGCACCGACAACGACGTGCTGATGATCGCCGACGAGATCCAGTCCGGCCTCGGCCGCACCGGCAAGACCTTCGCCTGCCAGCACTGGGATGTGGTGCCCGACGTCTACACCCTCGGCAAGGCCCTCGGGGGCGGCATCCTGCCGGTGTCGGCGGTGGTCGCCAACACCGATGTGCTCGGCGTGCTGCATCCCGGACAGCACGGCTCGACCTTCGGCGGCAATCCCCTGGCCGCCGCCGTCGGCCACACCGTCGTCCGCATGCTGGCCGAGGGCACCTGGCAGGCCCGCGCCGCCGACCTCGGCGAGTACATGCACACCCGGCTGCGCGAGTTCATCGGCAAGGGCGTGCACGCCGTGCGCGGCAAGGGACTGTGGGCGGGCGTCGACATCGACCCGGCGCTCGGCACCGGCAAGGAGATCTGCCTGCGACTGGCGGACCTCGGTGTCCTCGCCAAGGACACCCACGGCTCGACGATCCGTTTCGCGCCGCCGATCGTGATCACCCACGACGAGATCGACTGGATGATCGGGCGTTTCGCAGAAGCCCTGCAGGCCTGAGCCCGTAGATGGCCCGCTGCCGGGTTCCCGCCGCGACACGTGCGGTGCGACTACGCTGACGAGCGTGTCCACCGAACGTGTTCGTCGTCGAGTCCTGCTCATCCGTCATGGCCAGACCGAGTGGTCGTTGACCGACCGGCACACCGGCCGGACCGACATCAATCTCACGCCGCGGGGTGAGCAGGATGCGACGAGCCTGCGGGGAATCGCCGACCGCGTCGGCCTCGTCGAGCCGTACGTGATGGCGTCCCCGAGACGCCGTGCTCAGCGCACCGCGGAGTTGGCGGGCTTGACGGTCGACGAAACCAGCGAATTGTTCGCCGAATGGGATTACGGGCGATACGAGGGGCTGACCCGGATCCAGATCCACGCAGAACACGACCCGGAGTGGGCGATCTGGACGACGGGCGCGCCCGACGGCGAATCGGTGGAGCAGATGACCCGACGCGTCGACGCCGCCGTCGCACACGTCGAGGAGACGTGGGACTCACGTGACGTGATCATCGTCTCGCACGGCCACTTCTCCCGGTCGTTCATCTGCCGGTTCCTGCACTGGCCCATCGCCCAGGGCGCCAGCATCGACCTGCGTCCCGCCGGATCGGCGCTGCTCATCGACGCGGAGGGAGACCGTCGTCTGTCCGAACTGCTCCCGGCCGGACAGTGGGCATCCCCGACGGCGATCTGATGGCGCAATCGATCTCGCCGACCACCGTGGTCCTCGGCGGTGGCGGACTGGCCGGTATCGGCTGGCTCACCGGGGTTCTGGCCGCGCTGGAGGAAGACGGCGGCTTCCACCTCCGCGATGCCGACCGCGTCATCGGAACCTCGGCCGGTTCGGCAACCGCCGCGGCGATCCTGCAATCCGGTTCGGCCACCACACAATTCGACACCATGGTGCGCCGCTCACGCCGATCCGCCGAACTGACACCGACGGCCGATGTGGTCACCACCCTGACATCCTTCGTCGAGATCTCCACCTCCACCGACTCCGACGACGGCAAGGTCGCCAGATTCGTCGAGCTGTCCCGATCGATGGCGGGCGTCGAACCGGGCGCACGCCGCGCCGCCATCGAGTCCCGTCTGACCGACGACACCTGGCCGAGTTCCTTGGCCGTCACCGCGATGCGCGCCGATGGCCGCCGCGTGGTGTTCACCGCCACCGATGAGGTGAACCTCGTCGACGCGATCACCGCGAGTTGTGCGGTACCCGGATTGTGGCCCGCGGTGACCATCGGCGACGCCACCTATGTCGACGGCGGCGTCCTGTCGATCACCAATGCGGATCTGGCGGAACCGAATTCGCGGACGCTGGTGCTCGCACCGGTACCGGAGGATCCGCAGACCGCCACACCGGCGGTGGCCGCGGTACTGAGGGCCGCCACCGTGATCACCCCGTCGCAGCGCACCGTCGTCGGATTCGGCACCGATCCGTTCGACCCCGAAGTTCGAGGCGTGGCAGCGGTTCTGGGATACGAGGACGGCCTGGATTCGCTCAGCCGGCTTGCGTGACCGCGGCCGTTCACACCGCGCGCATGAGACCCCGTCGATTCACGGGCGACGGAAGGACTCCACGGTCAGCTCGTCGAGGCCGGTGACCGGAAGATCGCACACCGTACCGCGGCACACGTAGGCGGCGTCGGCACCGCCGACGGTCCCGCGGTCGGCCAGCAACGGATTCGAATCGCGTTTTCCGGCAACGATTGTCGTACCGCCGGGAGCGACCGCACGAGCACGCGCGGCCAACTCCCCCGCACTCCCCTGCGCCTGCGAGACCGCGATCTGCAGCGGACCGGCCACGACGGCCTCCGCGACGGCCAGCCAGTGGCCGCCCGAGCGGGCCAGTTTGGCCAGCACCACCGCACCCCGGGCCAGGGTGGCGTCGAGAAGTTCGGTGTAGCGTGATGCCGCCTCGACCGGGGCGAGTGTCGAGGCGACGAGCAGCGCCTCCGCCATCAACGAGGTACCCGACGGTGTGGCACCATCGATCGGATCGCGTGGGCGGGCGATCAGGTCATCACCGGCCGCGTCGTAGAAACTGCCCGGTTCCGCCGGGTCGGCGAACGTGTCGATCGTGACCTCGAGAACCGCGAATGCGGTGTCGTACCATTGCTTCTCGCCGGCCACCTGGTACAGCGCGAGCAGCGCCGTGACCAGCGCGGCATGATCGTCCAGCGCGGCGATCGGAGCGCCGACCCGACCACCCAGCGACGAACGGTGCAGCACCCCGTCGACGATGTGGCCGTCGACCACCTCGCGTGCCACCTCGGCGGCCAGATCAACCCAATCGGGGCGGCCCAGTCCCGCGCCGGCCTCGACGAGCGCGGTGATCGCCATGGCATTCCAGCCGGTGACGACCTTGTCGTCACGCTCGGGTTGTGGCCGACCGGCGCGCACCTCCAGCAGCCGACGCCGGATCTCGGCGTAGCGTGGCGCGTCGTCGGGGTCCGCCCGCAGTTGCAGCGTCGACGTACCGTGCTCGAAGGTGCCCGCCGCGGTCACCCCGAAAAGGTCTGCGGCCCAATGCCCATCGGTCTCGCCGAGGACCTCGACCAACTGAGCGGGCGTCCACACGTATGTCGACCCCTCGGTCCCGTCGGCGTCGGCATCCAGCGCGGAGGCAAAGCCCCCGGGCACCCGCAGATCCCGCACCAGAAACTCGACGATCTCACCGGTCACCCGCAGCGAGAACGCATCACCATCGATGCGCGCGAGATGCGCATAGGCCCGCAGCAGCTGCACATTGTCGTAGAGCATCTTCTCGAAATGCGGTATCACCCAGTCGTTGTCGACGGCGTACCGGGCGAAGCCGCCACCGATTTGATCGTAGATGCCGCCGCGCGCCATCACCTCACATGTGCGACGCGCGGCGTCGGCGGCGTCGGGTACCCCGGTGCGTTCGCTGTGGCGGATCAGTCCCTCCAGCAGCGCCGACGGCGGGAACTTGGGTGCACCACCGAATCCGCCGGATTCGCGGTCCTCGTCGCCCAGGGCGCTGGTGACCGCGTGGGCCAGCAACCGGTCATCGACCGGGATTGCCGCCGCGGGCAGTGCGGATGCGTTGGCAGTCAGGTGATCACGGATCTTGGCCCCGACGTCTCGAACCTCCTCGCGACGTTCGGTCCAGGCCTGCGTGATCGCCGTGAGCAATTGACGAAACGACGGCATCCCCGATCGCGGTGTCGACGGGAAGTAGGTGCCGCAATAGAACGGCTCCCCCGAGGGCAACAGGAAACACGTCATCGGCCAGCCACCCTGGCCGGTCATCGCGACGGTGGCATTCATGTAGATCGCGTCGATGTCGGGACGTTCCTCCCGGTCCACCTTCACGCACACGAAGTCGGCGTTCATCTGCTCGGCGGTCGCGGCGTCCTCGAAGGATTCGTGCGCCATCACGTGACACCAGTGGCACGCGGCGTAACCCACCGACAGCAGCACCGGCACATCACGACGGCGCGCCTCGTCGAGCGCGGCGTCACCCCATTCGTGCCAGTGCACCGGGTTCTGCGCATGCTGGCGCAGATACGGACTCGTGGACGCGGCGAGGAGGTTGGCCATGACTCCAGCGTGGCACGGGTGGTACTCACAGCCGTGCGGGCACTACCGAATTGCGACTTCTGGCCGGATACGGCGTCCTACGCCGACATCGATCTGGCTCATGTCCGGGGACATCGTCAGGTCACCGACGCCTACCTCGCGCGGCTTGCCCAACTCCACGGCGGCGTGCTCGCCACCTTCGACGAAGGCCTCGTCGCTTCGCTGCCCGACTGCACGGTACTGGTCGGCGCCGAGGACTGAGGGCACGTCACGCGAGTTCAGGACTCCGACGAGCGCCCGATTCCCTTGTCGGTCACGACTTTTCCGGGGACGACCTTCTCGGTGCCGACCTTCTCGCTGCCGACCTGCTCGCCGGCCGCACCGCGCGCCACGACCGACCCGGGCCCGTTGCCGCCGTCGAAATCGGTTCCCTCATCGAAGGCCTGATCGGCCTCGGGGTGATCGGTGTCGAAGGTCTTCGGAAGCTTCTTGAGCTGGCGATTCATCGACCAGATCAGCAGCGCCGTACCGACGAGCAGCAGAATGATGATGAGCAGCCCGAGGGGGGACGCCTTGCCGAACTCGGGGCCCTGCGGCTGTTCCTGCGCGGCCAGGATCGTGGTGTAGAGCGCGGAGGTCATCGCGGCACCTCACTGGTCGCGTCGACGCCGGTGAACAGATCGTTCTCCGGGATCGAGGTGGTCACCCGCGTCTGGGCGAGTTCGAATTCCTCGGTCGGCCACAGTCGTTGCTGCCATTCGAGGGGCACCGCGAAGAACATGCCGTTCGGATCGATCTGCGTGGCGTGGGCGCGCAGCGCGTCGTCACGTTGCGGGAAGTACTTGCCGCATTCGACCTGGGTGGTCACCCGCCCCATCAGGTCGCCGCGACTCGGGTCCCATTTGCTCAGCCACTCCTTGAAGGGGCTTTCCTGGCCGTGCCGCTCGAACTCGTCGGAGAACAGCACCATCCGATCCCGGATGAAGCCGTGCGTGTAATACAGCTTGGACACCGTCCACGGTTCGCCGGTTCCCGGATAGGCCTCCGGATCGCCGGCCGCGTCGAAGGCGGCGACCGACACCTTGTGGCACATGATGTGGTCGGGATGCGGATATCCGCCGTGCTCGTCGTAGGTGATCATCACGTGCGGGCGGAACTCCCGGACCACCTTGACCAGCGCCTCGGTGGGCACCTCCAGCGGCAGCGTCGCAAACGAACCCTCCGGCAGCGGCGGCAGCGGATCGCCCTCGGGAAGCCCGGAGTCGACGAACCCGAGCCACATCTGCTCGACGCCGAGCGCCGCCGCGGCCTTGGCCATCTCCTCCTTGCGGACCTCGCTCATCCGTTCCTTGACCCCCGGGCGATCCATCGCCGGGTTCAGGATGTCGCCGCGTTCACCGCCGGTGAGGGTGACGATGAGGACGTCATTGCCCTCGGCGGCGTACTTGGCGGAGGTACCCGCCCCCTTGCTCGATTCGTCATCGGGGTGCGCATGCACGGCCATCAGACGGAATCCGCCACGCGCCCCAGATGTCGAGGGAACCGACGGCGTCGATACGTCGGGTCCGGCGGTGTGGGTCTCGGGCACAGTTCCTCGCCTTCGGGTCGTTACTCCTCTCATGGTAGGTATTGACGCGTGAACAGTTCAGACGGGGGCCGCCCATCGGGCCCCGACCTGCATGATCGCCCCCACAGTGGGCCGCGGGCGACGTACCCCGTCACACAATCGGCGTCGAGTCGCCGGTTCTGGTTCCTCGGATTGTCGGCGCTCGTCGTCATCACCGGCGTCGTCCTGGCGGTCATCGGCTACCAGAAGTTCGCCGACCCCGACGTCTCCGGATCGGCCACCGGCTACGAGATCCTCGACCCCTCGACGGTGGCCGTGCAGTTCACCGTCAACCGCGCCGATCCGTCACGCCCGGTCGCCTGCGTGGTGCGCGCCCGATCCAAGGACGGCTCGGAGACCGGTCGCCGCGAAGTCCTGATCGGCCCCGGTGAGGTGCAAGAAGGCCACCGCGTCGACGTGGCGACGTCGGAACCGCCGGTGATCGGCGAGGTGTTCGGGTGCACCACCGACGTGCCCGCCTACCTCACCGAGCAACCGCAGTGACCGCCGAACACAATTACCTACCACCACAGTGACCGACAACCACAGTGCCGATAACCACAGTGACGGGGCAGCACCGGTGACACAGACCGAACCACGCGAGTCGCGGGCGATCTTCGCCACCGTCTCGAGCCCCTATCTGCCGATGCTGACCGCCCTGTTCGTCGGGGTGATGCTGATCAGCAACATCACCGGCACCAAGGGTGTGCTGCTGTTCGACCAGTGGCTGCATCTCGACGCCGGCCCGATCCATCTCAACGGCCTCGTCACCGACGGCGCGTTCTTCCTGTTCCCGCTCGCCTACGTGCTCGGCGACGTCATCAGCGAGGTCTACGGCTTCCGCGCCATGCGCCGGGTGATCCTGGCCGGATTCGTGGTCTTGCTGATCGCCTCCGCCTGCTTCTGGCTGACGATTCACCTGCCCGCCGCGCCCTTCTATTCCGGCCAGGAATCCTTCGAAACCGTCGCCGGCGTGGTCCCCCAATTCCTGCTCGCCGGATTGCTCGGATATCTGGCCGGTGAGTTCCTCAATTCCTTTGTGCTGGTGAAGATGAAGGAACGCGCCGGCGAGCGTCGCCTGTGGGCCCGGCTGATCGGCTCGACGGTCGTCGGCGAGTTCGCCGACACCCTGGTCTTCTGTTCGGTCGCCGCATCCGCCCTCGGCATCTCCACCTGGGGCGACTTCATCAACTACACCGCGGTCGGATTCGTCTGGAAGACCCTCGTCGAGGTGGTCGTCATGCCCATCACCTACCTGGTGGTCGGCTGGCTCAAACGTGCCGAACCGTCGTATGCCCAGGCGTTGGAACGGGTTCATTCCGCCGACACGTGATGTGCGCCTCATGGCAATCACTGCTATCCTGTATTGAAACACGGCTCCGCGAGGGGTCGTGTTGCTGCATTTAGAGCGGACGACAGTCCCACACACAAGTTTTACAGCAGTCCATATGTCCCGGTTGAAACCAACGCCCGGGGCGCGGACAACACAAAGGAGTGACCGATGACCGACACCCAGGTGACCTGGCTGACCCAGGAGTCGCATGACCGTCTCAAGGACGAGTTGGACTCCCTGATCGCCAATCGTCCGGTCATTGCCGCCGAGATCAACGAGCGTCGCGAAGAGGGCGATCTCAAGGAGAACGGCGGTTACCACGCGGCCCGCGAGGAGCAGGGCCAGCAGGAAGCGCGCATCCGGCAACTGCAGGAGCTGCTCAACAACGCCAAGGTCGGCGAGGCACCCACCCAGTCGGGTGTGGCACTGCCCGGTTCGGTCGTGACCGTCTACTACGACGGCGACGAGTCCGATTCGGAGACCTTCCTGATCGCCACCCGCGAAGAGGGCGGCGCCAACGGCGGTTCGCTGGAGACCTACTCGCCGAGCTCCCCGCTCGGCGCGGCACTGATCGACGCCAAGGTCGGCGAGACCCGTGAGTACACCGTGCCCAGCGGAGCCACCGTCAAGGTGACCCTGGTCAAGGCGGAGCCGTACCACAGCTGATCTGATCGACGAGTCCTCGATCGCGGTCGCCCACCCGGGCGGCCGCGATCGTTGCGTTTGTGGGCTCGATGCCGACCAAACCCACCCCACGCAAACTAGAACGTGTTACACATGAGGTATGAGTCTGCTCGCATACGCGCGCAGAGCGGGGGTCCTCGTCGTATCCGCGTGGTTCGCGGCCGCGATCGTCGGCGCCGGTTCTGCCGCCGCCGCACCCGCCCCGGCACCGGTCACCTACGTCAACATCGGTGACAGTTACTCCTCCGGGGCGGGCGTGATGCCCACCGCCCCGGGCACGTCTCCCCTGTGCGCGCAGTCCGAGCACAATTACGCCCACCTCATCGCCCGCCGGCTCGGATATCACCTCACCGACGCGAGTTGCGGCGGCGCGAAGACCGACGATTTCTTCGCCGCCCAATATCCGGGCCTGCGACCGCAACTCGATGCGGTCACCCCGGACGCCGACCTGGTGACCTTCATGATCGGCGGCAACGACGGCATGGTCTTCGCCGAGACCGTCGCCAAGTGCGTGGCCGCGGCGGCTACCACCGGCGGCCAGGGATCGCCGTGCGCGAACACCTACGGCGACAGCATCATTGCGCAGATCACCACCGAGACCTACCCGAAGCTGGTCCGCGCCATGGCCGCCGTCCGTGCCAAGGCCCCCCGGGCACGCGTCGCGGTGATCGGCTATCCGTGGATCATGCCCGCCCGATACCAGCCCTGCCCGACCTTCCCCGTCGCCACCGGAGACGTCGCCTACACCCACCGAATCCAAGCGGCACTGAACGATTCGATTCAACGGGCCGCACGTCAGACCGGCGTCACCTACGTCGATGCCGCGACACCGTCGGTCGGACATGACAGTTGCCAACCGGTGGGCAGCCGGTGGGTCGAACCCCTGATCTCCGATCAACAGATCGTCCCGGTCCACCCGAATGCCCTGGGCGAACGAGAACTGGCCACCATCACGGTCGGAGCACTGGATCTCAAACGTTGACACCTGCTCGTCGACGCGCACCGCGTCCGCGAGGATGTCGGTCCCGGCGTCTAACCTGGCTTCGTGCAGTATGACGAGATCGCCTCGGTGCGCGCGACCAGCGCGGCCTGGCGACTGCTGCGCGCCGACAACGCACCGCTGATCCTGTCGTTCCTCGGCCGGGTGTTCGTCGACGACAACGTCCGTGAGATCTCCGAATCGCACCTGACAGGACTGCTCGACGACGAGCTGTACGCCGTCAACCAGCGCCTCGGCGCCGACACCCACCCCAAGTCGGCGAAGGCCTACCTCGACGACTGGTCCTCGGCGGAATCGGGATGGTTGCGCAAGTACTACATCACCGACAGCGACGAACCCCACTACGACGCGACGGCCGCGGTGGAACGTGCCGTCGCCTGGGTCGATGCACTGCGCGTGCGATCATTCGTCGGCACCGAGTCCCGGCTGAACACCGTGTTCGACCTGCTGCGGCAGATCGTGTACGGAACCGAGACCGACCCCGAGGTACGCCTCGCCGAGTTGCGGCGGCGGCGCGCCGACATCGACGCGGAGATCGACGCCGTGGAACGCGGCGACATCAGGCTCCTGGATGCGACCAGTCGCAGTGACCGGTATCAACAGTTCTCCGATACCGCCCGCGCTCTGCTCTCCGACTTCCGGGAGGTCGAGGCCAACTTCCGCGCCCTCGATCGGCAGATGCGCGAACGGATCGCCACCTGGAACGGCACCAAGGGCGAACTCCTCGACGACATCGTCGGCAGCCGCAACATGATCAGCGATTCCGATCAGGGCCGCAGCTTCGGCGCCTTCTACGATCTGCTGCTGTCGGCCGACCGCCTCGACGAGCTGACCGATCTGATCCGTCGGGTGCAGACCGTCGACGGTGTGCGCGACATCGATGCGCGACTCGGCCACGTCCATCACGACTGGCTCGACGCCGGTGGCCGGACACAGGCCACGGTGCGGCAACTGTCGGAACAACTCCGCCGGTTCCTCGACGACCAGGTCTGGCTGGAGAACCGCCGTGTCATGGACCTGCTGCGCAACATCGAGGCCACCGCGATCGGTCTGCGCGACGAACGCGTCACCGACTTCTCCCACGAGATCGATGCCACCGCACCCGATGTCACGCTCCCGATGGAGCGTCCGCTGTATCGCAAACCGGCGACCGCCGCCGTCGACAGCGGCGGCATCACCGCCGGGCAGGTCGACGGAAGTGCCGACGCACTCTACGAGCAGATCCATGTCGATCCCGCACCGTTGATCGACGGCGTCCGGAAGATGTTGCGCCGCACCGACCAGATCACTCTCACCGACGTCGTGGCGGCCGCGCCGCTGCGTCAGGGCCTCGCCGAACTCGTCACCTACCTCAGCCTCGACGACACCACCTTCGCCAAGAGCTTCGACGAGTCGGCCACCGACCTGGTGACCTGGACCGACGAGAACGGCACCACCCGCACCGCCCGCATCCCCAGGGTGATCTACACCCGCGCCACCCACGGAGCACGAGTCCGATGACCCGACCCGCCACCCGCACCGACCTGCACCTCCCGCTGGCCGTCACCGCCCTGATGAAGGGGGTGGTGTATCGCGATGCGCACGAGACGATCTGGCCTCATCTCGTCGGGTTGGCGCCGCAGGTCGCCGATTATGTCGCCTCCCTGGGTCTGACCGTCTTCATCGACGAATCGGAGGGCTATGCATTCCTGCGGTCCAAGAGCGACGATGAGCTCGCCGACCTCGGAATCCCGAGACTCGTTCCCCGGCATCAACTCTCGTTGCACACCAGCGTGCTGCTGGCGCTGCTGCGCAAACGTCTCGCCGAGTTCGACTCGACCGATTCCGGGCCCCGGCTGATCGTGTCCACCGAGCAGATGGTGGAGATGATGACGCCGATGCTGCCGCAGAGCACCAACGAGGCACGCACCGTCGACCTCGTCGAGACGGCGTTGCGGCGTGCCGCCGACCTGGGGTTCGTCCGACGAATCCCCAAGCAGGAGGGGAAGTTCGAGGTCCGCCGCGTGATCAAGGCGTTCGTCGATGCCCAGTGGTTGGCCGGCCTCGACGCCCACCTCGCCGAGTACGCCGAGATCCTGGCGGAGGGACGCTGATGACCGGACTCTTCGCCGCCACCGAACTCCAGAGCACCGACGACGCCCTGCCCGGATTTCGTCTCCGCAGATTTCAGGTGCTCAACTGGGGCACCTTCGACGGCCGCGTCTGGACACTGAACCTCGACGGTCGCAACGGATTGCTCACCGGCGACATCGGTTCGGGAAAGTCGACGCTGGTCGATGCCCTCACCACGCTGCTGCTCCCGGCGAACCGGGTGGCCTACAACAAGGCCGCCGGCGCCGACACCCGGGAGCGCGACCTGCGCTCCTATGTGCTGGGCCACTACAAGTCCGAACGCAACGAGACCACCGGCAGTTCACGACCGGTCGCCCTGCGCGGCACGTCGAGTTACTCGGTGATCCTCGGGGTGTTCGCCAACACCGGAGTCGACGAGGAGGTCACCCTCGCGCAGGTCTTCTCCACGCGCCGCGACAACGGCCAGCCCGAGCGATTCTTCACCGTCACCGACCACGCCCTCGCCATCGAAGCCGACTTCACCGATTTCGGCAACGACCTCAAGAACCTGCGGAAGCGGCTCCGACACAACGGGACCCGAATCCACGACCACTTCCCCGAGTACGGTCGTGACTATCGGCGTCGGTTGGCCATCCGGTCCGAGCAGGCCATGGACCTCTTCCATCAGACCGTGTCGATGAAGGCGGTGGGCAACCTCAACGACTTCGTCCGCGACCACATGCTCGAACCGTTCGACTCCGGCACCTGGGTCGAGAACCTCGTCGAACATTTCGGTGACCTCACCGCCGCCCACGACGCCGTCGTCATGGCGCGCACCCAACTCGCCGAACTCGAACCGCTGCTGGCCGATCACGACCGCTACGAGGATCATTCGCGCCGGGCCGCCGACCTTCGTGCGCGTCGCGCGGCGTTGCGCTTCTACTTCGCCGAACGCCGCGTCGAGTTGTTCACCGCCGACATCGACGCCCACCGCGCCCGACTGTCGGCCACCGCCGGTGAACTCGACACCGTCGAGACCACACTCGCCGATCTGCGTTCCCGACTCGATGAGCTCAAGATCGAGCAGGCCGGTCACGGCGGCACCGAGATCGCCACCCTGGAACAGCGCATCGCCGAGGCGACACGGCAGCGTGAGGAGCGCAGTCGCGCGCACGCCACCTTCGCCGGATTGCTCGAGGCCGCCGATCTGCCCGAGGTGAGCGATCGAGCGCAGTTCGATCAGCGGATCAGCGAGGTCGCCGGCACCGTCGAGCGTCTCGACACCGACATCTCCGAGCACCGCAACGCGATCACCGAACTCGGCGTCGACCGCCGGCAGTTCGACACCGACGGCGCACGCCTGGCCGCGGAGATCGCCAGTCTGCGCGGTCGCACCTCCAACATCCCCGATCGCAACCTGCGAATCCGCGAGATGATCTGTGCGGGAACCGGTATCGCGCCGTCGGGGCTGCCGTTCGTCGGTGAGCTGATCGGCATCCGGGACGACGAAACCCGCTGGGAGGGCGCGGCCGAACGCGTCCTGCGGGGATTCGGACTGTCGATCCTGGTGGCGCAGGACGACTACGACGACGTCTCCGCCTGGATCAACGACCACCACCTCGGTGGCCGTGTCGTGTATTTCCGGGTGCCGAACCGTGTTCCGCGCCAGGATCAGCCCGCCCCACCGTCGGATGCCCTGGTCCACAAGCTCGACATCAAGGACGGTCCGTTCTACGGGTGGCTGGAACGCAAGCTCTTCGAACGCGCCCGGCACATCTGCGCCGACACGATGGACCGGTTCCGCGGCGAGGAGTACGCCGTCACCGTGGCCGGCCAGATCCGGTCCGGCGGCGGACGCCACGAGAAGGACGACTCGCACCGGATCGACGATCGCCGCAACTACGTCCTGGGCTGGCGCAACGAACAGAAGATAGCCGCGCTGATCAGCGAGGCACAACGCATCCAGGCCGAACTCAACCGCATCGGTGACGACCTGACCGCCCGCAACCGGCAGGTCGAGATCCTGACCACACGCCGTGCGGCACTGGACAAGCTCACCGTGTTCACCTCGTTCGACACCGTCGACTGGCGGTCGGTGGCCGCGCGGATCGCCACCCTGACCGCGCGCAAGACCGAACTGGAACAGTCCTCCCACGAACTCGCCCGGATCACCGCCGACATCGATGCCACCACCGAACGCATCGCCTCGACCAACTCCCGGCGCGATGGGTTGCGTGACACCATCTCCCGCGTCGAGGTGGCGCTGACACAGTCGGGCGCGGGGCGCACCTCCGCGCAGGCACTGCTCGACGACGACGGCTACGCCGATGCCGCAACGCATTTCGAGGTGATCACCTCCGACATCGGTGAGGCCCCGGTGACGCTGGAGACGGCCGCCGACATCGAGAACCGGCTGTCGGCATCGCTCACCGCCGACTCCGATCAGCACGCGTCGCGGGCCGGCCTGTTCGCCACCCGGGTGGTCAACAAGATGTCGGAGTTTCTCCGCAACCATCCGGTGGTGTCCACCGAGATGGACGCCGACATCGGCGCCGCAGGCGAGTTCCGGGACCTGCACCGCCGACTCGCCGATGACGATCTGCCCCGTTTCGAGCACGAATTCAAGACCTACCTCAACACCAACGCGATCCGCGACATCGCCATCTTCTCCGCGCAACTGAACAAACAGGTCGATGTCATCGCGTCGAAGATCGACACCATCAACGACTCGCTCGCCGGTATCCAGTACAACCCGGGCCGACATATCCGGCTGGAGGTCAACGCCTCCCCCAACACCGAGATCCGCGACTTCCGCGACCAACTCCGCCGCTGCAGCGACGGTTCCTTCGACGCCGATGCCGACGACCACTACGCCGAGGAGAAGTTCCTGCTCGTCAAGTCCCTGGTGGAGCGATTCCGCGGACGTGACGGCCACACCGACATCGACCGCAAGTGGACGCGCCACGTCACCGACGTGCGCAACTGGGTGACCTTCGCGGCGTCGGAACGCTTCACCGACACCGACGTCGAGTTCGAGAACTACACCGACTCCGACGGTAAGTCAGGTGGTCAGAAGGAGAAGCTCGCCTACACCATCCTCGCGGCCTCCCTGGCGTATCAGTTCGATCTGAAGTGGGGTGCGCGGACGTCGCGGGATTTCCGCTTCGTCGTCATCGACGAGGCCTTCGGTCGCGGTTCGGACGAATCCGCACGCTATGCCCTGTCTCTGTTCAAGCGGCTGGGACTGCAACTGCTCATCGTCACGCCGCTGACCAAGATCTACACGATCGAACCGTTCGTGTCGGCGGTCGGCTATGTGGAGAACCGCACCGGCAGCAATTCCCAACTGCAGTGCCTGACCATCGAGGAATACCAGGCGCAACGTCGTGCCCGGGAGATGATCTCCGTCATCGACGACGGCACCGGCACCGCATGAGTGGTGTGCGTGCGATGCGGCCGCCCCGATGACTGAGACCGCCCCGATGACGGAGTGGACGACCCCCGACGACATCGTCGGCAGGCTCCGTCGCCGGTGGGATCGCGGCGAATTCCTGCGCGCCCGCGCACATCACGCACCGTTCGAGGTGCTCGACCTGCCGATCCGCGGCCCCAAGGTCGGCGAACTCGGCGAACGCTTCGACGATGTCGGCGCGTGGGTTCGACTGTGGCACAACGCACGTCGACAACACCCGCTGACTGTCATCGACAAGACCGTCGGCGGGCGGCGGTTCGGGGTCACCACCCTGCCCGCACGCGTACGGGTGGACGATCTCGCCGACCTGTCCCGGCTGCTCGGCACCACGCGTCAGATCGCCACCCACGACCGGCTTCTCGAATCGGCGGCGTGGGCTCCCCGGGTGCGCGACTGGGTCGCGGACAAACCGCATCGGGCACTCGCCCACGCCGACGACTTCGCCGCGCTGATGGTGGCGCTGCGCTGGATCGTCGACAACGCCGGCAGTGGCCGGCGACTACGAGAGATCGATGCGCCCGGCATCGACACCAAGTTCATCGAATCCCACCACCGCATCCTGCTCGAACTCGGGGCGCTGGTGGTCGAATCCGACCTGATGCGTCCCACCGAGCCGGGCATCGCCGGCCGCTTCGGATTCGCCACCGCCGACACCCGCATCCGGTTCCGGATGCTTGATCACGACATCGATTCGCCGATCGCCGGATTCGACGACGTCGAGGTGCGCGCCGTCGACCTCGCCCGTACCCCACTGCGTGTCTCGACCGTCTACATCGTCGAGAATCTGGCGACGTACCTGTCCTTCCCCGACGTGCCCGACGCCGCCGTCCTCTTCGGCGGCGGGTACGCGGCCGTCGCGATCGGCGCACTGACCTGGTTGCGTGACAAGCGAATTCGGTACTGGGGTGATCTCGACACTCACGGGTTCGCCATTCTCGATCGGGTCCGCGTCACCATCGGCCACGCGGAGTCGTTCCTGATGGACTCCGACACCCTGCTGGCCCATCGACGTTCCTGGGGCACCGAACCGCATCAGGTCACCCGATCGCTGCCACGCCTGACCGACGCCGAGGCCCAGACCTATCAGGCGCTCGTCGAAGCGACCTTCGGTCCGTCGATCAGGCTGGAGCAGGAACGGATTCCGATGGCGCAGGCCCGCGAGGTTCTCGGGCTCGACGGGTAGTCGTCGGCAACACCGCACCTGGAACCGCCGGCGTCAGTTTCTCCGGAGTAGCGGCAGAGTCGCCACACTGTCGACGACGGACGTCGCGAATTCCCGGGTTGCCACGTCGACATGACTCAGTTCGTCGCGGGCCGCTTCGAACGCGCCGGGGGCGTCGGCACGCAGCCCATCGAGGAGGCCGATCGCCCGCTCGGGGTCAACCGCCAATTGCCTTGCGGCGTCCAGGCATTGCTTCGTGCCGATGGCGTCGAATCGATACTCTTTACCGATCCGCATTGCGGAGTATGTCGGGCTGTCCGGGGTGCGATAGGGCGCGTAGGTCGCGAGATCGTAGAGTGGCGCCATTCGCACCGACGTCCGATCAAGCATCACCGAGTAGTTCTTGATATGCGCATCGGTGCCCTGAATCACGGTGTTGAACATCAGGCCCTGGTAGAACGCCCACGACGCTGGCGCTCGTTCGGCAGGGCGCGGAAGTCCCCGGAATAGGCGCGCGACATCACCGACACCCGGGCCACCGTCATGGCGCTGATATTTCTTGTCCGGTGCGACGGCAAGCGCCTGCCCTAGGTCTTCCTGATGGAGTCGACACCACTGTCCGTCGCGAAACGCCCGATCGTAGCGTTCGATCACGATCGTGGGAATGTTGTCGAACACGTGTACTTCGCTCACAGCCACCGGAAGTCCGAGGATCGCCGCCGCCCGCATCGTCATGTGTTCCACGACGTCGAGGCGCCGGAACCCACCGGCGGTCGGCTTGAGGATGTGGGTGGTCGGGGTGGCCTCGAGCGGTTCGGCCCACATTCCGCCGCCGGTGCGGAGCAGCGCTGTCTTTGGCTGTGCGCCGGCGAGGCTGAACCTTCCCAATACCGCAGCGGCGGAACGCCCATCGCGATATTCGTCGATCACCGCCCGCAATTGGGACGCGACCTCGGTATCGGTCAGCTCGCGATAGCGCCCTCGGGTCAGCACCGCATCCGAGGAGTCGCGCCCCTCGGGGACAATTTGCAGGGCTCCGGCCACGTCTTCCCCGGTGTGCTCGAGGATCGCGAAAGGGTTCCCGGCGGCGACTCCGAATCGACGAGCGATCGCCTCGCGGGCAGCGGCATTGTCGGTGATGAGCCCGTTGAAATACGGCAACACCGCTCGCCTGCGGTGCTCTGCAATGGAGAGCGGCATCGACAGCGAGATAGGCGTCGCGTCGGCGCGTGAGCGGTAGTCATCGTCGTACACGAAGCGAAGGTCACCGGCGGCGGATTGCAGCAGACGCCCGCAGAGGACGCCATCCATGTAGACCAGGAGCACGTTCGTCATCGAGGGTCCTCGTTGTCACCAGAAGCGGGGAAGGCGGGATCGGCGACAACGTCGAACGCGTAACCCAGCGCCGAGTAGACGTCCATCACCTTCGACATGTCCACCGACGGTTTGCCGTTCTCGAAGTTCAGCAACCACCGCATCGATACTCCGGCGCGCTCGGCCAGAGCCGCTTGCGACAGCCCGGCATCCTCACGGAGGCTCCGGAGGACGATCCCCGCCTCACGCGGTGTGCGAAACATGCGAACTCCTCTCCTACTGCTGCTCACCATGTGCACGTTCGTGCACCATAACTCTTGTGCACGTGCGTGCACAAGCTTCGGTGGTGAACGTCCGTGCACACAATGGAGCGAGTGTTGAACCTGAACCAACGAGCGCCATTCAGCGATGACGGTCCGCCCGCGCACAAAGCGGCCACGTACTGCTGCAAAGACCATTCAAAATCTCATGAGATTCATGCCCGAGAAGGGACTGACCCCCGCGTGCACTGAGGACCGAACCCGGGTCATGAACGCGCACAAGCCCGGTGGCCTCCCACCCATCACGGACGGAAGGCCATCGAGCACAGCATCGCTCAGGCCAGATTGACCGTCACCCCGCCCGAGAACGCGGAGTCGTGCAGTTCGATGCTCGCCGGCACGGCGTCCTGGGGCATGTCGTAGACCACCTTCGCGGTCACCGTGTTACCGGGATTGATGTTGTCCCACACGGGGATATCCGATCCGCCGAGCGCGATCTGGGCCGAGGTGCTGGGCTCGAAGCTACGACCCTGACCGTCGAACAGCTTCTGATCCGACGGCGAGAATCCATACGCCTGGTCGGAGATGTTCTTGACCGTCATGGTCACCACCACGAACTGCCCCTGCGCTTGCTCGGTCAGATACGGATTGTCACCCACACTGGCCAGACCCTTCTCGACGCCGGTGACGACGAACTCGAACTTACCGTCCCGCACCGGCGTGTTCAGACCCGCAGCCTGGTCACCGTTCTCCTCGGTGGCGGTCGCCGGCCCACCCGAGGTGCCCGACGACGCGGAGTCGTCCGACCCGCCCGCCGACACCGCCGCGACGATGATGATGAACAGCACCACCAGCGCACCAACGATCCACGGCCACTTCCGCTTCCGCTTCTTGGGCACAGGCATCGGCTGCTGGGGCGCACCGTATTGAGGTGCACCGTACTGGGGTGCGCCGTACTGAGGTGCGCCGTACTGAGGTGCGCCGTACTGGGGCACACCGGACTGAGGCACACCATCCTGGGGGGCGGGTCCGTACGGCTCCGAACCCTGCTGCGGCTGAACGGGATTCTGGGGATCGGTCATGATGAGTTCTCCTTCTCAGGGCGGCGCCCGGGAAGTCGGCTCCGCCTGGCGTCACACACTGCTCAGGAGGTCCGACAGAACCGGCCGCGCGGTCATTCGACCGAATGCTTCCCCTCTCGGAGCTATTTGATAGCACCCGATCAAATCGACCGCTCTAATTACGTTACGCGGCCTGTGTCCGATTTGGTCGATATGGCGCGGACGGAGCCTATGGACACGGTCACACAGGAAAGCCTGCGCTGAGATACCCGTCTGCAGAATCCGTCGGTCCACTACAACGCCGTCGGCCAGGCCGTGATGGCCGAAGTCACCGCGCGCGCGGCCGGTCACCTCGGGGTAGGTCAGCTCGAGTAGGTCAGCTCGGCGTTACGGTGGCGACCCCGAGCGCATGAGCCGCCGCGGCCAGTCGGTCGTCATAGGTCACGATCGCCTCGAGATCGTCGCCGAGGTCGAGTGCACAGGCCAGGTGCAGCGCATCGAGGGACCGCATCACCGCGGGGTCCAACAGTCCGGCAGCGTCGAAGACATCAGTTCCCATGGTCATCAGGATCACGGCATCCAGAACGGCGCGCGTCTGGATCACCAGGTCCGGCGCCACCCGACGTACCGCGCGGAGCAATTCGGTACGCGCCAGATCCGAGGACACCAGCACCCGTTCATCGGCGGCCATCCACCGACGCAGAGCGACCGTCTCCGTCTCTGCGACAACAAGTTTGGCCAGTGCCGAGGTGTCAACGTAGTGCGCCACGCTGCGTCAGTACCGTTCGTCGTCACGCATGGCCGCCAGCGCCTCCGACAGATTCGGACCGGGTAACGGTTCCGGTAGATCCCGGAGGGCCCGACGAGGGGGCCGGGCGGTTCCGCCCTGAAGCCGACGGCGTAGTGGTGACGCCGGAATGGCCGTCATCTGCGCCACCGGCCGGCCGCGATCGGTGATCGTGACGGTCTCGCCCGCAGCGGCCGCGGCCACCACCGCCGACGCATTCTGTTTCAGGGCACGAATACCGACTTCGGACATGTGCTTCATTGTAGAACAAGGCCCGCGGTCCGCCCCTCGAATGCCCGCCGTCCCCGCGTCGTGCGGCACCGAACGCCCGGGCTCCCCCACGCGATGCGCTCACGCCACGTCGAGCAGCCGGAGCGGCGGCGTTGTCGCATTGTCGCCGAGCGCATCGGAATCGCCATCGGAACGCACCGAGATGACGTTGTCCTGCAACGCTTTTCCAATCCTCTGCATCAGCTCCACGATCGAGGCGTCGGCGTCGTTGAAGCGACGCCGCGCGGCCAACGGCACATCGAAGCAGGTGGCCTCGACGAGCACGGATCTCTTCCATCCGGCGCCGCGAATCCAGTCCAGGTCACGACTGCGTGTGAGTGGCGCGACCACCACCAGGGGTGCATTCTCCTTCGTCCACCACAGGATTCCGTCGACGTCGACCTCCGGCATCTCCGGAGCGTCGGCGGGCAGGATCTCGCGAAAGCGCTGCGGTGACTTCTCGAAGAGCAGCAGGCCGGCCGGCCCGAGTTCCGCCACGGCGGTGGTCACGCCGGGCTCACCTCGGGGTGCCTCGCCGAGACACGTGAGTACATGCTCGGGCACCCAGATCGGGGTGATGCGTTCGAGCGTGTCGACCGCATTGACCGAGTGCACCGCACGCAGCGACGCGAGGCGGATCATCTCGACGATGTCGCCGAGTTCCCCGATCAGCCGGTCCTGATCGTCGACCGCCCCGAACTCCGACTCGTCGAGGTCTTCGAGCATCGCTTCCACCGACGACATCCGTCGTTGCAGCGGGAGCAGGTAGGAGTACCACTCCTCGCCCAGTTCGTCGTGCGCGCCGGCCAGTCGGGTCTGTATCTCGGCGACCGATGTCACCGTCCACGGCACGCGCCGTACTTCGCGGTGGTCGGCGGCATGGCGCCGTCGGCCGGTGTCACGGCCGGCATGACGGCCTCGGGTCTTCTTCGGTGTGGTGTGGTGTCGTCGTCCCATGCCGGGCAGCGTAAGCCCGATTCGCCCGACCACCTCCGGGAAATTCCACAGGCCCGCCACCCACACACAGCCAATCCACAGGCGTGGTCCAGATCACCATCAACCTGCGGGTTCATGGTGGACTCATCGGACTTATCGGTCCCGCAACGAAAGGAGACCCCGATGCGGATTCACAAGCACACCCCCGAGATCCCGATGATCGTCCTCACCGACGATCCCGCAGTCCGCGGCTACGCCGACGCCCTGTTCGACACCGATGTCCCGGTGGCCATCGTCAGCGCCAGTTACGCCGACGTCGTCCCGTACATGCTCGGCAACAACGGCCACACGGTCGCCCTGGTCGCCGACGTCGACGACCCCGAACAACTCGCCGCGGCGATCCTGACCGTCGAACGACGACTGGGGACGGTCGGATCGGTCATCCGCTACGGCGCCGACCTGCCGACCAGCCCGCTGCCGACCGCCGCCTGACCTGCGCTGACCCGCCGGGGCACCGCGATTACACCGTTTGTCGGCGCGCGTAAGCGAACGTAAGGACGACGACAGCGGCACGGTTCATAGTGGTTGACATGACATCAGCAACCACCGCCGGCCCGGCCCGGGTGAGTGACGGGACCTTCGGGACCGACCTCGCCATCGAGGCCCACGGGCTGGTCAAGACATTCGGATCGAACCGCGCCGTCGACGGCGTCGATCTCGTCGTCCCCACCGGATCGGTGTACGGCGTCCTCGGCCCCAACGGCGCCGGGAAGACCACCACGGTCAGCATGCTGGCCACATTGCTCAAACCGGACGCCGGCACCGCCAAGGTCTTCGGTTTCGACGTCGTCGACGACGCGGTCGCGGTGCGGTCGCTCGTCGGCGTCACCGGGCAGTACGCGTCGGTCGACGAGGACCTGACCGCGACCCAGAACCTGGTCGTCTTCGCCCGCCTCCTCGGACTGTCCCGCAAGGCATCCAAGGCCCGCGCCGCCGAACTCCTCGAGGAGTTCTCCCTCACCGAGGCCGCCGACCGTCCGCTCAAGGACTTCTCCGGCGGCATGCGACGACGACTCGACCTCGCCGCCAGCCTCATCGACACTCCGCCCCTGCTGTTCCTCGACGAACCCACCACCGGCCTCGACCCGCGTACCCGGGCGCAGATGTGGGACACCATCCGCCGACTCGTCGCGAACGGCTCGACGGTGCTGCTCACCACCCAGTACCTCGACGAGGCCGATCAACTCGCCGACCGCATCGCGGTCATCGATCACGGTCGCGTCATCGCCGACGACACCGCCGACGCGCTGAAGAACTCGGTCGGCTCGGCCACCCTGCAGCTGAGGCCCGCCGATCGCGCCGCGGCGCCGCGGGTGGCCGAGATCGTCGAACGGGTCCTCGGTGAACCGGCCGCTCTCTCGGCCGAGGCCGGCTGGGTCTCGGCATCGCTGCACCGCCCCGACCTCGTTCCCGATGTCCTCATCGCGATGCGCGCCGACGGCATCACCGTCGACGAGATCACCGTCCAGAAACCCAGCCTCGACGAGGTGTTCCTCACTCTCACCGGCAAACCCGCCGAGACCGAGGGCACCTCCGATCACGATGCGAACGAGGAGAATCAGGGATGACCACCACCGTCGCACCCACATCCGTTCCCCAGGCCATCACCACCCGCGACGTCCGCGGCCAGGCCAAACGCTCGGTCAGCCTCGTCGAGACGATCCGTCAGTCATTCACCATGGCCTACCGCGGCGTGCTCAAGATCCGGCACAACCCCGAGCAACTCTTCGACGTGACGATCCAGCCGATCGTGTTCACCTTGATGTTCACCTACATCTTCGGCGGGGCGATCAGCGGTAATGTCCACGCCTACCTGCCGGTGATCATTCCCGGCATCATGGTGCAGACCGTGATCATGACGTCGATCGTCACCGGCACCCAACTCCGCGAGGACATGGACAAGGGCGTGTTCGACAGATTCCGCTCGCTCCCGATCGCGCGGATCTCTCCGTTGTCGGGGGCATTGCTCGCCGACGTGATCCGCTATCTGATCGCCAGCACGCTGACCATCGTGATGGGCATCATCCTGGGTTGGCGTCCGGACGCGCTCGGCGCGATCGCCTCGGCCCTGCTCGTCATGATCTGCAGCTTCGCGGTGTCCTGGATCTTCGCCCTGATGGGCTGCCTGATGAGCAAAGCCTCTGCGGTGCAGGGCATTTCGCTGCTCATCATGTTCCCCCTGACCTTCATGTCCAATGCCTTCGTCCCGGTGAGCACCATGCCGGGGTGGCTGCAGGGATTCGTCAACGCCAACCCGGTGAGCCACCTGGTCACCGCGGTTCGTGATCTGACCGCCAACGGACAGGCGACCATCCACGTCGTGTGGGCCCTGCTCGGCGCGTTGATCATCACCGTGATCTTCGCCCCGCTCGCGGTGCGCGCCTATATGCGCAACGCCTGATCCGCATCACGGAACGACGCCAGGATGGTCCGCACCTCTGCGGCCGCCTGGCGTCGTCGTATGCGCTCGACGTCACGAATCTCGTTGTCCCACCGGACCGAATCCACCTCCGACAGCTCACGCATGTCACGATCGACGAGGTACAGACCGAGGCTGTCCCGGCGTGCCCCCATCCGCCGCGACAGCATCAGCAGTCGCACCCCGTCGTCGTGTGTGCGCGGATCGTCGAGGAGCACGTAGCCGGCGGCGAGGACGATGCTCCCCGCCTGCGGCACGTCGAACCATCCGCCGGTGTAGGTCGACACCAACCCGTCGACGATCATCGGCACGAAGCCGCGGGCCTGCCGCGCCCGCCCGCACCGCATCAATCCCACCTCGGCCATCGCCACCATCATGGCCACACTCGGATCTCCCGCACCGATCGGATGATCGCGGCGCAGCAACGCCATGGTGCGCCGGTAGAGGTCGCCGGCCGTGTCCACCTCGCCGCGGGCGAGTGCGTATTCCGCATGCGACAGCAGGATTCCCGCGGCCATCTCCGGGTTCGCCTGCGGATCGGGGTCGGCGGGCGTCCATCCCTCCGACAGGATCGCCAACTCCGTTGCCGCATCCTGCAATTCACCCAGGGCCACCAGCGTGATGACGAGGTGGACGCGGGCCTGTATCTCGTCCTCGTAGGCGCCGAGCCGGACGAGGTCGACCACGCCCACCCGGTAGAACTCGACGGCGGTTCGCCACTGCGCCTGCTGGCCATGGATACTCGCGATCCGCACCTGCGCCATCCCCGACAGCCAGACATCCCGCGGGGCGGCCACCTCACGCAGTTGCAGCGCGTCGGCGAGCGCCCCGTCGAGCTGACCGAGGTTCTCCCGCAGGTTCATTCGCGCCGACAACGCCGCCGTCGAGACCGCGGCGTCCGCCGAGAGGGTTGCCCGTACGATGTGGCGCAGCGCTGCGATCGGTGTGCGGCTGAGCACACATGCGGTGACGAAATCGGTCGTCGACAGATAGGTCAGGTCAGCCCGGAACAACCGCCGCAGATAGTAGCGGCCGGTCGCCAGTGCCCGCAGGTCGTGATGAAGCACCCGGTGCGCCATCGACATGAGCAGCGTGGCCTGCCACGCCCGGCGCACCGCGGTGTCGGCGACCAGCACAGGCGGGGGCGGTAGAACACCGAGAAGCCTTCCGCCCCAGTTCATCACCTCCGCATGCAGTCCTCGCGCCATCCAGAAGCCGGCGAGGATCGGAAACACCGTGACCACAGTGTTGACCACCGCGGTGTCGACCGCGCCGTCGGCACCCGGCGTGGCACCGGACGGCACCGGATCGGACTGCACGGCAGGATCGGACTGCACAGGGAGATCGGACTGCGAGGCTTCGAGCGCGTCAACGCAGTCGCGGAGCACCCAGACAAGATTCTCCGCATCGGCCGCCACGGCGCCGATCAACTCCTCGTCCACGCCGTCCTCGTACGACGTCATCACGTCAGCGGCCAGCGACCGCGCCCAACGGCGCATCCCGGCCCGGACATCCTCGGATTCGCCTGCGTCGGAGGCGAGTTTGCCCTCGCCGAATTCGCGCACCATCTCCAACATGCGATACCGCACATGACCGCCCTCCTCTGCGACGGTCAACAGCGACTGGTTCACCAACGACGCCAGCGCGTCGTCGAGGCGGACTCCCCGGAAACAGGTGACGATCTCGGCCGCGTCGGTGGTGAACCCCGCCGGGAACCGGCACAGACGACGCAGGGCGGCCCGGGCGTCGTCGTCGAGCAGATCCCAACTCCAGTCGATCACCGCGTACAACGTGCGGTGCCGGTCCGGTGCGCTGCGATCGGCTCCGCGCAACAACGCGAACCGCTCGGCCAACCGGCCGGCGATCTCGTCCACCGTCATCGTCCGGATCCGCGCGGCGGCCAGTTCGATGGCCAACGGCAATCCGTCGAGGTGACGGCAGAGTCCGGCCACCGCGGCGGGATCCAGGTCGGCGCCCGGCCGGACCGCGACCGCCCGGGTCACGAACAATTCCATTGCCGCACCGCCACCCTCGACGTCGAGCACCGGCAACAGGTAGATCTGCTCGGCGGGCAGCATCAACGGTGAACGACTCGTGACCAGAACCCGTAGCGCCGGATCGGCGGCGAGGAGATCGGCGACGAGGCGGGCGCAACGGTCGATGACCTGCTCACAGTTGTCCAGGATCAGCAGGACCCGCCGGCCGCGCAGCGCGTCGAGCAGCCGCTCCTGCAGATCACCGACGGCCCGACGGGGACGACCACTGCCGGTCAGCTCGGCCTCGCCGACGCCGAGCGCAGCCGCGATGGCCGGGACGACGTCGTCGTCGTTGCGAATCGGCGCCAACGGCACGAAGTGCACGCTGTCGCCGGCGTCGACGCGCCGATGCCCCACCCGGTTGGCCACCCGCGTCTTGCCGACGCCACCGGGGCCCTGCACCGTCACCAACCGGTGCGTCCCCAGCAGTGCGTCGATCGCCTCGACGTCGCGGGCACGACCGATCAGACCTGTTGTCTCGGAGAATAATCCGGATGAGCGGCCACGCCGCGGACTCGCGGAGTCACCGGCCGGGGTGAGGCCGTCGTGTGCAGCGCCTGCGAGCAGTTCGTCATGCAACGCCGAGATCTGCGGACCCGGGTCGACGCCGAGTTCGGCCGCGAGCGCCCGCCGTAGTCGGGCGTACACCGAGATCGCGTCGGTGCCCCGGCCCATCGCCACCAGCGCGCGCATCAGATCCAGATGCGCAGACTCGTCGAGGATGTCGGTCCGGCAACGCTTTTCGGCGATCGATCGTGCCAGATCGAAATCCCCCCGGGCCATCGCGGCACCACCGCGACGACGATCGAGGGCGTCGGCGACCTCGGTGGCACGAGTCCGCACCTGCTCGATCAGCTCATCGGAACCGTCGGCTCCGAGATCGTCGCCGGCCGTACCCCGGAACCAGCCCATCGCATCCGCCAGTGACGTCGCATCCTCATCAGCGGCGCAGGCCATCACCACATCGAGATCGGTCCGGCATCCCACCAGTCGGTATCCGGTGCCGGATGCCTCGATGTGCGCGGCACCGAGCAGGCCTCGCAGCCGCGAGATCTGGGTGTGCAGCGCCGACGCCGGTGATCGTGGCGGGGTATCGCCCCACACATCGTTGATGAGTCGCTCGGCCGACCGGGTCCGGCCGCCGGCCAGTGCCAGCGAGGTCAGCAGGCGTTTGGCGCGGATGCCGGGCACCACCGCGATCGCGGAATCCTCCGGCAGCGCACCACTCTCGGGCCCGGCCGCGGTGATGACCGCCACCGGGCCCAGTAGCCCGATGATGGTCTGCTGCTCCGGCCCCACCCCGCCAGGGTAGTGGACGACGGCACACCGTCACCGCAACCTGCTTCGTCGAGCACCGCGTCATGACTACTGTCGTGTCATGGCGCGCAGCTACGACCTCGAACCGTTCGAACTCGACTTCTTCGACACCGCCCCGATCCGGTTTCGCATCGATGTGAACATCCCGGTGACGCCCGCACGGGCATGGGCGGAGCTGACCCGGCAGAACACGCTGGACTGGTGCAAGCCGATCAAGTCGATCGACTTCACCTCACCGGCCCCCTACGGCGTCGGCACCACGCGACGGGCGGTGCTCTCTCCGGGCTACCTCACCCTGAACGAGTACTTCTTCGACTGGACCGAGGACCCGGAGAACACCAAGTTCCACAACGCTTTTAGGGTGGAATCGATCAATGTCCCGGGGTTGCGGCGCTTCGGCGAGTACACCGAGATCACCCCGGCCGCCGTCGGCTCACGACTGGTGTGGACCTTCGCGCTGGAACTCGGGCCGTCCTCGCGAGCGCTCAATGCGTTCTCCAATCCCGCATCGACGCCGGTGTTCCGCACCATCGAGGCCGACACCCTGCGCCACTTCGCGCATCTGTCACCGCAGGGCTGAGCACCGACCTGGACACCACAGGGCCGGGCACCGCAGGTCAGCGGACGAAACCGGCCTGCGTCAGCGCCGCACGCACGGCGACCTGATGGTCGGGGCCGCGGGTCTCGGCGCTGACGGTCACCTGGACCTCGCCCAGCGACAGCCCTTCGGCGACCCTCGAGTGCACCACGTCGACGACGCTGGCGCCCTGCTCACGCAGCAGTTCCAGCAGTGAGATCAACCCGCCGGGCCGATCGGGTACCGACGCGGTGATCGTCAGGAATCGACCTGCCGCGCTCAGACCGGTGGTGGTGACGTGGCTCAGCACCAGCGGATCGATGTTGCCGCCGGAGGCCACCACACACACCTGCCCCGCCACATCCCCGAGTGCGCCGTCCATCGATGCCGCCACCGCGGCCGCACCGGCGGGTTCGACGAGCAGCTTCGCCCGCTCGAGCATCAACAGCAGTGCCGTGGCCAGCGATTCCTCGCTGACGGTGACGACGTCGTCGACGAGTTCCCGGATGTGGGCGAACGGCACCTCGCCCGGCAGCGCGACCGCGATACCGTCGGCCATCGTGGACATCTCCCGCGCCGCCACCGGATGACCGGCGCGCAGTGATTCCGGCCAGGCAGCGGCCGACCGAGCCTGCACCCCGACGATCCGGATCCCCGGATGGTCGGGCTTGATCGCGGCGGCCACCCCCGCGAGCAGACCGCCGCCGCCGAGCGGCACCACGACCGTGGTGACGTCGGGGAGTTGTTCGAGTATCTCGACGCCCACTCCGGCCTGCCCGAGCACGATGTCGCGATGATCGAACGGATGGATCAGGACCGCGCCGGTGCGGTCGGCGTATTCCTTTGCGTACGTGAGGGATTCGTCGACGGTCGCTCCCGCCAACTCGACCTGGGCACCATAGGCACGGGTGGCGACGACCTTGGGCAGGGCCGCACCCACCGGCATGTACACCCGGGCGGTGATGCCGAGTCGAGCCGCCGACCAGGCCACCCCCTGAGCGTGGTTGCCGGCGCTGGCCGCGACGACGCCCCGGCGTCGTTGGGACTCCGACAGTCGCGAGATCCGGTAGTAGGCGCCACGGGGCTTGAACGAGCCGGTGCGCTGCAGGTTCTCGCACTTGATCCAGACGTCGGCGCCGACCCGTTCGGAGAGCACCCGCGAGGCCACCATCGGTGTCCGCCGCATGACACCGCTCAGCGCGGTTGCGGCCGCACCGATCTCGTCCGGGGTGAGCAACATCGCCGGTTACCTGTGCCGGGTGTCTCGCGGCGGCTTACTTCAGGGCCTGCTCGAGATCGGCGAGGATGTCGTCGATGTCCTCGATACCCACCGACAGCCGCACCAGATTCGACGGAACCTCCAGCAACGACCCCGCCGTCGAGGCATGGGTCATCGCGCCCGGATGCTCGATGAGTGATTCGATGCCGCCGAGGGATTCGGCGAGGGTGAACACCTCGGTCCGCGCGCAGAACTTCTTCGCGTCGTCGACGTCGCCGTTCACCAGGACCGACACCATGCCGCCGAATCGCTTCATCTGCTTGGCCGCGACCTCGTGGCCGGGGTGCATCGGCAGTCCGGGGTAGAGCACCCGCTCGATGCGGTCATGCCTCGACAGGAAGTCGACGACGGCTTCGGCGTTGTCGCAATGCTTTTCCATCCGGACCGCCAGGGTCTTGACGCCGCGCATCGTCAGGTAGGCGTCGAACGGTCCGGGCACCGCGCCCGCGCCGTTCTGCAGGAAGGCGATCTTCTCGTCGAGTTCGGCGTCGTCGGTGATGAGCGCCCCGCCCACCACGTCGGAGTGTCCGCCGAGGTACTTGGTGGTCGAATGCAGCACCACGTCGGCGCCCAGGGTCAGCGGCTGCTGCAGGTACGGCGTGGCAAAGGTGTTGTCCACCACCAATTTCGCCCCGGCCTCGTGGGCGACGGCCCCGATCTCCTCGATGTCACCGACGTTGAGCAATGGGTTGGTGGGAGTCTCCACCCACACCAACTTGGTGGCGGGAGTAATCGCTGAACGGATCGCATCGACGTCGGTCACCGGCGCGACGGAGTAGTCGATCCCCCACTGGGTGAAGACCTTGTCGATCAGGCGGAAGGTGCCGCCGTATGCGTCGTTGGGGATGACCAGGTGATCGCCGGGCCGCAGCGAGGCCCGCAGCAGGGCGTCGGTGGCGGCCATACCGGAGGCGAAACCCCGTCCGTACGTGCCGCGTTCGATGGCCGCCAGGTTCGCCTCCAGGACACGACGCGTCGGATTTCCGGTACGGGCGTACTCGAATCCGTCGCGCATGCCGCCCACACCGTCCTGGGCGAAGGTCGAACTCGCGTAGATCGGGACGTTGACGGCGCCGTTGAGCGGGTTCGGCTCGTACCCGGCATGGATCGCGTCGGTGGCGAACCCCCGGCGGCGCCCGGTGTCCTGACGATCAGTGCTGTCCTGACTGTCACTCACGTGCAACTCCTCCTCGCTGAGCTGGTGGACTCGCCGGACCTAACCGGCGGTGATGGTGGGATGGGTGCTGACAAAGGCCAGCAGATCGTGGCGGGTGATGACGCCGATAGGCTTGCCGTCCTCGACCACCATGAGTGCGTCGGTGTCCGAGAGCGCCTTGGTGGCCGCCGACACCGGCTCGCCGGAACCGATGAGCGGGAACGGTTCTCCCATGTGCGCCGACACCGGATCGGCGAGGCTCGCGCGGCCCTCGAACACGGCACTGAGCAGATCCCGCTCGGTGACCGCACCGGCCACCTCGCCGGCCATCACCGGAGGCTCGGCGCCGACCACCGGCATCTGGGAGACGCCGTATTCGCGCAGGATCTCGATGGCGTCACGCAGGGTCTCCGACGGATGCGTGTGCACCAGATCCGGCAGGGCTCCGGTCTTGCCGCGCAACACGTCGCCGACGAGCGGCTCCGGCCTGGTGCTGTCCAGTGGCGTGCGCAGGAATCCGTAACTGCTCATCCACTCGTCGTTGAAGATCTTCGCCATGTAGCCGCGGCCGCCATCGGGCAGCAGCACGACGACGACGGCGTCGGGACCTTCACGCTGCGCCACCTGCAGTGCCGCCACCACGGCCATGCCGCAGGACCCACCGACGAGCAGTCCCTCCTCACGGGCCAATCGGCGCGTCATGTCGAAGGAGTCGGCGTCGGAGACCGCGATGATCTCGTCGGGCACGCTGGGGTCGTAGGCCTCGGGCCAGAAATCCTCGCCGACCCCCTCGACGAGATAGGGCCGGCCGGTGCCGCCGGAGTACACCGAGCCCTCCGGATCGACGCCGATCACCTTCACCGCGCCGCCGGACACCTCCTTGAGGTAGCGGCCGGTGCCGGTGATGGTGCCGCCGGTGCCGACGCCGGCGACGAAGTGGGTGACCTTGCCGTCGGTGTCGGCCCAGATCTCCGGACCGGTGGTCTCGTAGTGGCTTTGTGGTCCGGCCGGGTTGGCGTACTGGTTGGGCTTCCACGCGCCGTCGATCTCGCGGGCGAGGCGGTCGGAAACGCTGTAGTAGCTGTCGGGGTGCTCGGGCGCGACGGCCGTCGGGCACACCACCACCTCGGCTCCGTAGGCGCGCAGGACGTTGCGTTTGTCCTCGCCGACCTTGTCCGGGCACACGAACACGCACTTGTAACCGCGCCGCTGCGCGACGAGCGCCAGACCGACGCCGGTGTTGCCGGAGGTGGGTTCGACGATCGTGCCGCCGGGGCGCAGTTCGCCGGACTTCTCGGCGGCCTCGATCATCCGCAGGGCGATCCGGTCCTTGCTGCTGCCCCCGGGGTTGAGGTATTCGACCTTGGCCGCGACGAGCCCGGAACCGGGAGTGACCACCGAGTTGAGCTGGACCAGGGGCGTGTTGCCCACCAGGTCGACGACAGAATTGGCGATGCGCATGCCTCCATCGTCCCAGAGTCGCTCGGCGCCGTGGAAACCGACATCGGGGCAGGGCCCACTCGTGGTGCCACTAAGCTGGCTGACGTGTCCGGTACCCGCTCCAGCGACCACCGACTCCTGCGTGATCTGGGCGCCACCGCAGCTGCGACGTCCGCTGCGGCGGGGATCACCTGGGGTGGCTACAACCTGTTGGTATGGCAGGCCCAGAAGGCTCGCACGGTCATCCCGCACCGCACCGACAACGCCCCCAACGGCGACGGCATCTACCGCCCCGATGGCAGCGGGCCGTACCGGGTGACCCGCGAGAACCGCGACGTCGTCGAATTGAACCTGGCGGTCTTCGGGGATTCGACGGCCGCCGGACTCGGCGCCGACACCCCTGACCAGACGCCCGGCGCACGACTGGCGCGGCGCATCGCCGTCGACACCGACAACGTGGTGCGCTACAGCAACAAGGCCATCGTCGGGGCCACGTCCAAGGGGCTGGCCGCCCAGATCGACGCCATGCTGATCGCCGGTCATCGTCCCGACATCGCAGTCATCCTCATCGGCGCCAACGACGTGACCGCCCGCAACGGGATCCGCGCCTCGGCCTCCCGACTCGGCGAGGCGGTGCGGCGACTGCGTGCCGTCAACGCCCAGGTCGTGGTCGGTACGTGCCCGGACCTGGGTGCCATCACAGCGATACCGCAGCCGCTGCGCACCCTCCTGCGCCTGTGGGGCGCGCGCCTCGCCGCCCGGCAGAAGGCCGCGGTCCGCGGGGCCGGTGGACGGCCGGTGCCACTGGCCGATCTCCTCTCCGACCATTTCCGTCAGTCCCCCGACCGCATGTTCTCCGTCGACCGGTTCCATCCGTCGGCCGACGGGTACGAGCTGGCCGCCGACATCCTGCTCCCGGAAACCCTTGCCGCGATCGGGGAATGGGGACCGGCTCCCCTCCCCCAGCTTCCCGAGGTGTCGCCCACGGTCAAGTCGAGCAAGCTGATGGATCGGCTGTTGCGTCGTGCGCGCGACATCGATTGACACACCACGATTCATCGACGTCGGAGTGGGTGACGTAACCTGGGCCACATGCCTGAAGCCGTCATCGTCGCCCATGCACGCTCCCCGATCGGCCGCGCCGCCAAGGGATCCCTCAAGGACATCCGTCCGGACGAATTGTCCCGGCAGATGATCGCCGCCGCCCTCGCCAAGGTCCCCGAACTCGATCCCAAGGACATCGAGGACATCCACTGGGGAATCGGCCAGCCCGGTGGCCAGGGTGGCTACAACATCGGTCGCGTCCTGGCCGTCGAACTCGGCCACGACCACATCCCCGGCGTCACCGTGAACCGTTACTGCTCGTCGTCGCTGCAGACCACGCGCATGGCCCTGCACGCGATCCGGTCAGGCGAGGGCGACGTGTTCATCTCCGGCGGTGTCGAGAGCGTGTCGAGCTTCGGCATCTCCGGCGCAGCCGACGGGGCCCCCAATTCGAAAAACCCCGTCTTTGACGAGGCCATCGCCCGCACCGCCAAGACCGCCGAGGGCGGCGCCCCGGCGTGGCACGATCCGCGCGAGGACGGCGTCCTCCCCGACGTCTACATCGCGATGGGCGAGACCGCGGAGAACGTCGCCTCGTACACCGGCATCTCCCGTGAAGACCAGGACCGGTGGGGTGTGCGCAGTCAGAACCGGGCCGAGGAGGCCATCAAGTCCGGGTTCTTCGAGCGCGAGATCGACCCGGTCACGTTGCCCGACGGCACGGTCGTCAGTACCGACGACGGCCCTCGTGCGGGTACCACGTACGAGAAGATCAGCCAGCTCAAGCCGGTGTTCCGGCCCGACGGCACCGTCACCGCCGGCAACGCCTGCCCCCTCAACGACGGTGCCGCGGCGCTGGTCATCATGAGCGACACCAAGGCCAAGGAGCTCGGACTGACCCCGCTCGCGCGTGTGGTGGCCACGGCCGCGACCGGACTCTCACCGGAGATCATGGGTCTCGGCCCGATCGAGGCCATCCGCAAGGTCCTCAAGGTGTCCGGCATGGCGCTGTCCGACATCGATCTCGTCGAGATCAACGAGGCCTTCGCGGTGCAGGTTCTCGGATCCGCCGATGTCCTCGGCATCGACCACGACAAGCTCAACGTCTCGGGCGGGGCGATCGCGCTGGGCCACCCGTTCGGCATGACCGGTGCCCGCATCACCACCACGCTCCTGAACAATCTGCAGACCCACGACAAGACCTTCGGTATCGAGTCGATGTGCGTCGGCGGCGGGCAGGGCATGGCGATGGTGCTCGAGCGTTTGAGCTGACCAGACCCGATCAACGACAGAACCCCGCCTCCGGAATCCGGACGCGGGGTTCTGTGCTCTGGTGACTAGTCCGACTGGAAGTAGCTCAGCAGTCGCAGGATCTCGACGTAGAGCCAGACCAGGGTGACGGTCAGACCGAGGGCGACTCCCCATGCGGCCCGCGACGGCGCACCGGCACGGATCAAGCGGTCCGCGGCATCGAAGTCGATGAGGAAGCTGAACGCGGCGATCGCGATGCAGATCAGCGAGAAGATGATGGCGATCGGTCCGCCGTCACGCAGGATGCCCGCGCTCTGGGTGAACAGGCCGAGGATCAGGTTGCCGACCATGAGCACGATCACGCCGATCAGACCGGCGAACAGCATGCGGGTGAATCGCGGCGTGACACGGATCGCGCCCACCTTGTAGACGACCAGCATGCCGAAGAACACACCGAAGGTGCCGAGCACCGCCTGACCGATGAGCGCGCCGGCGTTGGCGCTGTCGGCGATGACCCAGTTGCCGAAGACATACGAGATCGAGCCGACGAACAAGCCCTCGAACACCGCGTAGGCGAGCACGATGGCGGGATTGTCCTGCTTGCGGCCGAAGCTCGCGACGAGGACGAGGATCAGGCCGACGATCGCACCCACGCCGGCCAGCGGGCCGGCGAGGGCTTCGTTGGACGCGCACAGGAAGTAGGCCACGATCGCCGAGATCGAGAGCACGCCGAGCGTGATCGCGGTCTTGGTGACGACGTCGTCGATCGTCAGTTGCCGTGTCGTGGGCGGGGCCGGGGTATACGGCTGGGTCGGCTGTCCGTACTGGTTGAACATCGCGGCCTGGCCGGCTCCGGCGGCGCCGGTTCCGAAGCCCGCATAGCCGCCGGCAGTCTGATTGTCGCGGACCACGCCGCGCATCACCGGATTGCTACTGTCTCGCACTGCTGCTCCCTATCTGAACCTGAGTGGACGTCGTGCCACATCGTGTGTGGACGGGACTGTTCTGCTGTGACCAACTCTGCTGTGACCAACGCGGAAGTCGCCCCCTGAGTTCCGACTTTACCTTTTCTTGACCATCATGGGGCGAGTCGACACCTGACCGATATGTCCGTATGGGCCGCGATCAGCGTCGCAGAGCGGCGAGCAGCCGTCGCAACTCGTGCGGCTGCTCGCATCCGGTGACCCCCATGACCGCTCGACCCAGACACACCGCGCGCAGCGTGACCTCCGCACGGTCGAAGTCCTCACCCCAGCTCAACGTGGGCTTGGCGATCATCAGCGAGGCGAGACCGTGGGCGGTCGACCACAACTCGAGCACGATGTCGCCGACGTCCGCAGGATCGAAGATCCCGGCCTCGGCGACCTCGTTGATCGTCTCGGTGACCCGGACGAACGCCGAGACCGCGAGCACCTCGTCGACCTTGGTGGTGGTGTCGATCGTGGTCGCCGAGAACGCCTGCCGGTACAACACCGGGGTCGACACGGCGAACCGCACGTATGCCATGCCCAGGCACAACGCCCGCTCTAGCGGGTCGTCGACGCCGATGGTCGCGGCCACCAGACGATCGTCGAGCTGTTCGAAGTACCGCGCACAGACGGCGTCGAGCAATGCGTCCTTGTCGGCGAAGTGCAGATAGATCGACGGCGGCGTCACCCCGACCCGCGTCGCCACCGCACGGATCGACACGCCCGCCGCGTCCCGCTCGTCGAGCAGCAGCTCGGTGGCCGCGTCGATGATCTCCTCGGCGAGGAGTTCACCCGACCCGCGGGGCGACCGACTTCGTCGGTGGGACCTGGTCACTGTTCTCCTGCTCATCGAAACCGGGCTGGTCGAATTGTCCGGCGGCCCCCTCTTCGGACAATCCGATGCGATCATGCAGTGCCCGCAGCGGGCGCGGCGCCCACCAGTTGTAGCGGCCCGCCAAACGCATGAACGCGGGGACGAGCAGCATCCGGATGATCGTCGCATCCATCAGAACGGCCAGCGTCAGTCCCACCCCGAACATACGCATGAACGACACCTCCGACACGGCAATCCCGGCGAAGACGATGCTCATCAGCAGGGCCGCGGCGGTGACGACTCGTCCGGTCCGGGCGATACCGACGGCGACCGCGTGATCGTTGGCCGCCCGGGTGCGGTCGGAGGACAACCATTCCTCCCGGATGCGTCCCAGCAGGAACACCTCGTAGTCCATCGACAATCCGAACGCGACGCAGAACATCAGCACCGGCATGGTGGCGACGAGGTATCCGGTTGCGGTGGTACCGAGGCCGTCGAGGTGCCCGTCCTGGAAGAACCAGACCATCGCCCCGAAGGTCGCCGAGAGCGACAGGATGTTGAGCACCAACGCCTTCAAGGGCAGCACCACCGAGCCGGTGAACAGGAACAGCAGGATGAACGTGGCCACGGCGATGATCAGCAGCACCCACGGCAGGTGGGCGTAGATCGAGTCGACGGTGTCGGTGTTGGCCGCCTGCATCCCGGTGATGCCGACGTCGAGGCCCGCGGGTGTCGGTACCGCCCGGAGCGCCTCGAGTTGGTCGGCCCCCTGCGGCGTCAGCGGCTGCACCTCGCTGGAGATCGTCACCAGTGAGGTCACCTGGCCGTCGGCGCCGGTCCGGTTGTCGGCGGGATCGGGCGGCGCGACCTGGTTGCCGTCGACGAAGCTTCCCACGCCGCCGGAGATCGAGGTCACCCCGTCCACTCGGGACAGCTCCGATGCGTACCGTGCGCGCGCCTGGTCGTCGGCCGGCCCGGAGATCACCACGGTCAGCGTCGAACTCAGGTCGTCGGTGAACTGGTCGCGGATCTCCTCCTGGACCTGGTGAGTGCTCGCCGATTGCGGGAGAACCCGGTCGTCGGGGAATCCGAAGGTGATCGAGAGGAAGGGCACGCCCAGGATGACGAGAAACGCGATGACCGCGGCCGCGACCGGGGCGGCATGCCGCAGCACCCACCCGACGAACCGATACCACCGGCTCTGTTCGATCGGCACCGGGGCCGGTTCATCCTGTCCCCGGAGCCTGCGGATACCGCGCCGCACGTCGAGCGCATCGATGCGGGCACCGAGGAGTGTGAGTACGGCGGGCGTCACGATCAGCGCCGCGAGGACCGCGATGACGACGACCCCCAGACCGGCGTAGGCGAAGGACCGCAGGAAGTACATCGGGAACACCGCGAGCGCGCACATCGACAGCGCCACCGTGACCGCGGAGAACGCCACCGTGCGCCCGGCGGTGTTCATCATGATGAAGATCGCGGTTCGCCGGTCCCGGCCGGCGGCGACCTCTTCGCGATAGCGCGTCACCAGTAGCAGGGTGTAGTCGATGGCCAACGCCAAACCCAGTGCGGTGGTGAGGTTGAGCGCGAAGATGGAGACGTCGGTGATCGACCCGACCAGACGCAGCAATGCGAACGTCACCACGATGGCGATGATGCCGACGACGATCGGGAGGGCCGCCGCGACGAGACCGCCGAACACCACGATCAGGACGAGGAAACTGATCGGGATGGCGATCGCCTCGGCCATCGCGAGATCCTTGGTGGTTTGTTCGTTGACCTGGCCGAACACCAGCGCCTGCCCGCCCGCGCGGACGGTGATGCCGTCGTGCTCCCCCACGAAGCGTTGTTCGATGTCCTCCGCGTACGCCGGTGCGTTGGCGTCACCGCCATCGATGGTGGCCACGATCAGCGCCGACGAGCGATCGGTGCTCAACAACGCGGGCGCCAGCGCGGGTTGTTGCCACACCGACAGGATCGGTTGTTGCACATGGTCGGTCGCGGCCAGGTCGGTGACCATCTGGCGTCCGAGGGCGACCGCCGCGGGATCGCCCCACATGTCGACGCCTGCTGGGCCGTCGAGTTTGAACACCAGTTGCGGACCGCCGCGCTCGAAGGTCTCGTTGACCACGGCCGTGGCCCGCGCGGATTCCGAGTTCGGGTCTTCGTATCCCGCCGAGAGCAGGTGCCCGGCCGCCGAGGCCCCGTAGAGTCCGCACCCGATGAGGATCAGGAACAGCACGGCCAGAACACGTTTCGGCGCGGATACAGCGATGGTGGTGATTCGGGTCAGCATGGTTCCCCCACGAGGAGTCAGTGACTTATCGCCGTTAAGTTAACGCTATTAAGTCACCGAGTCAACGGTGAGTACTCCGTTGGGACCACAGGATCGACGGTGCGGGCAGGTCTGGCATGCTGTTCAGCGCGGCCCCTATAGCCCAATTGGCAGAGGCAGCGGACTTAAAATCCGCACAGTGTCGGTTCGAGTCCGACTGGGGGCACGTATAACCGCTGGTAGACGGGCTGTTGCCGTGGGACCTGTAGTTCGAACGGGTGAAATGCCACCCCCGTGCTACCCAACGGTGCGCCCAATCGGGTCTTCCGTGGCACGATTCGCGAGGTGCACGTCAACACCCACCGACTTGCCGCTCGTGCGTGCTTCGCCGGATTGTCGGCCACACTCCTCGCGCTGTCTCTCTGCGCGTGCGATGGAGAGGAGCCGCTTGAATCCAGAGTTACGGACGCATGTACTGACGCTATTCGGAAGCACGCCAGCTTCAATGGCGCACCGCAGGGCGTGAGCGCTATCGGCTGGGACTACTCACACACCACCGTGACATCGATTGCCTTCTCCGACTTGCACGCCGAACAACCACCCGCGTCAGATACCCGCGAGACGAAGGCATGGACAATCACGGGGAAGGTAACCGCGAAACGTGAGCAGTCGGTACCTGATGGAACCTGGGACGACGACGGCGAGCCGAACCCTATCCAAGACTTGACATATGGAATCGAATGCGCGGTCGGCTACCGCGCGTCCGACGACACTGTCGTCGTCTTCAATTTGCGAACCATCGACTTGGTCAGCGGGGGCTCCCTCGGCACCACCCTGATGACCACCGAGCCCGCGCCATAGGTCGTCATTGTTTTGTCCGCAGTCTGGCTGCGTCATCTACCGAATAGCTGGATCACGTTGGTCGGTTCTGGTTGGGCCGCAGCGCTTTCCGGCACGGACGGCTCGGGCAGGTCGTTGAGCGCGCCGCCGCCCTCCTCCGGAATCCAGTCGCCGTAGGTATCCAGAGTGAGGGTGAACGTACTGTGGCCCTCGCGCCCGAACATGGCGTCGGCCTTGGCTCCACTGACCACGTCGGTGGTGACGGTGAGCAGTTCGTGGCCGTGCTAGTTGAGCTCGGCGTCGACCCGAATGATCGTGAGGCGCTGCTGTTCACGCGGTCCTCGCTGGTGACGGCGAGCGCCGCCGCAGGCAAGGCCGCGCCGATCGACGGAGTCACGACGGCACTGCGCGAGCCGGAGGTCCTGGCCGACGACGTGCGTCATGCCGCCCGGCTCGGCCTGACGGGTGAGTTGTGTATCCACCCGTCGCGGGTTCCCACGGTGCATGAGTGCCTCACCCCCAACCGACGAAGAGATCGCCTGGGCGCGTTCGATTGTCGCGGCTGCCTCATCAGGTGATTCGGCCATGTGGCCGTGGACGGTCACATGGTCGACGCCCCGGTGGTGGCCCGTGCCGAGCGCATCCTGGCCTCGGTCGATCACTGATCTCGGCGCTGCGCCAACAGCCGTCCGGCCTTTCGGATGTGATCGCTCATGGCAGTGCGAGCGGCGTCGGCGTCACGGCGGCGCAGGGCATCGATGATCGCCCGGTGATCCTGTGCCGACGCCTGCGGCCAACCCTCGACCGAGGCGAAGAATCGCCGCGGGGCGTAACTCAGGGAGGACGAGATCATCCACGAGTGTGGGTGAACCGGCCGCCGCATAGATGCCTCGGTGGAACTCGTGGTTGAGGCGCTCTACCTCGTCGTTGTCGCCGCGATCGACGGCCGCCTCGAGATCGGCCTGGATCGTCTCGAGCGCAACGAGGTCGGTCTCCTCGATCCGATCGGTCGCGCGGGGCGGTGAGCTCGCCGCCGACGAGAGCTCTGGCCGGTGAAGACATCGGAGATGTCGGTACTGCTCAGCGGCGCGACCATGAATCCGCGGCGCGGTTGCACCCGCAGCATCCCCTCGCTCTGCAGCGACAGCAGGCCCTCGCGCGCTGGCGTCGCCGACACGCCGAGTTCCTCGGCGACGTTCTCCGGCCGGATGAACTCGCACGGACGCAGTCGGCCGGAGACGATGAGTTCACGCATATATGCCGACACTTCGTCGGACAACCGGGGACGCCGTCGACGCCGCGCCGAGTCGTCGGCAATCGCACTGTCCGCCATGGTCTATAGAGTGAGCTTTCGACGCCGATATCCGCGGGCCCCGGCGCACCGACACGCAGGAAGACGACGATCGAGATGGCTCAAGTGCTACTGGTCGAGGACGACAGCGCCATCCGCACTGCGCTCACGCGCGGGCTGACCGATCTCGGCCACGTGATGAATCCGGTCGCCTCCGGGGTCGCCGCGATCGCCGAGCTCGGTGCCGCGCGGCCTGATGTGGTGGTGCTCGACCTCGGTCTGCCCGACATGGACGGCGCCAACGTCCTCGCCGTCACCCGGGCGATGCATGACGACCTCCCGGTGATCGTGGCGACGGCGCGGGACGACGAGCGCGACATCATCCGACTTCTCGACGCCGGTGCCGACGACTACCTGGTCAAACCGTTCTCGGCCGCACAGATGGACGCCCGAATCCGGGCGGTGCTGCGTCGATTGGGCACCGGGCCTGTCGACAGCGGGCTGTCGGTGGGTGGTCTGCGCCTCGATCAGGTCGGGCGTACCGTGACGCTCGACGGGCGGCAGATCGAGCTGACGCGCAAGGAGTTCGACCTGCTCGCACTGTTGATGCAGCACCCCGGTGAGGTGATCTCCAAGTCTCGCCTCCTCGCCGAGGTCTGGCATATGCCGTGGGGCGGGGGTGACCGCACCGTCGACGTCCACCTGTCCTGGTTGCGACGAAAGCTGGGCGAGACCGCCGCCACCCCCCGCTATCTGATCAGCGTGCGCGGCGTCGGGGTCAAACTCGTCGACCCCGAGGAGCCGCGATGAGCCTGAGGGCACGAATCCTTTTGTTGGCCATCGGGATCGCGTTGCTGATCATCGTCCTGGCCGGCATCCCGATCGCAGTCATGATGCGCACCACCGTCTACGACCACGCCGCTGAGGAGGCCCGGGACGCCGCGCAGGCGAGCGCCGACTACCTGAGCACGGGACAGTTCGACGACGAACTCCTCGCCCAGTACCTCGCCCGCGCCAACGACCGCTCCCGCGTCCAGGTGACTGTGGTGATGGGCGACGGCGACGTGCTCGGGGCGGCTCTGCCCGCCGGTGTCGAGACCCCGCCGGCGACCGGTGCGCGCCCGCACCACGAGCATGACCGCGACCCCCGGTACACCGATCTGGACAACGTATCCACCCCGCAGACCACCCGGACCACCGCAGGAGACACCGTGGCCACGGTGTCGGTCGGTGGTCCCCAGGGACGCGACACCGTGTACGCGGTCAATCCTGCCGATCACGTTCAGGACGAGGTCCGTGACCGCTACCTGCTGATCGCCGGCGCCGCGGTGTTCCTGCTGGCGTTCGCCGGGCTTGCCGCGGAGGTGACCTCGCGGCGCCTGGTCCGCCCGCTGCGCCAGACGGCTGCCACCGCGGAGCGGCTCAGTCGGGGTGACCTGCTGGCGCGGGCACCGACCACCGGGCCGAGCGACGTCGCGCAGGTGGCCATCGAGCTCAACGCACTCGCCGACCGCATCGACGAATTGCTGGCGTCCGAACGCGAGACCATCGCCGATCTGTCCCATCGCCTGCGCACACCGATGACCGCGATACGTCTGTCGGTCGAGGCGTTGCCGCCCGGCGAGCTGACCACCGAGCTCGAAGCCCACGTGGCCGCCCTGGAACGGACGCTCACCCAGGTGATCCGCGACGCTCGCCGCCCGCAACGCGAAGGCGTCCATCCGCGCTGCGACGCACGCGAGGTGGTCAGCTCGCGAGTCGCGTTCTGGCAGCCCCTGGCCGAGGACCAGGGCCGCGACGTGGACGTGTCGATCGCCGACGGCGACCTCCACGTGCGTGCCGCACGGGAGGATCTCGCCGACGCCGTGGACGCACTGGTCGAGAACGTCCTTGCCCACACACCCGAGGGAACCGCCTTCGCCGTGTGCCTCGGCCTGGCGGGCACGACGGTGTTGTTGGACGTGCTCGATGCCGGAGACGGCGTCTCGCCCGAAGCGCTGGCGCGTGGACGCAGCGACCGGGGATCCACCGGGCTCGGACTCGATATCGCGCGCTCGGTGGCCGAGAGCGCCGGCGGCGGGCTCGAACTCGTCACTGCCGAGACCTCGGGGATGTCGGGGATGTCCGGGGTGCGGCTGCGGATGCATGTGTCCACGACCGGTGCCGAGGGAGATTTGAGGTCGATTTAACGGTGTGACAAGGTCCCGCTGATACCGCTACGGCCACTGTGGGTGTCATGCCGAGTACCGCTTCGCCCGATCCACGCCGCCACATCCGGTCGCGCACCCGCGCCTACACCTTCACCGCCGCCGGGGTCTCCCTCGCGGCGACGCTCGGCTTCGGGATCGCCGCAGCGCACACCACCACCGCGTCGGGAACCTCCGGCTCGACCACTCCGAGCAGCCAGACCAGCAGCGGCGATCAGTCCGGGAACACCGGATCGGGCAGCACCGGATCGGGCAGTACCGGATCGGGCGGCACGGGATCAGGAAGCGGCCAGTCGAGCACCGATCCCTGGGGTTCGGGCGGCTCGCAGTGGAACTCCGGCGACGACTCGTCGGGCTCGTCCGGACTCATACCCGGCCACGGTGGGCCGTCCAACGGATCGACCCATTCGTCATGACCACGCGTCGATGGCAGGACTGGTCCTGCGAGGTCACGGTGAGCGTCGGTGCCGGCCCCGTCCCAGATGAGGCGACGACCATCGTGCGGGACCTGATGAGCGAGGTGGAGCAAGCCGTCAGCCGCTTCACCGATTCCGAGATCCAGTACCTGAACTCACACCCTGATTCGCCGATAACTCTGTCCCCGTTGGCTTTTCACCTGGTCGTCACCGGTGTCGAGGCCGCCCGGCGCACCGGTGGTGCGCTCGACCCGACCCTGGGCACCGATCTCGTACGGTGCGGCTACGACGACGACATCGCCGCGGTCCGCACCCGCCCGGCACCTGTGGTCGCAGATCGCGGCGGCCGGTCACGATCGGGACAGGCACGATCGGGACGGTCACGATCGGGACAGTGGCGCGCCCTGCGGCTCGATCACGAGCGCCGCGAGGTGACGGTGCCCGCCGGAATGACGGTGGACCTCGGCGCCACCGCCAAGGCGTGGACGGCCGACGAGGCCGCCACCCGCGTCGCACATGCCCTCGACACCCCTGCGCTGGTCGGTATCGGGGGCGACCTCGCCGCCGCCGGTCACGCCGAGCAGCCCTGGCAGATCGACGCGTCCGAGGTTCCCGGCGGTCCGGCGACACGAATCGGACTCGGGCACGGCGGACTGGCCACCTCGTCCGTCCTGGCCCGGTCCTGGAGCGACGCGACGGGCGGCACCGCCCACCACATCATCGATCCGCGCACCGGGGCTCCTGCCATCGGACGCTGGCGCACCGCATCGGTGTGGGCGCGCTCGGCACTCGCGGCGAACGTCGCATCGACCTGGGTGCTCGTCGAGGCGAACCCCGCGATCACCCACCTGCTCGCCGAACGCGCCCCCGCTCGCCTGGTGGGCACCGACGGAACCATCACCCGGCTCGGCACCTGGCCGCACGAGCAACCCACGACCCCGGAGGTGGCCGCATGACCGGCTGGTATCTGATCCGAGCACTGGGATTCGTGTCCTTGCTCGCCTTCACCGGCAGCATCACACTCGGGCTGGCATCGACGGTGGGGGCCCGCACCCCGGCCGGTGCCGACGCCCGGCTCATCCGACAACTCACCCACCGCTCGCTGGCCGTGCTCGGACTCATCGCGCTCGCCGGTCACATGGTGTTGACCGTCCTCGACAGCTACGTCGACGTCCCGCTGACGGCCACGATCCTGCCCTTCGGCTCCGGCTACCGACCATTGGCCATCGCGGTGGGCGTGATCGCGCTGTACGCCTTCGTCGTCACCGCGGTCTCCGGCTGGAGCCGGGGCAGATTCGCGCAGTCACCCGCTGCCGCCCGCGTCTGGCGGGTGATCCACTCGTGTGCCTATCTCGGCTGGGCGGCGAGCATCTACCACGGCTTCACCGCCGGCACCGACACCCATACCTGGTGGGCGATGGCGACCTACGCCGTGTGCACGGCCGCGGTGGGCATCGCATTGGTGATCCGAGGGATCGCCGCGCGCGACACCAGATACACGTCGAACCGGCTCGTCATCCCCTCCGCCGATTACGCCGATCAGTCACACCAACCGCAGGAGGTGGGGCGATGACCGCCTCGACGTCCATCCCGTCCGCACTCACTCCCACTCCCACTCCCACACCCATACCCCCCGCGCCGGTACCGGGCAGGACCCCACTGGGCACCGGCAGGCTACTGGCCGGCACCCGCGACGGTCGTGTCGGATTTGACGCCCATCTCGCCCGGTCGGGATATCCACGCCACCGCGACCTCGCGTGGTTGTGCGACGCATCGCGTCGTGTCGGACTCCGCGGTCGTGGGGGTGCCGGATTCCCGGTCGCCGAAAAGCTGGCCGCGATCCGGCCCGGCCGCTCGGTCCAGGTGCTGGTCAACGGCTCCGAGAGCGACCCCACGAGTTGGAAGGACCGCACCCTGATGCGGCAGGCCCCGCATCGTGTCATCGACGGCGCGCTGATCGCGGCGGCGGCACTGAACACCGACTCCATCACCGTCGTCACGCACGACGAACCCTCCGCCGACTCGCTGTGGCAGGCGTGTGCCGAACGCGCCGACGCCGGCTCCGTCGACATCCGGGTGGTCGGCGGCGGGTTCGTCGCCGGGGAAAGCCACGCCGTCATCGCCGGTCTCAACGGCGCACACCCCACGCCGCCGGGACGCCACGTGTCGGCGACCCGACGAGGTATCGGCGGGGCACCGACCTTCGCCGCTAACGTCGAGACCGTCGCACAGCTGGGACTGCTGGCCGAACTCGGCGTCGAACGCTTCGCCGAACTGGGCAGCGGCGGCGAATGGGGCACCGTCCTGCTGACCCTGAGCGGCGCCGTGGCCTCACCCGGAGTCGTCGAGGTCGCGACGAACACCCCACTGCTGGCGCTCCTGGGTGGCCGTGCCCCCGGTTCCCGGTCACCGCGCCCGGTACTGCTCGGCGGCTACCACGGCCGGTGGATCGGAGAGGAGACCACCCGGCTCGACCACGACTCATTGGCCGCACGCGGCCTCGACCGCGGCGTCGGGTCGATCACGGTGTTGCCGCCCCACACGTGCGCCCTGGGTGAGATCGCCCGGGTGGCCCACTGGCTGGCCGATCGATCCGCCGGGCAATGCGGACCATGCGTCTTCGGGCTGCGGGCCCTGGCCGACGATTTCTCGGCCTTCTATTACGGCGAACCGCGCGACCTCGACGCCATCCGACGGCGCCTCGGACTGGTCGCCGGACGCGGCAGCTGCCATCACCCCGACGGTGCAGTCGGCTTCCTCGGTTCGGCGCTGGGAATGCTCGGCGCCGAGATCGACCGCCACCGGCGAGGCGGCTGTGGCCGCGACGTGCTGGGAATCCTGCCCGTACCCGACACCAATGACCACCAGGACGGAGCCGATCATGGCCGGTGAGCAGGTAATGCGCGTGGACTGGACGCGATGCGACGGCCACGGACTGTGCGCGCGCATGATGCCCGAGCACATCGCCGTCGACGACTGGGGTTTCCCCGTCATCGACGGCCACCCGATCGAACGTGGACAGGTCCGGCAGGCCCGGCGCACGGTATCGGCGTGCCCCGCGCTGGCGCTGCGACTGGCAGATCCGGCCACCCGCGGCTGATCTCGGCCCCTCCGACAACCCCGGGGCACCCCACACCTCGACGACGGGAGGGCTCGACGACGGGAGGGCTCGACGACGGGGAGGGCTCGACCTGCGGCATACGCTGCACTGCGATGTCGCAGGAGCACGTTCCCGAGGTTTCCGAATCCCGCGGCATGTTCGCGTCGCTGCGCATCCACAACTACCGCCTGTATTTCGGCGGTCAGGCCCTGTCGCTGGCAGAGGGCTGCCACAGCTGCCGGCGAGGCGGTGACGAAGTGCCGCCGTGCTACCCCGGTGCTACCCGCCGACGCTGATCTGGCGGTGGTTCGGCGGTGGCCGTTACTACGCCATAGGTGGCGAGAAACAGTGCTTCACCTGTGGTGATTCCGAGACCGCCAAGGCGTTGCCACTGGTAGCCAAGGCCCAGACCGAGCGGACTGGCAGTACTTGAATCCCGCACAGTGTCGGTTCGAGTCCGACTGGGGGCACCCGTGCGCACATGTCTCAGCGGACAACAATCGTCCGCCCTCATGTGGACAACAATCGTCGTGCTGGTCATGGTTGACAGAACCGACTGTCCACCGAGGAGACCTCATGCCCAGCCCGATCATGCCGAAGTCTGACGCCGCCGAACTGATCATCGCCGAACGCATCCGGCAGGGACTCACCTGGGCAGACATCGCCGAGCGGATCGATGCTCCGCTGGTGTGGACGGTGTCGGCACTACTCGGATCGCACCCGGTGCCCGCCGACAAGGCGGTGGCGGTCTGCGCCATCCTCGGCCTCGATGACCGTGTTGTGGAGAGCCTGGTGCGCCAACCGACCCGGGTGGCCGATGACGCGGCCGCGGCCGATCCGACGATCTACCGTTTTCACGAGGCGTTGGCCGTCTACGGTCCCGCACTCAAGGAACTGATCCACGAGGAGTTCGGTGACGGCATCATGAGCGCCATCAACTTCAAGGTCGACTTCTCGCGGCGAGCAGACCCCGACGGAGACCGTGTCGTGGTGACCTTCGACGGAAAGTTCCTCGACTACCGCTGGTGACCACGGGCCCCGGATTCAGCCGCGCAGCACCTTTTCCATCGGACGCCCCTTGGAGAGTTCGTCGACGAGTTTGTCGAGATAGCGGATGTTGCGCATCAGCGGATCCTCGACGTCCTGCACCTTGACGCCGCACACCGATCCGGTGATGAGCGCGACGTGTGGATTGATCTCGGCGGCGGCGAAGAACTCCTCGAAGGTGGTGCCCTTCTCCAGGTGGGCGGCCAGCGCCGCGTCGTCGAAGCCGGTGAGCCACTCGATCACCTCGTCGAGCTCGGCCCGCGTGCGACCTTTCTTCTCCATCTTGGCGAGATAGGCGGGATAGACCGAGGCAAAGCTCATGGTGAAGATGCGGTGGCTCACGTGTGGCAGCCTATCGAGCCGTCGAGGTCGCAGACTCCACAACCGGTTCGAGCCGATGCGGCGCGCCCCGCAGCAGCGACGCCACCGCCGCGCACACCGACAGCAGTATCGATACGACGAAGACGATGACGAGCCCGTCATGGAAGGGCCCCGACAGCAGGCCGGGGAAGAACTCGTGTCCGGTCAGTGTCTGGACCTGATCAGCGCGAAGTGTGGTCAGGACACCGGAGTCGGCCAGCAGGTGATCGATCGGGTTGACACCGAGCAGAGCCGAGAACAGCGACGCCACCGGCGGCAGGTTCGCGACATTGTCGGCCACTGTCGCCGGGACCCCTTGATCCTGCAGCCCGGTCGACATGGTCGTCGGCAGGTTCGCCGAGAGTCCGACGATCATCAGCGAGAAGAACACCCCGATCGACAATGCGGTGCCGGAGTTCTGGAAGGTGGCCCGCATACCGGACGCGACCCCGCGATGGCGTGCCGGCACGCTGCCCATGATCGACGAGGTGTTGGGTGCGGCGAACATACCCGTGCCGATTCCGATCAGCGCGATGAGCAACGCAAAAGCCCAGTACGGGAACACGATCGGCAGGAACAGCAGACCGATGAAGCTGGATCCGAAGAGCACCATGCCGACCGTGGCGAATCCCCGTGCGCCGAACCGGTCCGACAACATCCCGGTCAGTGGTCCCGCGACGAAGAAACCACACGTCAACGGCAGCATGAAGATCCCCGCCCAGAGCGGCGTATCGGCATAGTCGTAGCCGCGCAGGGGCAGCCAGATTCCCTGTAACCAGATGATCAGCACGAACTGCAATCCACCTTGTGCCAGAGAGGCGCACAGGGCGGCGAGATTACCGGCGGTGAAGGCACGAATCCTGAAGAGCGACAACTCGATCATCGGTTCGGCCACGCCACGTTCGATTCCGACGAAGGCGATCAGGAGGAGCAGACCGGTCACGAGAAGGCCGATCACCACCGGGTTGCCCCATCCCATCGTGTGCCCGTCGTAGGGCTGCAGTCCGATGGTGATGGCGATGAGGATCGCCGACAGTCCGATGGCGAAGGTCGCGTTACCCCACCAATCGATCTTGCCGGGATGCCGTTCGCCATTGTCACGCAGCTTCCGGTACGCCCACACCGTGAAGAACAGACCTATCGGCACGTTCACCCAGAACACTGCTCGCCAATCCCACGCGGCCAGGAGCCCCCCGAGCACCAATCCGCTCAGCTGACCAGCAAGGGCCGCAACCTGATTGAGACCCAGTGCGAATCCTCGTCGATCCGCCGGGAACGCGTCGGTCAGGATCGCGGCAGAGTTGCCGGTGAGCATCGATCCGCCGAGCGCCTGCAACAGACGCCACACGATCAACCAGATGGCGGCGCCGGAGGCGTGAAAAGGGTCGAAGGACAGCAGAATCGAGGCGACCGTGAAGACGGCGAAGCCTGCGTTGTAGATCCGCACCCGGCCGAACATGTCGCCGAGCCTGCCCAGCGTGGTCACCGCGACGGCCTGGACGAGCCGATACCCCATGATCATCCACAGCAGGTAGCCGATGTTTTGCGCGGCCAACGGATCCAGGCCGATGCCACGGAAGATCGCCGGCAACGAGATGATCACGATCGACCCGTCGAGCGCCGACATGAACACCGCCGCGGTGGTGTTGGACAGCGCCACCCACCGGTACCCGGAATCGTCCTCTGCGGTCACCGCTTCCGGGGTCGACTCCGCGCTCACAGGGCGTCGGCCAGGCGTGCGAGCAGTGGCAGTGCGGCACCGATCGCCGACACCTCGTCCTCGGTGAGGACCTCGGCCATCGCGGTCGCCAGTGCACGGGTGCGGTGATCTCGTCGGTCGCACAGTGCTGCCCGGCCGATGTCGTTGAGGCACAGAACCGCCCGCCGCCCATCATTCGGGTCGGGTGCGCGCGTGATCAGCCCGCGGTCGAGCAGGGTTGCGATGGTGGCACCCATCGATTGTGGGCTGATCTGCTCCTGCCGGGCCAAATCCGCCGAGGTCGCGGTCCCCTCGCGGTCCAGCCGGGCCAGGACCGCGGTCTCGGGCACGGTGGGATCATCCGGACTGCGATGCAACCGGAGTCGACGGATCAACGCTCCCAGGGTGATGCGCAGATCAGACGCCACATCGATCACGACATCATTTGCCATGCTAATCAGTCTAGGCTTATCAGGCGCTCCTGATCGAATCTCTCGAACGGCCCACTACGCACAAGTCGGACACCGCCCGCCCCTTTGGCCAGGCACGATCAGGTGCACTCCCGCACAACGGGTGCGCTGACCCACTACCCCACCGGACAGTGCGCGGATGGTTCATATCGCCGACTATTGTGATCTGCGACACCCGGGTCCTACGTTTCCGGTGGGCATCACCACGCATGCCCTTCCCTCGCAAAGGACTTCTCATGACTGACGTTGCCGTGGCCCCAACGGATCTGATCGCGGATGTCTCCGCTCCACCATCCGAGCCGGCGCCCGCCCCGACCGGAAATCCCGCCACCGTCGGAGTACCGACGTTCATCGTGGGTTCGGTCGCGTTGGGCATGGTGCTCATCGGTGTCGTCCCTGCCACCGCGGTGGGCGCCTCGATTCCCATCATTCTGGCGGCCACCGGTGTTGGTCAGCTCGTCGCCGCGGTGTGGGCATCGTCTCTCGGGCAGAATGCGGTTGCCGCGATCTTCGGCATCTTCTCCGGGTTCTGGTTCAGCTATGCCGCCCTGGTTCTCGGACTGACGCACAACTGGTACGGCGTCGGGGCCGACAACGCCGTCGCGACGCAGGAGGTGTTCCTCACGTCGTGGTTGGTGGTGATTGTGCTGTTGACCCTGGCCACCCTCCGGCTTCCCGCTGCATTCACCCTGCTGTTCGCATTGATCGACCTCGCGCTCGTGCTTGTTCTGATCGCGACCGCGCAGGGCAGCTCCGCCGTCCAGACCGCCGCAGGCTGGGTCGTCTTTGCCTTCGCAGCCGTCGGGGCATACCTGTTCTTCGATGCGATGTCGACGTCCACAGGTGGCCGTGCACTGCCGATGGGCCGCCCCGTTCTCGGTGGATGACCACAACCGGACATGATGAGTGTGGCTGCAGGAGCGCACTTCCCGCAGCACAAACAATCCGCCGCGTCCCGATCGGGCGCGGCGGCGTTGTTGCTGCGGGCAGAACCGCTACTCCCGTGAGATCCATCCTGTCGAGGTCGAGGCCTCGCAAGCTGACACTGGAACTCCCCACGGCCACAACATTTCTGCGGCAGTGCGGCCCGGCCAGTCCGGTGGGGCAAGCTGGTTCAGGAAGTGTCGAGCCGGTGGTGGAGCCGGGCGGCCAGGACTCGTTCGATTCGGCTGTTGCGTGGGTTCATGCCGATGGCGGCCAGTTCATCGAGCTCACGTTCCTCGAGCTCACGTTCGATCTTGACGCGGCTGATACGGAATCCGCCACTACGGATGCGACGTTCGCGAGCCTGATCCTCGGCGGTCGTGTCGCGGACGCGGATTCGGGTGCGTGAGGCACGCTCCAACCCGGCAGCGGTGGCTGGGTCGTCGGGATCGTCGGTGATCGGAACATCGTCTCCGTCGAAGATGACCAGGTCGATCTCCCCGGTGTTGGTGACACCGGGTTCGTCGGGGTGCTCGTCGCCTGCGGCGTCGGGCCCGTCGGGCTGATCGGGTGGTCGGGGTTCGGCGGGATCGGATTGGGCTGCGCCGGAATCGTATTCGTCGACGGCTGGTTCCGGTTGCTCAGCGACGCCGGACTCGTGGTCGTCGCTGTGGTCCACGATGTCTTCGCTGTCGACGCTGTCTGCGATGTCGATGGTCGAGGTGTCGGCGGTCGGAGCCTGCTGATCCTTCGGAGCACCACGGTGGGACGGGGTTTCGGCCTCGATGGTTGCCGGGGCTTCAGTCTCGTGGTTGCTGTCGGTGTCGGGATCGGCCGGTTCGTCGATGAGGGTATCGACCGACTCGGCGTCACCCTCCGCGTCAGCGGCGGCGGCTTCGATGTCATCAGTTTCGGCATCGACCGCTTCGGCGTCAACCACGTCGGTGTCTGCGGGTTCGGTTGCGCCGGAACCACTACCGGTATCGGTGCCGTTGTGGTCGCTGTGGATCTGGTCGCGGATCTGGTCGAGTTTCTGCTCGTAGAGTGCGGTGATGTCGGGGTGATCGTTGACGATCTTCGGGTTCTCCGGCATCCCGGGTTCGGCGTTGAGTTGCCACCAGCAGCGTCCGGCCAGCGGCCCATCGGTATAGATGCCGGTGGTGTACTGCCCGGGATTCGGCCCGACGATCCGATTGTGCGGACCGCACGCCGGCGCCAGATCGGTGATGTCGGTTTTCCCACCATCGGCCCAGTCCTTGTTGGCGTGATGCATCTCCGAACGGGAGGCGGGTTGCCCGCAGCCAGGGAAGGTGCACACCTCACCACCGGTACGGGAGAACGACGCGATCCGCTGCTCGGTCGACGCCAACCGCCGCGCCCGCCCCAGATACAACGGCAGATCGATCGCGTCGGAGAACACCGCCAGGAACTGCTGCAGATCGTTGGGGTCTTTGATGTCCCCCAACGCACTCAGCAAATCCGGAATAGGAATCGTGGATCCGGACGCAGTGGTGGCATACCCAGCCCCCGCGAGGAGATCCTGCAGGAAGGTTTTGATGATCAACGCGACCGGCAGGCCGCGATGGGTCTTGCCGAGGAGCCCTTCTTTCATCGCCGACACCAACAACACGTGCATCGCATCATGATTGCGTTGCGCTTGAGAACGATCGTCACGCTTCACTGCAGCGGCGAGCACGTCGGGGTCGGCATCCCCGATCGCGCCGGTCGGCGATTCCGCATCCGACAAGTTGTTCATGCCGGGTTTGGCCCAGGCGTCGAGCATGGTGTCCCACAAGGCACGGGTGACCGGGGTCAAATGCCCGTTGAGTTTCGCCATCCCATCGACCCGAGACTGGTTGATCCACAGGTTACGACGCTGTTGGCGTTCCTTCTCCTCCACCAACTGCCCGTCCGGGTCCAGGTGCGCCAAAATCCGCGCCCCCATCGTCGTGATGTCCGCCGGGATGTGTTCGGTGGCTTTCTCACCCAACGTGGCTTCGGCCGCAACCTTCTTGTCGTGCGGCACGGCATTCGGGATCTTGTCGAGGGCTTCCAACGCCGCCGACAGGTGGGTATGACCGATGAAGCCCTGCTCATACGCCTTCGACAGGGTCGGAAACTTGGGTTCCTCCGGTTGCCCGGTCAACCCGTGGAATCGGGCGGTGGCCTTCATGTGAGCGATCCGCATGCTGGGGTGCGCGATCCGCAGATCCCAGTTCAGAAAGTTGGACAGACTGCGTTTGCCGACCTTGCGGTGCACACCACGATCAGAGATTTCCAGGATCGCCCGATCGCCTTGGAAGTGGGTCCGCATGGCGATCTGTTCGGACAGTTTCGCCGCCTCCACCACCTCAAGGTCGGAGCAGGCGGTCATCGGAGTGTCGGCCAACTCGTCCAAGATCTCGGAGAGTTGGTGCATCAGCTGCAGTGGTCGTGACATGGGACTGTCGGTGGTGTCTGTCATGCTGATGTCACCTCCCCCGAAAAGGCCGTTGTGGCGTATGTGTTCTATTATATCCACTCTCTATCGGAATCGCAAGTATTTGCTATTCACAGGTTGTGAATAATTGAATGCGTTTGGGGTGGTGGAGTTTTCAGCGTCGTCTTGCGTGGTCTCGACACGACCTTCGCTAGCGCTCCGGTCGGCTCGACCGGCGGAATGCGGGCTCGACCTCGGCCTCGACCTCGACAAGCTCGGCCCGACGGACAAGCCGGCCCGGCGGACACGGTTCGTCTTTTCGACGCAGCTCAACGCGGCGGCCGGCGCTCCTCAGCGGCTCGATCGGCGAACAATATTCTCTCTGGACACTGTGCCGCAGGCGCTTTCACTGCAGACCACCAACAGGCAACTCGACCCCGACGCGAACGTCGGGGCCGAGCAGGGCGCAGTCACGATGGGCGATACATCACTCCGCTGTCGCAAGCGGCAGCGAATCATGCTTCGGCACAGCGCTTTCCGCGGCCTCACGCGATGGCACCATCATGGTGGCCACCGAACCTGCCAGCGCGATGCCGGCGAATATGTAGAAGGCGACACTCGAGGAGATACCCGCGCCGATCAGCATGCCGCCGATCAACGGTCCGACGATTCCACCCAGGCGGCCGAATCCGGCACACCAGGCCACGCCCGCGGCCCGGGCACTCGTCGGATAGAAGTTGGAGACGTAGCCGTAGATGAGCACCTGGGTTCCGATGGTGCCGACGCCCGCCACCGCAACCGCAGCGAGCAGGACCGGCAGCGGGAATCCCACCGTCAGGCATACCAGCGCCACGGTGGCGAGGCAGAAGGATGTGGCCACGATCCGTTGCGGCCCACGACGATCCGCAAGACGGGCCGCAATCAGGCCGCCGACGATCGCACCACCGTTGAGCACCAGCAGGAACGACAGGGACCCCTTCGCGTTGAACCCGGCCGATTTCATGATCTGCGGCAGCCAGGTGTTCAGTCCGTAGGTGAGCAGGAGCCCGGCGAAGCTCATCAGGCCCAGCAGCAGGGTGGGTACGGCGAGCCGACGTGTCGCCAGCGCGGCAAACCCGACCTTCTCCGACGGGGCAACAGCCCTGGCCACGCTCGGCACCGCCGGTGATTCCTCGGCGGGCATCGGGATACCGGTACGTGCGCTGATGGCCTGCGCCTCGGCAATCCTGCCGCGGGCCACCAGCCAACGCGGCGACTCGGGCATCTTGAACCAGGCGACCGGCAAGAGGGTGATCAGCGGAAGTGCGCCCACCCAGAACAGTCCACGCCATCCGATGTGGTCGGCGAACAGCAGTGCCAACACAGCGGCCACGACACCGCCGGCCGGGACGCCGCTGTAGACGATCGCGTTGAACAGATTGCGTTTGGCAGGCGGCGCGAACTCGGCCACCATGGCGCCGACGGTGGCGACCAGGCCACCGATGCCGATGCCGGTGAGGCACCGCAGAACGCCGAAGGTGACGAGGTTGTGCGCCAACGCGGTGGCACCCATGCCGACCGAGAACCAGATGATGTTGAACAGCATCATCCGGCGCCGCCCCACCCGATCGCCGAAGGCACCCGCGATGAATGCGCCGATCATCACCCCGACCAGCGCATACGAGCCGAGCGCACCGGCGGTGGCCGCGCTCAGGTGTCCGAGCTGGGTGGGATCATCGAGCAGGATCGGCAGCACGGTGCCGTAGACGACGAGGTCGTAACCGTCGAAGACGATCGCGATGGTGGCCAGGGTGACGATCCAGAGCACGCTACTTCGGTGCTGCGGGCCGGACCAGGTGGACGGGGAACTCATGGGCTGCCTCCAGATTGTGTGGTGGTCTGGCAGACAATGCTCCCCAGTTGTGGCCCCACTCACATCCGGGTTTTACCCAGTCTTGACCAGGTCCGATTTGTTCGATTCCGTCGATCGATTCATCGCGATATCCGTAGGACCGGTCAGCCAAGGTTCACTCAGCGCAAGTTCTCCAACAGTCGCAGCCACACCTCACTGACCGTCGGATACGCCGGCACCGCATGCCACAACCGAGACAGCGGCACCTCCCCCACCACGGCGACCGTCGCACTGTGCAGCAGTTCGGCGATGTCGGGCCCCACAAAGGTGGCCCCGATGAGCACATCACGATCACTGTCGATCACCAACGTCGCGTGCCCGCGGTAGTCCTCGCGCTCGACTGCGGACCCGGCGACGGCAATGTCGAGGTCGGACACCGCCACCGCGTGGCCGGCCGCCCGAGCCTCGGCCTCCGTTATTCCCACCGACGCCACCTGCGGCCGGGTGAACACGACCTGCGGGATTGCGCCATGGTCCGAGGTCGCGGCATGCCGAGGGTCGAAAGCCGTACCGGACGCCCGCGCGGCAATCACATCACCGACCACCCGCGCTTGGTACTTCCCCATATGAGTCAGCGGGGCACGGCCGTTCACATCGCCGACCGCATACAGCCAGTCATGCCCGGCAACGTTGAGGTGATCGTCGACGTCGAGCGGCCGCGACGGATCGATACCGAGCGAATCGAGTCCCAGCCCCGCCAGTCCCGGCCGTCGCCCCGCGGCAACCAGGATCTCGTCGACCTCGAACCTTTCCGCATGACCGCCGTGACCAGCGATCGTTGCCGCGACCGGTCCGCCGTGAATGCGCCCGTACCCGGTGTCGACGACGTCCGGGCGCGAGACCTCGGTGAAGGTGGATCCGAACCGGATGTCGACGCCACGCTCGCGCAACTCTTCGACAACCCGTTGTCCGGCAAAGGGTTCCATGGACGGTAAAAGCGTCTCGCCGCGGACCACCATCGTCACGGCCGCGCCGAGATCGGCACACCAGGTGGCGGCCTCACAGGCCACCACCCCACCGCCGAGGATCGCGATCCGGCCGGGCACCTCGAGCAGGTTCGTCGCGTCCCGCGACGTCCACGGCAACGCGTCGGCCAACCCCGCGACGGGCGGGATCACCGCGGCACTCCCCGTCGCCAGAACCACCGCCTCACGCGCCCGGACCGTGCGACCCCCGACCTCGACGACACGCTCCCCGACGATGCGCCCGCGTCCGCGGATCAAATCGATCCCGGCCGAGTCAAGCCATTGCACCTGGCCGGTGTCGTCACGTCCGGCGATCCGGGTCCGCCAGTCCAGCAGCGCCGACGCGTCGGGTGCTGACGTAGTGACCCGTCCACGTGAACCCGGTAGCGCCACCGCGCGGTCGAGCGCCGCCCCGGCCCCAAGCAGCGCTTTGCTCGGCATGCACGCCCAGTACGAGCATTCACCGCCGACCAACTGTTCCTCGATGATGGCGGCGGTGCGATCGCTGCCGCGGATGGCGTAGTCGGCGGCGTCCTCACCTGCCGGCCCGGCGCCGATCACGATGACGTCGTAGATCTCTGATGGGGAGTTCTCTGATGGGGAGTTCTCCGAAGTGGTCATCACTCCACGGTAGGCCGCACGCTCCGCGGAACACGCCGATTGAACCCGGCGGCAGGCTCACCGCGGGCGCCGCCGGCCGGTCCCGGCCAGCCGATGGCGGTGTGTCCGCGGCACCTCGAACACGGTTCTTCCGCCGCCGCCTGCTGGGTGACCCGCCAGATCGGCGCGGCCCGCTCGGCCAATGAGACGAGTTCGGTGACGAGGATGCGCAGGTGTGCGTGTGGGTCGTCCTCGGCGGCCGGCCGATGTACCCAGCCGAGATCGGCCACCTCTGAGGCCTCGCCACCGAGGATGATGCGATCCGACACCGATTGCAGCACTGCGGCTTTCGATCCACTGACCGGCCGTGCCGACTTCGACGAACGCGATCTCGACGGATACCTCCCTGACCTCGACCGCCACACAGGGTTGGCACTGTCGCAATACCAGTTGCAGCACACCTTCATTCACCCGATTCCCGATCAATGGACGATCTGCTGCTGCCCCGTCTCGACGCGCTCGTCACCAACGCAGCCGCCGTCGCCACGGCGATCGCCGGCTACGACCCGCTGGAATCGATCCGGGCCGAACTCGAGGCCCTCATCCGCACCGCGGCTCCGGACTCGACCGCCTGACCAGCACCCACCCGGCCGGGCCAGGACGCCGCCGCGCGTTCACCGCGCGAACATCTCGGAGTCATGCGAAGGTAAAGAGACGTCCAAGAGTTCGCCACGTGCCGTCCACGCCCCGGGCATCCTCTCCGTCGTCAGGTCGAGGGGTCGACCTGACGGACGGCACCCAACGCCAGGAGTCTCATGTCCGAGGTCCTCGCCGAGATCAACGGATACATCTGGAGCAACGCACTGGTCTTCCTGTGCCTCGCCGCAGGTGTGTACTTCTCCATCCGATCGCGCTTCGTCCAGGTACGTCAGTTCAAGGAGATGATCCGGCTGATGTTCCACGGCGAGAAGTCGCCGTCGGGGGTCTCGTCGTTCCAGGCGCTGACCATGTCACTGGCCGGTCGTGTGGGTACCGGAAACATCGCGGGCGTGGCCACCGCCATCGCGTTCGGCGGCCCGGGCGCACTGTTCTGGATGTGGATGGTCGCCTTCCTCGGTGCGTCGACCTCCTTCGTCGAGTGCACGCTGGGTCAGATCTACAAGACGCGCGATCACCTCACCGGCGAGTACCGCGGCGGACCGGCGTACTACCTGAGCCGAGCGTTCGCCCACACCAAGGCATCCGGCGCCTTCAAGGTCTACGGCCTGATCTTCGCCGCGGTCACCACCCTGGCCTGTGGCCTGCTGCTGCCCAGCGTGCAGTCGAACTCGATGGCCATCGCGATGGAGAACGCCTGGGGCATCGAGAAGTGGATCGCCGCGGTGGGCTCGGTCATCGTGCTGGCGTTCGTGATCATCGGTGGCGTCAAACGCATCGCGACCTTCGCCTCGATCGTGGTCCCGCTGATGGCGGTCATCTACATCGTCATCGCGCTGATCATCGTCGCCTTCAACGCCTCGGAGGTCCCCGGGGTGATCGCCACGGTCTTCGGTTCCGCCTTCGGCGTGGACTCGGCGTTCGGCGCGATCATCGGCGTCGCCATCATGTGGGGCGTCAAACGTGGCATCTACTCCAACGAGGCCGGTCAGGGCACCGGACCGCACGCCGCCGCCGCGGCGGAGGTCTCCCACCCGGCCAAGCAGGGACTCGTCCAGGCCTTCGCCGTCTACGTCGACACCTTGTTCGTCTGCTCGGCCACCGGCTTCCTCATCCTGTCCACCGGCGCGTACCGGGTGTTCGAGGGCGAATCGGAAAGCGGAGCGGTCATCGCCGAAGGTGGCATGCTGCCCGCCGACGCCGAGGTGGGACCCACCTTCGTCCAAACCGGATTCGACACCCTGTGGAGCGGCGCGGGCTCCTCGTTCGTGGCGGTGTCACTGCTGTTCTTCTGCCTGACCACCATCATCGCCTACTACTACATGGCTGAGACCAATCTCCGATTCCTGATGGGCAAGGCCTCGAAGATCTACGTGCGCCCCCTGCGCAGCACCCTCGGCAGCAACGCCACCCTGCTACTGCAGGCCCTGATCCTGGTGTCGGTGGCGATCGGCGCGGTGTCGACGGCGACGGACGCCTGGACTCTCGGCGACATCGGCGTCGGACTGATGGCGTGGCTCAACATCGTCGGCATCCTCATCTTGCAGCAACCCGCGTTCACCGCACTCCGTGACTACGAACGGCAGAAGAAAACGGGCATCGACCCGCAGTTCGATCCGGTGGCCTTGGGCATCGTCGGGGCAACCTTCTGGGAGAAGGACAAGGTCGACTCGTCGACGGAGCGGACGGGTTCGGTGGTCTGATCGAGCGGCGCCGGATGTTCGTCCCGGCTTCATCCACACGTGGGCGAGCTGGGGTCTAGACTCACCGTTCGGTGAGCACCACGTGCCATCAGTTGAAGGCCATCAGCCCGGTGCAACCGTCGCAGACGAGGAGCGCCCGTGCCCGATGTCCCGTTCGCCGGATATTCCCGGCGAGACTTCCTCAATCGTGTCGCCGCCGTCGGCGGAGGTGCGCTGCTGACCTCGTGGGCCGCGCCGATCATCGACAAGGCGTACGCGTCGGCCGATCCCGGCGGCAGCGGTTCGCTCTCGGACATCGAGCACATCGTGCTGTTCATGCAGGAGAACCGGTCATTCGACCACTACTTCGGAACCTATTCCGGGGTACGGGGTTTCGGGGAATCGACGCCACTGTGGAAACAACGGGGCTGGGCGCCGGGGGTGGGCCCGACCCCGACCGGCCACACCATGCCGTTCCGGCTCGACACCACCCACGACGCCAACCTCGACGGTGAGTGCATCAACGATCCCGATCACTCGTGGGCCGGAATGCACCAGGCGTGGAATCACGGCCGCAACGACGGTTGGCTGCCGATGTCGATCGACTCGGTCGGCCCCGACAACGCACCCGCGCTGATGGGCTATTACGAACGTGAGGACATCCCGGTCCATCGCAGCCTCGCCGAGGCCTTCACCCTGTGCGACGCCTACCACTGTTCGGTACTCGGCCCGACCGATCCCAACCGGCTGTACTGGATGAGCGCATCCCTCGACCCGGATGGCAAACACGGCGGCCCTCTTCTCGAAACACCCACTCTCATACCGAAATTCGCTTACAGCTGGCGCACCATGCCGGAGAATCTCCGCGACGCCGGGGTGAGCTGGAAGATCTACAACAACAAGGATCTCGGGCCGGTGTCGTCGGTGATCCTCGACGGGATGATGGGCTGTTTCACGCAGGCCCGGAACCCGGACTCCGAATTGGCCCGCCGCGGAATCGATCCCACCTACCCCAACGACTTCGCCGCCGACGTCAAGGCCAACCGCCTGCCGAAGGTGTCGTGGGTGGTGCCGCCGGCGATGGAGTGCGAACATCCGGCGCTTCCCGCCGCGCTGGGCGCCGTCGGCATCGTACAACTCCTCGACATCCTCACCTCCAACCCGGCGGTGTGGGAGAAGACCGCGCTCATCATCAGCTATGACGAGAACGGCGGCTTCTTCGATCACGTGATCCCGCCCACCGCGCCGCCCGGAACGCCCGGCGAATATGTCAGTGTCCCCGACATCAACGCGGTGTCGTCGTCGAAGGGCATCCGCGGACCGATCGGCCTCGGGTATCGCGTGCCGTGTTTCGTCATCTCCCCTTACAGCCGCGGCGGTCTGGTGGCGACCGAACGATTCGATCACACCTCGCAGTTGCGCCTCATCGAGAAGCGCTTCGGTGTCGACGTCCCCAACCTGACGGCGTGGCGCCGATCCGTCGTCGGCGACATGACCTCGGCCTTCGATTTCGGCAGCACACCCAACAGTGCGCGGCCGCGATTCGGCGACCCGGTCCCCGCCGCCCAGAACGCCCTGGTGCAATGCGGTCCCAACATCGCCGCGGGCACGCTCGGCAAGGGCACGCCGTACCCGGTGCCACCCAACCGCATGCCCACCCAGCAGCCCGGCACCCGGCGAGCACCCACGGGGGTGATCTGAGCACCGGCCGTGATCTACTCAGGTCATGACCGGTATGTACCACGGGCCCGCCGCGCCGCAGATTCTCGCGATGACCGACGCCGCGGTTGCCGGACTCACCATCGGCATCTCGGTCTACGCAGCGGTGATCCTGATCGCTGTCGGACTCGGCATCAGCGCGGCCCGGCGCGGACAACGCCGCGCGGCGTGGATCTATGCGGTGGTCGTGGCTGTGCTGACCGTCGTCGGTGTGGTGATCGCGGTGGTGAGCAGCGTCGCCTGACGCCGTCGCCGATACCGTGACCGACACCACGATTCGGCGCTGACGCCGTTGCACGTGTAGCGTCATACAACGAATGACCCGCCCAGCGCGGAGTCAGGCGTCGTAGAACGACTGTTGTCGGCGGACCCCGCGGCCTCATAGAAGAGGCCCGCAGATAATTCGTCCGCCTCGATCACTCCACTTCATACGGCGAACGAATGCGCGAGCCCGCGCGTTCGCCATCCGATCTCGCGGATGTGGGTGACCCCTGCGCCGTGAGACCCGCCTGAAAGGCACCACACGTTCATGACCACCTTCGCGTCCCTCGGCGTGCCCACCGCACTGGTCGAGGCTCTCGCCGCCGACGGTAAGACCGAGGCATTCCCCATCCAAGCCGACACCTTGCCGGACACCCTCGACGGCGCCGACGTCCTCGGCCGGGGCCGCACCGGCTCAGGAAAGACCCTGGCCTTCGCCATCCCGCTGGTCGCCGGTCTGGCCGAGATGGAGGTGACCCGCACCCCGGGCGCCCCCACCGGACTGGTCCTCGCGCCGACCCGTGAACTGGCCACCCAGATCGCCGACGCGGTGACCCCGCTGGCCACCGCCGTCGGACTGCGTGTGACCACCGTCTTCGGCGGCGTCAAGCAGACCCGCCAAGAACAAGCCCTGCGCCGCGGCGCCGACATCGTCGTGGCATGCCCCGGTCGCCTCGAAGACCTGGTGCGCCAGAACATCATTCGCCTCGACGACGTCGAGATCACGGTCCTCGACGAGGCCGATCACATGGCAGACCTCGGCTTCCTGCCCGCGGTGACCCGCATCCTCGCCGCCACCCCCGCCGACGGACAGCGTCTGCTGTTCTCGGCGACGCTGGACAATGGCGTCGACAAGCTCGTCAAGCGATTCCTGCACGACCCGGTGATGCACTCGGTCGACGACGCGAGCTCACCGGTCGAGCAGATGACCCACCACGTCTTCGAGGTCGCCGACACCACCGCGAAGACGGCGGTGGTCCGTGAACTCGCCTCCGGTACCGGGCGCCGCGTCCTGTTCATGCGCACCAAGCACCAGGCCCGCAAACTCGCCAAGAAGCTCACCGCCGAGGGCATCCCGGCGGTCGATCTGCACGGCAATCTCAGTCAGGCACAACGTGATCGCAGCCTGGCCGCCTTCGGCGACGGCTCGGTGCGCGTGCTCGTCGCCACCGACGTCGCCGCCCGCGGCGTGCACGTGGACGACATCGAACTCGTCGTCCATGTCGATCCGCCGGCCGAGCACAAGGCCTACCTGCACCGGTCCGGTCGCACCGCCCGCGCAGGAAGCGCAGGCGACGTGGTCACCCTGTGCCTGCCCGAGCAGCGCCGCGACCTCAAGTCGCTGCTGGGCAAGGCCAAGATCACCGTCACCCCGCAGCGCGTCGAGGCGACGTCGACGGCCGTCCACGATCTGGTCGGTGAGCGCGCAGAGTTCGTGACGCCGGCACCCGAGGCCCCCGCAGCCGCGCAGCGCGGCGGACAGAACCGCAACTCCGGTGGCCGCCGCCGTTCCGGTGGCGGCGGACGTTCCGAAGGCGGTCGTGCCGGAGGTGCACGATCCGGAGGTACACGATCCGGCGGCGCCCGATCCGGTGGAGGCCGCTCGGGTTCCGCACGTTCCGCCGACAACGGCACCGGTCGCGGCCGCTCGCACGGCGCGAATCGCGGCCAGTCGCACGGTCAGGCGACCGGCAACCGCGGTCACGGCAACCGCTCACAGGGCGCGCGACGGTCAGTGAGCCAGACCACTCGCTGACGCCGCGTGTGACCAGACGATCATAAATTGCACGACCCTGCAATATTGCAGGGTCGTGCAATTTACGTACGGTGGAACACATGCGTCCCACCGGCCTCCGCGAGTCGAGGAAGGCGGCCACCCGCCAGGCACTCGCGCACGCGGTCCTCGCACTCGCGCTGCGCGACGGCATGGACCACGTCACCATCGAGGCCGTCGCCGCCGAGGCCGGCGTCTCCGTCCGGACCTTCCACAACTACTTCACCGGCAAAGAGGACGCCCTGGTCAGCTTCGCCGGTGATCTGATCGAACAGATCGTGACCGGCGTGAGCTCCCGACCGAGTTCGGAAACACTGTGGGATTCACTCCGTGTGGTCCTCATCGAGATCGCCACCGAAACCGAGGACGTCGAACCCGAACAGTTCGTGACGCTCCTGCGCCTCTTCGACAACGAACCGGCACTGACCGCCCACAGCCGCCACGTCGACCTGCTCGCCACCTGTGAAGAACAACTGCGCGCCATGATGGCCGCCCGCGGCGTCGACCCGTCCGCGTTGTATCCCCGACTCGCCTTCGGCCTCGCGCTCACCACCGCGCGGTCGGGGCTCGAGCACTGGATGACAGTTCGCGACACCGTCGGAGCGGACGCCCGCAGCATTCTCGATCTCGCCTTCGACCAGACCGGTTCTGGTATCGCACAACCACTTCCATCACTGTCCCAGCCGAATCGTCCACGGCCGACACCCGAGGAGCACTGACGTGGCCAATTTCCTGTACCGAGTGGGCCGCTGGGCCTACGTCAACAGATTCAAGACCATCGCCATCTGGGTGTTGGTCCTCATCGGGCTCGGCCTCGGAGCCGCATTCCTCTCCAAGCCCACCACCGAATCCTTCTCCATTCCCGGAATCCCGTCCGAACGCGCGCAGAACCTGATGGTCGAACGCTTTCCGGACAAACCCAAGTTCGGCAATGACGTCAGCGTCACCTACGTGGTGGCCGCGCCCGACGGCGCCTCACTGACCGATCCCCGGTACGCTGCCGCGGTCGCGAAGATGGTGACCCAGCTCCGACAGGTCGACGGTGTCAAGAACCCCCAGACCGCCGTCGTCAATCCGTTGCAGCTCTACGGAACCCAACAGCAACCGGGCCCGGCACGTCAGGAACTCGTTGCCGCACAGGAGAAGATGTTCGGGGCCTCGCCGGACCAGGCGGCCGCGACGGTGCAGGCCGGCTCCCCGGTCAACGCCGACGCCAGTGCGGTGCAGTTCGGCGCCGGATTCGACGTCGACGCCTCCGCCGACGTCACCGACGCCATGCGCGATCAGATGGACGCCGTCGCCCAGACCGGCCGCGACGCCGGCCTGACCGTCGATATGAAGGGCACGGCGACAAGCAGTTTCGAGCTCGGTGTGACCTCGGAGCTGATCGGTATCGCCGTCGGCGCACTGATCCTCATCCTCACCTTCGCCTCATTGGTGGCCTGGGGTATGCCCATCCTCACCGCCATCGTCGGCGTCGCCGTCGGCATGATGGGCGTGTCCATCGCCACCGGATTCTTCGACCTCAGTCAGGAAACCCCGGTCCTGGCAACGATGATCGGACTCGCGGTCGGTATCGACTACGCCCTGTTCATCGTGTCCCGCTATCGCCATGAGATACACCGCAGCGCAACGCGTGCCGAGGCCGCGGGCAGAGCCGTCGGAACGGCGGGCTCGGCGGTGGTGTTCGCCGGGTCGACCGTGGTCATCGCGCTCGCGGCACTCGCCATCGTCAACATCCCGTTCCTCACCGCGATGGGTATCGCGGCGGCGGCCACCGTCATCGTCGCGGTACTGGTGGCCCTCACCCTGCTCCCGGCGATCCTCGGACTGTTCGGCGGCAAGGCCTTCGGCGGACGACTGTCGTTCCTCAACGCTCCCGACGTGACCGGCGACGAGACCGCGCGGGTGCACAACGGGCAACGCTATGTGCACCAGGTGGTCAAGCGTCCGCGCCTGGTCACCGGTGTCATCGTCGTCGGCCTGATCCTGCTGGCGCTGCCGATGGCGGGCCTCAAACTCGCGCTGCCCAATGACGGCACGTCGGACCCGTCCACCACGCAACGGCAGGCCTACGACCTCATTGCCGAGAAGTACGGCCCCGGCTACAACGGCCCACTGGTGCTCGTCGCCGACGGTGCCCGACTCCCCGATCAGGCAGCCCGCATCCGTGCCTATGACAGCCTCGTCGACGACATCCGCGGCACCGACGGCGTCGCTGCCGCATGGATCGACGCCGGCGATGTCAGCAAGAACAATGCCGATGCCGCCATCGTGACCGTCATCCCGGCCACCGCCGCCGACTCCGATCAGACCCACGATCTGGTGACCACGTTGCGCGACAACGAATCCGGGATCGACCAACGCCTCGACGTGAGTTACGGCGTCACCGGGCAGACCGCCATCGAACTCGATGTCTCCGACCGGTTGTCCGGCTCACTGATCCCGTATCTGCTCGTGGTGGTCGGGTTGGCCTTCCTGATCCTGATCGTTGTGTTCCGGTCGATCCTCGTGCCCCTGGTCGCGGCTCTCGGCTTCCTACTGTCGGTTGCCGCCACCTTCGGTGTCACCGTCGCACTATTCACCGACGGCTGGCTGGGCATCGTGAACAACCCGCAGCCGCTGGTCAGCTTCCTGCCGATCATGTTGGTGGGCATCGTGTTCGGACTCGCCATGGACTATCAGGTGTTCCTGGTGACCCGGATGCGAGAGGCCTATGTCCACGGCACCGACGCCAAGCAGGCCGTGATCGTCGGCTATCGACACGGCGCCCGGGTGGTGGCCGCGGCCGCCGCGATCATGATCTCGGTCTTCGCCGCGTTCATGCTCCAGGACATGGCCTTCATCAAGGTGATGGGATTCGCGCTGGCGATCGCGGTCGTCTTCGACGCGTTCATCATCCGGATGACCCTGATGCCCGCGGTGCTGACCCTTCTCGGCGACAAGGCATGGTGGCTGCCGCGCTGGCTCGACCACATCCTGCCCAACGTCGACATCGAGGGTGAGGCACTCGGCGGGACAGCGGACACGACTCCATCGGCGGACACCGACCGCGACGCGGTTCCGGCCAGTCGCTGACCGTACAGACGCTGACAGCGCAGGCCACCCACCAACTCAGTCGGCCAACGGCAACAGATCCAGGACGGTTGCATCGGCGCCCCTGTCCACGAGGGTGTGTCGGATCTCCCGCAACCACGCCTGGGCCCACAGCGGATTGATGGCCGCCAGCGAATCGAACTGCGCCCGCCAGGACTCCCGCCGGAAGTCCGGCGAACCCGGCGGGTGCAGTCGGTAGGACTGCTGCTCGGCGATGCTCTGGGCGACGATCCGCAAGTACTCGTCCGGATCCCGGGTGGGCCTGTCCGACAGGGTGTTTGCGCGCTCTCGGACCGTCAGATGCCACGATCCGTCGGCGTCCCGCCAACACGACGGGACGCCGTCGTCGCGGATACGGTCCATCTCGGGAAGGTCGGCCGGCTGGGCGTGCATGCGCGAGGCCAGGTCCTCGACCTTGCTTCGCATCTCCGCATCGAGCAGGCTGTCAGCACCGCCAGGTGTCACAGCGGGCCGGGGTAAATTTTGACGAGGTATCCGGCGCAGATCAGGAACTGGACGCCGGCGGTGCCGCAGGCCGGGTTCGGGTCCAGCAACGGATCGACGATCTCGTACTGCTTGCCACCACCGGGTTGGTCGAATGCGGGCGCGATATCACCGGCGTAGACCTTGAACGGCCTGATCACGATGTAATCGTGATAGTTGCAGGTCGACGGCGAAGCGCTGCTGACGAGGTTTCCCGGCGGAAGTGACCGTTGCGGATACGGCGTGCCCTCCGGGGCCATGAAAGTGCCGCCCTCACCGCCGTAGCGGTCCATCCGGTCACCGGGCACCATCGTCTTCTCGGACTTGATGGGTTTGCCGGCGTCGTCGAGGACGTAACCGTTCTCGGGGGGATAGTTCCATTTCCCGGTCTCTTTGGGCCCTGTCCAGAACGCCTGGAGGAACTCCTGGTTGTTCTTGCCCTTCGTCCCCGTTCGTCGATAACCCTCGAGTTGCGTGGCCACCGGCGGCAGCGTCGACAAGGTTTCCGGGCCGAGGCGCCAGTCGCCATCGACGAGGTCTTTCGAACACCCCTCGCCGATGCCGGGTATGTCCAGTCCGGAGGAGCCCAGATCCAGCGAACCTGGTGCTGCAGAAGCGATTCCACCGCCGGTGAGAGCGAGAAGCAGAGAAAACAGGACAGCGAACAACGCGGAGCGACGATTCATGGTCGCGGCCTTTCGGAGGAGCTCGCAGGGGTGTCGAGCGCGATCCCCACGATAACGCCGTTGCTCTCAGGTCACTCACAGAATGAGCGAAACCCGTCCCGCGGAATCTCTTACAGGCCCAGATCCCTCACACCCCCGAGCCCCTCGCCCGGAGTGCGCGACGACAGTCAGTCGACGGCCATCTCCCCGAGCTCCGACCAGTCGTCCTGCTCCACGGTCGTGTTGATGATCTTCGGCGTCTCGGCGAGATAGGCCGGCAACTCGGCGGTCGCCTTCTTGAAGTGATCACTGTTCACGTGCGCACCGGCGGCATCGTCGTCGAAGGCCTCGACGAGCACATACGAATGCGGATCGGTGAGGCTTCGGGACCACTCGAACCAGCGGTTTCCCGGCTCGGCCTGGGTGGCCTTGGTGAACTCGGCGGACAGTTCCGGCCATTGGTCGGCGAATTCGGGCTTGATCTTCCAGGTGGCGACGATATGGATCATGGACCCCACCGTAGACCCCGCGGATCACTCCGAGCGTCTCGATTCGCGACGGCCACCGCCAATTTACCGACCGCTCGCTCGGCAGCCGCCGCGAAGGCATAGTGTGGGGTGGAACACATACGTGTGACAACCGCGAGACGGAGGACAGATGCGCGAGATCACCAAGTTCTACATCGACGGCCAGTGGGTCGAGCCGACCGAGCTCAACCTGATCGACGTGATCAACCCGGCCACCGAGAAGTCCGCCGGGCAGGTCGCGCTCGGCACCGCCGCCGATGTCGACGCCGCGGTCGCCGCGGCTCGTCGCGCCTTCGCCACCTGGGGGCAGACCACGGTCGACGAGCGCGTCGCCGTGCTCAACGCGATCATCGCCGAATACCAGAAGCGGATGCCCGACCTTGCCGCCGCGGTCACCGAGGAGATGGGTGCTCCGGCCGGACTGTCCAACGCCGCGCAGGTTCCGATCGGACTTGGCCACCTGATGACCGCAGCCGCCACCCTGCCCACCTATTCCTTCGCCGAGGACCGCGGCGCGCACCGCATCGTCAAGGAACCGGTCGGCGTCTGCGGCTTCATCACCCCGTGGAACTGGCCGCTCAACCAGGTCATGTGCAAGCTCGCACCGGCGCTGGCCACCGGCTGCACAGTGGTGCTCAAGCCGTCGGAGGTGGCCCCGTTCAGCGCCGCCATCGTCGCCGAGATCCTTGATGCCGCAGGCGTTCCGGCGGGCGTGTTCAACCTCGTCAACGGTGACGGACCGGGTGTGGGGGCGGCGCTGTCGTCGCATCCCGACATCGACATGATCTCGTTCACCGGCTCCACCCGTGCCGGCATCGAGGTCGCCAAGAGTGCTGCGCCGACCGTCAAGCGGGTCGCGCAGGAACTCGGCGGCAAGAGCCCCAACATCATCCTCGACGACGAGGACTTCGCCAAGAACGTCGCCGGTGGCATCGCGACGATGATGCTCAACTCGGGTCAGTCCTGTAATGCCCCGAGCCGCATGCTCGTTCCCAACTCTCGTCTCGACGAGGTCGCCGAGATCGCCAAGTCCGCCGGAGCGGGACTCACCGTCGGCGATCCCAACACCGACGTCCGCCTCGGCCCGGTGGTCTCCGAAGCCCAGTTCGACAAGATCCAGGGTCTGATCGAACGCGCCATCGACGCCGGTGCCACCCCGGTCATCGGCGGTGCGGGCCGGCCCGAGGGGCTGCCAACCGGCTACTACGTGCAGCCGACCGTGTTCACCAACGTCACCAACGACATGGAGATCGCCCAGACCGAGGTCTTCGGCCCGGTGTTGGTGGTCATCGGCTACGACTCCGTCGACGAGGCCATCAAGATCGCCAACGACACCGAATACGGTCTCGCCGGCTACGTGTCGGGCAAGGACATCGACGAGGTCCGTCGTATCGGCGGGGCGATTCGCGCCGGTTCCATCGCGCTCAACGGCGCACAGGTCGACCCGGCCGCCCCGTTCGGCGGCTACAAGAAGAGCGGCAACGGCCGCGAATGGGGCGGCGACTACGGCTTCGAGGACTTCCTCGAGGTGAAGTCGCTGCTCGGCTACGACGCCTGACACCCGAGGTCCCCTTTCCGGCCGTCGCTGAACCACTTTCCCGGATCAGCGGCGGCCGGCTCTTTATCGCCGGCGGCACCGTCCCTCACCCGCCGGTCGAGGAGCAAGGAGCCCCCAGCGGACGCGCGCCCCGTCCCCCGTCGGTCGAGCCGCCTCGTGCGAGCTTGCGAGCCCGCGGCGGCTCGAGACCACCCGCTCCCCACCCGCCGGCCGAGGCGCCCCCCTCCCGTCGGTCGTGGCGCGAGGAGCCCCCAACGGACGCGCGCCCCGTCCCCCCGTCGGTCGAGCCGCCTCGTGCGAGCTTGCGAGCCCGTGGCGCGTCGAGACCACCCGCACCCCACCCGCCGGTCGAGGCGCCCCCACCCGCCGGTCGAGGCGCCCCCCTCCCGTCGGTCGTGGCGCGAGGAGCCCCCAGCGGACGCGCGTTCCGTCCCCCGTCGGTCGAGCCGCCTCGTGCGAGCTTGCGAGCCCGCGGCGCGTCGAGACCACCCGAACCGACGCCGGAACACCACCAACACCCCACCCATCCACCCCACGCCCCGCCGCGAACACCTTGTGCACCGACACCGAAGCAGGACCGAAGCAGGGAGGCCGCATGAGCGTCGCCGCATCGTTGGCGCGGGTGATCGAAGACCAGACACGGGGTGAGTTACCGGTCCATCTGACGGCCTGGGACGGCAGTACCGCCGGCCCCGAGGACGCACCGCACGTCGTGCTCTACAGCCGGGATGCGTTGCGGCGCATGCTCTGGCATCCGGGGGAACTCGGTGCCGCGCAGGCCTATGTCACCGGTGAACTCGACGTCACCGGTGATCTCGACGACGCACTCACCCACGTGTGGCAGGTGTCGGCCGAACGCGGCCTCTCCAAGATCCGGCTCACTCCCCGACTGTTGTGGGATCTGACTCGACTGGCGTTGTCGCACAAGCTGATCGGACCGCCCAAGGCGCCGCCGGCCTCGCAGGCGCGGGTGCGCGGCCGGTTGCATTCCCGGGCGCGGGATCGCGCCGCGATCAGCCATCACTACGATCTGTCCAACGAGTTCTACTCGCTGATCCTGGACGAGCACATGGCCTATTCGAGCGCCTACTGGACCTCCGCGGCGCCCGACTACACGCTCGCCGATGCGCAAGCCGACAAGCTGGATCTGGTGTGCCGCAACGCCGGACTGGACCAGCTCGGGCCGGGAGCGCGGCTACTCGACATCGGATGCGGGTGGGGATCACTGTCGCTGTTCGCGGCGGAGCGCTACGGTGCACGGGTTCTCGGCGTCACGATCGCCGCCGAGCAGAAGGAGTTCATCGACGCCCGGATCGCCGAACGCGGACTGGGTGACCTGGTGGAGATCCGCGTGCAGGATTACCGCGAGATCCCCGATTCCGGCTTCGATGCGGTGGCCTCGATCGAGATGGGTGAGCATGTGGGACAACGCAATTACCCCACCTATGCCGCCGTCCTCCATGACAAGGTGAAGGCGGGCGGGCGCGTCTGCATCCAGCAGATGTCGCGTCGCGCCGGCAATCATCCCGGTGGCGGCCCGTTCATCGAGTCCTTCATCGCCCCCGACATGTACATGCGTCCGGTCGACGACACCGCCGCCATGCTGCGCGACGCCGGGCTCGAGGTGACCGACGTGCGGCCGATGGCCGAGCACTATGTGCGCACCGTGGACGCCTGGTACGAGACGTTCGAGAAGAACTACGACGCCGCCGTCCGACTCGTCGGTGACGAGGTGGCACGGGTGTGGCGGCTCTACCTCGTCGGCGGGCGGATGGCCTTTCGGGACGGCCGGATGGGCGTCGAACAGTTCACGATGCGCCGACCCGCTGATCCAGCCACCGTGTGAGCGTGCCGATCACGTCGTCCTTCTCCGGTTCGTTGAAGATCTCGTGACGCAGCCCGTCCCAGATGATGACGGTCTTGTCGTCCGACCCGGCCAGCTTCTCGACGAGTCGGCTGCCGTCCGGGTTGGTCAGCTTGTCTTCGCTGCCGTGCATCACCAGCACCGGCATCGTCAGCGTCGGCAAGCGCTTCGGGAAGGACTGCATCGTGGTGACCATCTCGGCACCCAGCCGGGCCGGGATCTTGCCGCGGTACACCAACGGGTCCGCTTCGTATTCGGCGACCACCGCCGGATCGCGACTGATGCTGGCGGAGTCCAGCGCCAGCGTGGGAAGTGTCGGCGCGATCTTGCCGACGATCTTGGACACCGCGATCAGCGGGCCGGGTAGGTCGTCACCGGGCATGATCGCCGCGCCGGACAGGATGAGCCCGGCGAGTTCGTCGGGGTGGTCGAGCGCGTAATCCAGCGCGATGCAGCCGCCCATGCTGTGTCCCAGCAGATAGGTGGGCAGTCCGTCGACGGCGACGTTGCCGATCACGCGGTGCAGGTCGGTGGTGTAGTCGGAGAACGAGCGGATCCGCATGCGCGCACCGCCCGAGCGGCCATGCCCGAGGTGATCGGGAACCGCCACTACGTACCCGTCGGCCAACAGTGCATCGACAACGTGGCCGTAGCGTCGTCCGTGCTCGCCCATGCCGTGCGCGATGACGACCACCGCGCGCGGCTGCGCCGACTCGGGTGTGTGGACGTCGTAGACGATGGTCTCCCCGTGTGCGCCTTGAAATTCGCGCTCCTCGACAGTCACTGACCGCTCACCCCAATCCGATGCGTGACATGACACTGCGACTGGCCGATTCGATGGCCCCGATCGGACGCAGCGCGGCCTCGCCGATCGCCACCAATGCCTCCACCCGACCCACGATCAATTCCATGCGGTCCACGATCTCACCCATCCGGTCAACGGTCGCATCCACCTGCACCAGTGTGTTGCTCAGGTGGTTCAGCGTGGCTTCCATCTTCACCATCGTGCCGTCGAGATCGGTGAGGGTGTTCCCGAACCCGTCGAGCGCGTCGCCCATATCGGTGAGGATCGTGTCCACCTGGCCCACGGTGACATCCGCGTTGAGCGCGGCCTGCGCGAGTTTCCGGAATCGCTGACGCTCGCCGGGACGAGTCCCGATCGGCGCACCTTTATCTGCCATGTGCCTGATTATGGTTGTTTTGCGCGCGATCGGGAAGACATCGGGATACACCGTGTCCTCAGATGCGGACGCCATCCCGGACGCGATTCGTCGAGGCGGCGACCTCAGGTTGTTGTCGTGCGGACGACTCCGCGACCATGTGTGCCCGGGAGCGCAGTTCGTCGCGGAGCCAGATCGGTTCGATGACCTCGAAGTCGACATCGAAGCCCACATTCCACAACACCCGCGACACGCGCGCCCGATCCGCGAAGCGCAGATGGACGCGGACGTGTGTCGGTGAGTCGCTCTCCTTGACAGACGCCACGACTACCGGACCGACGAGCTTGTCGACATCCTCTCGTGCGCAGTCGAGGATCACGTCGAGTTCCTCGAATCCGGCCCGGAACGCGTCCCGATGCCGTTCCCACACCTCGTCGAGATCTACCTGGAGATCCCGGTTCGCCGGTTCGTCGAGAATCTGCACATCCGACATCCGCGAGACGCGATACATCCGTTCCTCGCCATCGGAATTGGCGACGAGATACCACGTGTCGCCGGCGACGATGAGACCGATCGGATCGAGTACCCGCTCCCGGGGCTCGCGTCCTCGCGCCTGATATGTCAGCCGGATTCGCCGGCCGTCGAACACCGCCTGCTGCAAAGGGGCGAGTTCGTCGAGCGTGGCCGGGGAACGCACAAAACCCTCCGGGCGCACCAGGATTCGCTGAGCGGCCGCGGCAACCCGACTCCGGTGCGCCTCCGGCAGGCCGGCCTCGAGTTTGCGCTTGGCGCTCGCCGCGGCGGGCGAGTCGATCCGTCCGCCGCCCGACAGCACGGCAATCGCCTCACTCAGCGTCAGCCCGGACAGATCGGTGCGGTATCCCGGCAGCAGCGCGAATCCGCCGTGGCGTCCCCGCTCGGAGTACACCGGCACCCCGGAGGCCGACAAAGCCTCGATGTCACGCAACACCGTGCGCTCGGAGACCTCGAGTTCCACGGCCAGGTCCGCAGCCGTCATCCGGCCCCGAGACCGCAACAGCATCAGGACCGACAACAGGCGATCGGCACGCACGAGAAAAGTCTCTCAGAAATACCTGACAGAAGATGTCAGGTATTGACGTTTCACTGGTTGTTGTCAGCCACCACGACCACGGAAGGACCTCATCATGAGCACTCCCGCACTCCCCGCCGATCCCCGCCCCGTTTACGCCGCCGCGACCCGCTGGGTCACCGATCTGCTCGGCCGCGTCGACGACGCCCAACTCGAGTCCCCCACTCCCTGTGACGATTTCGACGTTCGTGCGCTCGCCGGCCACCTGATCGGCACGGCCCGGCGGGCGGTCGCACTCGGCAACGGCGACGACGTCTTCGCCGTGCCCAGCGTCGACGATCGCCACGATGCGGGCACCTACGCCGACCTGACCACCGTCGCCATCGACTCCTGGTCCGGCGACGCGAAACTCACCGCGATGGTGAAGGTTCCGTGGGGCGAGGTCCCCGGCGCGGGCGCACTCTGGGGTTACGTCAACGAGACGCTGGTCCACGGTTGGGATCTCGCCGTCGCCACCGGACAAGACGCCGAACCCGACCCGGCACTCGCCGAGGCCACTCTGGCTGTGGCACAACGGTTCATCCCCGCGGAGATCCGCGCCGACGACACCGTCCCGTTCGGCCCGGTCGTCGAGTCACGCGACGGTGCCGGGCCCACCGAGCGTCTCGCCAACTGGTCCGGACGGACGTCGTCGGCGTGGGTTCAGGTCACCGCTTAGGTCGTACCGGTTCACACCCGGACGCCACGGTCGCCGCCACCTTGTTCGTGCGGGCGGCGGCGACCCGACGGTTATCTGGTGGTGCGGTATCGGCCGCGTCGACTGCACCGCCCGGTCGGTTACGGTTCACCTGGATACCGAACCGGTGCGCATCAGGACCACATCGATCGCCGCGGTGATCGCGAAGTCGAACTCGGCGTCACGGTCGTAGCGCGCGAGTTCCTGCGCAGCCTCGGTGACGCGTGGCAGGCCGGACTGTTCGAGCACCTCGCGGCGCGACGACCATCCGAGATCATCGCCGACCCCAAACGTGGGGTCGACGTTGACTTCTCGCAGCAAGGTACCGACGAGTGCGGCGACGAGCGTACGCAGGAGGCGCACGGCCTCGGGGACCGCACATCCGGCATCCCGCAGCACGGCGAGAAATGCGTCGACCGGCGCGAGCCCGGCCGGCGACGCCAACTGCCGGGTGAGAACCAGCGACGCGGCCTCGGGATGAGAGAGCGCACGCACCCGAAATGCGTCGGCGATCGCGCGCAGATCCGTCGCGGTGTCACCAGTTCGTCGGGGCAAGTCGATACCGCTGAGCAGATGTTCGGCGACGGCGTCGAGTACGTCGTCTTTGCCGTCGACGTGGTTGTACAGACTCTTGGCGTCGACGCCCAGCAGACGGGCCACCGATCGCATCGACACCTGCGGAACACCCTCGGCATCAATGACTTTCAACGTCGCTTCGACGATGGCGGCGCGGGAGAGTCCTGCACTGTCCTTGGGTGGCCGGCCCCGTCGGACCGGTTGAGGCGATCCCGTCATGAATCCCAGTATGCCCACCCCTTGAGTAAATCCACAGCGTGGGTATTGTGGTGACTCGGATTACCCTCACCGTGGGTAGTGGCGGGTCGGCGGCATACCGGCCCACGACGGCGACAACCTAAGGACAGTAGACCGACTGCCATGAAGGTCCATCATCTCAACTGCGGAACCATGCATCCGTGGGGTGCACCCGACGGTCTGGTCTGTCATGTGTTACTCGTCGAAACCCCGAACGGCCTGGTTCTCATCGACTCCGGTCTGGGGCTTCGTGATCGTGCGGCGCCCGCTCAACGATTCGGACCCGCTCGCCACTTCGTACGGCCGGTGTTCGACGAGTCCGAGACCGCGATCCGGCAGGTGCAGTCGCTTGGATACCACGCCGCGGATGTGACTGACATCGTGCTCACCCACTTCGACGCCGATCACATCGGAGGGCTGGCCGACTTTCCCCATGCGCGTGTGCATCTCACCGCCAAGGAGGACGCGGCCATGACGAATCCCGGCACACTGATTGAGAACCGCCGTTACCTCCCGGCCGGCCACGACCACGGACCCATCCTGGTCACCCATGATCCCGCCCAGGGCGATATGTGGCGCGGATTCGCGCGGGCGACCGAACTCACCGACATTGCGGACGGGATCGTGCTCATCGGTCTGCCCGGACACAGTCGCGGACATGCGGCCATCGCCGTCGATGCCCGCGATCCCGACGACCCGAACGCACCCGACCGGTGGGTTCTGCACATCGGCGACTCCCTCTATCACCATGGGCAGATCGACGGCAGCGGGCACACACCGCGGAGCCTGACCGCGATGGAGCGCGCCATCGCCTACGACTGGACACAGGTTCGGGCCAATCACCGTCGGCTGCGCGAACTCTGGGCCGAGAAGCAACCCGACCTGGTGATCGTCAACGCCCACTGCCCGACCCTGTTGCGCCGCGCCCGTGAGAGCGGGTAGGCCGTCTCCCCTCGCGCGACCCCACTCGGCTCGCGCGGGTCGTCGACGATTCACGGGAGCGACGACGACCCGCGCGAGTGGGCACTCACCACCAGGAGGTAATGCCAGACCCTCCCACCGATGTGGACGACGTAGTTGACTGGGATTCATGTTTGGAGCCGTCATTCATGCCCCCGGCGACGTTCGTTACGAAGAGCGTCCCGATCCCGTCATCCTCGAACCGACCGACGCGCTGGTGCGCACCGTCGCCGCGTGCGTGTGCGGATCCGATCTCTGGCGCTATCGAGGAATCGCGGACGTCAAGAAGCCCACGCCGATCGGCCACGAGTTCTGCGGGGTGGTGACCGCGGTCGGCGACGATGTCCGCAGCGTGACGCCCGGTGACTTCGTCGTCGGTGGATTCAACCCGTCGGACAACACCTGCCCGGTGTGCCGCAAGGGTGCAACGGCCAACTGCCAGAACGGTTCCCACTACGACGGTGCACAAGCCGAACAGATCCGCATCCCGATGGCCGACGGCACCCTGGTGGCCACCCCGGAGATGCCGCCGAACGACCTGATCCCGAGCCTGCTCACCCTGTCCGACGTCATGTGCACCGGGTGGCATGCGGCCGTCTCCGCCGGTGTCGGTCCGGGCACCAGTGTGGCCGTCGTCGGTGATGGCGCCGTCGGTCTGTGCGCCGTCCTCGCCGCGGTGCAACTCGGCGCCGAGACGGTGATCGCGATGAGCCGCCACGAACCGCGTCAACGCGTGGCCACCGAGTTCGGCGCCACCCACATCGTCGAAGAACGCGACGACGAGGGCATCGCCCGCATCCGGGAACTCACCGACGGTATCGGCGCCGACTGTGTCCTCGAATGCGTCGGCACCGAGGGCGCGCGACTGCAGGCCGCGGGCAGCGTTCGCCCCGGCGGCAACATCGGACTCGTCGGGGTACCTCACGGCGATCTGCCGATCGACCAACTCTTCTGGCGCAACGTCGGCATCAAGGGCGGTCCGGCGCACTGCCGCGCCTACCTGCCGCACCTCATGCAGCTCACCTGGGAACGAAAGATCAACCCCGGCTTGGTCTTCGACCTCGAACTCCCACTGAGCGAGGTCGCCGAGGGCTTCGCCGCGATGGATGAACGACGGGCGATCAAGTCGTTGTTGTGGCCGTAGGTCCGCTGCCCGTTGCCACTACCGCTCGCCGATCGTCTCCGGCACCCGAACCGGCAGCGTCGTGGGCTCCTCGATCCGCGCGCCGCCGCGGGCGGCACCGACTCCGGCGGCCACCACCAGGCCCAGCCCGATCACCGACAATGGACCCGGAACCTGGTGCAGCACAATCAGTCCGATCAGCATCGCGAACCCCGGTTCCAACGCCATCAGGGTGCCGAACGACGAGGTGGTAAGTCGTCGCAGCGCCTGCAACTCGAGCACGAACGGCACCACCGGCAGCAGGATGGCCAACCCCAGTCCGATCAGCCACAGTTGTGGGGTCATCCGACCCAGGGTGGCGGGACCGGCCACGACGGTCGCCACGATTCCGGCGACGGCCATCGACACCGCGAGTCCCTGCAGGCCGGACACCTCGTCGCCGACCTTCTGGGTGAGCAGGATGTAGGCACCCCAGCAGACCGCCGCGGACAGGGCGAACAGCACGCCGATCCCGTTGACGCCTCCCGACCACGGTTGGGTCAGCAACACCACCCCGAGCGCGGCGAGCGCCGGCCAGAGAACCCGTGCGCCACCGCGTGCGGTGAGGACCGCCACGCCCAACGGACCGAGGAACTCCAGAGCGCTGGCCGTGCCGAGCGGTATCCGGGCCGCGGCCCCCATGAACAGCATCACCGACCCGGCGGTGGCGACGCCGAGCGCGACGGCCGTGAGGAAACCGCGGCGGGTGAAGGCGCCCGGCCGGGGGCGAACGAACGCCAGCAGCAGCACACCGGCCCAGGCCAGCCGCAGCCAACCCGCGCCCTCCGCCCCGATGCGATCGATGAGTGCCACCGAGAACGCCAGGCCCAACTGGACGCAGAGCATCGAGGTGATGGCCATCGCCGTGCCGGTACGTGCCGCCGTGTGTTTCATGAATCCATTGAAGAACGGCGGGTTCGTTCGTGTCCACGTGATATTCCTGGACATATCGTTCGCCGATAATGAACAATCATGGCGTGGATCCTCGACGGCTGGAACTCCTGCTCGCCCTGTCCCGGCTGGGCTCGATGCGAGCGGTCGCCGACACCCATCACCTCACCACGTCGACGGTGTCCCAGCAGATCGCCGCACTGGCCAAGGAGACCAGGACACAACTGATCGAACCGGACGGTCGTCGTGTCCGCCTGACACCCGCCGGCCGACGACTGGCCGATCATGCGGTCACCATCCTGGCCGCGATCGACGCGGCCCTTCGCGATCTCGACCCCGACGCCGAACCGGTCGGCACCCTGCGAATCGGCGGTTTCGCCACCGGCATTCGCGTGTCCTTGATGCCCACCCTGGCCGAACTGGCCGCGACACATCCGGGGCTCCACACCATCGTCAGCGAGTACGAACCGATCGAGGCATTCGGTCTCCTCGCCGACGACGACCTCGATCTGGCGTTGACCTACGACTACAACCTCGCCCCGGCCACCCCCGATCCCGTCCTCGAGAGTGTCGCTTTATGGTCCACCCCTTGGGGTTTGGCGGTACCGGAACGCGCATCGGGCACCCTCGACCTGAACGACTACGCCGACCACGACTGGATCGTCAACTCCCGCAACAGCGCCGACGAGACCGCCGTGCGCGTGCTGGCCTCGCTGTCGGGGTTCACGCCGCGGATCGCGCATCAGATCGACAATCTCGACCTCGTCGAAGATCTCATCCTGGCCGGCTACGGCGTCGCCCTGTTGCCCCTGCATCGTCCGGCACGCGACGGCCTGACGGTGTTGCCACTCGGAGACCCCGACGTCCGGATGACCGCCTACGCCGTGACCCGCAAAGGCCGAGAACCGTGGCCGCCGTTGCGAGCCCTGCTGAGTCGGTTGATCCCCGCCGATTCGGCCCCGGTGCTGGATCGGTGGCCGCGGACCCTGTGACGAACCGTCGATGCGAGACGGAATACCTCACCGCATCGACCTGTTGTGGACTGTGACGGTTCGCGGATCTCTGCCCCGGGCCCCACCCCATTCGCCGCTACGAGCGGCCACTTGCCGAGAGGCGCATTATCCGCGGGCCGTCGCTCTCCTCCGCCGTGATGTCCTCAGTCGCCACTCGTGACGACAGCTTTGTCGTCGGCACGTGCGTCGCGCCACGCCTCGTGATCCCACTCCTGGGCATGCCCGCGCGACCGCGCCAAGGCCTCGATCCGGTGACACCGCTCCACGTAGTCGTGTAGGGCGAGGTTCACCGCCTCACTCTTCGTGTGCACGCCGCCAATTCGCATGACCTCGTGCAACGCCTCATGGTCAAGACTCATCTGCGCCAACACCACCCATCGAGTCGCCGCCGGATGCACGCGGAAAGCACACACACCGTACCGCCATCGACGACATCGACACCTCCGGAATAACCACCCACCCCACCCCGTTGACTCCCCCAGTTGCTCAAAATTGAGCAAATCCACAGAGGAGGTTCCCATGCCCGCCGTCACCGCCGACACCACCACCCTGCCCCGGCTGACACCGGCCGCGCTCGAGGACACCGAACGCGAGGTCCGCTCGGTCACCCGCGGCCCGCGTGGCTACGAGGGCGAGGGCTTCCCGGTGGTCAGGGCCTTCGCCGGGGTGTCCGCCGCGGCACTCGATCCGTTCATCCACATGGATCAGATGGGTGAGGTCGACTACCAGCCGGGTGAGCCCCGGGGCACCGACTGGCATCCGCACCGCGGCTTCGAGACGGTGACCTACATGATCGACGGCCGGTTCCAGCATCAGGACTCCACCGGAGGTGGTGGCCTGATCGAGAACGGCGCCACCCAGTGGATGACCGCCGGCTCGGGCATTCTGCACATTGAGACCCCGCCGGCCGAACTGGTCGAGTCCGGCGGACTGTTCCACGGCATCCAGCTGTGGGTGAATCTGCCCGCCAAGGACAAGTTCCTGACCCCGCGCTATCAGAACCTCGAGGGAGGTCAGGTCGCGCTCGTCGCCTCCCCCGACGGTGGGTCACTGGTCCGCATCATCGCGGGTGAGATCGACGGTCATGCCGGTCCTGGCTCCACTCACACCCCGATCACCGTCGCGCACGCCACCGTCGAGCCGGGTGCGTCGATCTCCCTGCCGTGGCGCCAGGATTTCAACGCCCTGGCCTACGTGCTGTCGGGCCGTGGAACCGTTGGCGCGCAGGCACGTCCGATCGAGCAGGGACAGCTCGCCGTGTTCGGTGCCGGCGATCGGCTGACCGTGTCGGCCGATTCCGGACAGGACAGCAACCGACCCGCATTGGAAGTCCTCCTGCTCGGTGGTCAGCCGATCCGCGAACCGGTCGCGCAGTATGGTCCGTTCGTGATGAACACCCGGGAACAGCTCGTCGAGGCGATCAACGACTTTCAGGCCGGACGGCTCGGCGTCGTACCGCCGGATGCGCTGATGCCGCACACCAGTGGCCGCTGATCACGCCATGAGTTCCGTTGCGCGAGAACCCGCCTCGTGGCGGCTGTTCATCGAGACCAGCGCACGCCTGCACACCCTGCTGGACGAGGAGCTACGCGCCCACTGTGGGATGTCGTTGTCGGACTATCACATTCTACTGATCCTGCAGGAGTGCCCGGAGCAGCGCGCCCGGATGCGCGACCTGTCGCGACGGATGGTGTTCTCCACCTCGCGACTGTCCTATCAGATCGACGTGATGGTCAAACGTGGCTGGCTCCGACGGGAATCGGCCCCCGAGGATCGCCGGGGCAGCTACGCCGTGGTCACCGAGGCCGGCCGCCAGGCATTCGCCGCGGCCGCTCGGGACCACGGCGAGGCCGTGACGCGCCTGTTCTCCACTGCCCTCTCGCCCGCCGACGACCGTCGCCTCGCGTCCATCATGGAGACCCTCACCCACCATCTCGATGACCTCTCGGATTCGGAGACCTCATGACCACCACCTCGCAGATCCGGGTGATCCGCGCCGACGACCGCCATCGCTGGGACAGCGAATGGCTCACCTCGCACCAATCCTTCCCCGCCACCGGCAATTTCGACCTGATCGGCAACGCCCACGGCGTCCTGATGGTCAACAACGACGACACCGTCGACGCCGGTGAGGGATTCGACACCCACCAGCACGCCGACACAGAGATCGTCACCTGGGTCGTCGAGGGATCGTTGCACCACAAGGATTCCCGCGGCCACGAGGGCGTCCTCACTCCCGGCGTGGTACAGCGGATGACCGCCGGCACGGGGATCATGCACTCCGAGCGCAATGCGTCCAGTCGGGCCGACAATCAGCGTCTGCGGGTGGTGCAGATGTGGGTGGCCACCGAATACGCCGGGGCCACACCCGGTTACGCCGAGGCCGACGTCAGTGAGGCACTGGTCTCGGGTGAACTCGTCCCGATCGTGTCCGGCCTCGATCACCATCGCGGTGTCGCACCGGTGACCCTGCCCAACAGCTACGCCGCGCTGCACGCGGCACGGATGCACGCCGGTGGCACCGTGACACTTCCGGCCGCCCCCTTCGGCCACCTGTATGTGGTCGACGGGACCGTCGACCTCTCCCTCGACGGTGAGGTCACCTCACTCGAGCGTGGTGACGCCGTCCAGTTCACCGATGCGACAGAGCAACCCGTCACCGCGACCTCCGACAGCGCGACATCCGACACCGAGATCCTCTACTGGGAGATGCACACCGGGTTCCCCGGGCACTGAGGGCATGTCACGTCACGGCTGCAACGACGGTTCGTCGGCGGTGGACAACGTCAGTACCGCCTCGACGATGATGTCCTGCTGCTCGATTTCCGCCTCGATCCGACGCAACAGCACGGCGACGTCATGCTCACGCATATCGCCGCGGATATCCACGGCCGCAACGAGGTAGTACTGCACCGGGCCCACGTATTCGACGTGTAGGTACGTCACGCGGTCGATGTCGGGATGCTCGAGCAGGAACCGCAGCATCGTGCCGCGCGTGACCGGCATCGCCGGTTGGCCCAACAGGAATTGACTGTTGCGCTGAATGAGGAAGATGGCGATCACACCGAGGAGCAGACCCACCAGAATGGAGCCGACCGCGTCGTACACGGCATTGCCGGTGATCTCGTGCAACGCCATTCCGGCCGCGGCGATCAGCAGGCCGGTGAGAGCCGCCGCATCCTCGAAGAACACCGCTCGCAGAGTGGAGTTCGAGGTGCGGCTGACGAACCGAAGTGGATGCATCGAGAGCCGTCGGCCACCCGCGTGCGCCTGCCGAACCGACTGCAGGAAGGAAACACCCTCCAGCACAAAGGATATGGCGAGAACGATATAGCCGACGAGATAGTTGGCGTCGGGTTCGGGATCGCGGAGGGAAGTGATGCCATGCATCACCGACACGGCAGCACCCACGGCGAACAGACCGAACGCGGCGAACATCGACCAGATGTAGGTTTCCCGGCCGTGGCCGAAGGGATGGGCACGATCCCGGCCGAGACCGCCGCGCCGTTCGGCAATGAGCAGGAACACCTCGTTACCCGAATCGGCCCAGGAATGCACCGCCTCGGCGACCATCGATGCCGAGCCGGTCAACACCGCGGCCGCCGATTTGGCCACCGCGATGAGAACGTTCATCGCGAACGCGATGATGACGGTCAGCAGTGATTCCGACCCGTCGGACTTGGGTGCCTCGTTCCGCTCCTGATCCACCTGCCGAGCATCTCACGGCGAGCGTCGTCCCTGCGGGACGAGCGCGGCGCACCCGGGAATCCCGGGTGCGCCGCACCGATGAGCTCAGCCCCGCTGTGAGAGGGTTATCCGAGGCTGAACGGCTTGCCGTAGAACGTCGTGACCTGCTCGGCGTTGCCAGTGACCACGTAGACGTTGGCGTAGGACCGCGCCTGCGCGTACCCGGCGCAGCCGTTGATCTGGATCGTCTCGTTGACGTAGCTCAGCTTGGCCTCGTCGACACCCTTGAAGGTCACCTTGGAGGAGTGCTTGTCGGCGCCGAAGTCGTCGGCACTCTCCACGTCGTTGACGTAGACGTTGACCGCCTGACCGGGCCCGATCGAGATCGAACCGCCGGCGGTGGCGGTCGCGGCGGTGACGTCGCCGCTGCTGTTGGCGGTGCCGCTGCCACCACCGTTGCTGGTGAGGCCGGAGATGTTGACCTGGCAGCCGATGACGTAGCCGGCCTGCACCTTGATCTTCTTGACCTTGGTGCTGGTGTGCACGGTGTAGTTCGCCGACACCCACGCATTGCGGTGCAGCGGCGTACCGCCCAGCGACGGGTTGATCGTGGCGTTCTCGCCGGTCCGGGTGACCGACACGACAGTGCCGTCACCCATGCGCTGCTGGTCGGTCTGCGACGGCAACGCGACGTGTACGTCGGCGGCGGCGACACCGGTCACCGACAGCAGCGCGGCGGCACCCATCGCGACGGGTCCGCCGAGCACGGCGAGACGCTTGAGACTGATGTTCATGGATCTCCCTCTCGGAGAATGGAAGTACGCCGGGATCATCGGCGCGGATGAGGAGTGGGGTGAAACGTCAGCCGATGGAGAACGGCTTGCCTTAGAGGTTGATCTTGCGGTGGTTGCTGCCGGTGGTCTCCACCGTGACGAAGGACCGCGCCTGCGCGTACCCCGCACAGCTCTGTACCTGCAGCTGCACGCGGTCGTAGTCGAAGTAGTAGGTACCCGACTTCTCGATGTCCTTGTAGTCGATCTGCGCGAACACGACCTGACCCGGCGTGATCGGGACACTGAGGGTGCCGGTTCCGGTGGGAGCGCTCGTGAGTGCGTTGAGGCTTCCGGTGAAGCCGACCGAAGCGCTGCCCACGTTGACCTGGCAGCCCACGATGTAGCCGACCGACAGGGTGGCGGCCGCGCCGTCGGTGGAGGTGCCATTGCTGCCCGGCGACGCGGATTCACCGGCGGGCCCGTTGTTGGGACCGGCGGCCGATTCCTTGAGCCCGGAGGCCTTGAGCACGATGTGCGCACTGACCCAGGCGGTGCGGCCGAGGCCGTTGCCGGCCAAAGATGGTGAGATCTGCGCGGATTCGCTGGTACGCGTCAGATCCAGGCCATCGCCGTGGGCGCTGCCGCCGGGCAGTCGCACGAATGCGTCGGCGTGTGCCGGCGCTGCCATCGCCAACCCCACCCCGAGTGCCGCGGCGCCCGCGGCTGCCGCGCGCACGGCCGCGCGGTTGCGCCGTGACTTGTTGGTGCTCATTGGTTCCCCTCACAGATGTCGTCAACGGTCGCGGTGTTCACGACCTCGCGAAGCGTACGGGGCCCACGGCAACCGGCCGGGGCCGATCAGATGGCGGCCAGGTGACCGTTGGCCGGTCGTCAGACGAATTCAATGTCCATGAAATCCGTTGTGTACCAATGTTGTTCGGTATGTCCGAGGTACGCCGGCGGCAATCTCGGACAATTCGGATAATTTGCGCTCCCGTGGCCGCGCACCTTCTGCCCCATTACAGTCAGCGGGTGCCTTCCCCAGTGATACCCGCGCCGGTCCGTCGGTGGTTCCTCTCCGACATCAGCCCCGAGCCCGCGGGACTGATGGGTCCGCACCGTATCCCCAGCGAGGAATCCCACACCCATCCGTGGTGGAAGGTGATGTGTCTGACGGGCGTCGACTACTTCTCCACGCTCGGCTACCAGCCGGGCATCGCCGTGCTGGCGGCCGGGACCATCGCACCGTTGGCCACCATCGTGCTGGTCGCCCTCACCCTGTTCGGCGCGCTTCCCGTTTACCGCTACATCGCGCGACGCTCCCATCGCGGCGAAGGCTCCATCGCGATGCTCGAGCACCTGCTATCGCGTTGGGGCGGCAAGATCTTCGTCCTGGTGCTCTTGGGTTTCGCGGCCACCGACTTCCTGATCACGATGACGTTGTCGGCGGCCGACGCCACCGCGCACTTCATCGAGAATCCGTTCGTGCCGTCGTTCTTCGAGGGCCACAACGTGGCCATCACACTGGTGTTCCTGGCGCTGCTGGCCGCGATCTTCCTCCGCGGATTCACCGAGGCCATCACCGTGGCGGTGGGACTTGTCGCGGTGTATCTGGCGTTGAACGTCGTCGTCATCGCCGACGGCCTCTGGCACCTGGCCACCACCCCGCACGTGATCGTCGACTGGCGTCACGCCATGACCGCCGAACACGGCAGCCCATGGATGATCGTGGCCGTCGCCCTGCTGGTGTTTCCCAAGCTGGCACTGGGATTGTCGGGCTTCGAGACGGGTGTGGCGGTGATGCCCCAGATCGACGGCTCCGACGACGACCCGCCCGACCATCCCGCGACCCGCATCGCCGGAGCACGAAAGCTGCTGACCACATCGGCCGTCATCATGAGCGTCCTGCTGATCACCAGCAGCCTCGTGTGCACGATCCTGATACCGGAGGACGAGTTCCAGCCGGGCGGGCCCGCCAACGGTCGCGCCCTGGCCTTCCTCGCCCACGACTACCTCGGCAACGGCTTCGGCACCGTCTACGACATCAGCACCATCCTGATCCTGTGGTTCGCCGGCGCCTCGGCGATGGCCGGACTCCTCAACCTGGTGCCGCGATACCTCCCCCGCTACGGCATGGCACCGGACTGGGCGCGCGCGGCCCGGCCCCTCGTCGTGGTTTTCATCCTCATCGCGGCCGGGGTGACGGTGTACTTCGGTGCCTCCGTCGACGCCCAGGGAGCCGCGTACGCCACCGGCGTCCTGGTGTTGATGACCTCGGCCGCAGTGGCGGTGACGTTGTCGGTGCGCAAACGGCGACGCACCGTCGCGACGGTGGCCTTCGCCGCCATCTCGATCATCTTCGCCTACACCACCATCGCCAACATCATCGAACGGCCCGAGGGCGTGCAGGTCGCCGCCTTCTTCATCGTGGCGATCCTCATCGTCTCCTTTGCCTCCCGGATCAACCGTTCCTTCGAACTGCGCAGCGGCGAGATCACTTTCGACGACACTGCACAACGCATCATCGATGCCGCAGCCGAATTCGGGCAGATCCACATCGTCACCCACGATCCGGAGGAACGCTCTCTCACGGAATACCACGAGAAGGAGATCCAGCAACGCGCCGAAAGCCACATCCCCGACGCCGAGCAGATCATATTCCTCGAGGTCAACGTGACCGACTCGTCCGAATTCAGCACCGATCTCGAGATCCACGGCCGCTATCACGAGGGCGGGTTCCGCATCCTCTGGGTCGATTCCGCAGCGGTACCGAACACCATCGCGTCGGCGTTGTTCGCCATCCGCGATTGGACCGACATCGTCCCGAATGTGTATTTCGAATGGAGCGAGGCGAATCCGCTGGTGAACCTGCTCCGCTTCCTGTTCATCGGCGAGGGCGAGGTCGCGGCGGTGACCCGCGAGGTGGTGCGTCGGGCGGAACCGGACATGACCAAACGGCCCGCCGTGCACGTCGGATGACGCGCCATCGGCAATCCGGCGCCGTGTCGGTCGCGAACCCCTGAGTGTCCACACCATCGAGGTCACCAGGAGTCGACATGCACAAGTCCACCCGTCTCGCACTCGGATTCGCCATCGCCACCGCCGGAGCGGGCGCCATCGCCTTCGCCGCCGCCCCCGACGCCGCCGCGGCGCCATCCATCTGTCCCGCGCTGCCCGGCCAAACCGCAACCGCCCCAGGATGTTCGGCGGCAGCAACCGATAACGGCCTGAGCCTGGCGATCTCCGCCGACGGCGGAAACGCCACATCGACCGCCACCAACCTCGCCGCCCCCGCCGCGATCGCCATCGGACCGAACGCCTCGGTGACCATGACCGGAGTGCGCCCCGGACTCGCGATCGGAATCGCCGGCCCGGGAGCATCGGTGACCGTCAACGGCGTCACCGGACCCACCTGCACCGGAACCGGTCCCGCCTTCGCCGGCGACTTCCAGACCGTGCAGGGGTGCTGGAGGTAAATCGCTGCACGACAGCATGCTTCACAGTTTACCGCCCCTCCACTGACAGCGCCCGCACCCACGTTGACAGCGCTCTGTCCGACGTTCACAGCGCTCTGTCCGTCGTCGTTCACAGGGCTCTGTCCGTCGTCGTTCACAGGGCTCTGTCCGTCGTTCACAGGGCTCTCCTCCACGTTGATAGCAGAGTCCAGAGCGCTGTCAGCGAACTTCAGAGCGCCGTCAACGACGAGGCGAGCGCTGTCAGTGACGTCGCGAGCGCTGTCAGCGAGATACAGAGCGCTGTCGGTGCATGACAAACGTCATGGGGCATTGATGACATCTGCTCTGGGTGCGCCGACCCCGCAGCGGGCATCGTGAGATGCATGACCACAGCACCCGCGATCCGCACCCAGGACCTCCGCAAGACGTTCCGCGGCCCACACGGCCACCGCGTCACCGCCGTCGACGGCCTCGACCTCACCATCAATCCCGGCGAGGTGGTGGCCTTCCTCGGCCCCAACGGGGCCGGCAAGACCACCACCATCGACATGATCCTCGGACTGACACAACCCGATTCGGGATCGGTGACGGTGTACGGCCGGTCGGCCCGAAGCGCCGCACGTGGCGGCCGGATCGCCGCAGTCCTGCAAAGCGGTGGCCTGCTACCGGATTTCACCGTCGAGGAGACGATGCGCATCGTGGCGGCGCTGCACGGCCGCAGCGGCGACGTCGAATCGGCGATGTCGCGTGCCGATATCGCCCACCTCGCCGGCCGAAAGGTATCCCGGTGCTCCGGCGGTGAACAGCAACGCCTCAAGTTCGCGCTCGCCACCCTCCCCGACCCGGACCTCATCGTGCTCGACGAGCCCACCGCGGGAATGGATGTCGAATCACGGCGCGCCTTCTGGTCGGCGATGCGCACCGACGCCACCAACGGCCGCACCGTCGTCTTCGCGACCCACTACCTCGACGAGGCCGACGACTTCGCCGACCGCATCATCATGATCGCCCACGGCCGGATCGTCGCCGACGGATCGACCGCCGAGATCCGCAACATCGCGAGCCGGCGCATCGTGTCGGCCATCGTCGACGACGCCGAACTGGCAACAGTGGCGAGGGTGATCGTCGACCTCGAGGTCACCGAACGACGCGGCGGCCGAACCTATCTGTCCGCGGCCGACTCCGATGCGTTGGCCCGCTGCCTGCTCACCTCGACCCACGCTCGCGAGGTCGAGATCGCCACGCACAACCTCGAAGACGCCTTCGTCGCACTCACCTCGGCCGCCTGATCCGCACTCCGCTCGATCCACACATCAACCACCCTCGAAGGACACCACCATGACCACCGCAACGATCGATCAGCCGGCCGAGCAGCGCTCGACGAGCCTCACCAGCCTCATCCCCTCGGCCACCTACCTGCGACTCGACATCCGCCGGGTCCTGCGCAACCGACGCGCGATGATCTTCACCGTCGCGATGCCCGCGCTGCTCTACCTGGTGTTCGGCGCCACCCAGAACACCGACGACACGGTCGGTTCCGGCAACGTCGCGTTCTACGTCCTCATCGGCATGGCCGTGTACGGCGCCATTCTCGCCGCCGCCTCCAACGCCGCATCGGTGGCGATCGAACAGCAGGCCGGCTGGACCCGCACGCTGATGATGACGCCCCTGCGGCCGTCCGGATATGTCGCCACCAAGGTCGGCGTCGCACTCGCGATCGGCGCGTTGCCGATCCTGGTTCTCTCCGTTGCGGGCGTTGCGACCGGGGCGCATGCACCCGTCGGGATCTGGATCGCCTGCCTACTCCTCGGCTGGATCGGCGCATCGGTGTTCGCCGCCTTCGGGCTGGCCGTCGGCAGCCTGATGCGCTCCGACGGTGCCATGCAGGTCATGGGCGGCGTCCTGGCCCTGCTCGCGTTCGCGGGCAACGTCTTCGTCCCCCTCAAGGGCGTGATGCTCACCATCGCGCAGTTCACCCCGATGTTCGGCGTCGTCACCCTCGCCCGCTACCCCCTCGACCACGGAGTGACCGTCTACGGCACCCACATCCCACTGTGGGTCGCGTGCGCCAACCTGATCGTGTGGGGCGTGGTCTTCGCTTCGACCGCCGCAGTCTTCTACAGTCGCAGTACAACTCGTCAGTGACGAGCAACGCAGAACACCGCAGAAACGGCCCACACAATGACCGACATCCACCCCGCGTGGCGAACGCCCTGGCGCAACATGCGCTGGGCGTTCGTCGCCATCTGGATGCTGTTCCTCGGCTATCCGCTCGGCGCGGTGATCGGCTCGGACCACTCCGCGCCGGTCAAGGCGATCGGCTACGCCCTCGTGGGGGCTTTCGCGCTCGTCTACCTGCTGGCCAGCGTCTACGTGCTGTCGGGCCGCACCGGGCCGGATCGCCGCGGGGTACCGGTCTTCGGGGTGCTGGCGCTCCTCACGATCGGCCTGCTCCCGATCATCGGCGAGGGTGCATTCGGCACAGCACCATTCCTGATGGTGGTGGCGGCGTTCACCTTTCCGTACGGCTGGGCAGCGACCACCATCTGCGGTGTCGTCGTGTGCGCCCTGGCCATCCCGGCCATCGCCGGCTGGGAGCAGGACCTCGGCCTGGTCGTCGTCCTCGTCGCGGTGGGCTTCACCATGCTGGGCTTTCGCACCATCGCGATGCGCGAGAACGAACGGGAACGCGCCGAAGAACGCCGTCGCGAACTCGACGCCGAACTGGCCGTCGTCGCCGAACGTGAACGCGTCGCACGCGACGTCCACGACATTCTCGGCCATTCACTGACCGTGATCACCATCAAGACCGAACTCGCCGGTCGCCTCATCGACCTCGATCCCCAACGCGCGAAAGCCGAGATGTCCGAAGTGAATCAACTCGCCCGGGACGCCCTCGCCGAGGTCCGCTCCACCGTCGGACAGTTGCGCACCCCGGATCTGCCCAGCGCCATCGCCGGCGCCGAAAGCGCCTTGCTCGCAGCCGGGATCACCGCCGACCTACCCGGTCGGAACATCCACACACCCAACGGCTCGCTGTTCGCGTGGGTCCTGCGCGAGGCCGTCACCAACGTGGTCCGCCACAGCGGCGCCTCCCGCTGCGTCGTCGTGATCGATGACACCTCGATCACTGTGCGGGACAACGGTTCCGGAATGGGCGCATCCGGATTCGGCAACGGGCTGCGCGGATTGACCGAACGGGTCGAGTCCGCGGGCGGGACCCTGAGCGTCACCTCCGACGCCGACGGCACGGCGGTGACGGCGGTGACGGCGGTGAGGACATGAGTGGCCCGATCCGGTTGCTCCTCGCCGACGATCAGGCCTTGGTGCGTGGAGCACTCGCCGCACTCCTCGACCTCGAACCCGACCTCGATGTGGTGGCCCAGGTCGGTCGAGGGGACGAAGTCGTCGCTGCGGCACGCGATTCCGGCGCACAGGTCTGCCTGCTCGACATCGAGATGCCGGGAATCGACGGAATCGACGCGGCGGCCGCGGTACACGCCGAACTACCCGACGTCCACTGCCTGATCGTCACCACCTTCGGCCGACCCGGATATCTGCGGCGCGCCATCGAGGCCGGGGCATCGGGATTCGTCGTGAAGGACACCCCGGCAGCCGAATTGGGCGATGCGGTCCGCCGTGTACACGCCGGCCTACGAGTGATCGACCCGATGCTGGCCACCGAAAGCCTCACCAGCGGCGACAATCCACTCACCCCACGCGAATCCGAGGTGTTGCGGGCCGCCCTGACGGGCGCGACGGTGGCCGCCATCGCCGCCGAGGTCCACCTGTCGGCCGGGACGGTCCGCAATCATCTGTCATCGGCGATCGGGAAGACCGGCACCGCCACCCGCGCCGAGGCGGCGCACGTCGCCCGCGAGCGCGGCTGGATCTGATGCCGGCCGAATCGACTGCCGCTCAGTCGAAGTCGACGTCGAGACCCCGCAGATATGCGGCCTGGCCGACGTGCTGGGCGTCGTCGTCGAGAATGCTCACCAGCCGCACCCCGAGAGTGACCGGCGGGTCCCACCGCGTGTCGATGACGCGGTCGAGGTCGTCGTCGTCGAGCCCGGCCAGATAGTCCACGGTGACCTGGTGGGTGGCGTCGTAATACCCCAGCAGCAACTCGGCCGGCCCGACCACCCGGATCACGTCGGCGGCGCTCTGCCCGTACCCACTGGCCGACGGCTCGAACGGCAGCGCGAACCGGTCGAACCAGCCGTCGGAGGTCCACACCTCGTCAGTGCCGGCGACATCGGCGATCTGCGCGTCCTGCACCCGGGCCAGGTGCCAGATGAGCCACGCGATGGTGTTGGCACCGTCGGCGGGCCGATAGGTGAGCCGCTGCTCCTCGATGTCATCGAGTACGGCATGGACGTTCTCCCGGACCCGGGCGAATCCGTCGGCAAGGATTTCGGTGGATTTCATATGTCCACACCTACTCCCGTATCGCCGCAACCGCATGTGTCTGCCCAGATGCAAAGATTTTCTTCGCCGCGCGCGCAACCCTGGCCTGCGCGTCCGCGCCCGTCAACCATGGCGGGGTGTCTGACTCTGTATCCTCTGCCGCCGCGCAGTCCGCTGCCGCCTCGGCCCCTCCGTCGCAATCCCCCATCTCGTCGCGGCCCATCCGGTTCAACGCCTTCGACATGAATTGCGTTGCCCACCAATCACCGGGGCTGTGGCGCCACCCCGCCGACCGTTCGTGGGATTACAACACCCTCGACTACTGGGTCGACCTGGCACGTCTGCTGGAGACCGGCGGTTTCGACGGCCTGTTCATCGCCGACGTTCTGGGTACCTACGACGTGTACGCGGGCACCGACGAGGCCGCCATCCGGCAGGGCGCCCAGATCCCCGTCAACGACCCGCTGCTGCTGGTCTCGGCGATGGCCCACGCAACCGAACACCTCGGCTTCGGCATCACCACCGGCACCGGCTTCGAGCATCCGTATCCGTTCGCGCGCCGCCTGTCGACGCTGGATCACCTGACCAGGGGCCGCATCGGGTGGAATGTGGTCACCGGCTACCTTCCCTCCGCCGCACGGAACATGGGCGACGACGACCAACTCGCCCACGACAGCCGCTACGACCACGCCGACGAGTACCTCACCGTGCTCTACAAGCTGTGGGAGGGCTCCTGGGAACGGGACGCCGTGCGCCGCGACCGCGCGGCCGGTGTGTTCGCCGATCCCGAGAAGGTCCACCACATCGGTCACCGCGGCGAGCATTTCACGGTTCCGGGAATTCACCTGTCCGAGCCGTCGCCGCAGGGCTCGCCGGTGATCTACCAGGCCGGCGCGTCGCCCCGCGGACGACGCTTCGCCGCCCAGAACGCCGAAGCCATCTTCGTCGCCGCCCCCACCAAAGCCATTCTGCGCGAGACTGTCTCGAAGATCCGCGACGAGCTGGTGGCAGCCGGCCGGGGCCCCTACGACGCCCGCATCTACACCCTGCTGACGATCATCACCGACTCCACGCCCGAGGCCGCCCGCGCCAAGGCCGCCGACTATCAGCGCCACGCCAGCGCGGAAGGGTCGCTGGTGTTCATGTCCGGATGGATGGGCATCGACCTCGCGTCCTATGACCTCGACGAACCGATCGGCAACGTCGAGAGCAACGCCATCCAGTCCGCGGTGGCCGCCTTCCAGCAGGCCTCCGAGTCGGGCGACGAATGGACGGTGCGCGACATCGCCGCGTGGGGCGGCATCGGCGGGATGGGACCGGTGCTCATCGGTTCCGGCGATGAGGTCGCCGAGGCACTCGAGAGCTGGGTCGCCGACACCGACGTCGACGGTTTCAACCTCGCCTACGCCATCACCCCCGGCACCTTCGCCGATGTCATCACCCACGTCGTTCCCGCGTTGGAACGCCGCGGACTGTATCACCGCGACTACGTCCCGGGTACGTTGCGGCACAAGCTGTTCGGCCGTGGTGACCTGCTCCCCGACAATCATCGTGGGGCATCGTTCCGGGTCGGTGGACCGGCCTCGACGATCGACGACTCCATTCGTGAGGTCGGTGCCCACGGTCGGCTCGTCGCACCGGGAGTACTCCGATGATCGTCGTCTCGCATCTCACCAAGGTCTTCGACACCCCGTCGGGTCCGTCGACGGTTCTCGACGATGTCTCGTTCACCGTGGCCGGTGGCGAGGTGTTCGCCGTGGTCGGCCCGTCCGGTGCCGGCAAGAGCACCCTCGCCCAATGCCTGAATCTGTTGCAGCGCCCCACCTCCGGTGAGGTGATCGTCAACGGCGAGAACCTCGCGCACCTCGACTCCGCGGCATTGCGGGCGGCGCGTCGACGGATCGGCACCGTCTTCCAGTCCTCGAGCCTGCTCTCGCGCCGCACCGCCGCCGAGAACGTCGCCCTGCCCCTGGAATACCTCGGCGCCACCAAGGGTGCGACGCGCTCCCGGGTCGCCGAACTCCTCGACCGGGTGGGCATGGCCGACCGCGCGAATCTGTATCCGCATCAGCTCTCCGGTGGCCAACGTCAACGCGTCGGCATCGCACGCGCCCTGGCACTCAAACCCTCGGTGCTGCTGTCGGATGAGGCCACCTCCGGACTCGACCCGGTGGCCACCGAGTCCTTCCTCGACCTGCTCGCCGACGTCCGCGACGACCTGGGTCTGGCCGTCGTGTTCATCACCCACGAGATGGATCTGATCACCCGGATCGCCGATCGGGTGGGTCGACTCGATCATGGCACCATCGTCGAACAGGGATCGGTGGTCGATCTTGCCCTGGACCCCGATTCCTCTCTGGGACAATCACTTCGGCCCCACGGAGTTCCCGCTCCGGCCGCCGCCGGCGAGGTCGCGGTGGTGGTCACCTACCATTCGGCGACGGTTCCGTCGGACTGGATCACCCGGGTGTCGACGCGCATCGGCGCTCCGGTGGGCATCCTCGGCGCCAACGTCCAGAGTGTCGACGGTGTCCCCGTGGGTGAGCTCACCGTGTCCGTCAACGCGGGGTCCGTCGACGAATTCGTCGTCGCCGCAGACGAACTCGGCGTGACCGCACGACCCACCGCGCAGGCCGCACGCGAGGTCGCCGCATGAGCGCGCCGAGTGACACCCACAACCTCGCCTCGATCACCGTGCCGGTCAACGAGATCCCGTCGCTGCTGATCCCGGCCTTCGTCGACACCGTCATGATGGTGAGCATCGTGATGGTCATCGTGCTGATCGTCGGCGTGCCGCTGGGTGCCCTGATCCACAATCTCGCCCCGGGCGGTCTGTTCGAACGCCGCTCACTGCACACACCCCTGTCGTGGGTCATCAGTGTCGGGCGGTCACTGCCGTTCCTGGTGTTGATGACGGCGATCATTCCGTTCACCCGGTTCGTCACCGGCACCAACATCGGCATCGCCGCGGCGGTGGTACCGATGTCGATCGCCGGCATCGCGTTCTTCACCCGCATCGTCGAGAACTCCCTGCGGGCGGTGCCCACCTCGGTGGTCGAGGTGGCCATGGCATCCGGCGGGTCCAACGCCCAGATCGTCTGGTCTGCACAGATTCCCGAGGCACTGCCGAACATCATCGGCGGTCTGACGATCAACACCATCGCGATGATCGAGTACTCGACGATCGCCGGCACCATCGGCGCCGGCGGCCTCGGCTACATCGCCGTCACCTACGGCTATCAGCGGTTCGACCACGGCGTGATGATCGCAACCATCATCGCGCTGGTCGTCACCGTCGCACTCATCCAGGTCGGTGGCGACGCCCTCGTCCGCCACCTCACACCGGAGCGCAAGCTCGCCACGCGACGCTGAAACACGGCTTCACACAACCACTCTCATTACCCGCCCCATCCACGAAAGGCGCTACCCCCATGTCTCAAACCACCGATTCCCCACCCGGCGCTCCCGCCCCGGGTTCGGACACCCCGGACTCCGGCGACCACAACGGCATCCAATTGCGTTCCCGCCGCCGCTGGCCCTTGATCGCCGGTGCCGCCGCGGTCGTGGTGATCGTTCTCGCCGCGGTGATCGCGTGGCGGTTCGCCGGTTCGGATGAGGCCTCACCCAACGACACCCCGGGCGCGACGCTGACGGTCGTCACCGCCGAGGGCAATGCCAGCGAACAGGCGCTGGTCAATTTCGTCGCCACCCAGGTCGCACCCCGCTACGGCATCACCGTCGCCTTCCGCGGCCTCGCCGACTCCACCACCCTCAACCGGGCCGTCAGCGACGGTGAGGTCGCGGGCACGATCTATCAGCACAAACTGTGGCTCTCGCAGGTCCTCGCGGCCAATCCGGACTTCCAGGAGGAGGCGGCGACACCGGTCTTCCGGTGGGGCTTCGGCATCTGGTCGGACAAGCACGCCTCACCGACCGACCTGCCACAGAACGCGAAGGTGTCGCTCTACTCCGACCCAGCCAACGAGGCGCAGGGACTGTGGCTGCTCGAGCGCGCCGGCCTGATCACCCTCAAGCCGGGCGTCGACAAGTGGACCGCCACCCAGGACGACATCGCGTCGAATCCGCGGAACCTGCAGTTCACCCTGCTCGACTTCGCCGCGCAGTCCCGGGCGTTGCCCGATCTCGACGCCACCGTGGGCTACACCGAGTACTACCTCGCGGCCGGTGTCGATCTCTCCAAGCAGATCTTCGCCCCGCCTGCCCCGGACGAGTTCGCCGGTCAGCTGACCATCGGCAGCAAGTGGCGTGACTCCGAGAACATCAAGAAACTGGTGGCGGCGTTCAAGGACCCGGCCGTGCAGCAGTACCTGGCCACCGATCCCGCGGTGAAGAACATCCTGTTGCCGCTCTGAGCAGGTTCACCCGAGGCGGTCCGGGGGCGGCGCGTGTTCTACGCCGCCCCCGGACCGCCTCGGCCTATGGTGTCGGAGTGATTGGTAGGAAGCACGGTGACCGCCGGGCCGGACACGGCGCCGGCCACGGGCATTCGCATCACCTGTCCGACATCGAGGTCATCCTGTCACCGCTGGCCAAACGCCTCGTGATCGGCTTGTTGATCGTCGCCGGTCTCGCGGTGCTCGTCGGCGGGTTCCTCCTGCGGCCGTCGTACGGAGATCATCCGGTTCCCGCCCAGTTCCGTGGGCCCGACGGCACCGCGATCCATGCGGTCGACGGCGAGATCATCAGTCAGACCCGGGGTGAGTGCCTCAATCAGATGGTCGGAACCATCAACGACACCGCCGACATCCCGATCTCGGGCGAGGGCAGCGGGCCGTGCCTCGAATTCACCGTCCACATCACCTCCGGCGATCACGAGGGCAAGTACACCCTGCTCGAGGTGCCGACCAACGCCGCGCAGGCGGGCACGAGCCCCGACTCCTCGTCGCAAACCCTCGGCCATCCGGACGATCCGCAGGCGGGACAACCGACGCTGCATGTCGGCGACTCCATCCGGCTCAGTACCGTGGCCGGGCCCGACGGCCAACCGCGGTACTCGTTCTTCGACTTCAACCGCACCACCTCCACCATCGTGTGGGCCCTGCTGTTCGCGGCGGCGATCATCCTGGTCGCCGCCTGGCGGGGACTGCGGTCACTGATCGGTCTGGTCTTCGCGTTCCTGGTGCTCGGATTCTTCACCCTGCCCGCGATCCTCGACGGAGAGTCACCGGTCGCGGTCGCGGTGGTCAGCTCGGCGGCCATCCTGTTCGTCGTGCTCTACCTCGCGCACGGGGTCAGCCTGCGCACCTCATCGGCGCTGTTGGGTACGTTGACGTCGATGGTGCTGGCGGGTGTGCTGAGCTGGCTGGCCATCGAGACGATGCAGTTGAGCGGCCTGTCCGGTGACCAGACGACGAGCCTGCAGGTGTATCAGGGCACCATCTCGGTCAGCGGATTGTTGTTGGCGGGCTTCATCATCGGCACGCTCGGCGTCCTCAACGACGTCACCATCACGCAGGCGTCGGCCGCGTTCGAGTTGGCCGGCGCCGGGGAACCGACCCGCCTGGCCACGTTCCGGGCGGCCATGCGGGTGGGCCGCGATCACATCGCCAGCACCGTCTACACCCTGGTGTTCGCCTACGCCGGCAGCGCTCTCCCGCTGCTGTTGTTGTTCTCGGTGGCGCAGCAACCGTTCGGTTCGATGATCACCACCGACACCGTCGCCGTGGAACTGGCACGTTCCTTCGTCGGGGGCATCGCGATCGCGCTCTCGGTGCCGTTGACCACCGCGATCGCCGCGGCACTCACCCGCCCGTCCGGAGCGGGAACCGTTGTGGAGCCGTCGAAGTCGATCCCGTCGGCCGCCGGCGATTCCGAACCGGAACGCTCGGCGTCGACGACCGCGCGCCGTCCGATCATCGATCTCGAACCCGATGAGGTGCCACCACCGTCGTCGCGACCATCACCCCCGCAACGATTATCACCCCCGCCGCGACCGACCACACCGCCGACGACCCGCCCGCCGAGGCCGCCGAATCCGCCGGCGCGTGGCCGACATTCGATGCCCGACGGCTGACCGCGACGTCGTCGGCGACGACGTTCAGAGCAGGCCGCACCGACCGGTCGGCACCGACGACAGGTTGCGTCCCACCCAGTCACCGATGCGGGTGAGCATCGCGGTGCCGTCCTCGAATCGTCCGCTGCGGGGAACCGCCGCGATCGACACGGCGAACTGGCCCGATCGTGTGGTCACCAGGCCGAGTTGGCGGACCAGGAAGGCCGACGACGTCCCGGTGCCCGGTCCCCATCCGCCCTTCACCGCGGTCGAGGTCACCGAGCGGTTGGTGCGCCCGATGTTGGCCACGCCCCAGCGCTGATTGGGGCCCACCGCACTCATCAGGCGCAGGATGCGGTCGGTCCCCGGCATACACGGGAGGTGCGCGCCGAAACGGGCCTGATCGGCCAGTGCCCACATGCTGTAACCCGGAAAGGACGGCGGCGCATCGAGTTCGGAACTGACGTGGGTGCGCATATCGTGGCCCTCGCGCAGCACGGTGGTCACCGCGTCCACGGAGGACTGTCCACCGCCGAGTGCGCCCCAGAGGTCTTCGGCGGCATCGTTGTCGGACACGGTGATCGCCTTGGTCTCCGAGCCGACGACCGCGGAGCCGAGGCGACGCTCGGCAGCCAGCGCGACCGGCACCTTGAGGGTCGACCAGGCGCGCCCGGTGGTGAACGTCCCCAACGAGATCGCGGCATCCGAGCCCACCGGCACGATCGAGATGCCGATACTGCCGGGCAGACTCTTCGCGAGGGACCGCTGAAACGGTGTGAAGGTCTTCGACAGCGCCTGCTGCGGAGGTACCGGCGGCGCGAGCCAGGTGCGCAGCGGCTCGGGCAGCGGCGGCAGGGCCGGCGCCGGTGCCGCTGCCGCCATGGCCGCGGGGACCAGGACGGCGAGCACGACCGCCAGCGCGGCCGCCACCAACACCTTCTTCACTTGAGCCACATGAGCCTCCTCCGTCACATCAGCAACAGGATGAGCCTAGGGGCGGTTGAACACCTCAACCAACCGGGAGGCGCCCGATCGTCGAACCGAGACCGCACCGTGTGCGAGTCGTGATCCGCGTGTCCGCCATGTCGGATTCACCACGCCGGATTCGCCGCGCCGGGTGTCCCGAACGGCGTCAGCACCGACCCCGCGGGAGCGCGGCGATGTTGGCGTTGAGCCAGTTGCCGATCGCGTTGAGCGCCGCGATTCCGCCGGACATCGACCCTCCGACGGCGCTCATCGCCACCGCGCTCTGCTCACCGCTGCGATAGGTGATCAGGCCGATCTGCCGCACCAGGTAGGACCCATCGACGCCCGGACCCCAACCACCTTTCACCGCAGTCGCTTTGGGCAACCTCATGACCTCGACGCCCCACTGCTGATTGCCCGCGACCTGCCCCATCAGCGACACGACGTGTTCGGTTCCCGGCATACACGGCAGGTGCCCGACAAACGTCGCCGCGGCCGGCAACGTCCACACGGTCTGGCCGAAGATGGTGAATCCGGCGCGCTGCTGCACCGACGGCACCACAACGTTGGGGTTCCCGCCCTCACGCAACACCGCGGTCACCTTGCGGGACGCCTCCTCGTTGCTGCCCAACGACGCCCACAACGCTTCCGCGGAGGCATTGTCGGAATTGATGATCGCGTTGCTCTCCGACGCACTCTCCCCGTTCTCACGTTCCGCGGCGACGGCAAGTGGCACCTTGATCGTGGACCACGCCACCCCGGGCGTCAGATCCCCCAGCGTGATGGTGGGCCTCGACGCGCCACCCACCGGGGCGACGGCGACACCGACCGTCAGCCCGGTACCCGAGGCCACCCGCCGGAAACTCGCCGCCAGTGCCTGATTCGACGCCGGGGTGACCGACGACGGCGACGACGCATAGGCAGACGAGCTGGTCGAGGACGACGACGGCGAGGCGTACACGGTGACGGTGGATTGCGGGCCGGCCGAATCCGACGTCGCGCACCCGGTCGACACCACCGCGGCCACTGCGACAGCGATCCCCACGATCATCCGGCGACGCACCGCATCAACTCCCCTCACGACGGCAACACCCATACGACGGCGTTGTTGCCACCGGTACACATCACCGCGGAGTCGCTGCGCTGACAGAACATCGGTATTGAGTAGCCAAGCGCAGGACTGTATCCGGAAACTGACCGGGAATCACCATACGCGCCACCGGCGTTGTAGGCCTGCGCGACATTCTGCGCGAACGGACAGGTCGTGACTGTCGAACCGATTGCCGAGATCGCGTCACATTGCTGCACGATGCCTGGCGGGAAACTCGGCGTGGCGTTCTGGGTGGGCACCTGGGTGACCTGTGGATTCTGGGTGATCGTCGTCGTCGCCGGTCCGTCCGCGGTGGAATCCGACGACGATGAGCCGAACAGCCAGAACGCGCCACCGATGAGCAGGCCGATCACCAGCAGTGCGAGGACACCGATGAGCACGCCCACCAACGACCGATCGCGCTCCTGCGGGGGCGGATAGCCGGGCTGGCCGTAGGGCGGCGGACCGTAGCCGCCCGGATATCCGGGTGGCGCGCCACCGGCAACCTGCGGGCCGGACAGATTCTGGGGCCCCGAGTAGTTCTGAGGTCCCGAGTAGTTCTGGGGTCCCGAGAAACTCTGGAGACCGGAATATCCTTGCGGCCCAGAAAGATTGGCGGTTCCGGCGGCCCCCGCCGCGGCCGCCGCTCCCGGATACATGTGCGGCCCCGATGGTCGCAGGGCCGTCGCCCGGTACGCCTCGTCGTCGGCGGTGGGTGCGATGGTGGTCGGCGGGGCCTTCTTCAGGAGATCGGGGCGGGCACCGGACGCCGGCACGATCGTCGTCGGCGACTCTCCGGTCAAAGCGGCGCGGGCCGCACGGGCCAGATCCTTGGCCGTGCCGAAGCGTCGTGCCGGGTCGGGGTCGAGTCCGATGCCGATGACCGCATCCATCGCCGGCGGGACGTCGGCGTTGACGCTGCTCGGCGCCGGCGGCGGCGACATCACCGCGGCCTTGATGGCGGAGCTGATCGTGTCGGCCGGATGCGGCACCCGGCCGGTCAGGCATTCGAACAACACGCACGTCAGCGCATAGATATCGCTGGACGCGCTCACCGGCACAGCGTCGAACAACTCCGGCGCCATGTAGGCGATCGAGCCGATCGCGGTGCCCGCCTGGGTCAGATGCGTGTCGTCGGCACCGTGCGCGATGCCGAAATCCACGAGATAGGCGAAATCGTTCTGCCCGATCAACACGTTCTCGGGTTTGATGTCGCGGTGGACGAGGCCGTCGGCGTGGGCCGCGTCGAGCGCCGAGGCGACCTGCTCGATGATGGTGACCGCCCGCTCCGGTGCGATCGCATGCTCGCGGCGCAGCAGTCCGCGCAGATCCTCCCCTTCGACCAGGCGCATGTCGATGAACAGCACCCCGTCGATCTCGCCCCAGTCGTGGATCGGGATGACATGGGGTTCCCCGAGCCGCGCGGCGGCATGCGACTCGCGACGAAACCGTTGCTGATACACCTCGTCGTCGGCGAGCCCCGGGTTCAGGAGTTTGAGCGCGACCTCACGGTCCTTGACGGTGTCATACGCGCGATAGACCTCGCCCATTCCGCCCCGACCCAGCAGCTCGTCCAGGCGGTACGGCCCGAACTGGGAACTCACGCGGCTCGATGACATGGTGCGAGCATAACCGTGGAGTCGGACATCTCTCTCCCGCTCTTCGGGCGTCGTCTCCCTGGTCAGCGCGGATACGCCGACGGTGTCGTCTCGGCGGACGACATCGGTAACGCCGCACCGCCGATGGGCTCAGATCACCCCGTGGATCGGCGGGTCCTCGTTTCGCAGGACATGACGTCCGATGTGCTGGATCTTCCAGCGCACCGGATCGTGCAGGGTGTGGGTCCGCGCGTTGCGCCAGAACCGGTCCAAACCGCCAACGGCCGCCGCGCTGCGCGTCCCACTCACCTCGAACAGCGCGGAGCCCAACTCGTTCGACACCCGGTCGGCGACGACCTTGGCGGCCGCGACCGCGATCGAGGCGTCGGCGACGGTACGGAGAGAATCCTCGGTGCCGGAATCGTCGGCGAGGAATCCCGTGGCACGGTCGAGCGCCCGGCCGGCCGCAGCAAGAGTGGCCTCCGCCGTGATCAATTCGACCGCCAGTTCACCGAAACGCTGCACCAGCAACTCGTCGTCGACGGCCCGATCCACACCCGCCTCGAACCACGGCCGGGAAGAGGTGTTGACGAAGCGCACCGCCTCGTCCAGAGCACCACGGGCGATGCCGACGTCGATGGCCACATGCAGGAGTTGGGCGAACGCGCCGTACCCCGTCGGTCGCGAGACGGCATCGGCGCGGATCACCAGGTCCCCCCGACCCACCGCGACGTCGACGAATCGCACCGTCCCCGAACCGGTCGTGCGCTGTCCCAACGCATTCCAGTCGTCGACGAGCTCCACACCCGGCGCGTCGGACGGGACGAACGCGATGTACTCACCGGCCGGCAGGGCATCGTCACCCGGGTGGCGGGCGAGCACGGCGAGGGTGTCGGCGAACAACGACCCGGTGGCGTAGAACTTCTCCCCGTCGAGCCGGAAGCGGTCCGTTCCGACCGTGGTCAAGGTGGTGGAGATGTCGGCGATGGTCTTGCCACCCTTTTCCGACTGCGCGTTGGCCACCCTGCCACCCCGGAGTACCTCGCCGAATTGCCTGCGCGCCAATTCTTCTGGGGCGGCAAGCCGCAGCAGATTCAGGTACACGAAGTGACTGTGCGGAATCTGGGCGATGTTGGGATCGGCGGCCGCGGTGATTCGGGTGACGTCGGCCACCACGCTGGGAGCGAGGTCGGGCCCGCCGAAGGACGCCGGAACGGTGATCGCGAGCAGCCCGCTCGTGGACAACTCGTCGATCTCCGCATACGGCAGACGTCGGTCGAGATCGCGGGCCGCGGCACCCACCGCGAAACGCTCCGCCAGCCGGACCGCGGCCGCGCGGGCCTGCGCCGCCGATTCCAGTCGGGCCGCACCACGATCGACGCGGTCCGTACCCGCTTGGGTGATGCTCATCGCGTCCTCAGACCGCCGCGGATCGCTCGGCGGCTTCGAGTTCGCGGACGAGCGGGAGGACACGCTCGCCAAAGTACTCGATCTCCTCCTGGAAGTGCAGGAAACCGCCGAGGATCAGGTCGACGCCGAGACGCTTGTAGGCCACGATCCGCTCCGCGATCTGCTCGGGTGTGCCGATCAGCTGAGTGCGGAAACCGTCGTTGTACTGGACGAGATCCTCAAACGACGAGTCGGCCCACATCCCCTTCTTGTCGCCGGTGGCGTTGCCCGCCTGCTGCACGGCCGAGCGGAAGCCTTCCACCGCAGGACGATTCGCCTTCTCGACGATCTCGCGGAGCGTGTCGCGCGCCTCGGCCTCGGTGTCCCGGGCGATGATGAAGCCGTTGAGACCGAACCGGACCTCACGATCGTGGGCGCGGGCGACCGCGCGCAGATCGTCGAGTTGTTCGGTGACACCGTCGAAATCCTTGCCGTTGGAGAAGTACCAGTCGGCGTACCGGCCACCGTTGTTGCGGGCGGCGGTGGAGTTACCCCCTTGGAACAGTTCGGGATTGGGACGCTGCGGGGTGTTCAGCGGCTTGGGTGTCAAGGTGAAATCGTGGATGCGGTAGAAGTCGCCACGGTAGTCGACGTTGTCCTCGGTCCAGAGCTTGCGGATCACCTCGAGGAATTCCCCACTGCGACGGTACCGTTCGTCGTGCTCGAGCCACTGTTCGCCGAGGTGGATGAACTCATCCTTGAACCAGCCGCTGACGACGTTGATGGAGAATCGGCCTCCGGACAGGATGTCGGCGCTGGCACCGAACTTCGCGAGCACCGCCGGATGCCACAGACCCGGGTGAACCGCGGCGATCAGTTTGAGCTTCTGCGTCGCCAGCAGCAGCGCGAGGCTGAAACTGGTGGATTCGTGCTGGAACTCCGCACCGTAGGACGCCTCGTACCGGACCTGGGACAGGGCGTATTCGAACCCGTTGTTCTCCGCGGTTTGCGCCAGCTTGACGTTGTACTCGTAATCCCAACTGGTGCGCTGCTCGATATCGCTGGTCACCAGACCACCGGACACGTTGGGTACCCAGTAGGCGAACTTGACCTCATCGGCGATGTTTTCGGTGGACACGGGGTCTCCTGACTCAGACTGCTCGGACGCGAGCGTGCACGTGGTGCACGGCAACGTCGGCCATCTTGGCCCTGAGGGCGCCGGTTGCCCACCGTTGAAATCGCGGTGAGCCCAACCCATGTCCGGTCAGTTGCGGTGTGCCGCCGCCCGGTCCGGTAGCCCGATCATGGTTCCGGGCGCCGGCGCACCGATCATGGTTCCGGGTGCCAACGACCCATGCCGAGAAAGACCATCACCAGTTGCCGTTCGGTGCGGGTGACGATCTCCTGTTCGGCGTCGGGTCCCCGGCGATCACCGTCGAGCAGGTCGGCGACGGCGGTCAGCATGATCGTGACGATGAGTTCGGCAGCCAGTTCGAGGTCCTGCGGCTGCCACTGCGCGAGATCGGGTAGCCGCGACAGGTCGATGGCGAGTTCCTTGGAAAACAGCCGCAACTCGGTGTCGATGGCGCGACGGATCTCGGCGACACCGCCGTGCTGCTCCCGGACCAGGAAGCGAAACGCGGTCTCGTTGTCATGGACGTGCCGCAGCAGGATGGCCAGTGAATTCTGCGCGGTCGGCAACGCCTGCCGCGCCGCGAGGTCACGCCTGCCCTCCCGCAGGGTTCGGCGCAGGATGCGCATCGAGTCCTCGACCAGGGTGACGCCGAGATCCTCCATCGAGGCGAAGTGCCGATAGAACGCGGTCGGCACGATCCCCGCGCCACGGGCGACCTCACGCAGGCTGATGGTGGCGAAGCTGCGTTCACTCACCAGTTCCAGGGTGGTGTCGAGCAGTGCCTGCCGTGTCCGGTTCTTCTTGTCGGCGCGGCTCTCGGTGTCCGAATCCCGCGCGGGGCGCGTCGAGGAACGTCGGGTTCGGGTCACCGGGTGAGTCTATCGCGGCGCGCGCCGGCTCCCGGAGCAGCTCAGGGCAGGAAGACCAGGCGTCCGACCGTGGTGCCGGCACCCAGCCGACTCAGACCATCGGCCACATCGGTGAACGCGAGTCGCTCCGAGATCAGCGGCGTGACCAGGCCCTTGTCGGCCAGTCGCAGCAGCTCGGCATGACAATCGTCGATGACCTCCGGATTCTTGGTCTGATAGAGCCCCCAATGCAGCCCGACGATCGAGTAGTTCTTGATCAGCGCGTGATTGAGCGCCGGCTGCGGAATGGTGCCGCCGGCGAATCCGATCACGACGATCCGGCCCTCGAATGCGATGCACTTCGTCGAGCCCGCGTATGCGTCGCCGCCGACGGGATCGAAGACGATGTCGGCGCCGTGGCCGTCGGTGAAGTCCTTCACCGCGGCGACGACATCCTCGGTATGACGGTCGACGACGAGGTCGGCGCCCAGCTCACGCACATACTGCGCCTTCTCATCGCCACCGACCACTCCGACGACACGGGCTCCGGCGGCCTTGCCGAGCTGCACGGCGGCGCTGCCGACGCCGCCGGCAGCGGCGTGCACCAGCAGGACATCGCCGGCCGAGATCTGGGTGCGACGGTGCAGGGCGAACCACGCGGTCTGGTAGCCGATGGTCAGGGCTGCGGCCTCGGCGTCGTCGAGCGCATCGGGCGCGGCGAAGACCGACCTCTGCTGCATCAGCGCGTACTCGGCGAAGGCGCCGCCGGGCAGGATCGGCGTGCCGACGACGCGGTCTCCGACGACCGCGCGGGTCACGTCGTCGCCGATCTCGACGACCTCACCGCACAATTCGACTCCCGGCGTGAACGGCAACGGCGGCTTGATCTGATACTCGCCTCGACACAGCAGCACGTCGGGGAAGTTGGCCGGTGCGGCAAGGACTTTCACCTTCACCTGGCCGGGTCCCGGGGTGGGCTCGTCGATCTCGTCGAGGCTCAGGGCATCGGTGGGTTCGCCGAGTTCGTGCACTCGCCAGCTTCTCATCAGGGTGCCTCCTCCAAAGGTGTTGTGTGAATGTGTCATTGGTGGTGTCGGGTCAGTTCGGGGGCAGACCGACGAGTTCGGCGAGGCGGGCCCGGTGCCAGTAGCCGTCGCCGAGTGCGATCTGATCGGCCTTGGCGCGCTTGAGGTACAGGTGCGCCGGGTACTCCCACGTCATGCCGATCCCGCCGTGCAGTTGCACACATTCCTCGGCGGCCCTGACCGCGGTGTCACCGCAGTACGATGCCGCGACATGCGCGGCGATCCCGGCGTCGTCGTCGCGGGCGATGGTGTCGGCGGCGTAGCGGGCTGCGGCACCCGCCGAGCTGACCTCCAGCCACAGGTCGGCCAATCGGTGTTTGATGGCCTGGTAGGAGCCGATCTGTCGGCCGAACTGCCTGCGGTCCTTCACATATGCCAGTGTGGTGTCGAAGCACCACTGGGCGACCCCCAACTGTTCGGAGGCGAGCAGCGCCGAGGCCGTCCGCAGAGCGGTGCGGAGCGCATGATCGGGATCGCGCGTGTCGACGCGTCGGGCGGGGGCGGCGGTGAACTCCACGTCCGCCAACGGACGGGTCATGTCGAGGGCGAGAATCGGACGAACGTGCACACCGGGCGAAGTCGATTCCACCACATGAAGTTCGGTGCCATCATCGCCGATCGCCGGGACCACCAGGATGTCGGCCTCGGCGGCACCGGCGACGGTGTCGACGCGCCCGGACACGGTGCCGTCGTGCGCGGTCACCACCGGATCGACGGCCGCCGCCGAGAACGGCACCACGAGGGCCGCGGTGATCGCACCCTCCGCGAGTCGCGCAACGGTGTCGGTGTCACCGGCGTTGAGCAGGGCCAGTGTCGCCAGGACCGCCGACGAGAGGTAGGGCACCGGTGCGACGGCTCGGCCGATCTCCTCGCAGACGACGGCAGCCTCACGCGCGGATGCTCCTGCGCCGCCGAGGCTTTCCGGAACGAGGAGGCCGGCGAGTCCGAGGTCGACGGCGAGGGTCTTCCACACTCCGCTGACGTCGGGCGCCGGGTTGTCGTAGGAGCTCATCACGACGTCGGTCGGGAGTCGGTCGGAGAAGAGTCGACGCACCGAATCCCGCAGCGCGACTTCGGTGTCGGAGTAGTCGAGGTCGGCTGCGGCAGGCTGGGTGATCATCGGGGCAGGTCCTTCCAGGCGACGTCTTTGTCGACGCGGTGTTCGGGGGGCAGTCCGAGTACACGTTCGGCGACGACGTTGCGCAGGATCTCCGAGGTGCCGCCCTCGATCGAATTGCCCTTGGCGCGCAGGTAGCGGTAACCGGCGTCGCGGCCGGTGAAGTCCACGCTTTCGGGTCGGCGCAGTGACCAGTCGTCGTAGCGTAGGCCGGCAGATCCGGAGATCTCGAGATCGAAGCCCGAGATCTGTTGGGCCTGACGGGCGAAGGCCAGTTTCATCGCCGATCCCTCGGGTCCGGGTTGACCGGCTGCGAGTTGCCCGCGGAGTCGTTCGCCGGTGAGTCGGGTGACCTCGGCATCGACCCAGAGTCGCATCAGGGTGTCGAGTTTCGACGGGTCGCGGACGTCGGGGTCGGCGCGCCAGTGGTCGGCAAGTTTGCCGATCATGCCGCCTTCGCGTGGTGCACCCGAACCGATGGCGACGCGCTCGTTGTTGAGTGTCGTGGTGGCCACCCGCCAACCGTTGCCGATGTCGCTGATGCGGTTGGCGTCCGGGATGCGGACGTCGGTGAGGAACACCTCGTTGAACTCGGCTTCGCCGGTGATCTGGCGCAGCGGCCGGATCTCGATGCCGGGGTCGGCCATGTCGACGATGAAGTAGGTCAGCCCGGCGTGTTTGGGCGCCGACGGATCGGTGCGCGCCACCAGAATGGCGCGTTGGGCGTTGTGGGCGCCGGAGGTCCAGACCTTCTGTCCGTTGACGATCCACTCGTCGCCGTCTCGGACGGCGCGGGTGGCGACCGCGGCGAGGTCGGATCCGGCACCGGGTTCGCTGAAGAGTTGACAGTAGATGTGTTCACCGGTGTAGAGCGGACGCAGGAACCTGGCGCGTTGTTCGTCGGTGCCGAGCGCGGCGATGGTCGGCGCGGCCATTCCCAGTCCGATCCCGTTGCGGCTCTTGGCGGGTCCCGGTGCACCGGCCACGTCGAGGGCGGCGTCGACCTGCGCCTGGTGGGTCTGCGCGATACCGAGACCGCCGTACCCTTTCGGAAAGTGCACCCAGGCCAGTCCGGCGTCGAATCGTGCACCCAGGAAGTCGGCTGCGGGCGTGGTGGCCGGGTCGCGCGTGTCGAGCAGCTCCCTCACCCGGGTGTGCAGTTCGGTCTCAACCGCGTCGGCGGAGTGGTCCACAAGGTCTCCTGGTGTCGTGCGGTGGTTGGTCAGTGTGCGGCAAGTGCGTCGGATCGATACGGCGCGGCATCCCCGAGATGCTGACCACCGTCCACAATCATGATCTCGCCGGTCATCCAGGACGCCGCATCGGAGGCGAGATAAGTGATGGCGGAGGCGATGTCGTCGGGTTCACCGATGCGCCCGAGTGCTGTCACGTCGGCCACCTGGGCCTCATGTTCCTTCCAGAGCGCCTCGGCCAGGCGGGTCCGCACCACGCCCGGCGCGACGGCGTTGACCCGGACTCGAGGTGAGAGTTCCAGTGCCAGTTGCTTGGTCGCGTATATCAGGGCAGCTTTGGACGTGTTGTAGAGCCCGATCATCGGCTCATGACCGAGACCGCCAATGGAGGCGGTGTTGATGACCGATCCACCGTGCTCCCCCATCCACCTCTCGACGGCGATGGCCGTCCACATCAACGGTCCCCAGACATTGACGTCCATGATCTTGGCGAACCGTGCGTGGTCCTGGGCGATCAGCGGCCCGTAAGCGGGATTGGTTCCGGCGTTGTTGACCAGGATGTCCACGGAGCCAAAGCACTCCATCGTCTTCTCGATGCACGCGCGAGCCTGGTCCTCCTCGGCCGCGTGCGCACCGATGCCGAGCACCTCCGGTCCGATCTGTTGTGCGGCAGCCACTGCCGCTTCCGCGTTCCGTGATGTCACCACGACGTTGGCACCGGCGGCGGCCAGAGCTGTGGCGGCGGCGAATCCGATTCCGCGCGACGCGCCGGTGACCACCGCGGTCCGGCCCGTCAGATCTGCGAGCGACATGCAATTTCACCTTTCGACAGTGACCTGGGTCTCTCCATCATCTATAGTTGAAGTCGGAATCAAGTTCAACTCATGCCATCCCCACACCCATACAGGAGGCGTCCATGCCTGCACTCACACTGCCCGTCCGCCCCGCGAACGCCGCCGACCTGCGGTCATTGATCGGCGTCGAGTTGGGTCCTACGCCGTGGTACGAGGTGAGTCAGAACCGGGTGAACGCGTTTGCCGACGCCACCGATGACCATCAGTGGATTCACATCGATCCGGCCCGCGCCGCGGGGAGTCCACTCGGAACGACCATCGTCCACGGTTTGCTGTCCCTGTCGCTCGGCCCGCATCTGTCCGGGCAACTGCTGCGGTTCGACGGCTTCGCGCATGCATTGAACTACGGCTACAACAAGGTTCGCTTTCCGGCACCGGTGCCGGTGGGTTCTCGTGTGCGCATGCGGGTGTCGGTGATCTCGGCCGACGAGGTTCCCGGCGGAATCCAGGTGGTCACCTCACAGACCCTCGAGTGCGAGGGGTCGGACAAGCCGGTGATGGTGGCGGAGTCTCTCGGCCGGGTCGTCGCCGCCGACTCATGACGGCCACCAGCACCATTCACCGATTCTGATCCCCCTAACCACAGGAGTTCCCGCATGCCCTCGGTCCTCGACCCTGTCCGCCACCACGCCGTCACCACCCCGGAAGCGGTCGCGCTCCGCGCGGAAGGGACCCAATGGTCCTATCACGATCTGTACGAGATGGCGCTGACGTATGCGGGCGGTCTCCTCACTGCAGGCGTGCGCCCGGGTGACCGGGTACTCCTCGCCGCACCGTCGGTTCCCGAGTTCGCCGTCGCCTATCTCGGCGTGCAGGCGCTCGGCGCCACCGTCATCACGGTGAACACCATGTCGACTGCGGCGGAGATCGAGTACTTCTTGACCAATTCCTCTGCCGCACTCGCCATTCGCTGGCATGAACTCGGACCGGCGGTCACCGATGCCGCGCACGCCGTCGGCGTGGACGTCATCGACCTCCTGCCCGGCGCACCGTCCGGCGACCGACGCATCGACGCTCCCGCCGATCGCGATCGCGAGGACACCGCGGCGATCCTGTACACCTCCGGCACCACCGGGAAGCCCAAGGGCGCGGAACTGACGGTGGGCAATCTCCTTGCAGCGGGCGAGATCGCCGCGTCTCTGAGTCGCGGTACCGCCGATGACCGTATCGGCACCGGCCTGCCACTGTTCCACGTGTTCGGCCAGGCCTCGGTGATGATGGCCGGCTTCACCTCGGGCGCATCGGTTTCGCTGCTGCCGCGGTTCAGTCCCGAGGGAATGCTCGACATGCTGCGTCGTGACCGCCTCACCATCATGTGTGGCGTGCCGACCATGTGGAATGCCATGCTGCACAACGTTCCCGACGACGCCGCCGCCGATTTCGCACAGTTGCGGGTGGCGGTGTCGGGTGGCGCATCATTGCCCGGCGACATCGCGAAGGCGTTTGAAAAGCGATTCGATTGCACCCTCCTCGAGGGCTACGGCTTGACCGAGACGACGGCGATGGCGACCTTCAACGACATCGATCGCGGCGGAAAGATCGGGTCCACCGGATCCGTGGCGCCACGCACGGAGATCGAAATCCGGGACAGCGACGGAAAGCGCTGCGCGACCGGCATTGTCGGCGAGGTGTTCATCAAGGGCGACACGGTGATGAAGGGCTACTGGCGCATGCCCGACGCCACCGCGGCCGTGCTGTCACCGGACGGTTGGTTCCGGACCGGCGATCTCGGCGAGTTCGACGACGACGGTGATCTCCGGATCGTCGACCGCGTCAAGGATCTCATCATCCGCGGCGGCTACAACGTGTATCCCGGTGAGGTCGAAGAAGTACTGTACGCGCACCCCGACGTTGTGGAGGCGGCCGTCATCGGGATCGCCGACGATCACTACGGCGAGGAAGTGGCAGCAGTCGTGGCCCTTCGACCCGAGGCGGCCGCCACCGCCGAAGAGATCACAGCATGGTGCCGGGAGCGACTGTCCGCGTATAAGATTCCACGAATCATCGCGTTCACCGACGCCCTACCCAAAGGTTCGACCGGCAAGATCCTCAAACGGCAGATCGACCGAACCGCACTTCGCCCGGTCGAGCGCTCATCCGTCGGCTGAGTCCCGATCGGCCGGCCGAGCACTCCCCCGCCCGGCGGTCGAGCACACTCGTCTCACCGATCAAGCCCCACATTTCGCCGGTCAAGCACCCCTTCTCGCCGGTCAAGCACCCCTTCTCGCCGGTCGAGCACCCTCGTCTCGCCGGTCGAGCACCCTCGTCTCGCCGATCGAGACCCCAGATCGTTGGCAGAGCCCCACCCCGCTGGCCGAGTCTCTATCCCGTCGGTCGAGTCTCTATCCCGTCGGTCGAGTCTCTATCCCGTCGGTCGAGCCCCTTATCCCGCCGGTCGAGCCGGTCCGGAGCGCTAGCGGAGGACCGTGTCGAGACCTCGCAAGCCGACGCTGAAAACTGCACCACCCCAACCACACTCACGTATGCACAACCTGTGAATAGAAAACACTTGCGAGTCTTGTAAAAGTGGCTATAATAGAACACATACGCCACAACGGCCTTCTCGGGGGAGGTGACATCAGCATGACAGACACCACCGACACTCCCATGTCGCAACCACTGCAGCTGATGCACCAGATCAACGCGTTGCTCGACGAGTTGGCCCAGACTCCGATGACCGCATGCTCGGACACCGAGGTCATCGAAGCAGCAAGACTGTCCGAACAGATCGCCACCCGCACCCACTTCCAAGGCGACCGCGCGATCCTGGAAATCTCGGATCGCAATGTGCACCGCAAAGTCGGCAAAGTCAGCCTGTCCAACTTTCTGAACTTCGATCTGCGGATCGCGCAACCCACCATGCGCATCGCGCACATGAAAGCCACCGCCCGGTTCCACGGACTGACCGGACAACCGGAGGAACCGAAATACCCCACCCTGTCGGCCGCCTATGAGAAGGGCCTGATCGGTCACACCCACCTGTCGGCGGCGTTGGAAGCCCTGGACAAGATCCCGGGCGCGGTCCCGCATGACAAGAAGGTCGCCGCCGAAGAAACCTTGGGTGAGAAAGCCACCGAACACATCCCCGCCGACATCACCAAGATGGGTGCCCGGATTCTGGCGCACCTCGACCCCGACGGGCAGTTGGTGGAGGAGAAGGAACGCCAACAGCGCCGCAATCTGTGGATCAACCAGTCCCGGGTCGATGGGATGGCGAAACTCAACGGGCACCTACCCCCGGTCACCCGCGCCCTGTGGGACACCATGCTCGACGCCTGGGCCAAACCCGGAATGAACAACTTGGAGGATGCCGAATCGCCCACCGGTGCGATCGGTGACGCCGACCCCGACCAACTCGCGGCCGCGGTCAAGCGTGACGACCGCAGCCAGGCGCAACGCAATCTTGATGCGATGCACGTGTTGTTGGTGTCGGCGATGAAAGAAGGGGTGCTCGGCAAGACTCATCGGGGTTTGCCGGTCGCGTTGATCGCGAAAGCGTTCGTGACCGATCTGCTGGCCGGCGCCGGGTATGCCACCACAGCTTCGGGTTCGACGATTCCGATTCCGGATTTACTGAGCGCGTTGGGGGACATCGAGGATCCCACCGATGTGCAGCAGTTCCTGGCGGTGTTCTCCGACGCCATCGACCTGCCCCTGTATCTCGGGCGGTCCCGACGGTTGGCGTCGACCGAGCAGCGGATCGCGTCGTTCTCCCGCACCGGTGGCGAAGTGTGCTCGTTCCCCGGCTGCGGACAACCCGCGTCGCATTCGGAAATGCATCACGCCAAAGAGGACTGGGCTGATGGCGGGAAAACCGACATCACCGACCTCGCCCCCGCGTGTGGGCCGCACAACCGGATGGTCGGCCCGAACCCCGGGCAGTACACCACCGGCATCTACGAAGACGGCCCCCTCGCCGGACGGTGCTGGTGGCAACTCAACGCCGAACCCGGCATGCCGGCAAACCCGAAGGTCGTCAACGACCACCCCGACATCACCGCCCTGTACGAGCAGAAACTCGACCAGATCCGCGACCAGATCCACAGCGAGCACACCAGCAGTGCCGATTGTGGTGCCGGCGCAACCGAACCCGCAGACACCGACTCGGGTGACGCCGCCATGGTCGACGCCGACATCGTCGATGCCGAGGCTGTTGATGTCGAAGCCGAAGCCGCTGACGGTGACGTAAATGGTGAGGCCGAGCCGGTCGATACCCACATCGACGAACCGGCCGATCCCGACGCCGACAGCCGCCACGACGCCGAAACCCCGGCAACCGTGGAGGCCGAAACCCCGTCCGACTGTGGGGTTTCGAGTGACGATCACGCTCCGACCGTCGACTCGTCGACCATCGGCGACAGCATCGACATCGCAGACAGCGTCGACCAGGACGACGACCACGAGTCCGGCGTCGCTGACCGGCCCGACCCAGCCGTCGACGAATATGATTCGGGCGCAGCCCAACCCGATCCGGTCGAGCCCCGACCACCCGACCAACGGGACGGGCCCGACGCCGCAGGCGACGAGCACCCCGACGAACCTGGTGTCACCAACACCGGGGAGATCGACCTGGTCATCTTCGACGGCGACGGTGTTCCGATCACCGACGATCCCGACGACCCTGCCACCATTGCCGGGCTCGAACGTGCCTCGCACACCAGGATCCGTGTCAGCGACACGACCACCGAAGATCAGGCACGCGAACGTCGCATCCGTGATGGCGGCATCCGTACCAGCGATGCCGACCGTGAACGTGAGCTCGAGGAACTGGCCGCCATCGGCATGAACCCACGCAACAGCCGGATCGAACGTGTCCTGGCCGCCCGGCTCCACTACTGGCTCGATACGTCCTGAACCAGCCTCGCCCACCGGTACTGGCCGCCCGGCCTCACGACCACAGAAACGTTGTGGCGGTGGGGAGTTACAGCCTTGCCTTACGAGGGTCTCGACACGGTCCTCCGTTTCGACGGAGCTCAACGCGGCGGCTATCGCTCCGGGCCGGCTCGACCGGCGGGACGGACGGCTCGACCAACGGGTGGTGAGGCTCGACCATCGGAATGGGTCGGCTCGAACGGTGCGGCCGTACCCTCATCGACCGCAGGTCATTGGCGGTTCCGTGATCTCGCCAGTTGCCGAATCCAGTCACGAGAGGTCGCGGGATCGATGACGTCATCGAGTTCGAAGGTGGTGGCCGACTGCAGCGCCTTGCCATGTGCGTACGCCTTGGCGAGAAGCTCGTCGAAGAGTGCAGCACGCTCACCAGGATCGGTCACCGCTTCGAGTTCCTTCCGAAAGCCCAGCCGCACAGAGCCTTCCAAACCCATGGCGCCGATCTCGCCCGTCGGCCACGCCACCGTGAACTCGGGTGCGTGGAACGAGCCGCCGGCCATGGCCATCGCACCGAGACCGTAGCCCTTGCGGAGGATGATCATGCCGAACGGGACCGTCAGTCGCGCCCCGGCAATGAACATACGCCCGAACCGGCGCACCGTGGCGTCCGTCTCGGATTCGGGACCGACCATGAAACCCGGTGTGTCGCAGAGCGTCACAACAGGCAGTCGGTGTGCTTCGCAGAGTGTGAGGAACTCCGCGGCCTTATCGGCGGCGTCGGCGTCGATCGCACCGCCCAGGTGTGCGTTGGAATTTGCGAGAACGCCGTAGGCGACACCCTCGACCCGGATGAGCGCGGTGACCATGCCGATGCCGTAATCGCGTTGCAGCTCCAGAACCGAATCGACGTCGGCTATCGCATCGATGGCCGAGCGGATAGTGTAGGCGCGCAACCGATTCTCCGGGACCACATGTCGGGCAAGGCGCGCATCGGGCGCCTCCCACTCGTCCAGATCTCCCTGGAAGTACGAGAGGTATTGTCGCGCACTGGCGACGGCGTCGGCCTCGTCGCGCGCCGCGACGTGGACCACTCCGTTTCGCGATTGCACATCTATGGGTCCAATCTCCTCGGGGCGATACACACCGAGTCCGCCACCCTCGACCATCGCCGGCCCGCCCATGCCGATGTTGGCATCGGGGGTGGCGATGAGAACATCACACGCACCAGCCAGTGCGGCGTTCCCGGCGAAACACCGCCCCGACACGATGGCAACAGTGGGTACGACGCCACGCAATCCGGCCATCGAGCGGAAGGTATCGAGTTCCAGACCCGCGGCACCGAGCGCATCGGTGTCGCCGGGACGACCGCCGCCACCTTCGGCGAAAAGCACCAACGGAATCCGCTTACGCCTCGCGATCTCCAGTAGGCGGTCGGTCTTGGCGTGATTGCGCATCCCCTGGGTACCGGCAAGGACGGTGTAGTCGTAGGAGACGACCACCGCCTCCGCTGCCGCCGCACCCACCTGATCGGCACCGATCGTGGCCACACCGCCCACGAGGCCGTCGGCCGGCGTGTTGGCGATCAGGTCCTCTTCGCTGCGACGGGTGCGCTGCGCGGCCAACGCCAACGCACCGTACTCGATGAAACTGCCCTCGTCGACCAGATCGGCGAGGTTCTCACGTGCAGTGCGGCGCCCCTGCGCGTGTCGCTTGGCCACCGCCGCGGGACGAGCGTCGTCGCGAGTGACATCGTGACGACGGAGGATCTCGGCGAGATCCTCGCGGACCTCGTCGGGATCGATCACATCGACCTCGACCGCGACAGTACGCCCATCAACGCCGGCCAGGACCACCAACGCTTCACCGGCAGGTACCGCCCGGGCAGGGTCGCCCAGCACCCGACGAACTTCAACCGGATGAGGCAGCGAGACAACATGTTCCATCTTCATCGCCTCAAGGACCACGATCGGCGCATGTGCGGGGATGACGACGCCCACGGTCGGCAGATCAACAACCACTCCGGCCATCGGCGCGGTCAACACCTGTTCGTCCTCCCCGACCTGCACCTCGTCCCGACGCTCCGATGGATCGTTGGCCAGCGGCTCTGCCGGAGCAAAGTCGGCGATCCGCCGCTCGAAGTAGTCGGTGCCGACAGCACCTGCGCCGAACTCCTTGTCCGCCAACACCGCGCGGAGCACCGCGATCGTGGTCGAGACCCCTTCGATGGCGAAGTCCGCCAACGCGGCGTCGAGTTTGCGGACCGCGGCGGCAAAGTCATCGTGACGTACGTGGCCGATCACCTTGGCCAGCAACGAATCGTAGCGGGGGCTGATCACCAGACCGGGACGGCCATACGTGTCCACGCGGATACCGGGGCCGGTCGGTGGCGAAAAGACCGTCAACACACCGGAATCGGGGGTGGTGGCCGCATCGGGTCCGATGGTCTCGGTATTGATGCGAGCCTGGATCGCGATTCCGCGGCTGGATGCCACCGCCCCCGACACCTGATCGCCCACCACGGTCACACCGGCGGGCAACCCCAGTTCGTCGAGAGCACACCCCTCGGCGACCCGCAGCCCGACCTCGACGAGGTCGACGCCGGTCACCTCTTCGGTGATGGTGTGTTCCACCTGAATTCGTGGGTTGACCTCCAGGAAGACGAACGAGTCTCCGGTGACCAGGAACTCGACGGTGGCCAGCCCGCGATACCTGCTCTGCGCACACAAGGTCACCGCCGACCGATGCAACGCGGACCGCACGTGCGCGTCAAGATCCTGCGCCGGTGCGATCTCCACGAGTTTCTGCCGGCGCCGCTGCACGCTGCAGTCACGGTCGCCGAGCGCGAGAGCGTGCGTCACCCCGGCGTCGTCGCGCGAAGCGACCACCTGCACCTCGATGTGGCGTGCTCCGCGGAGCAGCTCCTCGGCGAACAACGCTCCGGTGCCGAAACCCATCTCGGCCTCGGAAGTGCACACCCGGAATGCCTCACCGAGATCCTCGGGATCGGTCACCGGACGCGTTCCGCGGCCACCGCCGCCGGCGATCGCCTTGAGCATGATTCCGGCCGGATGAGCGAGCAGAAACCATTGCGCGGTGGCCTCGTCGATTCCGCCGTCGGTGGCGTCGAGAACCGGCACGCCTGCCGCAACGGCCGCCGACCGGGCGGCCGCCTTGTCTCCGAACAACTCGAGCGTCTCGGCGTCCGGGCCGACGAAGGTCAGTCCGGCCTCGTCACAGGCGTGCGCGAATTCGGCTGATTCACTGAGGAATCCGTAGCCCGGGTGGACGAGTGTCGCGCCGGCATCCAGGGCCGACTGCACCATCGCCGCGATGTTCAGGTAGGCCGAGGCACCGACACCCGGCAGCGCGATCGCGATCGACGCCGCGGACACGTGTGGGGCGTCGGCGTCGTCTGCCGCGTACACGGCAACGGTGAGGTATCCCAGTTCTCGGGCGGTGCGAATGATCCGCAAGGCGATCTCGCCCCGATTCGCGACGAACACCGTCGCCGGCGTCGATACCGTCATCTCACGCTCCTTCGATCGTGCTGTCAGATCATCCTCGCGCAGCCGGCCCGGTCATCGACGGCGGGTTCCGGATGTGGCACACACTGCGACGTCCACCGGTCACCCCGGTGGACGCCGCAGTTCGTGCGCGTGTCAGACCGCGTGCGCCAGTCCCGGGAGTGCCTGCGGATCGCTGCGGACCGACGCGGGGTTGGTTTCACGCAGACGCCACGCCGAGGCGAAGGTGATCACACCCATCAGCGCCACGAACACCGCGACCACCGTCGTGGTGCCGGTCTCTTCGATGAGTGCGGTCATGATGAACGGCGTACCGCCACTGATCGTGATGGCGGCGAGTTGGTAGGCCAGCGACGCACCCGAGTACCGGACGTTCGGGGCGAACAATTCACCCATGTAGGCGGCGACCGGCCCGTAGGTCATCGACTGGAAGATCGATCCGACGGTGACCGCGACGAAGAACGCGGTGAGGTTGGCCGTGTTGACGAGCCAGAAGTACGGGAAGGCCCAGACGACGATTCCCACCGCGCCCACCATGATCAAGGGCCGACGGCCGATGCGGTCCGACATCCAGCCGGACCACGCCACGACCGGCACCGAGATCAGGCAACTGAGCATCGACATGGTGAGCAGCTCGTTACGGTTCATGTCCAGTGCGGCCGTGGCGTAGCTCAGCACGCCGGCGATCGAGATGTAGAACAGCGCGTTGGTGGCGGCCAGCAGACCACAGCCGAGCAGGATGGTGCGCCAGCTGCCCTTGATCGCCTCCAGCAGTGGCGCCTGGGGCACGACCTCTTTGCCGGCGGCGACCTGCCGCTCGAGTTCCTTGAACTCCGGTGAGTCCTCGACGCGGGTCTGGATGAAATACACCACCGGGAACAGCACCGCCGACAGCAGGAACGGTATCCGCCAGCCCCAGGACAGGAAGGCCTCGTTGGACACCGACGAACTCGTTCCGACGAAGATCAGATTGCCCAGCAGCACACCGAAACTGACACCCATCTGCCCGAAAGTGCCGGAGAATCCACGACGTTTGGGGCTCGCGGATTCGGTGAGCAACAAGACGATGCCGCCCCACTGACCACCGCACGCCAGTCCCTGCGCGAATCGCAACAGCACCAGCAGGACCGGGGCCGCGACACCGATCGCGCCCGCCGTGGGCAGGCAGCCGATCAGGAAGGTGCACGCCCCCATCACGAACAGGGAGACGACGACCGCCGGTTTGCGCCCGTACTTGTCGCCGTAGTGGCCGGCGATCAGACCGCCGACGGGCCGTGCGACGAAGCCGGCCCAGAACGTGCTGAAGGACAACAGGGTTGCCACGAACGGCGACGAACCGGGAAAGAAGATGTGCGGGAACACCAGCGCGGCCGCGGTGCCGTAGAGGAAGAAGTCGTACCACTCGATGGAGCTTCCGACGAGCCCGGCGGTGAGGAGTTTTCGGTGGGCGCGCCTGCCGTGGGTGTCGGAACTCGTCGGCACCTGCGCGCGCACTCGTTCTGCGGACCTATCTCCTGCCATACCGCTCTCCTGTGATTGTGCTTGTGATTGTGCGAACCAGGATGAAGTTGAGCTCAAATTCAACTGACGCCACTATCGCAAGCCTCGGTAGTGATGTCAATCACTACCGAGGTCATGCTGTGACCAGACAGGAAGTCAGGGTTGCCGTTTTCCCTTGACGAGCGGGGCCCGGATCATGCCACACTGTTCGGAGTACAGATGTTCACTCAAACCGAGTGAGACGAACGGAGCCAGCCCCATGAGCATCCGCTTTCCCGAACTCTTTTCCTCGATCGTCGAGGCGACCATGTCGCCGCATCCGGTCGACCGCTATCTCGAACTCGTCGACCCGATGCTCACCTGGCGCGACCTGCGCGCCCGGGTGACCCGCGTCGAGCATCCGACACCTCGCACCGTCCGACTGACCCTCACTCCGACACGCCAGTGGAAGGGCCACGAAGCAGGACAGTTTGTGCAGCTCAGCGTCGTTGTTGACGGCGTTCGCCAGACACGCTGCTTCTCCCCCGCCAACGCATCGGCCGGGCCGGACGGCACCGTGGAACTGACCATCACCGCCCATGATGACGGCCACGTCTCCCGACACCTGCGAGCACACGCCCGCGTCGGCGATGTGTACGGACTGTCCCAGGCATCCGGCGACTTCACACTACCGGCCGGCGGTGTCGGGGCGCCGGTCTTCATCAGCGGCGGCAGCGGCATTACACCTGCACTCTCAATGCTGCGTACGCTCGTCTCGAATGGCTATCCCGGCACGATCACGTTCGTGCATTACGCACGCACCCCGGCCGATCTCGCGTACCGAGCGGAGCTGTCCGCCTTGGCCGCGGTTCACCCGAATCTCGACCTGCGGATCTTCTACACACGCGGCGGCGAAGAGGGGTCCACGGGTCATTTCACGGCCACCCATCTCGACGGCATCACCGGACATGACGGTTCCGATGTCTTCGTCTGCGGTCCGGCCGCACTGATGGATGCCGTGTTCGAGTACTACGACGCCCACAATCCGACGGCACGCGTGCACAGCGAGGCGTTCACCCTCGCCGCACCCATCGCCGTCGACCCCAACGAGCCCGTCCACGGCGAACTCACGTTCAGCCGTTCGGGCGCGTCGGCGACCAACGACGGTCGCACGATCCTCGACCAGGCCGAATCTGCGGGACTGACCCCGGAGTCGGGCTGCCGCATGGGGATCTGCTTTTCCTGCACCGCAATCAAGAAGTCGGGATGCACCCGCAATGTGCTGACCGGCGAGACCGATACCGAATCCGACACCCAGATCCAGTTGTGCATCAATGCACCCGTCGGCGACGTCGAAATCGAGGTTTAGACATGGCAACCAACATCGTCCCCACTCCGGAGATCGTCGAGAGCACCCCGAATCTCCCCGCCCTGCAGGTTCTTCCGCCGACCCCGTCGGAGGACCGGAACACCCTGCACCTGAGTTACGAGCAGGTCGAGCAGCTCGGCCGTGAGCTCGACGAGATCCGCGCCCGGGTCGTCGCCGACCTGGGCACCAAGGATCGCGAGTACCTCTACAAGATCATCCGCACCCAGCGTGGCCTCGAATTCACCGGGCGCGCATTGTTGTTCGCCGGCTTCTTCCCGCCGGCGTGGGTCGCGGGGGTGGCCGCGTTGTCGGTGTCGAAGATTCTCGACAACATGGAAATCGGCCACAACGTGATGCACGGCCAGTACGACTGGATGCGGGAGGACACCTACAACTCCCGTGAATTCGAGTGGGACAACGTGTGTCCCGGCGATCAGTGGAAGCACAGCCACAACTACCTGCATCACACCTTCACCAACATCCTCGGCGAGGACCGTGACATCGGCTACGGCATCCTGCGGATGGCGCGGGATCAGAAGTGGAATCCGTACTATCTGGGCAACCTCGGGTACGCGACGGCGCTGATGCTGCTCTTCGAGTGGGGTGTGATGCTCCACGATCTCGAGGCGGAGAACCTCGTCGCCGGCAAGCGCAAGTGGAGCGACGTCAAGGGCCTGGTGAAGGGCATGTGGCGCAAGGCAAGTCGACAGGTCCTCAAGGACTATGTGGTCTTCCCTGCGCTGTCGGGCCCGATGTTCATCCCGACCTTGCTGGGCAACGCCACCGCGAACCTGGTGCGCAATGTCTGGGCGTACTCGATCATCTTCTGCGGCCACTTCCCCACCGGGGCGCAGACGTTCACCTCCGAGGAGTGCCAGAACGAAACCCGCGGTCAGTGGTACCTGCGGCAGATGCTCGGCTCGGCCAACATCGAGGGTGGTGAACTGTTCCACATCATGAGCGGCAACCTGTCGCACCAGATCGAGCACCACCTGTTCCCGGACATTCCGGCCAGCCGCTACCCCGAGATGGCCGCCGAGGTCCGCGAGGTGTGCGAACGCCACGGACTGCCGTACAACACCGGTTCGCTGCGCCGTCAGCTGGGCTCGACGTGGATGAAGATCGCGAAGCTGTCGCTGCCGAACTTCATGACCCGCGACGACAATGACCTGAACGTCGTCGTCGAGCGGGAGAAGCCGGCCGGCGCCGCCTGAGAGCCATTCACCACGCCCGCCGGAGCCTGTGCCAACCAGCCAGCGCCCGGCGGGCGCGGTGCGTCTGCACGACGAAGAGCGAGAAAGACCCAACCCATCCAACTCGCCCACCGCTACCCAACCACCACGCCCGGCGGGCGCGCCGCGTCTGCACGACGAAGAGCGAGGAGCGAAGCGACAATGCGATGAGGAGGAAGACGCGGTGCTGCCAGCCCGCCGGGCACGCGCGGACGGAGTCCGCGCCGAATGCAGAGTATCCTCATCGGCGACTGCCGCGTGGACGTTCGTCGTCGCGGTCCCGGGGACAAGGAGACTGACACTCATGGTCGACCGTATTGAACGCAACAAGGATCTGATCCAGGAACTCGTCGAGTCGACCGCTACTCATGTGGGTCAGATCGCCACCATCATCACCTCTGCGGTGGTTGATGTCGCGCGGGAGATCGGCGAGATCATCTCCGATGGGTTCGAGATGCGTGAGGCGTCGCAGAAGGCGAAGGCCGACGAGGCGCGCGTCCTCGATGCCGATCTGGTCGACGACCTCGTCGAGGATCTTCTGGATGTCGAGCCTGCCGAGCCGGCCGAGGCCGGGGTCGCTGATACCGATGCGATCGAGGCCGATATCGAGGTGCCCAATCTGGAGGCGTCGATCGAGGCTCCGGTGGTGCCGCAGGATGTCGAGGATCTTGATTCCGACACCGACAGTCTGGGCTCTCCGGATGGTGGGGAGTCCGCGACTCTCGAGGGGATGATGGAGGCTCCGGTCGCCCCGTCCGAAGACTGACCGGCATCGTTTGCCCTGGTCTTTTGGGTTTCACGCACGCTGAGTCAAAGATTTGGTGCAACTGACGTACACACGTAGCTTGGTTCCGTTACGCAGTTCGAGCCAGGAGGTCAGTGTGTCGGCGCCGTCGGTGTTCACCTTCCCCAATCCGGTCAACGATTACGCGGCCCGCTCGACGGCGGGTCTCGTGGTGGCGCTGGCCGTCGTGACGATCGTCGTCAATCACTGGGCGCTCTACGCGGTGCTGGCGATCGGATTTCTGCTGCGGGTGCTGTCGGGACCCAAGTTGTCGCCGTTCGGCCAGTTGTCGGTGCGGGTGATCGCGCCGAAGATCTGGCGCAAGACGAAGTTGGTCCCGGGTCCGCCGAAGCGGTTCGCGCAGGGCATCGGTCTGGTGGTCAGCACCACCGCGCTGATTCTGAGCCTGCTCGGCTTCGGTCTCGCCGCGCAGATCGTCGTCGGTGTCCTGATCGTCGCCGCGACGCTCGAGTTCGCACTCGGATTCTGCCTGGGCTGCACCATCTTCGGTTTCCTTCAGCGTCGCGGGGTGATTCCCGAGGACGTCTGCGAGGCCTGCAACAACATCTCTCTGCGGGCGCCGAGCGCGCCGGTGTCGTGATTCGCGATTGAGCGTCGGCGCTGCACCGGGTTGAGCGCTGCCCGTTCGGCCGTGGCCGGCGAAGGGTGTTGGCCCGGAAGGGTTTTCGGGTTGCGGGTGGTCTCGACACGCCACGGGCTCGCAAGCTCGCACGAGGCGGCTCGACCAACGAAACACCTGCCACACCCACCAGCCACCGCGACCAACGGGACACACGCCACGGGCTCACAAGCCCGCACGAGGCGGCTCGACCAACGGAAAACCGGCCACACCCACCAGCCACCTCCCGACCAACGGGACACACACGACCGGTGAGACAGTCAGTCCAGTAGCCCCAACGCGATCCCGTCGAGGATGTCGTGTTCGCTGACGACGAGTTCGGTGATCCCGGCCCGCTCGGCGAGTTGCCGCGCCAACTCCATGGTCACCAGCGAGCCGCCGCCGATGACGTCGACGCGACCGGGATGCATCGGCCCCAGTGCGGCGCGTTCGGCTCGCGTCATCGCCACGAGTCGACGGCACACGGCGTCGAGGTCGTCGAGCGGCACGCTCGACAGGTGGATCACGTCGGAGTCGTAGTCGGTCAGGCCGAGGTGCAGGGCCGCGAGGGTGGTCAGGGTGCCGGCGACGCCGACCCAGGTGTGAGCGCGCTCGACGGGCACCGCCGCGAATGCCGGCGCCAACCGGTCCCGGATGAACTCCTGTGCGGTGGTGACCTCGTCGTCGGTCGGCGGATCGGATGGCAACGCCCGTTCGGTGACGCGGACACATCCGATGTTCGCCGAGTACCCGGCGATCACCTCATGTCCGTCGCCGGCGACCACCTCGGTGGAACCTCCGCCCAGATCGGTCACGACGAAAGGCCCACGGGCCGAGTCGAGTTCGCTCACCGCACCCCGAAACGAGAGGCGCGCCTCCTCGTCTCCGGATATCACCTCGGCGACGGCGCCGGGAACCACGGTACCGAGCAACCGGGCCGTCATCGCGAAGAAGTCGTCGCGGTTGGACGCGTCCCGGGTGGCCGAGGTCGCCACCATCCGGACGCGTTCGACGCCGGCGTCCACCATCGCGTCGACGTAGTCCGACAACGCTGCCCGCGTCCGCTCGAGCGCTTCGTCGGCGAACATGCCGGTGGCGTCGACGCCCTGCCCGAGTCGGACGACACGCATCTCGCGGCGGATGTCGGTCAGTCGGCCGTCCTCGGCCGGACGCGCGATCAGCAGGCGGATGGAGTTGGTGCCGCAATCCACGGCGCCGACGACGGTCATGACGGGTCGCCTTCGGCCGGTGCGGTGTACGGCGGCCAGTCCGCCGGGATCGCGCTACCCCGGAGACCGGAATCTGCTGCCAGCGCGACGGACTCGTCACCGAGCGGGTTGACCCCCGGCCCCTTCGCAAGCGAGTGGGCGATGAGCACGTGCAGGCATTTGACCCGGTCCGGCATCCCTCCGCCGGTGAAATCCGTTCCGAGAGAGTCGATCTCGTCACGTTCGGCGAGGTAGGACTCGTGCGCGCGGCGATAGGCGGCGGCCAGTTCGGGGTCCGCGGACAGCCGTGCGGTCATCTCTTTCATGACCCCGGCCGACTCCTGCCGGCTCGCTTCGGCGGTCAGCCGTGGATCGGTCAGGTAGTACAGGGTCGGAAACGGCGTGCCGTCGGGCAGGCGCGGTCGCGTCTTGATGACCGCCGGCTGCCCATCGGGGGTGCGGTAGCTGACCTCGATCACCCCGCGCGGTTCACGTCCCAGCTGCGCGGTCACGATCGCCAGATCGTCGTCAGAGATGCTCACGAGTGGATAACCCTACCGGCCCGGCGAGGCGTGGCTCACCGGTCGTCGTCGGGTGGCGTCGACACCGACTCCCACAGATTGCCGTACCAGGGGTTGCGGGCGTGCTGCTCGGCGGCCTGCTGTTGCGCCTGCCGCTCCGCGTCGCCGGGGTACATCATCACCAGCGGGGTCTCGCCGGGGCGCACGAACTGCAGACGCGCCCTGGCCTGCGCCTCGACGTACGCAGGGTCGCCCTGCTCGTTCACCTTCTGCTGGTAGTAGGCTTCTTGTTCGCGCAGTTGGGCGTTGGATTCGACGATCTGGTTGTACTCGGTGCGGCCCGCATAGTAGTTGCGCAGCGACGGTGCCAACGCGACGATCACGACACCGAGGACCAGCGCCAGGACGACCGCCCGCTTGGCATCCATCCGCCGGACCCGTCCGGCGATCGTCTGCGTGACGGGGGGACGGCGTCGGGGAAGGCGACTCGGCCGTGGACGGTCGTCGGTGATCTCGTCGACGATTCCGACGTCATCGGAGTGGATTTCCTGCTCGCCGGTCTCGATCACCGAGACCGGACGACGCGACGTCGACGACGACGAGCGGCGGGCGCGGCGGGCTCGTTCCGTGGAACGCGAATCCCGAGCGGATCCGTTCGCCCGCCGACGCCGATCGTCGCGGGAACGCCCATAGCCCTCTGCCATGGGCCCTAGCTAATCACGAACCAAACGAGAACCGGGGGAAGGCGAGGTCCCCGGCGTAGCGTGCCGCGTCACCGAGGCCTTCCTCGATGCGCAGCAGCTGGTTGTACTTGGCGACGCGCTCACTGCGGGCCGGGGCACCGGTCTTGATCTGACCGCTGGCACACGCCACGGCGAGGTCGGCGATGGTGGTGTCCTCGGTCTCACCGGACCGGTGGCTCATCATCGTCTTGTAGCTGTTGTTGTGGGCCAGGGCGACCGCGTCCAGCGTCTCGGTGAGCGTGCCGATCTGGTTCACCTTCACCAGCAGCGCGTTGGCGATGCCCTTGGAGATGCCCTCCTCGAGGCGCTCCGGGTTGGTGACGAACAGGTCGTCACCGACCAGCTGCACCTTGTCGCCGATGGCCTCGGTGAGCTTGGCCCAGCCGTCCCAGTCGTCCTCGGCCAGTCCGTCCTCGATCGACACGATCGGGAAGTCGGCGACCAGCTTCTCGTAGTACGGCACCATCTCGTCGGACGAGTAGTCCTTGCCCTCGAGCTTGTAGACACCGTCGGAGAAGAACTCGGTAGCGGCCGCGTCCAGCGCGATCACGATGTCCTTGCCGAAGTTGTAGCCGGCCTTGCCGACGGCCTCGCCGATCACCGAGATCGCGGCGTCGGTGTTGGCCAGGTCGGGGGCGAATCCACCCTCGTCGCCGAGCGCGGTGGCCAGTCCCTGCTTGTGCAGCACCGACTTGAGCGCGTGGTAGACCTCGGCGCCGGCCCGCAGGGCCTCCTTGAAGGTGGGTGCGCCGACCGGGCAGATCATGAACTCCTGGAAGTCGATGCCGTTGTCGGCGTGCTCACCACCGTTGATGATGTTCATGCAGGGCACAGGGAGGATGTGCGCGTTGGGTCCGCCGACGTAGCGGAACAGCGGCAGGCCCGCCGATTCGGCGGCGCCCTTGGCCACGGCGAGGGAGACACCGAGGATGGCGTTGGCGCCGATGCGGCTTTTGTCGGGGGTGCCGTCGCAGTCCAGGAGTGCCTGATCGACCAGACGCTGCTCCTCGGCGTCGATACCGATCACGGCCGGGGCCAGCTCACCGAGGACACCCTCGACGGCCTTGGTGACGCCCTTGCCGTTGTAGCGCTCGCCACCGTCACGCAACTCGACGGCCTCGTGTTCACCCGTCGAGGCACCCGACGGAACGGCGGCACGAGTGAAGGTTCCATCGTCGAGAACGACCTCGACCTCGACGGTCGGGTTGCCTCGCGAATCGAGAATCTCGCGTGCGCCAACCTGTTCGATGATTGCCACGGTGTAGCCCCTTCGATGAACGGGTCGGCGACATCTTGGGGCGCCGACGGGTACGCGTCAAAGCCTAGAACATGTGCGCCGATTCTTCCGGCGAGGAGGGGATCAGTATCGGACGTTCACCGAATACGCGTTGGCGTGGTCGCGGACATTGATGACGTAGGCCATCGAATTGTTGTAGACCATCACCGCTTTCTCCCATCCGGCCGCGGTGGTCATGTCACCGCCGGAGGACACGCAGAGATACCGTGCCGCCGACAACGCCGCGTCGTCGATGTTGTCGGGGTCGACCTTGCCGTCGCCGTTGGCGTCGACGCCGTAGCGGGTCCAGGTCTCGGGGATGAACTGGAACGGACCCATCGCCCGATCATGCGTGGAGTCGCCGTCGAGTCGACCCTGATCGGTGTCGGGGATCTCCAGGTTGCCGCGCGTACCGTCCAGTGGCACCCCGCGGATGGGTGGTGAGGTGTCGCCGTTGGCCGCGACACGCGCGCCCCGGTAGGTGCCGTGTTTGCTCTCCACCCCACCGATGCCGGCCAGCGTCGTCCACCCGATGCCGCACTCGGGATGTTGCTGCCGTTGGATCTCGGCCGCGTTGCCGTAGGCCTCCAGCGACACCAGTGGGATACCGGTCGCCTCGGAGATCGGCGTCGCCCACTGCACCATCTCCGCCGCGGTGCGTCCGGGGGCATCGATGTCGATGTAGGGCTGCGGGGTGCCCATCGCCGGCGGGATGCCGTCGGGGATGTCGGGCCGGTTCAGCGACGGCAGATCCAGGCAACTGGTCAACGTCAGCGAACCGATGACCGCGAGCACCGCCGATGCCGCCACCACGGTACGTCTGCGCACTCCCCTACCCCCGTACATCACTGCACCTCACCGCTACTCACACCTGTGGACTTCACAGCCTGGACAAACAAACGAATCAGGGTGACACATCGGGCACCGGATCGCCACATCGCGGCGTCGCCGTGGGGCCGATGGTCCCGACTTACTTCTCAACTCCGGCCACGCCGTTCCGGTTCCCCATCCGAGGCGCTACTGTCATCGGTTAGCCTCACCAAACGACGGACCTCCGTCGCGGCCGAGCGATAACCGAAAGTCAGAACATGGAGCCGACGTCGGGCGCCACGCCCACATTGGTCACGGCCGTCAACCGTGATCCGGCATCCCGGCCAGGCTCCGGCAACTCCGGCATTTCCGGCCCGACCCGGATGGGGTGGCCGTGCTCGCGACACGATCATCGGACTCCGCGAGGGCCTGGAGGCCGCCCTCATCGTCGGCATCATCGCGGCGTTCCTGCGCCGGCAGAACCGCACCGACGCCCTGCGCTGGATGTGGGTGGGCGTCGTTGTGGCCGTTGCCATCTGCGTCGCCGTGGCCCTCGGCCTCGAAGTTCTCTCCCGCGATCTCCCGCAACGCCAGCAGGAGGCACTGGAGACCGTCATCGGGGTGATCGCCGTCGCGATGGTCACCTACATGATCGTGTGGATGCGTGAGCACTCACGAGACCTCAAGGGAGACTTGGAGTCTGCCGCCTCCGACGCGATGGCCGATGGTTCGGCGACGGCGTTCGTGCTGATGGCGTTTCTCGCAGTGTTGCGGGAAGGGCTGGAGACCGCTGTCTTTCTGGTCGCCGCCTTCAACGCCTGCGGAAACGCGGTGCCCTCGGCCGCCGGCGCGATCATCGGTATCGGGATCGCCATCGCGCTCGGCTACGGAATCTACCGCGGTGGCGTCCGGATCAACCTGGCACGCTTCTTCAAGGTCACCGGCCTGCTGCTCGTCCTGGTGGCGGCGGGCCTGGTGATGACGGCCCTGCACACCGCCCACGAAGCCGGCTGGCTCGACGCCGGCCAGCAGCAGATCCTCGACCTGAGTTGGCTGGTGCGGCCGGGATCGGTGCAGTCGTCGCTGCTGACCGGCGTGCTCGGGTTGCAACCCAAACCGGTGCTGATCGAGGTTGTCGGCTGGGTGCTCTACGTGCTGATCGTCGGTGGGATCGTGTTGTGGCCCGCCGGAAAACCGTTCCCTCGTCGTCGGGTCGGTCTCGTCTCGGGTGCTCTGGCCGCCGGTGCCGCGGTCGCGGCGCTGGTCGTGTTCCTGACCGCGCCCGCCACGCCGTCATTGCCACCCACCACGTTGGCCATGTCCGTCACCCAGGCGCCCACCACCAGCGGAATCCTCGCCGGTACGACGATGCGGGCACCCGATGGTGTCGCGGTGACCGTCGACGACGCCACCGCGGAGTCGGCGACCGGCTCCCTGCAGTCCGGTGACGTGACCACGCCGATGCCCCGGCTCAGTGCGATCGCCCCCACGACATTCGGCACCGTGGCCGCACCGGGCTACACCCAGGTGATCAGCCCCGCCATCCCCGTCGACGCCCTGGTGACCGGCGCGCCCACCACCGTCACCCTCGCCCAGGTGGTCGCCGCCAACGACGGACGCATCCCGGTCGGCCTCGACACATAGAAGTTCGGCGCGTCCGCCCCCGTCGTGTACGCGGTGACCGCGACGGTGACCGTCGCGCTCGACCCGTACTTCCATCGACCGCTGGCCGCACGGGTGATCTACGCGATCACCGCCACGGCCACCCCGGAGCGCGGCGCTGCGACGGTACTGGGCAGGGTCGGCACCGTCACCGCGAGTCATGAGCCCACCTCCGTCGAACTCACCGCCCTCGACAGCGCTCACACACAGCAGCTCGATCACGAATCGCAGGGCGTGCGAATCCCGTTGACACTGACCGTCGTCGCCGTCGTCCTCGCATTGGTGGCAGCCGCCCTGCTGTTCATCCGACGACACCGAACCCAAGACCCGGCCGCTACCGAAGCGCCGTTGGAGGAAAAGGAGCACACCCGATGAAGGCAATGCGACTCGTCGCCACAGGGGCGTCTGTGGTGGCCCTCGCCGGCGTCGCCGCCTGCAGCAGCAGCGACGACGATTCGTCGAGCGAGGCCAAGACCGTCACGGTCGAGATGACCAACGACGGCTGCACGGTGACTCCGGACAAGGTCGAGGCCGGCCCGATCACGTTCGAGATCAAGAACACCAACGCGGCAGCGGTCAGCGAAGTGGAATTGTTGCAGGACGGCAAGATCCTCGCCGAACGCGAGAACATCGCACCCGGAATGGCCGCAACGTCGTTCTCCCACAAGCTCGACGGCGGCACCTACGAGATCTACTGCCCCGGCGCGACCACGGAGAAGACCACCTTCACGGTGACCGGGCAGGCCGCCCAGGCATCCGGCACCGTCGCCGATCAGCTCAACGCTGCGGCCGCCGAGTACAAGCAGTACGTCATCACCCAGGTCAACAGTCTGGTCACCGCCACCGAGGCACTCAACACCGCGGTCCAGGCCGGAGATGTCAGCGCCGCCAAGGACGCCTACATCAAGGCCCGGCCCTACTACGAACGCATCGAACCGATCGCCGGAACCTTCTGCGCCAACGGTGCCGCCGATTGCTCCACCGACAACGCCGTCAACCTCGACGTCGCGATCGACGCACGTCCGGATGCGGTCGGTCCGGGCGACACGTGGGAAGGCTTCCACGTCATCGAGAAGCAACTGTGGGAGGCCGGCAACCTCGACGGAATGCAGCAGGTGTCCCAGACCCTGCTGACCAACGTCAAGGATCTGCAGCGACTGGTCAACGAGCCGGGCTTCGAGGTCAAGCCCGCCGACATCATCAACGGTGCCGGCGACCTGCTCGACGAGGTCTCGACCACCAAGCTGACCGGCGAGGAAGAGGCGTACAGCCACATCGACTTCGTCGACATGCAGGCCAACATCGAGGGTAGTCAGCAGGCCTTCGCCATCGTCAAACCTGCTCTGAATCAGATCGATCCGCAGTTGACGACGACCATCCAGCAGGCCTTCGACAAGGTCGACGACCTCGTCGACTCCTTCCGTGACCCCAACGCGCCCGGCGGATTCAAGCCGTTCGGCCAGGTCACCGAGGAGCAGAAGCGCGAGATGGCCGCGGCCATCATCGCCGTCAAGGATCCGCTGTCTCAGGCCGGTGGCAAGATCGCCGCAGCCAGCTGATGAGCACCGCCGACACGCCAGAACCCGACCCCGCCGAACCGCGCACCGGGAGGAGCCGTGGGGTGAACCGTCGCGGCTTCCTCACCGGCGCCGGGATCGCGGGTGCGGGCCTGGCGGTCGGCGGGGCCGCCGGCGCCGGGATCACCTACGCGCTGACCGCCGACGACTCGCTGGACACCGCCGACCAGTCGGTACCGTTCTACGGTCCGCATCAGGCAGGAATCATCACCCGCCAACAGAATTCGTTGGTGTTCGCGGCGTTCGACCTGAAGGACACCGTCACCGTCGACACCCTCGAGGTGATGCTGGCGCGGTGGGCGGCGGCGGCCAGCCTGCTCGTCGAGGGCAAACCGGTCGGGCCGGTCGAATCCCGGCCGCAGTCGCCGCCGGCCGATACCGGCGAGGCCTTCGACCTCGGCCCGAACCTGCTGACGGTCACCGTCGGCTTCGGGCCGACGTTGTTCGACGACCGGCTCGGCCTGCAATCGAAGATGCCTTCCGCACTGAAACCGTTGGGGCAGTTGGCCGTCGACACCACGATCGATCCCACCATCAGCGGTGGTGACATCTGCATCCAGGCGTGTTCGGAGGATCCGCAGGTCGCCTTCCACGCGGTGCGCAATCTCGCGCGGATCGGCCGCAACGTGGTCACTCTGCGGTGGCTGCAGGAGGGTTTCGGTCGCGCATCGGCCACCACCACATCCCAGGTCACACCCCGAAACCTGCTGGGATTCAAGGACGGTACCGCCAACATCAAGGCCGAGGAACCGGCCGTCGCCGACGAGTGGGTGTGGGTGGGCGACGAGACCGATCAGGCCTGGATGACCGGCGGCAGCTACCTCGTCACCCGCAAGATCCGGATGCACATCGAGGCGTGGGACTCCGACGACATCTCCGACCAGGAACGGATCTTCGGTCGTATCAAGGATTCCGGCGCGCCACTGTCGGGCGGTGAGGAGTTCACCGACCTCGACTTCGCGGTCAAGGACAGTTCGGGCCAGACCAAGATCGACCGCTTCTCCCACGTTCGTCTCGCCCACCCGGACAGCAACGGCGGGGCCCAGATCCTGCGTCGCGGCTACAACTACACCGACGGAATCGACACGCGCACCGGAACACTCGCCGCGGGGTTGTTCTTCATGGCCTACCAGAAGAACGCGCACGATCAGTTCGCACGAATCCAGAACAACCTCGCCCAGGATGCGCTGAACGAGTACATCTCCCCGATCTCGAGTTCACTGTGGGCGGTCCCACCGGGCCTGAAGGAGATCGGCGATTGGTACGGCAAGACCATGCTCGGGTACCGGGGCTGAGTGAATCGGATTCCTGTTGCAGCACAGTCGATAATCTGAGGCGCCCACTCGACGCGCATGGGCGCCCACTCGACGGCTAGGCCGAGCCGACGGTACGGAAACCGATGTTGCCCGTGGATGTTTCGGGAGTGTTGTGTGAGCGTGCCGCCACCCGGTAGCGGTAGCAGTAGGAGTCGTGGCAGAGGTGACTGCCGCCGCGCAGGACGCGTGACCGCCCGCGTTCGGAGCCGATCGGATCGTCGGCCGGCGCCGTGCGATAGGCCCGCGCACTGAACCGATCGGCGCACCATTCCCAGACGTTGCCGACCATCTGGTACAGGCCGAATCCGTTGGGCGCGAACGATGTGACGGGCATCGTCCCGACCGGGCCGTCGGGACGGTCGGGGAACTCTCCCGGGAAGATGTTGCACCGCGGATCATCTGAGGTCGGGTGCTCATCGCCCCAGGGAAACCGGGCGCCGTCGAGCCCACCGCGTGCGGCGTACTCCCACTGCGATTCGGTGGGCAGTGCACGTCCGGCCCACGCGCAGTATGCGAGCGCGTCCCGATGGGAGACGTGCACCACCGGGTGATCGGCACGACCGGCGAGGTCGCTGCCGGGTCCGAACGGGTGATCCCAGGTGGCACCGGGGACGTCGATCCACCAGGGGGTGCCGACGATCCGGACACCGGCCTCCCCCGACACATGTCCCGTCGGCACGTGCCCGGCGAACACCGCCGACGAGCCGAATCGTTGCGCATCGGTGAGGTGACCGGTGTCGGCGACGAACACACCGAATGCCTCGTTGGTGACGGTGGTGGTGTCGATCTCGAACGCGCTCAGCGTCACTCGATGAACCGGGGTCTCGCCGTCGGTGCGGTACCCCTCGTCGAACGCGTCGCCCATGGCGAATTCGCCCGCCGGGATGGCCACCGACTCGATTCCATGGCTGCCGCCGGACGTCGGCACACCTACCGCGGAGTCCTCCTCGCGCTGGGCGTCACGTTCCGGGTGGCAACAACTCACTCCTCGATGATGCCCCGTTGCGCCAGCAGCGCCAGTACCCGACCGGCGAGTTCGTCGATGTCGGCTCCGGTGGTGTCGAATCGCAGGTCCGGATTCAGCGGCTTCTCGTACGGTGCGTCGATACCGGTGAGGCCCTTGAGTTCACCGCGCCGAGCCCGCGCGTACAGGCCCTTCGGGTCGCGACGTTCACATTCGCCGACCGGGGTGGACACGTGCACCTCGACGAAGTCCAGGTCGGCGGCGTGGTGCAGTTCCCGTGCGATCTCCCGATCGGAATGCAAGGGCGAGACCATCGACGCGATCGCGATGACCCCGGCGTCGGCGAACAGTCGGGCGAGATGGCCGACCCGGCGGATGTTCTCGGCCCGGTCCCCCGGCGAGAAGCCCAGGTCGTCGGAGATGCCGTGCCGGATATTGTCACCGTCGACGAGATAGGCCACCCGCGTGCGGTTGACCAGTTCTCGTTCCAGCGCGACGGCCACCGTCGATTTCCCCGAGGCGGGCAGTCCGGTCAGCCACACCGTGGCGCCCCGCTGTCCGGTCTTGGCCCACCGTTCCGAGCGGTTGAGTGAACTCGGGTGCCACTTGATGTCGTTGCGGGTGGCCTTGCCGGGGATGACCTCTCGCGGTTCGAGAATGGTGCCGGCACCGACGGTGTCGTTGGAGGATTCATCGATCAGGATGAAGGCGCCGGTGTCCCGGTTCTCGATGTAGCGGTCGGCCACCACGACCGACGACGTACGCAGCGTGACGGTGCCGATGTCGTTGAGGCCCAACTCTGTTGGTCCGACGACCTCGAGGAGCGACTCCGGGTCGAGGCGGCGTTCGAGCGAGCCTACGGTGGCGCGGACCGTGTGTGCGCCCTGCTTGAGCGCAACCCGATCGCCGGCATGCAGCGGCGCCTCCGACAGCCAGCACAGCGTGGCCGACAACTCGCGCGCCGGCACCGGCCGATGCGCATCCTCGGCGCCGCTGATGAGGACATCACCGCGGCCGATGTCGATCTCGTCGGCCAGTTGCACCGACACCGACAGGCCCGCCACCGCGACGTCGCGCCGCGGATCGAGGGTGTCGAGTGCGGTGACGACGCTGCGTGAGCCGGAGGGCAACACCGTCACCGGATCGCCGACGGCCAGGGTGCCGGCGGCCACCCGTCCGGTGTAGTTGCGTTTGCCGTCGGGACCGGGCCGCGACACCCATTGCACCGGCAGCCGGAGTTCCCGCGGCTGCGGCGACGGTGCCTGCAGCTCCACCGATTCCAGGTACTCCAGCAGGGTCGGACCGGAGTACCACGGAGTGTGGGACGAGCGGTGCACGACGTTGTCGCCGATCTTGGCGGCCACCGGGATCGCGAGGATCTCACCGATCCCGAGCTGGACAGCGAGTTCGGTCAGGTCTGCCTGCAACTCGTCGAATCGTTCCTGCGAGAAGTCGACGAGGTCGATCTTGTTCACCGCCGCAATGACGTGCGGGACGCCGACGAGGGTGGCGATCCGCGCGTGGCGACGGGTCTGACGCTGCAATCCTTTTCGGGCGTCGACGAGCAGGACCGCGACGTGCGCATTGGAGGCACCGGTGAAGGTGTTGCGGGTGTAGCGCTCGTGACCGGGCGTGTCGGCGAGGACGTAACTGCGTGTGTCGCTGGAGAAGAAGCGGTAGGCGACATCGATGGTGATGCCCTGCTCCCGCTCGGCGCGCAGCCCGTCCGATAAGGCCGCCAGGTCGACGTCACCGTCGTCGGAGGTCACCCCGGCGAGGTGATCGGTGGGCAGGCTGCCGGTGTCGTGGAGTAGTCGGCCGATCAGTGTCGACTTGCCGTCGTCGACGCTGCCGGCGGTTGCCAGGCGCAGGATCTGCCGGTTGGTGGTCGGTCGATGGGGCCGTGCGACAGCGGTGCTCATCAGAAGTAGCCCTCTCGTTTACGGTCTTCCATGGCGGCCGACGATGTCCGGTCGTCGGCGCGGGTCTCGCCGCGTTCGGAGACGGTCGCCTCGCTGATCTCGGCGATGATCTCGGGGATGGTGGTGGCGCGTGAGCGCACCGCCCCGGTGATCGTCAGATCACCGACGGTGCGGTAGCGCACCCATTCGGTGCTCACCTCGTCGGCCGCGCCCGGCTGCGAGAACTCGGACACCGCAAGGAGAATGCCGTCCCGGTCGAACACCTCACGCTCGGCGGCGTAGTAGATGGACGGCAGGTCGAGTTGCTCGAGTTCGATGTAGCGCCAGATGTCGGTCTCGGTCCAGTTCGACAGCGGGAAGACGCGGACCGACTCCCCCTTCCGGATGCGGCCGTTGTACAACGACCACGGTTCCGGGCGTTGCGCCCGCGGATCCCACTGGCCGAATTCGTCACGGAAGCTGAACACGCGTTCCTTGGCGCGGGCGCGGTCCTCGTCGCGGCGCGCACCGCCGAAGGCGGCGTCGAATCCGCCTTCCTCCAATGCATCGAGCAGCACCCGGGTCTGCAGGCGGTTGCGTGATCCGGACGGGTCGGTCGATTCGGCGATCCGGCCGGCGGCGATCGCATCGGGAACCGACGCCACGATCAGTTTGATGCCGGAGGGATTCTCCTCGGTCGGCGCCACTCGCCGGTCCCGGAACTCGATCACCTCGTCGAAGTTGTGACCGGTGTCCACATGCAGGATCGGGAACGGCAGCGGGCTCGGCCGAAATGCCTTCTCCGCCAATCGCAATAGGACGATGGAGTCCTTGCCGCCGGAGAACAGCAACACCGGACGCTCGAGTTCGGCGGCCACCTCACGGATGATGTGAACGGATTCCGACTCCAGGATGCGCAGTGCGGCAACATGATCGAATTCCGATGCGGGCGCCGATGTCGGATGGTCGGTGAGGTCGGCGGTCATAGTGGATATCCGTTCTGTTCCGCGTCGGCACGATAGCGCGTGACCCATTCCTTGGATCGCGCATTCGACTGGGGCTTGAGAGGTGGTGGCGGGGCGAGTCCGGGATCGAGGTGCAGGGCTTCGAGTACCACGGCCGTGGTGCCCTGAGGATCCTTGACCAACTCCCCGAACTCGATGTCGATGGCCTCGATCTGTTCCTCGGCGAACCAGCGTCGCCACTGCCGTTCCTGCTCGGACAGGATGGCTGCCAGGTGCGCGATGCCCTCGGCGTTGTACTGCGCCTTCTCGTCGCGGTCGGCCTCGAAATGCGGACCGTGACCGTCGCGCCACACCCGGGTCTGTACCGCACGCCACATCGAGACAGCCTGCGGCACAACATCTTCACGATAGACGTGAACGAAAAGCGGATCGTCGCCGAACAGTTCACGGATGGCCGTGCGCAGGGACCCGGATGCGACGCGGGTCCGCGCGATCAGAAGTGGCGTCTGATTCCACATCAGCTTGCCGCCCCAGACGCCGTTCTGAGTGCGGCCGGCCTCGAGGACATCGGTGCGCCACCGATCGAAGTCGCGAGTGTCGACCTCTCCCGGGTCCACCTCGTCGAGCAGATCCAGGATCGTCGAATCCGTCACTCCGGCAAACCATTCCCGTGGCTGCGGGGACTGTGAGGACGACGTGAGGTACTGGAAGAACTCCTCGGGGGTCCCGGCCACACCGGTGGCGGCGAGGGACTCGACGAGCAGCGTGCTCCCACTGCGCTGACTGGCGCACACGAGGTAGTTCTGGCTGGACACCGGCTCAGTGTAGCCACCTCGAAACCGCCCGCAACCTGGGATTTTACGGCCAGCGCGCGGAAAATCATTGACACCGACGGGCCAGTGTGCGTGCCCGACCGCACGCCGTCGATCCGGCGGTCAGTGCGTGGCGCCCGCCGAGTGTGAGGCGCGAACCACGTCGCCCTCACCGGAGGTGAGATCGCCACTGAGCTCGCGGCGTTCGCCGAGCGGCCGCCGCGACGGAAGTGCCTCCTCGGCAGGGTCTCCGGCCTCGGTCTTCGCGTTGAAGACCGCCATGAACGCTTCGGCGACCGCGGTTCCCTCCGCCTCCGGGGGAAGTGCGTCGCCGGTGGTGCTGCGCCACCGGGCCAGACGCGCCGCGAGGTCGGCGCGGATCTCGGCGTAGTCGGGATCGTCGGCGACGTTCTTTTGCTCATACGGATCGGAAACCAGATCGTAGAGTTCGATGTGCGCGCGGTCCCGGACAGTGATAGCCGGCTCGAGGGATCGTGCGGAGAGACTGTCGGCGATGTCGAGTGGCAGCAACAGTTCGGGACGGTGCGCGTAGTTCTCGATGTAGCTGTGCGTCTTGGTGCGCACGGCCCGGATCGGGTCGAAGGCGTCGTGATAGGTCTTCTCGGTGAAGACCTCCTCACGCACCGCACCGTCGGAGGCGTCCGTCAACTCCGCGGCATGGGAGTCACCGTCGACCGTGTCGGGCAGATCCATCCCGAGCAGGTCGAGAATGGTCGGCGTGAGATCGACCCCGGAGAACAGGTCGTCATAGACCCGCGGGGCGATACCGCGGGCCCGCGGCGGCCGGACGATCAGGGCGACGCCGGTCCCTTCGGCGTACAGCGTGGACTTGGCACGCGGGAACGCCAGACCGTGGTCGGTCACGAAGACGATCCAGGTGTTCTCGGCCAGTCCGAGTTCGTCGACGGTGGCGAGCAGCCGCCCCACCGCGGCGTCGGCCTTGGTGATGCTGCCGTGCAGACCGGCGAGGTCGTCGCGGACGTCACCGGTGTCGGGCAGGAATCCGGGCACCTCGATGTCGGTGGTGTCGGCGGGTGCGTACTCGTCGTCGGGGTAGGGACGGTGCGTCTCGAAGAATCCGGCCGTCAACAGGAACGGCCGGTTTCCGCCGGCCTCGACGTGACGCCGCAGCCACCACTGCGATTCACCGACGACGTAGTCACACCGTGAGTCGGAGACATCCACCGAGTCGAAGCCGATGCTGGTGGGATCGGTGCTCTCGTGCTGCATGCCGAAGAGCACCGTGCGGTACCCGTGACCACCCAGCAGAGCCGGAAGCGTCTGCACGCCGTCGCGATAGGCGAACCCGTGATGCGCCAGGCCGACGAGCCCGTTGTGGTGCGGATATTCGCCGGTGAACAGTGAACCGCGGGCCGGTGAGCACAGCGGGGCGGTGGCATGTGCGTCAGTGAACCGGATGCCCTCGGCGGCCAGCGCGTCGAGATGGGGGCTCTCGACACCGTCGGCGCCGTAGCACCTCAGGTGGCGACCGAGATCGTGCCAGTGCACCAGGATCACGTTCTCGCGGGTGCTCCGGGTGCCTCCATCGGGGTCGCCTGCGGTGTCGAAAGGCATCCCTCCATGATGCACGGCCGCGTTTTCCCATGTCGTGGGGGTATCGCGGGGCGGGTGCGGGCGGCGGCCTCCGGCCCCGGCCACCACGTTGAAATCACCGTGATCCGAACGTGCACCGTACCGGCGGTGCGCGCGCACCTCCCACCTACACGTCATGCATTCCGCGCGGGTGGGAGTTGAGCATGCAGATGGCATGCTGCCACTACTCGGCCGGGGGTTCGCCGTCGGTTTCGGCGACCGGGGCCGGATCCTCGAACTGCGGTTCCGTTTCCGGTTCCGATTCCGGTACCGCCGTGCCGTCGAGGATCGAGCACCACGCCTCGCGGCTGTCGAGGACGACCTCGTCGGCCCGGGCCTGTTCCTCGACGGCACGCACCTGGGCCATCAGGTCCAGGGTGCGTGCTCGCGCGGCGGCCTCGACGCTGTCGTCTCCGGCGGCCACGGTCACCGTCAGCACTTCCGGATCGATGCGTTCGACGGGATAGCCTGCGGCGGTGAGCCTTTCGAGAACCTTTTGAGTCAGTGCGAGAGCCGGCGCGGTGGTGGCGATCCCGTCGAGTACCGATCCCCGATTCTTCTCGGCGGCCTTGCGCTCTTCCCACTCGCGGATCTGCGTCTCGAGATCGCTGTGCGCCCCGGACAGCACCCCGGGAGTGCGGCGGGTCACCTTATCGGTGAAACTTCTTGCGACAGCATCGATGTCGAACGGCTCGGTCGGATGATCGGCCGCGATACGCGCATGGAACAACACCTGGAGCAGCAGGTCGCCGAGCTCTTCGCGCAGGTGTGCCTGATCGCCGGAGTCGAAGGCGTCGAGGAGCTCGTAGACCTCCTCGAGCAGGTAGCGCCGCAGCGAGGCGTGGGTCTGCTGCGACTCCCACGGACCGTTGCGTCGCAGGGTGTCCATCAGCGCGACGGCGGCCAGCAGGTCACCACCGGCCAGCGGGGTCGCCTCGATGACGGTGTCACCGAGCGCTCTGCGCGCGGCGACCAACCGATGATGCGGATCGGTCGACAACAGTGTGGTTCCCAGGGGTGTCTCGTCGAAGACCGGCTCGAAGTGATCGAGCTCCCACAGGATCGTGGTGGGGACGTCCTCGGTCACATACACCGTTCCGGACAGCTCCGACCGTGCGCGGATCGGGATCATGTCCGGACGCAGCGGATCGAGCAGGACCACCGTCATCGCGGGCACCTTTCACGGAACGTATGTGAGAACACGACAACCGTAAACGGTGTACCCGCGACAACGTGGGATGTCGATGCGGTTTCTCTCGGGGATCGGCTACGGCGCCGGCGTAGGTTTGAGCTGCGTCAGGAAGGTGACGAGGTAGTCGATCAGCTCGTCGTCGCGCAGTCGCGCCGATCCGACCCCGCCGGTCCGTGGGATCGGCAGCGTGATGACGCCGGTCGTCGCACGATAGGACGCCGCGGAGTACAGCCGCTTGAGGCGTATCTGCTCACTGTCGAGCAGATGCAGCGGCGACACCTTGACGTTGGTTCCCACCACCCCGAGTTCGGCGACACCACGTTCGCGGCAACGCAATCGCAGCTTGGCGATCGAGGCGAGGCGCCGGGTCTCCTCCGGCGGTTCCCCGTAGCGGTCGAGCAGTTCGCTCATCACCGCGTCCACCTCGGAATCGGCCGATGCCGAGGCGAGTTTGCGGTACGCCTCGAGGCGCAGGCGGTCGGAGTCGACGTATTCGACCGGGATGTGGGCGTCGACGGGGAGATCGACACGCACCTCGGTGACCTCTTCGCTGGTCACCGGTTTACCGTCGGCGGCGGCGCGATAGGCCTCCACCGCCTCGCCGACGAGCCGCACATACAGGTCGAATCCCACTCCGGCGACGTGACCGGATTGTTCGGCGCCGAGCACGTTTCCGGCTCCGCGCAGTTCGAGGTCCTTGAGCGCCACCGCCATTCCCGCGCCGAGTTCGTTGTTCTGGGCGATGGTGGCCAGGCGGTCGTAGGCGGTCTCGGTCAACGGCTTCTCGGAACTGTAGAGCAAGTAGGCGTATCCGCGTTCCCGGCTGCGTCCCACCCGGCCGCGCAGCTGATGCAGTTGCGACAGACCGAGATTCTCGGCGCGGTCGACGATCAGGGTGTTCGCATTGGAGATGTCGAGTCCGGTCTCGATGATGGTGGTGCACACCAGCACGTCGTACTCCCGGTTCCAGAATCCGGAGACGGTGCGTTCGAGCTGATCCTCGTTCATCTGGCCATGTGCCACAACGACTCTGGCCTCGGGGACCATGTCGGCGATCTCCTTGGCCGTCTTGTCGATGGTGGAGACACGGTTGTGGACGTAGAAGACCTGCCCGTCACGCAGGAGTTCGCGGCGAATGGCGGCGGCCACCTGCTTGGCCGCATACCCGCCCACGTAGGTGAGCACCGGATGCCGCTCCTCGGGCGGGGTGAGGATCGTCGACATCTCCCGGATGCCGGCCATCGACATCTCCAGGGTGCGCGGGATCGGGGTGGCCGACATGGTCAGCACGTCGACGTGGGTGCGCAGCGACTTGATGTGCTCCTTGTGTTCCACACCGAAACGCTGTTCCTCGTCGACGATGACGAGGCCGAGATCCTTCCAGGTGACCCCGGTCTGCAGGAGCCGGTGGGTACCGATCACGATGTCGACCGAACCGTCGGCCATCGCCTCGATGATCTCCTTGGATTCCTTGGTGTCGGTGAACCGCGATAGCCCCCGCACCCGCACCGGGAAACCCGACATCCGCTCGGTGAAGGTCTGCAGATGTTGTTGCGCCAGAATGGTTGTCGGCACGAGAACGGCCACCTGCTTGCCGTCCTGGACGGCCTTGAAGGCCGCGCGCACCGCGATCTCGGTCTTGCCGTAGCCCACGTCGCCGACGATCACCCGGTCCATCGGGACGGGCTTCTCCATGTCGTCCTTGACCTCGCCTATCACCGTCATCTGATCGACGGTCTCGGTGAAGTCGAAGGCGTCCTCCATCTCCCGCTGCCACGGGGTGTCCGGACTGAAGGCGTACCCGGGGGCGGCGTGGCGGGCGGCGTAGAGTTGCACGAGCTCACCGGCGATCTCCCGAACGGCCTTGCGCGCCTTGCGTTTGGTGTTCTGCCAGTCGGAACCACCGAGCTTCGACAGCGACGGCTGCTCGCCACCGACGTACCGGGACAGCTGGTCGAGGGCATCCATCGGAACGTAGAGCCGGTCGCCGGGCTGACCGCGTTTGCCCGCGGCGTACTCCAGCACCAGGTATTCGCGTCGCGCCCCGGACACCGTGCGTTCGATCATCTCGACGAACTTGCCGATGCCGTGCTGGTCGTGCACCACCAGGTCACCGGCGGTCAGGGCCAACGGGTCGACCTGGTTGCGTCGTTTGGCGGGCAGCCGCCGCCCGTCGCGCACGGCCGCCACCCGCGAGCCGGTCAGGTCGGTTTCGGTGACGATCACCAATCCCGCAGAGGCAGAGATGATTCCGTGGCGCAGGGTGCCGCCGTAGACGGTGACCTCGCCGTCGGCGGGCCGGTCCCCCGGCTCGGCGATCGAATGCGGCACCTCGGCGTCGGCGAGGCGTTCGCCGATACGGGTGGCGGTTCCCTTGCCGGCCACCACGATTGCGGCGGGTTTGCCGGTGGCGACGTGCGCGCGCAGCATCGCGAAGGTTTCCGCGATCTCCTTCTCACCGCCGTGCGGCGTCGGCCCGGCCACCAGGTCCAGCTCGAATTCGTCGCCGAAGCCCGCCGACAGCGGGCTCATCGTCCACCAGGAGCGACCGGCGGCGATGGTCGTGTCCATCACCTCGTCGAGCGGACGGTAGGCGCTGGCCTGCAGGTCGATTCCGGTTGCGCCGCCGACGTTGTCGACGGGCGCCGAGGCCCCGAAGGCGGCCGCGTTCCAGGACGCCTCGAGGAATTCGGCTCCGGTGGCCGCGAGGTCGCCCGCGCGGGTGCGGACCTTCTCCGGGTCGAGGACGAGGACCCGTGAGCCGTCCGGGATCACCTCGGTGAGCAGTTGCATCTGCCCGTCGACGAGCGCCGGGATGAGCGCTTCCATGCCCTCCACCGGAATGCCCTCGGAGAGCTTCGCCAGCATGTCGGCCAGTGCCTCGTCGCCGGTGTTCGCCGCGGCGAGGTCGGCGGCACGGTGGCGGACCCGTTCGGTGAGCACCAGTTCACGACAGGGATGGATCTGCACCTCGGCGGCGTCGATCTCGGGCTGGCTGCGCTGATCGGCGACCGAGAAGGCGCGCATCTCGGTGATCTCGTCACCCCAGAACTCCACGCGCACCGGATAGTCGGTGGTCGTCGGAAAGACGTCGAGGATGCCGCCGCGGACTGCGAACTCGCCACGCCGGCCCACCATGTCGACGCGCTCGTAGGCCATCTCCACCAGATCGGCCAGAAGGGTGTCGAAGTCGATCTCGATGCCCTCGCGCAGGGTGATGGCGCGGACCGCACCGAGGCCCGGTGCCATCGGCTGCACCAGGGAACGCACCGTGGTCACCACCACGCGCAGCGGATGCTCCCCCGGCTGCGCAAGACGGTGCAGCACCGCCAGACGCGCGCCGACGGTGTCGGCGCTGGGCGAGAGCCGTTCATGCGGGAGCGTCTCCCAGGACGGGAACTGCGCGACCGAGTCCGGGTCGTCGAGCATTTCGCGCAGCTCGGCGGTCAGGTCGTCGGCCTCGCGACCGTTGGCGGACACGACGAGCAGCGGCGCCGACGACGCTGCGAGACAGGCGACGACGAAGGGGCGCGCGGCGTCCGGTCCGGTGATGTCGAGGCGGTCGGTGTCGCACCGTTCACGGAGCGCGGCGAGCGAGGCATCCGAACAGGTGAGAGCGGCAAGTCCGGACAGGGCGGGTGAAGACGACACTCGTGCGATTGTAGGACCTGGCGTCAGCGGTCAGCGTCCGGTGGTCATGCCCGCCGGGCTCCCTCGGGATCGCCCTGCCGGGCGCGGTAGGCGGCGACCGCATTGCGGTTGGTGCACGCCGTGGAGCAGTACCGTCGCGATCGGTTGCGGGACAGGTCGAGGACGACGGCGTCGCAGCCCTCGTCGGCGCAGATCGCGAGGCGTGACAGGTCATCGGCGCGGATCACGTCGACCAGCGCCATCGCGGTCTCCACCATGATCCGGTCGGCCAAGGGCGCGTCGTCATCGATGGCATGCAGATGCCAATCGGTCCGCCCGTGCCGGACCAGCTGAGGCAGCGCCCGGTGACGGCGCAGGACCGTGTTGACCAGGTCGACGGCGTCGTCGCGGTCGGCCAGCAACAGTGCCCGCAGACGCGGCCGGATGGCCCGGACGCTGTCGAGTTCGGCGCGATCGCCGACTCGGCGGCCGGTGTAGCCGAACCGTTCCCAGTACGCGTCGAGATCGGCGATCGTCTCGAAGGTGTCCGGGGGCGAGCCCGAATTGACCAGGGTGACCGCCGCCTGCAGCGCCAGGTCCACGTCATCACCGAAAATCATGTTGACACATTACCGAATCGGACCCTAGCGTCATTCGTCATGAGCACGTTGACCAATGACCCCACGTTCGACGCCACCCGCGTCAGGTCGGGGTTGGTACTGGCGGTGATCTCGGCGGTCAGCTTTGGCATCTCCGGCGCGCTGGCGACTCCGCTGCTGGCGGCCGGATGGAGTCCCGGTGCCGTCGTCGGCATCCGTATCGGACTCGGCGGACTGGCACTCATCCCCTTCGCGGTGCGCGACCTGGGCGGCTGGTCGCAGCTGCGCCCGGCCCGGCTCGTCTCCATCCTCGGCGCGCACGGAAAGACCATCGCACTGTATGGACTGCTCGGCATCGCCGCCGCCCAGTTCTGCTACTTCTCGGCGATCCAGACGATGGACGTCGGTCCCGCGCTGCTGATCGAGTACACCGCGCCGGTCGTCGTGGTCGGGTGGATGTGGGCCGTCCACCGACAGCGGCCGAGCAGGTGGGCGGTCGCCGGGATCGCGATCTGCGCGGTCGGTCTCGTCCTCGTCCTCGACCTCCTCGGCCCGGCATCGATCGATCCGGTCGGCGCACTCTGGGCCGTGGGAGCGATGATCGGCGCGGCCGGCTACTTCCTGATCTCGGCCCACCAGCACGACGACCTGCCGCCCGCCGTGCTGGCGACCGGCGGAATGATCTTCGCCGCACTGCTTTTGGGCATGTTCGGGGTGGTGGGAGTGCTGCCGATGACCGCCGGTGAGGCCACCGCACATTTCGCCGGATTCGCCGCGCCGGCCGCCTCGGTGCTGGTCGGACTCGCCGTCATCTCCGCGGCCACCGCATATCTCACCGGCATCGGCGCGGCCCGGCGCCTGGGTGCGCGACTCGCCTCGCTGATCGCGTTGCTGGAGGTGCTCGCCGCCGTGGTGTGGGCGGCGGCACTGCTCGGGCAGATTCCCGCGCCGGCCCAGATCCTCGGTGGAGTGTTGATCATCGTCGGTGTGGTCGCGGCCAAGATGGGCGAACCGCGTGCGGTCGCTCAGTCGTCGGAGTCCTCGGCCGCGCTCCGCTCGGTGGGTTCGACCCGGTCTGATCCAACCCGTTCGGGTTCAACGTAATCGGGTCCCACCAACTCCGGATCGGGGTCGAGGCGGGTCAGTCCGTTCCAGCACAGATTCACCAGGTGTGCGGCGACAACCTCTTTGGAGGGCTCCCGCACATCGAGCCACCATTGCGCGGTCACCGACACCATGCCGACGAGCGCCTGGGCGTAGAGCGGCGCCAGTTTCGGGTCGAATCCGCGTCGCTCGAAGTCGCCGGCCAGGATGTGCTCGACCTGGCTGATCGCGTCGTTGAGCAGGCTCGAATAGGTGCCGGCGCTGGTGCTCTCGCCACGGACGAGGATGCGGAAGCCGTCGGTGCGTTCCTCCATGTAGGTGAGTAGCGCGAGCGCCACCTGCTGGATGCGGTACAGCGAGCGATTGCGCGACAGCGACGACGTCACCATCTCCAGCAACGTCTCCATCTCGCGGTCCACCACCACCGCGTAGAGACCCTCCTTGCCGCCGAAATGTTCGTAGACGATCGGCTTGGACACACCGGCCCGCTGCGCGATCTCCTCGATGGAGGTGGCCTCGAAGCCGCGTTCGGCGAACAATCCCCGCGCGACCTCGATGAGTTGCAGGCGACGCTGCGCACCGGTCATCCGCGCGCGGGGTGCGCGCCGGACCTCGTCGGTCTTGTCGGTGGGGCGACTGACTGCCATGGCGTCCAGCCTATCGGCCCGCGTCGCCAGCGACTTTTGTTCATCATGATTGAAAGTTGCCGACAATCGTGATGCGACGGGAATGTGCCCATGTCATCGGGCGCCGACATCTCCTCGGTGAACGCACGCGCGCACTCTTCACGCCCCAATCGGGCAACGGCCGGCACCACGGACAACTAGTGTTCGAAAAGCGGCACAAGTGGTGTGCCGCCACATTGCGCAACCCCTTGTCCACTTCGGGGTCCACGAAGGGATCGACACGTGCAGTTGTGGAACTACATCAGTGGCCACGCGTCCACCTTGACGTTCTTGACCTATCAGCACGCCTCGCTCGCCTTCCAGACGGTCCTCGTCGGTGCGCTGGCGGCGGTGATCATCGCGGTGCTGGTCTATCGGCTGCCGCTCGTATCGTCGCTGACGCTGACGTCGAGCCGAGTGGCGCTGACCATCCCGTCACTGGCATTGCTCGCACTGTTGATCGTGCCCTTCGGGCTCGGAGTGGTGCCGTCGTTCATCATGTTGGCGTTCTTCGCCGCCATGCCGGTGATCGGCAACGCGGTCGTCGGCCTGCGCTCGGTGCCCGACACGGTCATTGAATCCGCACGTGGAATCGGGTTGCCGCGCTGGCGCATTCTGCTCACCGTGGAACTGCCGATCGCGTGGCCGGTGATCCTGACCGGTATCCGGGTTTCGACACAGATGATCGTCGGTGTCGCCGCGATCGTCGCCTATGTCCTCGGCCCGGGACTCGGTTCACTGATCTTCAACGGACTCTCCCGACTCGGCGGCGCCAATGCACTCGAAATGGCGCTCACCGGAACCATTCTCATCGTCGCCATCGCACTCGTCTTCGACGCACTGCTTGTCCTTCTCGGCCGCGTCACGATCTCCAAGGGGTTGTCATGACCGATGTCTCACATGGTTCCGCCGCACCCGGCCCGGCGTCACCTCACTCGCCGGGGTCCGACGACCGGACTGTCACAGGTGCCTCGATCCGGTTGGACGGTGTCGTCAAGCGCTATCGCGGCCAGGCCACACCGGCGGTAGAGCGACTCGACCTGACCATCGATGCCGGTGACATCGTGGCCTTCGTCGGTCCCTCCGGATGCGGCAAGACGACCACACTCAAGATGATCAACCGGCTCATCGAACCCACAGAGGGGCGAATCTTCATCGGCGACCGCGACGTCACCCGCGAGAACCCCGACAAGCTCCGGCAGTCAATCGGCTACGTCATCCAGTCCGGCGGACTCTTCCCACACTGGGATGTCGCCAAGAACATCGGCGCCATCCCCCGGGTGCTGGGATGGGACAAGAAGAAGATCGCCGAGCGAACCGAGTATCTCCTCGACCTGGTCGGTCTGGATTCGGCGACGTTTGCCCACCGACTACCCAAGGACATGTCCGGTGGCCAGCAACAGCGCGTGGGTGTGGCCCGCGCGCTGGCCGCCGATCCACCCGTTCTGCTGATGGACGAACCGTTCGGCGCGGTCGACCCCATCACCCGGGTTCGGTTGCAGGACAGCCTGATCGCCATCCAGAAGGAACTCGGCAAGACCATCGTGCTGGTCACCCACGACTTCGAGGAGGCCACCAAGCTCGGCGACAAGGTCCTGATCCTGTCCGAGGGCGGGCACGTGGAGCAGTACGCGCCGCCGGAGGAGATCCTGGCCAACCCGGCCACCCCGTTCGTCGAGGAGTTCATCGGCTCCGGGGCGACGCTGGCACATCTGACACTCTCGCGGGTGCGCGATGTCGATCTCGTCGAGGTCACCACCGCGCAGGTCGGGGATTCATCCGCTTCGGTGCTCGACCGGGCCCGGAGCAACGGCCACGATTGGATTGTGGTGGTCGACGAGCACGGCCGACCGAGGGCCTGGCCCACACTTGGTGAGGTGTCGACGAAAAGGGAGATCTCCGACTACGTCGATCCCCGCCTACCGGTCGTCGCGGACTCGTCGACACTCAACGACGCCCTGGATTCCATGCTCGCGGCCAGCCAGGGAGGAACGCTCGTCACCGACGGCCGTGGATCGGTCATAGGCTCGCTCACCATCGCCGCGGTGATGGATGTGATCCGGTCACAGCTCGCCGATGCCCGCACGGATGAGGACGAGACCAGCTACGCCTCGCACCGAGAGGGTGGCGAACCGAAGAATCCACCCCTCGAATCGGACCCGGCATCATGAAACGATTCCGGCAACTACCGATCGATGTGTGGTTTGAGCCGCTGGTGTTCCTGGTGATCGGTATCGGGTACTTCAGTTGGTACGCGACCACCACATTCACCGAAACCGAGAGCGCGTCGTTGGAGTGGGCGACGCTACAGACGACCATTCTCGATCACATCAAACTGACCTTGACCGCCACCGTGATCGTCATCGTCATCGCGATTCCACTCGGCATCATCCTCACCCGGCCATCGATGCGCTGGTTCAGTCCGATTGCGGTGAACGTCGCCAACATCGGTCAGGCCGCGCCGGCCGTCGGCCTGCTGGTCTTGTTCACCTTCTGGCTCGGCACCGGATTCAAGACCGCCGTCGTCGGACTCGTCGTGTACGCCGTGCTACCAATCCTGCAGAACACCATCGTCGGATTGCGGCAGGTCGACCAACGCACCATCGAGGCCTCCCGCGGCATCGGATACTCGGCGGTGCGTACCCTCGTCCAGGTCGAGTTACCGCTCGCTGTTCCGGTGATCCTCAACGGGGTACGGATCGCGCTGGTCATCCTGGTCGGTACCGCAACCCTGAGCACGTTCATCGGGGCGACGAGCCTGGGCACGTTGATCACCACGGGGGTCACACTGTTCCTGCCGAAACTCCTGATCTCCGGGGCAATCCTGGTGGCGCTGTTGGCGATGGTCATCGATTGGCTCGGCCGCATCGTCGAACTCGTGGCCACACCGCGGGGCATCTCATGACAACCGCTTACGCACCGCGACTCCTGCGGGCCTCGCGCACGATGGGTGTGCTGCTGGCCGGTCTGCTCGTCCTTGCCGGCTGTGGCCTGGTGAGCAGTTCGGGAACGTTCGAGCAGGCCTCGCTCCCCGATGGGCAGACCCCGCTGAAGGGCGCCGAACTCACGGTGACATCGAAGAGTTTCACCGAGGGCGTGCTCCTGGGCAAGATCACTGCGACCTATCTGGCGGCGGCGGGCGCGGACGTCACCGATCTCACCGGCGCACCCGGATCGGCGTCATCCCGGCAAGCTCAACTCAACGGCGACGCCGACATCCTGTGGGAGTACACCGGCACCGCGTGGGTGAACTATCACGGCGAAACCGAGACCATCGCCGATCCGCAAGTGTTGTGGCAGAAGGTCCATGACATCGAACTCGCCGAGCACAACCTGGTGTGGTTGCCACCCGCCAACTTCAACGACACCTATGCCTTTGCCGCGGCCTCTGCCAAGGCCAAGCAGTTGGGTGTGACCTCGCTCTCCGACGTGGCGAAACTGCCTGTCGCCGAACGCACCTTCTGTGTCGACGACGAGTTCTACTCTCGCCCCGATGGTTTCAAACCGATGTTGCAGACCTACGGCATGCCGCTCGGTGACCCCAACGGCGTCCCGCTGGACAATGTCACCCGCATGGACGCCGGCGTCATCTACACCTCCACGGCCAAGAGTTCACCGTGCAACTTCGGCGAGGTGTACACCACCGACGGTCGTATCAAGAATCTGGACCTCACCGTCCTCGTCGACGACAAGAAGTTCTTCCTGCCCTACAGCGGGACCGCCGTGGTGCGCGCCGAGATCCTGAAGGAATGGCCGCAACTGACGGGGCTATTGGGCACCATATCCGAGCGGCTCACCGATGAGGTGATGCAGGAACTCAACGGACGCGTCGACATCGACGGAGAAGATCCGTCGACCGTCGCCTATGACTGGCTCAAGAGTGAGGGCTTGATAGTCTGACGTCCCTCGAGTCGCCCATCCTCGAGTCCGTGAGCCATCGACGTGCAGGGGAATCATCACCGTGACCGGCCCCACCGACCGTTCCGGCGACGTGCTGGGCGATTACGTCCTCGAACGTCTTCTGGGTCGCGGCGGCATGGGCGAGGTCTATCTGGCCCGCGACACCCGACGCGGCCGCGAGGTGGCACTCAAACTCCTGACGTCCGGCCTCGCGCACGACCCACAGTTCCGGGAACGATTCCTGCGCGAGTCCCGGATCGCGGCGCGGATCAACAATCCACATGTCGTCCCGATCCACGATTGGGGCGAGGTGGCAGGCCAACTATTCCTCGACATGCGGGTGGTTCGCGGCCACAACCTGTCCGACATCCTTGCGGCGGGACCGATTCCCGCCGACCGGGCGGTCCGCATCATCGGCCAGGTCGCCTCGGCGCTCGACGTCGCCCACGCCGAGGGCCTCGTCCACCGCGACGTCAAACCCGACAACATCCTCATCGCCGCCAACGACTTCGTCTATCTCGCCGATTTCGGCCTCGCCCAGGGGATCACCGACACCCGGATCACCCAGACCGGTGCGGCCATCGGTTCGTTCTCGTATATGGCACCCGAACGGTTCGGGCCGACCGATGCGATCAGCCCGTCGGTCGACATCTACGCACTCGGTTGTGTCCTGTACGAATGCCTCTCCGGGCAGCCACCTTTCGGAACCGGCGATATCCACCGCCTGATCGGCGCGCACATCTCGGCACCACCACCGTTGCTGCACAACGCCTTCGACCCGGTCATCGCGACGGCGCTGAACAAGTCACCGCAGCACCGCTTCGCCACCGCCGGACAGCTCGCCCACGCGGCCGGCGATGCCGCGTCCGCATCCGGCCCGGGTGCCGCACCGGTCCCGGTTGCCGCACCGACGACACCGCTGCCCGCACCCCCGCCCATGGCACCCGCACCCACACCCACGGCGACCGCGCGCACCCGTGTCGCCACCGCGCCGCCGATGAGTCCTCCACCGCCGCCGCTGTTTCCGCCGCCACCGACGCCGATCCCTACCGGCGAGCGCCGAGGGCCGCGGCGAGCCCTGATCGCCGGCGGCATCCTCGCCGCGCTCGTGATCGTGACGATCACCGCCGTGATGGTTGCCATCGCGGTTCGTGGTCCGTCGAATCCCGTTGCGGGCGCAGGGTTGTCCACCACCACGGCGGCGGCCGGTTCGGTCGCCTGTTCCTACCCCGCCGCAGCCCACGACGGCACGCGGACACCGACTCCGTCGGCGACGCAGCCGGCGAGCGGTGTCACCCGCCTCGACATGCACACCAGCAGGGGGACGATCGGCATCGACCTCGACCACTCCTCGGCGCCCTGCAATGCCGGGGCGATCGCCGCGCTTGCCCGCGCCCGGTATTACGACGACATGGTCTGTCGTCGGCTGAGCGATTACATTCTGGTGTGCGGCGAACCGGCGGGCGCCACGGAAACGCCCGACGACATCCATCAGGTGAGCGCCGGTCCGGGATGGACATCTCCCGACGAGGTCCCGACCGACCTCCCGTCGGCCGGGAGCACAGATGGTTTCGGGCGAGCGCAGGTGAGTTACCCGCGCGGGAGTGTGTCGGTCTCCGTCGCGGATCCGCAGCTGACCGGGCAGTCGAACCCGAAGGGCTCGGCCACCTTCTTCGTTGCGATCCGGCCGGTCATCAGCGCCCCGATCTACACCCACGTCGGGACCGTCGACCCCGACGGCATGGCCGTCGTCGACGCGATCTCGACCGGCGGGTTCACGCCGGCACGTGCGGGCGGGTACTGGGGAACGCCCCGGACCGTGCCGGAGATCCTGTCGATCTCGACCATGGGGACCTGAGCCACCTGACGGCGAGTCAGCCGCCCTGTTCCGACGCCCGGCGCTTCGCGTCGTGTTTGGCCCGCTGCATGTCCATCACCTGCTCGAAGGTCATCGGTGGGACGTCGAGGGGGCTGCGCTGCGGGTCGGCCTTGATGGCGTCGAGGATCAACCCGAGGTAGCGGCGCCAGACACCCGGAGCGGTCTCCTGGGTGGCGTCGGCCACCGCCGACAGCATGGTGAAGATGGCGTAGAAGTCGGTGGACGCCAGATCCGGCCGGACCACTCCGGCGTCCCGGGCCCGGGCGAACATCTGCTCCACCCGTTCCGACATCTGCGACTTGACCGCGGTGATGTCGGGGTGGGAGTGATCGACCCGCATGATGATCGCCGCCAGCCCACGGTCCTCGGCCATCGACTGGGCGAGCCAGGTGACGAGGTCGACCACAGCCGCCCAGGGATCGTCGTTCTCCAGTGCCGCGGCCGTCTTGGCGTTCACGGTGTTCAGGTGCTCGATGAGGACGCCGGCGATGAGTTCGTCGCGATTGGCGAATCGTCGGTAGACGGTGCCCACGCCCACGTCGGCGGCCTCGGCGACCTCGTCGAGGGAGACGTCGAGCCCGCGCTGGGCGAAGAGCTCTCGAGCTGCGGCGATGATGCGTAAGCGGTTGCGTTCGGCGTCGGCGCGCAACGGCCGCGATTCCCCGGCCTGGGTGGTCATGGTCACAGTTTAGCAAACGGAGGAATCTTCTCCGGTTGGGTGCCGTTGGCCCTTGGGTAACCGGAGGAAGCTCCTCCACCTAGCTTCAGGAGGCCGGAATGACAACCGTCTATTCGAAGAACGAGGAGACCTCGTCTCTTCCCGAAACCCCGGAGGCCCGGCATCACCGGCTCCGGTGGGTGGTGCTGGGTGTCCTCGCCCTGGCCCAGCTGATGGTCGTGCTCGACGCCACCATCGTCAACATCGCACTCCCCCACGCACAGTCGTCGCTCGGATTCGACAACGCCGACCGTCAGTGGATCGTGACCGCCTACGCCCTCGCCTTCGGCAGCCTCCTGCTCCTCGGCGGCCGCCTGTCGGACCTGTGGGGCCGCAAGAACACCTTCATCATCGGGCTCATCGGCTTCGCGGTGATGTCGGCGGTCGGTGGCGCCGCGGTGAACTTCACCATGCTGGTCGCCGCACGCGCCGGTCAGGGCGTCTTCGGCGCACTGCTCGCCCCGGCCGCACTGTCGCTGCTGACCACGACGTTCGTCGACCCCGATGAACGCGGCAAGGCCTTCGGCATCTTCGGCGCCATCGCCGGTGGTGGCGGCGCGCTGGGCCTGCTGCTCGGCGGCATGCTCACCGAGTGGGCCGATTGGCGCTGGTGCCTGTATGTGAACCTGGTGATCGCGGCCATCGCCCTGGTCGGCGCCATCCTGTTCCTGGCCCCGCACAAGGCCGAACACCGCCCCAAGCTGGACATCCCCGGCGTCCTGACCGTCTCGGTGGCACTGTTCTCCATCGTCTACGGTTTCTCCCACGCCGAGACCCACGGCTGGTCCGACTGGGCCACCCTCACCTGGCTGGTGGCCGGTGCGGTACTCCTCGGCGTCTTCGTCTGGCTGCAATCGCGCACCGAGCATGCCCTGCTGCCGCTGCGGGTCATCACCGACCGCACCCGTGCCGGCTCGTACCTCGCGGTCTTCATCGTCGGTATCGGAATGTTCGGGATCTTCCTGTTCCTGACCTACTACCTGCAGCAGAACCTCGCGTTCAGCCCGATCCGGACCGGACTGGCGTTCTTGCCGATGATCGCCGCCCTCATCCTCACCGCCACCACCTCGACCGCGGTCCGGCTGCCGCGGTTCGGGCCGCGCTGGCTGATGACCGCGGGCATGCTCATCGCCGCAGGTGGCATGGTGTATCTGACCCGGCTGAGCGACTCGAGTTCGTACACCACCGACATCCTGCCCGCACTGATCGTGATGGGCCTGGGACTCGGTGCGTCGATGGCACCGGCCATGCAGGGCGCCATCTCCGGTGTGCAACCCCAGGACGCGGGCGTGGCCTCGGCGACGGTCAACACGATGCAGCAGGTCGGCGGGTCGGTCGGCACCGCATTGCTGTCCACCATCGCCTCCAGCGCGGCGGCGGGCTACGTCACCGATCACGCCGCACACACGGCGAACCTGCAGCAGCTGTCACTGATGGCCGCGGTGCACTCCTACACGGTGGCGTTCTGGGTCGCCGCCGCGGTCTTCGCGGCCGGCGGCGTCATCTCCGCGGTGGTGATCCGCAGCGGCAAGCTGCCCGCCACCCAGGGGGACGAGATGGTCGTCGCACACTGACGTGAGACACCGGCTCCCCTGAGCCATCTCGACACCGCACCGGCAGACGGACGGCCCGGCCATCATGACGATGGCCGGGCCGTCTGTCTGATCGACACGCATCACCGCCGCGGCATCGCCGTCACGGCACCCGCGAGCACGGTCGCTGAACACCTCAGTGCCTGTCGCGCAGGACAATTGGGACAAGAGGCCGAGGTCATACGAGCTCGGAGCCGGGCCGCCGGCCATCCACACCCGCGCGTCGATGTCCACGACCTCGACGTGGAGCGGGTAGCGTACCGCGGAAAGCGATCCGTTGCCGCGGACCCGCCCGAGGCCCGGTGGGCAGGAGGATGACGCACGCCATGGGAAGCCCCGCCGACCGCAGCGGTTCCGTTCTGGGTGATTACACCTTGCAACGGCTCCTGGGGCGTGGCGCGATGGGCGAGGTCTACGAGGCCCGCGACGAACGCCGCGGACGCACCGTCGCCCTGAAACTGCTGGCCCAGCAATACGCGGGCGACGCGATGTTCCGCGAACGGTTCCTGCGCGAGTCCCGGATGGCCGCCCAACTCAACGATCCGCACGTCATCCCCATCCACGATTGGGGCGAGATCAACGGGCTGCTGTTCCTGGACATGCGGATCGTCTCCGGCGGCACCGATCTGCGGCATCTGCTCGCCGGCGGGCCGCTGGCACCCGAGCGTGCGGTGTCCATCATCGAACAGGTCGCCCAGGCACTCGACGCCGCGCACGCCGCCGGGCTGGTCCACCGGGACGTCAAACCGGACAACGTCCTCATCGACAGCGGCGACTTCGCCTACCTCGTCGACTTCGGCCTCGCCCAGACCACCACCGATCCGCGTTTGACCGAAACCGGCGCCGCGGTCGGATCGTTCGCCTACATGGCTCCCGAACGCTTCGGCGCCGGCAACATCGCCACCCCGGCCACCGACATCTACGCGTTGACCTGTGTGCTCGTCGAATGCCTCACGGCCGCGGCGCCGTTCGGGGCGGGAGATCTCCAGGTACTCGTCGCGGCCCACCTCAATCAGCCGCCGCCCATGCTGGGCAGCCCCTTCGACTACGTCATCGCCCGCGGGATGGCCAAGAATCCGGCCGATCGTTTCGTCACCGCCGGGCAGATGGCGCAGGCGGCTCGCGAGGCGCTCGAGGGCCGCGTGTCGGTGCCACCGCCGGTGGCCGTCCCGCCCCCGCCACCCATGCCGCAGGCCGCCCCGGCGGGTGTGTTGCCGCCGATCGTCCACATTCCGCCGGTGACGCCGGGCACGATGAGTCCCGGCCCGGTGAACCCCACACCGACCGGCTACCAACCGCCGCGCCAACCCACCGATCCGGCGACGACCCGCGCCGCCATCATCGGCGGCGCGGTCATCTTCCTGGTGTTCATCGTGCTGATCGTCGGGGTGCTGGTCGCCACGCTGTCCTGAGCGGGCCCTCGATCAGAGGCGGCAGCTCAATTCGACCGAATCACCGTGCTTGCCCGGCAGCGGGACGCCGGTGTAGTCGCCGCCGGCCCGCACAACGTCGAGATACGGTGCGGCGCCGGGACTATCGGTGTTGTCGGCGAGGATGAGCGCACCCGGACGCAGCCGCGGTTCGAGCAAGGCCAGGATCTCGGTGTAGAGATCCTTCCACCCGTCGAGGAGCACGAAACCGATCTCGTCGGTCACCGTCGTCAGCGTCTCACGCGCGTCGCCCTCGAGGACGGTGATGAGGTCGTCGAGACCCGCGTCGGCGAAGGTCGCGCTCGCGGCGGCCACCTTCTTGCCGCTGAGTTCGGTGGTGTAGAGATGACCGGACCCGTTGTCCCGCAACGCGGACGCGATGAAGAGAGCCGACACACCGTAGGACATCCCGAATTCGACGACCACCGATGGGCGCGCCGCGCGGATCAGCGAGTAGGCCAGCACACCGGTGTCGCGGCCGATCGCCATGTAGCGATCCGCCATGGCATCGGCGTGCTCCTGAGGACTGAGCGCATCCATCGGTGGCGCGCCGCCCGGGCGCGGCCCCGGCGGACGCCCTCCTTGGCGGGCGCGTTCGTAGAGTTCGTCGAGGATCGAGCGGACGGGTTCGGACTGCAGTGTCGACGCCATGTCACCACGATAGGTTCGGGAACTGTGAGGCGGCTGTCAGTGCCCTGGACTCGGCCACCTCAGGCCCGCTGCGGCGTCTCCGGCGGGATCGCGGCGAGCAGCCTGCGGGTGTAGTCGGTCTCCGGGTCGTGCAGAATCCTTGTGGCCGGACCGCTTTCGACGACCCTGCCGTTCTGCATGACCGCCACGGTGTCACTGATCTGCTCGACGACGGCAAGATCATGCGCGATGAACAGGTAGGTCAGGCCTTTCTCGGCCTGCAGACGCGCGAGCAGCTCGAGGACCTCGGACTGTACCGACACGTCCAGCGACGCGGTCGACTCGTCGAGGATGAGGACCTCCGGGTCGGAGGCGAGAGCCCGTGCCAGACAGACTCGTTGACGTTGCCCGCCGGACATCTCGTGCGGGTAGCGACCCAGATACGAGCCGTCGAGGCTGACGTCGCCGAGCAGTTCCTCCGCACGCTCGCGCAGCGCGCCCTTGCCGGAGACCAGGCCGTGGGTGCGCAGCGGTTCGGCGATCGAGGCGGCCACGGTCATGCGTGGATCGAGTGAGGCGCCCGGGTCCTGGAAGACCATCGACACCCGTCGACGCAGGACCGCGGCATCGTGACCGCGCACGCCGACCGCGTCGATGGTTCGGCCGTCGACCCGCACGTCGATGCTCCCGTGCACCGTGGTCCCGCCGCCGGAGGTGATCAGCCCGGTGAACACGCCGGCGATGGTCGACTTCCCCGACCCGGATTCGCCGACGATCCCCAGGGTGGTGCCTTGTGCCACATCGAGATCCACGTCGCGTACCGCATGCAGGGTGTCGCGACCCGTGGTGCGTCGCATGGTGAAATCGACCCCGAGGCCGCGCATACTGACCAGTGCGGGCGACGTGTCGTCGGTGTCGGATTCGGGTTCGGCGCGGTCACCGACCTTGCTCAGCAACGGCCGGGATTCGAGCAGGGTTCGCGTGTACTCAGCACGCGGGTTGGCGAAAACCTCGTCGACCGTGCCGGTTTCGACGACGGAACCCGAACGCATGACGAGGACACTGTCGGCGATGCGTCCGATGACGCCGAGATCGTGGCTGATCCACACCACCGCCATCCCGCGTTCCCGCTGGAGTTCGGCGACCAGGTCGATGATCTGGGCCTGGGTGGTCACGTCGAGTGCGGTGGTCGCCTCGTCGGCGATGAGGATCTCCGGGTCGCAGGCGAGTGCAATGGCGATCATCACCCGCTGGCGCTGCCCACCGGACAGCTGGTGCGGGTAGGCGTGCAGTTTGCTCTCCGGATCGGGCAGGTTCACATCGCGCAGCAGTTGCAGCGCCCGTTCTCGCGCTTGCGATTTGGTGAGCTTCAGGTGCCGACGCGGCCCCTCGGTCAGTTGCGATTCGACGGTGAGCAGCGGATTGAGACTCGACGACGGGTCCTGGAAGACGAATCCGACACGGGATCCGTGCACCGCGCGCAGCGTCGCATCGGAGGCGCCGATGACCTCGGTGTCGCCGATGCGCGCCGAACCCGAGATATGGGCGCTCGGCGCGTCGAAGAGTCCGGTGGCCGCCAGCACCGACAGGGACTTACCCGATCCACTCTCGCCGACGATGCCGAGGGTCTCCCCCTTGGCGACACTGAAGCTGTTGCCGTGCACGATCTCCCGTGGCCCCACGCCGACTACGAGGTCGGTGACGGTCAGGACCGTCTCGGCGGAGTCGTCGGTGTCGGAGTCGGCGACCGGGGTGACGGTCGCGCGGGTCACCGTGGGGTGGCGCCGCTTTCCGCGGTTGCGGAGCAGGGTGCGTTGGCGTGGGTCGAGGACGTCGCGGACACCGTCGCCGATGAGGTTGAACGCGAAGACGGTGAACAGGATGGCCAGGCCGGGGAACACTCCCATCCACCAGGCGCTGGTGATGAATCCCTGCGCGTCGTAGAGCATCCGGCCCCACGACGGTTCGGGTGGTTGCACTCCGAGGCCGAGGAACGACAGTGCCGCCTCGCTGAGGATGGCGAATGCCAGCGAGATGGAGGTCTGCACGACCACCGGACCCGAGATGTTGGGCAGCACATGACCGAACAGGATGCGTGGCGTTCCGACACCCATGGTGGTGGCGGCCTGCACGAACTGTGTCTGGCGCACCCGCAGCGTGTCGGCGCGGGCGACGCGGGCGAAGATCGGGATGTAGACGATGCCGATCGCGATCATCGCCGAGGTGACGCCGGGACCCAGGATCGCCACGATCGCCAAGGCCAGCAACATGACCGGGAAGGAGAAGACGACATCGACGATGCGCATCAGGACCGTGTCGACCACACCACCGGCGAAGCCGGAGAACATCCCGAGGATCACGCCGACGATCAGGGAGATCGCCACCGCCACGACGGCCACCCGCAGGCTCACCGACGCGGCGAGGACGACGCGTGAGAACACGTCGCGGCCGAGGTCGTCGGTGCCGAACAGATGCGACCAACTCGGTGCCGCGAGCGCGTCGGGAACGTCGATGTCGTTGGCGCCGTAAGGCGCGATCCACTGCCCGAAGAGCGCGCAGATGATCACGACGAGGATCACGACGAGCCCGGCGACCGAGGCCGGGTTGCGCAGGAACAGCCGCCAGGCGGAGTCGGTCGGCTCCGGCGCTGCGGCGGTGGGCTCGTCGGTGGCGGGCTCGTCGGGGGTGGGCGGGTTGGTCGTGGTCATGACAGCCGAATCCTGGGATCGATGACGGCGTAGAGGATGTCGACGATGAGGTTGATGATCAGGAAGATGGCGGCGATGAGCAGGATAGCGCCCTGCAGGACCGGGTAGTCGCGGGCGGCGACCGAGTCGTAGACCAGGCGCCCGAGTCCGGGCCAGGCGAAGACCACCTCGACCACGATCACACCACCGAGCAGCGTGGCGAGCTGGATGCCGGAGATGGTGAGCACCGGGACCAGCGCGTTGCGTCCGATGTGGGAGACAAGGATTCGCCTGCGGCTGAGCCCCTTCGATTCGGCGGTCATGACGAACGGCGAGTTCGCGGCGTCGAGAATGGCGGTGCGTACGTAGCGGGTCATGATCGCGCCGGTGACCATGCCGACGGTGATCGCCGGGAGCACCAGGTGTTCGATCCACGGCACGAACCCGGCCGAGAGTGGCCGGTATCCCGCCGACGGCAGCCAGCCCAACGCGGTGGAGAACACCGCGATCAGCAGGATGCCCATCCAGAAGTCGGGCACCGAGATCCCGAACTGGGACACCACGCGAATACTGTTGTCGGCCAACCGGCCTTCACGCAGCGCCGCCCAGGTGCCCAGCGGGATGGCGATCACCAGGGCGACCACGATCGCGGCCAGGGCGAGTGCGATGGTCGCCGGCAGTCGGGAGAGCAGCAGGTCGGTGACCGATTCGCCGTCGCGGAAGCTGACGCCGAGGTCGCCGGTGAAGACGTTGCCGATGTAGTGGACGAGCTGGGTCAGGGGCGGCTGGTCGAGTCCGGACGCCTGACGTAGAGAATCGTAGGCCTCAGGCGTGTACCGGGTACCCAGGGCGATGCGGACGGGATCACCGGGCACCACCTGGATCAGCAGGAACACCACCACGATCACGCCCAGCAGGACGATGGCGGTGTAGAGCAACCGCAGCAGGATGAAACGCACCAGCGGCCAACCGAATCCGTTCATACGCTCTGACTCCGATCCAGGTGTGCGCCACGGAAGCGGATCGCCTTGTCGGATCGGACGGTGTAGTCGAGCAGGGCGCTGGTGTAGGCCTGATTGGCCGACGGGTTGTACAGGTAGAGGTAGCTGACGTCGTCGGCGATGCGGGTGGCGGCGTCGGCGTAGATCTGCTTGCGCCGAGGCATGTCGAGTTCGACCCGGCCGGCGTCGAGAAGGCGATCGACCTCGGGGTTGGCGTACTTCTGTGAGTTCGACGTTCCCTGCGAATGATGTTGGGCGTAGTAGTAATCGTCCGGGTCGAGGTTACCGAGCCAGCCGAGCAGGAGTGCATCGAAGGCCCCCTGTGACTGGCGGTCGAGCCACACCCCGAAGTCGAGTTGCTCGATGGTGACGTCGATGCCGACGTCGGACAGGTTGGAGGCGATCACCTGCGCGGCGGTCACGGTTTCGGGGTATTCGGTGGTCACCATCAATCCCATGGACAAGGAGCTCGCCCCGGCCTGCTTCAGCAGTTCACGCGCCTTCTCGGTGGCGGCATCCCGATCCAATCCATCGATATAGCGGTCATATTCGGCGAACCAGGGACTGGTCTTCGGGATGGCCAGCTGGTTGGGGGTGGCCGTGCCGTAACCCACGACCTGGGCGATGGACTTGCGATCGATGGCGTAGGCAACGGCCTGGCGGACCCTGGTGTCGTCGAAGGGTTTCTTGGCGAAGTTCATTGCCACGTACCAGTAGTCGTTGGCGACCACACTGCCGACGACGACACCGTCGGTGCTCTCCAGAATCCGGAGTTGTTGAGCGGGAATGGAATCGGTCCAGTCGATCTCACCGGACCGCAGCGCCGAGACGGCCGTGGTCTGTTGGGAGATGAAGCTGTAGGCGACGCCGTCGACCTTCGGCGCACCGTCCCAGTAGCCGGGGTTGGCCTTGAGGACGATGGAGGTCCCCGGTGAGCCCGAGTCGTAGGAGAACGGGCCGGTGCCGATCGGATGGGTGGCGATTTGTCCGGATTCAACGTTGCGGCGGTTGACGATCGCCACTCCCTTGAAGCTGCCGATGGTGGACAACAGGTTCGGGCTCGGCGCCGTGGTGGTGATGACCACGTGCTCGTCGTCGGGTGCGGTGATGGTGGCGATGTTCTCCAATCGCCATGCGCTGGAGAGTTCTTCGTCGATGATCCGGCGATAGGAGTACACCACGTCCTGGGCGGTCAGCGAATCCCCGTTGTGGAAACGGACATTCGGTCGCAGGGTGAACGTCCAGACGGTGGCATCCGGGCTGACCTGCCACGACTGCGCCAACGCCGGTTGCATCTCGAGTTTCTCGTCCGGTTCGACGAGTGTGTCAAAGACGTTCTCCAGCACCTCGAATGAGAAGTACGAGCTGGTCTTGTGCGGATCGAGTTGGTCGGGCTCCCCGGCGATCGCCGCCCGAATCGTGTTGTCCGAGCCCGCCACACCGGAGCCGGAGGGCGCGCAGGCGCCGAGTATCGTCGCACCGGCCACGCCGGCGCCTGCCGCGCCAGCCACCGAAAAGAAGCGGCGACGACTCATCCCGGCAGCGAAGAAGTGGGCGGAATCGACTGATGACCTGCACGTTCGGTGCTCCGAGGTCATTGCGACAGCGATCCCTTCCGCGCCGAAGCACTTGTGGACGTTGCCTTTCACTCTGCCCGCGGATGGATGGCTGTGCAACCTCGGCGTGTCACATCATGGGATCGGACATGGCGAGCTTCGACGTTGCGGCCGGCGTCGATGGGTCGTGTTGGAGGAATTGGGTTCTACAGCACCACTATTCGCCGACACGACCCATCTTTGGCCACGGAAGGAAGGCGTCAGCTGTTGCTGCGCACCTCATTTCGCTTCGGCAGCACCCACCCCGGCCGCGGGAAGTGGCAGGTGTACCCGTTGGGGTAGCGCACCAGGTAGTCCTGATGCTCGGGCTCGGCCTCCCAGAACGGGGCCGCCGGCTCGATCGTCGTGACCGCCTTGCCCGGCCACAGTCCGGACGCGTCGACGTCGGCGATCGTCTCCCGTGCGATGTGCTCCTGCTCGGGTGTCACCGGGAAGATGGCCGACCGGTAGCTGCTGCCCACGTCATTACCCTGACGGTTCCTCGTCGACGGATCGTGGATCTGGAAGAAGAACGCCAAGATGTCGCGGTAGGTCGTGCGTGTCGGATCGAAGACGATCTCGACGGCTTCCGCATGTCCGGGGTGATTGCGGTAGGTCGGATGATCATTGCTGCCACCGGTGTAGCCGACGCGGGTGGCCACAACCCCGGGTTGGCGACGGATGAGGTCCTCGACGCCCCAGAAGCATCCGCCGGCGAGGACGGCGGTCTCGGTTCCTGGCGTCGTCGTGATGCGTCCGGTGTCATTGGGGCCACTGGTCATGATGGATTCTCCTCGGTGGTGTCGGTTGTCGTGTGAGTGCTCGTCGGGTCGTCGAACAGTCGCCGGTACTGCCCATACCCCTGCTCCTCGAGTTCGGCGACGGGGATGAAGCGCAGCGCCGCCGAGTTCATGCAGTAGCGCAGGCCGCCGTCGGCGCGCGGGCCATCGGTGAAGACGTGACCGAGGTGGCTGTCGGCGTGGGCCGAACGCACCTCGGTGCGGGACATGAACAGCTTGCGGTCGGTGCGGGTGGTCACCGCGTCGTCGCTGATGGGGCGGGTGAAACTCGGCCAGCCGGTGCCACTGTCGTACTTCTCGGTCGAGGCGAACAACGGCTCGCCGGACACGACGTCGACGTAGATGCCGGGCTCGTGGTTGTCCCAGTAGGCGTTACGGAACGCGGGCTCGGTGCCGTCACGCTGCGTGACGCGATACTGGTCGGCGGTGAGACGGCTCACGGCCTCGGGTGTGCTGCGGTAGTCGGACACTTCTCTCCTCTCCGGTGCGCCGCTGGCTGCGGCGTCACAGAGAAGAACATCGGGGCGTCCCGATTTGGTCCCGGGGTCTGTTGATCGGAGGAAGCACGGGTCTTATGCGGAGTTCCCGCAAGAGAGCCCCGGCCAGGACGTGAAGGTCGGCGGGTGACCCATTTGTCTTATCCCGTCCACCGCCTTGTTATCTTGGGCAACTTGTTTTGCTTGGGATCGCTATCATGGAAGGTATGGCAGTGCCGAAGACGCGTAGGCCGCAGCGACCTGGTCGCACGGTGAAAGTGGCGGGCCGCAGGCACGCTGTACGGGCACCCGACAAGAAGGTGCCCATCACCTCGCCCGCGGGTCGACGCAACGGCGGGACAGCATTCGACAGCAGCGACGAGTCGTCCTCGGCCGGGTTCGACGAGGCGTTGGCCACCGCTCTCCGTGCCGCATCCCCGCAGACAAAGGAAACCTTTGTTCGCGGACTGCGAGGCGGCGCGCCGGATATCGACAGCGACCTGTGGGGGCCGGCGCCGACACCCGCCGAACGGGACGAGGACCTGCTCGCGAACTTGTCTCGTCAGTACGCGGCGCGTCACGCGACGCTCGTCGCCGCGATTGGAACGAGTGAGGCCGCGGAGCTCCTCGGCATCTCGACTCAAGCTGTGCTCGATCGTCTCCGCGGGCACGATTTGATCGGGCTGAAAGATGGTCGGCAGTGGCGGTTGCCGGCGTGGCAGTTCCGGGCAGACACTGCGCGCGGACATCTCGACGGGCTGGCCCGGTTGCGTGAGGTGTTCCCCGGTGGTGTCGTCACATTGAGCCACTGGATGACACGCCCGAACGCCGACCTCGACGGGGCCACACCCGCCGACGCTCTCGCCACCGACCAGATCGCCAAGGTCCTTGCTGCGGCGAGAGCCACCACCGCCGCGGCGTGGTAGTCGACCTCGCCACGCCACAACGCCCCCTCCCGGCCGCGGGTTTGTCCTGGACGTGGCAGCCCCGTGGGACGGGCGGGGCGTGGACGTGGTGCCGTATCTACCATCGGTCACGACATACTCCCGACGGCGTCACTCACCGCCGGTTCGGGCCGCTACACCGGTTCGATCACCACACTCCGGCAGATCCGCCGGGGATATGTCCGCGTGGACGGTCTGTGCTCTACGTCGCCACCAACCTCGCAACTGCACTCGGAGAAGTATTCGGGGACTTGAGTATCGCGGAGATCTGCCCCAACTACCGCGTGGCGATCGTTGGCCCACGCTCACCGATCGACCTGCTCGATCTGCGAGGACAGGGCGCCGCCATGCGTATCGGCGCGCTACCCTCGCTCGCGACCGGTGCGTACGCTCGCGACCTCACCCAGCAGTGGGCTCGAGCCATCCATGAGGATCAGCCCGCGCCGAACCGCACTGTTCATGGTGTCTACTACAACGCGGCACACTCGAACGGACCTGCTCTCGCACTGTGGGACACCGACAGCATGGTCGAAACCCTTCACAGTGGCTCTGCGCCACAAGATTTCGCGTTGTCCGACCCACCCTTGTGGCCGCGGATAGTGCACGCCGCGGGCACGATCTCCCTGGCGGTCGCAACCGTAAGCGCTTGCGCCAGCTGCTGATCGCGGTGGCCTCACGGTGTCATCGGATCGGTTGCTGCTCGACCCGGGCCGAAATCCTCCACGCTGCGAATCAGCCCAAGAGGTCTGCTCCGGGGTTGATTCAGTCGTTGCGAGCTCGACGATGTCCGGACGGTGTCCATCCGGTACCCGACGGGCCGAGCAGTGCGCGCCGAATGTCCGTGCTGCGCATCGGTAGCGCCGAGACGCGGAACCACCCGGGGTCGGCCAGAGTTGCCGCCGCCAGCAGGATCACCGCGACACCGGCAAAGACGAAGAACGCAGTCGTTCCGCTCGCCGCCACCGCGTCGTAGGCGATGTGCGCGACGATCAACCCACCGAGAATCCGACGATCTGGCCACCACCAGTAGATCAGCGCCGAGGCGAGCGCCCACGGCAGCATCCACCAGACACCGATCACGTTGTAGTACAGGTGATATGCGATGCGGAGCGCGACGAGAGTCCAGATGGCACCCACCGTCGACACCCGATAGAACCGCAAGATCACCACGGGGACGGCGAGGACGATGATCTCCTCACCGAATCCGGCGCCGACTGCCCACCACAGCGATGCGGCGAGTCCGCTGTCCATCGCAGTGCCGGAACTGAAGAGGTGCAGACCGTCGATCGCCGGCACGATCACGAGCACTCCGAACACCACGGACGCCATGACGAACCCGACCGATCCGAGTACGGTCGCGGCGGGCACGCACTGAGGCGACCATGGACCTGATCCGATCCCGGGCCACCAACGTCGACAGACCCGCAGCGCGGCGAGCAACACCAATACCACGATGACTGTGAATACGGTTGTCTGCTGGGCGATTTGAGTAGTCACCTCGAAATCACCGCCGACGTCGGTGTCGCCGAAGCTGAACAGCATCGTCAACGAATAGAGGATGGACGCACCGAAGACCACCAGATACGTCCCGACACTGAACCCCAGGGCGATACACAGCTGCGCCACGCGTCGTCGGCGAATGGCGCGCCGCCGATCCCAGTCCACCCCGTCCGACACCGCCCACCAATCCCGAATCGTAAAGTTCCAGTCCGGCACATTAAATCACGGTGGGCTGGGTCGTCGCCAAACGGGACGCGCGTGACGACCGCACACTCACGCGGGTCCTGTTCGCCCGCGCGGCACCCCCACACCCATGCGGTCATTGCAAAACGGGCGTGAGCACGCAGCAACCGCGTCGACGAGAACCAGGCGCGTGAACCGCATCGGGGTGCACGGAGGGCGCATGGAACACGTGAAAGTTCGCCCGCACCCGCAGCTAGCTGCGGGTATACGTTGCTCCCCCACCAGGACTCGAACCTAGAATGCCTGAACCAAAATCAGAAGTGTTGCCGATTACACCATGGGGGAATACTGCGGACACGATTGTGCCACAGGCACCGCGCGTGCTCCGCATCGATTCCCGCTCGCTCGTTTGCTTCCCGCGCACTCATATCGGTGCGCGGGAAGCAAACGGTTGCGCGGGAATCCGCCGGGGTCAGTCCTTCGGGCCGCCGGCGACGTAGATCACCTGGCCGGACACGAAGCCCGCACCCTCGCTGATGAAGAACGACGCGGTGTGCGCGATGTCCTCCGGAACGCCGGTGCGGTTGACCGGAATCTGGCTCGCGGCAGCCTTCTTGAAGTCCTCGAAGGGCACGCCGACACGGGCGGCGGTGGCCGCGGTCATCTCGGTCTCGATGAAGCCGGGGGCGATCGCGTTGGCGGTCACGCCGAACTTGCCGAGCTCGATGGCGAGGGTCTTGGTGAAGCCCTGCATGCCGGCCTTGGCGGCGGAGTAGTTGGCCTGACCGCGGTTACCGAGCGCCGAGGTGCTCGACAGGTTGACGATGCGGCCCCAGCCGGCGTCGACCATGTGCTTCTGCGCGGCCTTGGTCACGTTGAACGCACCGCGCAGGTGGACGGCCATGACGGCATCCCAGTCGTCGACGGTCATCTTGAACAGCAGGTTGTCGCGCAGGATGCCGGCGTTGTTGACGACGACGGTCGGCGGGCCGAGCTTCTCCACGATGGTGTCGACGGCGGCCTTGACGGACTCCTCGTCGGCGACGTTGGCGCCCACACCGATCGCGGTGCCACCGGCGTCGGTGATGGCCTTGACGGTGTCGGCGGTGGCCGCCTCGTCGAGGTCGAGCACGGCCACGGCGAGGCCGTCGGCGGCGAGTCGCTTGGCCACGGCCGCTCCGATGCCGCGGGCCGATCCGGTGACGATTGCTGTCTTCTGAGCGCTCATCGACTTCCCTTCATTGGTGTTCGTCGAGTGTGATGTGAGTCCCTTTGGTTCTATCAGGCACGATGCGCGCCGGGGTACGGGGTCCGACCCGACCACGGATGTCGCTACTATCGGGCCGTTGCCGCGCTGCAAGGCAGCACCTGGCCGCCGCGCACACCTCTTGCGCCGGGCCGGGCCGCCGAGAGGACCGGAGGCCTCCTTTGACATCGACGTCACCCACGACCGCCGTCATCGTTCTCGCGGCCGGTGCGGGCACCCGCATGCGGTCCAAGACACCCAAGATCCTGCACACCCTGGCCGGACGGACCCTGCTCGGGCACAGTCTGCACGCCGCCGCCGGAATCGCTCCGGCGTATCTCGTCACCGTGGTCGGACATGAACGTGAACTCGTCACCGAGGAGGTCACCCGCGTCGGCGAACGCCTCGGGCAGACCATCCTCACCGCCGTGCAGGACGAACCGCACGGCACCGGACACGCCGCGCAGGTCGGCCTGAGCGCGGTGCCCGAGGACTTCGACGGCACCGTCGTCATCACCGCCGCCGACGTCCCGCTCCTCGATTCCGACACCCTCGCGACGCTGGTGGACACGCACACCGCCGACGGTGGCGCGGCGGTCACGCTGACGACGTTCGTCGCCGACGATCCCACCGGCTACGGACGCATCGTCCGCGACCGGGACGAATCGGTGCAGGCCATCGTCGAACACAAGGACGCGACCCCCGAACAGCAGGCGATCACCGAGGTCAATGCGGGTGTTTACGCCGCCGACGCCGCCACCCTGCGGGCCGCTCTCGGGGAACTGTCCAACCACAATTCCCAGGGTGAGTATTACCTCACCGACGTCGCGGAGATCGCCCGCACAAGGGGCGAGGTGGTCCGGGCTTTCACCGTCGACGACCCGATGCTGGTCGCCGGCTGCAACGACCGCGCCCAACTGTCCGAACTCGCCGCCGAACTCAACCGCCGCATCGTGCGGCGCCACCAGCTTGCCGGTGTGACCGTCATCGACCCGGCCACCACCTGGATCGACGTCGACGTCACCATCGAAACCGATGTGACCATCGACCCGGGAACCCAACTGCACGGGCGCACCACGGTCGCCGAGGACGCCGTCGTCGGCCCGGACACCACTCTCACCGACGTGGTGATCGGTGCCGGCGCCCACGTCATCCGCAGCCACGGCAGCGACGCGGTCATCCACGACGGCGCCTCCGTCGGCCCCTTCGCCTACCTGCGGCCGGGCACCGAACTCGGTCCGCACGGCAAGATCGGCACCTTCGTGGAGACCAAGAACGCCGTCATCGGCGCGGGCTCGAAGGTGCCGCACCTGACCTACGTCGGCGACGCCCGTATCGGTGACGAGTCGAACATCGGCGCGTCGAGCGTGTTCGTCAATTACGACGGGGTGAACAAACACCAAACGGTGATCGGTTCGAATTGCCGCACCGGGTCTGACAACATGTTCGTCGCACCCGTGCAGGTCGGTGACGGCGCGTACACCGGTGCGGGTACCGTCGTGCGGGAAAACATCCCGGCCGGCGCACTCGCGGTGTCGGCGGGCGTACAACGCACGATCGAGGACTGGGTGATCCGGAAGCGGCCCGGAACCTCGGCGGCCACGGCCGCCGAGGCGGCCGGCGAGCAACCCTCACCCCCGACCACCGACTGACCGAGCACGACCCACCAGCCCCACCTCGAGTAGAAGAGTTTTCATGACCTGGACCACCGACAACCAGAAGAACCTGATGCTGTTTGCGGGGCGCGCGCACCCGGATCTGGCGCAGGCCGTCGCCGACGAGCTGGGCATCAAGGTGACGCCGCAGACGGCGCGCAACTTCGCCAACGGCGAGCTTTTCGTGCGCTTCGAGGAGTCGGTGCGCGGTTCGGATGCCTTCGTCCTGCAGAGCTGCCCGGCACCGCTCAACGAGTGGGTGATGGAGTCGCTGATCATGATCGACGCCCTCAAGCGCGGCTCGGCCAAACGCATCAGCGTGATCCTGCCCTTCTACCCGTACGCCCGCCAGGACAAGAAGCACCGCGGTCGTGAGCCCATCTCCGCACGCCTCATCGCTGATCTGATGAAGACCGCCGGCGCCGACCGCATCATCACCGTCGACCTGCACACCGACCAGATCCAGGGTTTCTTCGACGGCCCGGTGGATCACATGCACGCCCTCGGGCAGCTCTCGGATTACGTGCGCGGCAAGTACGGCACCGACAACATCGCGATCGTCTCCCCCGACTCCGGCCGCGTGCGGGTCGCCGAGAAGTGGGCCGACGCCCTCGGCGGCGCCCCGGTCGCGTTCATCCACAAGACCCGTGACCCGATGGTCGCCAATCAGGTTGTCGCACACCGCGTCGTCGGCGAGGTCGAGGGCCGCACCTGCGTGCTCATCGACGACATGATCGACACCGGCGGCACCATCGCCGGTGCGGTGAGCAAACTCAAGGACGCCGGCGCCGGTGACGTGGTCATCGCCACCACCCATGCGGTGTTCTCCGACCCGGCCGCCGAGCGGCTGGCCAACTGCGGCGCAACCGAGGTCATCGCCACCGACACCCTGCCGATCCCGGAGGAAAAGCGGTTCGAGCAGCTCACCGTGCTCTCCATCGCCCCGCTGCTCGCCCAGACCATCCGTGAGGTCTTCGAGAACGGGTCGGTGACAAGTCTTTTCGACGGCATCGCCTGACACCGGGCTCATCTGAGCTCATCGGGACCGACGGGCCGTCGTCGACGATAATCGTCGACGACGGCCCGTTGTCGTGTCGCCCCCGACGTCCACCCTCGACGAGGAGACACATCACCCGTGCCCGAGGAAACCCGCACCGATTCGGTGGTGACCGCGCGCGACTGGGCCGCGGTGACCGCACTGGGGTTGGCCGTCTTCACGATCACCACCACCGAGATCATGCCCATCGGCCTGCTCCAGCCGATGGCCGCCGATCTGGGCGTGTCCGAAGGTCTCATCGGACTCACCGTGACGGTGTTCGCTTTCGTCGCAGCGGTGGCCGCACCGACGTTGTCGTCGCTGACCCGCCGCATCGACCGCCGCACGATCGCGCTGGCGGTGATGGCGGTGTTCGTGGTCGGCAACACCCTCACCGCACTCGCCCCGAACTACGCGACGCTGGTGATCGTGCGGGTGGTGATCGGCGTCGCCCTTGGCCAGATGTGGACCATCGTCGCACCGACCGCGGTCGCATTGGTCTCCACCCGTCATGCGGTGCGCGCCAACACCATCGCTTTCTCCGGCGTGTCCATCGCCTCGGTCGCCGGGATGCCGTTGGGCACCTTCATCGGTCAGCTCGCCGGCTGGCAGAGCGCCTACTGGGCGTTGTCCGGATTGTCGGCGATGACGGTGGTCGCACTCGCCGTGTTCATGACGCCGGTCGCACCGGCCGGAAGCCTGTCCCTGCGTCGACTGCCGTCGATGCTGCGCGAACGCAACCTGCGCGTCACGATCATCATCACCGCACTCGTCATCACCGGCGCCTACGCCGCCTACACCTATGTGACGCCGCTGATCGTGGACACCATCGGCATCGACGCCGACCTGGTGAGCGCAGTGCTGCTGGCGATGGGTGTGGCCGGGGTCGCGGGCAACTTCGCGGCCGGCGCCTTCCTCACCCGGACCCGCTCGATCCGCGGATCCCTCGGCGTCCTCGTGGGCCTGCTCGCCGTCGCCCTGGTCCTGGTGGTCGCCACGTCGTCGCTCACCCCGCTCGTCCTGATGGTGTGGTCGGCGGGCTACGCGGCGATCCCCATCGGCCTGCAGACCACGGTCTTGCGGGTGGCGCCGGCACATCGGGAAGCGGCCACCACCATCTACTCGACCACGTTCAACCTCTCGATCGGTCTGGGCGCCCTCGTCGGCGCCGTGGCGATCGACCGCGCGGGCTCCCTTGCCCCGACCCTGATCGGCGCGATCTGCGCGGTCGCGGCCCTCGCGGTGACGTTGCGGTTGCCGACTAGGGTGTAGTCCGTGGACGCGACCATCTATCACAACCCGCGATGCTCGACCTCTCGCAAGACGCTGCAGAAACTGCGCGACGCCGGGATCGAACCGAGCGTCGTGCGCTACCTCGACGAACCGTTCACCCGGGAACAACTCGACACGTTGCTCGCCGATGCGGGGCTCACCGCAGCTCAGGCGGTGCGTAAACGGGAATCCCTGTACTCCGAACTCGGTCTCGCCGACGCCGACGAGGAGACACTGCGTGAGCAGATGGTCGCTCATCCGATCCTCGTCGAACGTCCCTTCGTGGTGACGGACAAGGGCACTCGATTGGCCCGCCCCGTCGAAAGTGTCGACGAGATCCTCTGACACTCGCGCACGACAATCCGGACATAGCTCTCGTCGTTCTCGACGCCTGTCATCCCCTGTGCTAGAACAGCAATGATCAATTATTTAGCAAAGCTAACTAGATAGGGTGTGTCATGTGCGGTATCACCGGATGGCTCGGATTTCACCACGATCTGCGCGACGAACGTCACGTCATCGACGAGATGACGGCGACGATGACCCGGCGAGGTCCCGACGACTGCGGCGTCTTCATCGACACCCACATCGGCCTCGGTCACCGTCGGCTCGCGATCATCGACCTGCCGCTCGGCCATCAACCGATGACCGTCGAGACCCCCGACGGCGTGGTGGCCATCGTTTACAGCGGCGAGACGTACAACTATCGGGAACTGCGCACGGAATTGCGTTCGCGGGGACACCATTTCATCACCGACTCCGACACCGAGGTGGTGTTGCACGGCTATCTGGAATGGGGTGCACACCTCCCCTACCATCTCAACGGCATGTTCGCCTTCGCAGTCTGGGACGGCCGTACCGACGAGTTGACGATGGTCCGAGATCGACTGGGAATCAAGCCGTTCTACTTCTCGGAGACCACCGACGGGGTGATCTTCGGGTCCGAACCCAAAGCACTGCTGGCCAATCCGCTCATCGGTCGCGACGTCGACCTCGACGGGCTGCGCGAACTGTTCGCGATGACCAAACAACCGGGCTGGGCGCTGTGGCGTGATATCCGCGAACTCGAGCCCGGTGCGATGGTGACCGTCAACCGCAACGGATCGCAGCAGCGGACCTACTGGACACTGCCCGCGCGCCGGCACCGCGACTCCCTGGATCTGACCATCGACACGGTGCGCGATCTGCTCACCGACACCGTCGATCGCCAGCTGATCGCCGACGTTCCGCGGTGCGTCCTGCTCTCCGGCGGGCTCGACTCCAGTGCGCTGACCGGTCTGGCCGCCAAGCATCTGGGTGCCGAAGGGCAACGGGTGCACAGCTATTCGGTCGACTTCGCCGACCAGGAGGCCAACTTCACCCCCGACGAGATGCGTGACACCAACGATTCCCCATATGTCCGGGACGTCGCCGCGCACGTGAGATCGATGCACCGCGACGTCGTCCTCAATCCCGCCGATCTCAGTGATCCTGACGTACGCCGGGCCGTCATCGCCGCGCGGGACATCCCTGCGGGCATCGGCGATATGGACACCTCGCTGTACCTGCTGTTCCGGGCGATCCGGGAGGAATCGACGGTCGCCTTGTCGGGCGAGTCGGCCGACGAGGTGTTCGGCGGCTACCGCTGGTTCTTCGACGAGGCCGCCCGCACCGCACATACGTTCCCGTGGTTGGCATTTCAATCGTCGATCACCACCGGCCGCGACGCGCTGCTCACCCCGGACCTGCGCCGCACCCTCGACCTCGACGCCTACGTCGACGATCAGTACTCGGCCGCGCTCGAGGCGGTCCCCGTCGTCGACGGCGAGACCGGCGACGAACGCCGGATGCGCGAGATCTGCCACCTACACCTGACCCGAATGGTGCGGATGTTGCTCGATCGCAAGGACCGCGCCTCCATGGCGGTCGGACTCGAGGTGCGGGTGCCGTTCTGTGATCATCGACTCGTCGAGTACGTGTACAACACCCCATGGGCGTTCAAGACCTTCGACGGCCGGGAGAAGAGCCTACTCCGCGAGGCAACTCGACATGTGTTGCCGCAGTCGGTGATCGGTCGCACCAAGAGCCCGTATCCGTCGACGCAGGACGCGAAGTACGCGGAGTCGCTTCAGCAGCAGCTCGCCGACGTGGCCGCCGACCGAGATCACCCGGTGTTCTCGCTCGTCGATCACGACTGGGTGAGCTCTGCCGTCGGCGCCGATGCCGCGTCGCTGACCGGGGCGAACCGGACCCAGCTCGATCGCACTCTGGACCTGTACCACTGGATCGACATGTATTCGCCGACCCTGCATCTGGTCTGAGGCGGGCATCGGCTCAGATGGCCAGCACCAGCCTGACCACGCCGAAGATCAACCACCCGGCGAGTACGAGCTTGGCCACCGGATTCCAGATCAGCCGTTCGAGTTTCGGCGGCTCCCGGTGCCGAACGCGTTGTGCGATCGCCACCGCGGCCAGCAGCAGCAACCCCACCAGCAGCGGCAGTCCGAACGGGTGTGCCGCAAAGGACTGCGCCCAATCACCATGGGCGCCATACACCCATGACCGGGTCAGGCCGCAGCCCGGGCAGGGAAGACCCGTCGCCAGCCGGAAGGGGCACAGGATCGGGCCGTCGTCGATGTGGTGGGGACTCAGCGCGAGAGCGACTCCGAACCCGACGACGCCGATCGCACCGGCCACCTCGCTGGGGGCGAGCCGGTGGGTTCGAGTGGGAACGGATACGCTCATCGATCCGCTCTGTTCAGTCGCGCAGCGGGCGGTTGTTGACGTCGGGCACCTTGCCGACCAGCATGAGGATGCCGTCGATCAACGGCCAGATCGCGCCGAAACCGCAGGTCAGCCACGTGACGGCGATCTGCGCGATGCCGATGCCGGTGTATCCGAGGTAGAAGCGGCCGACGCCGAAACCGCCGAGGAACAGTTGCAGCAGTCCCGCGGTGAGTTTGCTCTTGTCGGAGAACAATCCGGGTACCTGGACGGCCGGGAACGGGTACGGGGCGTCCGCCGAGCGGACCGGCGTGCTCGCCTGCAACTGACCCGAGACCGCCATGTACTGCAGTTCGGGAAGGCTGAGGGGACCCTGCTCCTGACCGAGGATGTTCACGTAGAACGCTCCGGTCGGCTGGGGCCCGTAGGGTCCGGGTTGCTGATAGGCCATGGCGTCGATGCTAGGCCAGCGGCCCTGTCGCACGCAGAACCCGCGTCGTGTGTTCGTCGGGCAACGGCCGCACCACCGCGGGCACGACGACGCCGAGCAGCCCCTTCAGCAGCGCCTTGGTCATGTCGAAGTAGTCGAAGTAGTCGCGCCACACAGTGATCTGGGCGTCGACGATCTCGAACCGCCCGCACACCCAGAACTGCAGGATGAGCCGCCCGAGCCGGATCTCGTCGACACGTTCGGTGAGAACCACACCCGACTCTTCGTCGGCGCTCACATTCACCATCCGGTAGTTGAACGAGGCGGGCGAGGCATCGAACTGTGCGAAGATCCTCTCGACCTTCGACCGTCCGCGAATGGTCGGCGTCGAGACGTTGGTGAAGGCGATCCGATCGGCGACGTCGATCATTCCCGCGGCGCTGTCCCCGCGGGCGAGTGCGTCCAGGAATCCGGTGACAATGTCGATCGGGGTGCGTGAGGTCATGGCCGTCAGTATGCCGCCCGTCACCCTCCCCCTGCGTGAATATGACATCTGCGCAGTTCATCGGCTATTCTTTTCGGGTTGTCTCGGCGAGGGTGAGTGATCACCGTGATCGGCGCGGCCACGCTACGTCTCCTTCACTGCGCCCCTCGAGTGCGCCGCGTCGGTCGTGATGTGGGTGTCGGCGCAGGTCCGCACCGAGAAGCACCGACCGGTCGCCACCGCGGCCCCGCACGAAGGAGATGCCCCCATGGCAAATGAGACCGCCACCCTGGCCGTCACCACCCGTACCGAGAAGGGCAAGGGCGCCGCACGCCGCGCCCGCCGCGAGGGCCTCGTCCCCGCCGTCCTCTACGGCCACGGCACCGACCCGCAGCACCTGAACCTGCCGGCCCGTGACCTCGCCACGATCCTGCGTAACAACGGCACCAACGCCGTCATCGACCTCGACATCGAAGGCGCCAGCCAGCTCGCGCTGACCAAGCAGGTCGACGTCCACCCGATTCGCAACTACATCGAGCATGTCGACCTGCTCGTCATCAAGCGCGGCGAGAAGGTGACCGTCGAGGTCAACATCGTCGTCGAGGGTGACGCCGCCCCGGGCACCCTGGTCGTCCAGGACGCCAACACCGTCGAGATCGAGGCCGACGCGCTGTCGATCCCCGAGCAGATCACCGTCGACGTCGAGGGCAAGGAAGTCGGCGTGTCGATCCTCGCGTCGGACCTCGATCTCCCCGAGGGCGTCACCCTGGTGACCGACGCCGACACCCTGATCGTCGCCGTCAACGAGGCTCCGACCGCTTCCGATCTCGAGGATGAGGCCGCCGAGGCCGGCGCCGAGGTCCCGTCCGAGGGCGAGTCGGAGTCGGAGTAATCCGTCCGGTAGCGACTCCCTGGAGTCACGACACGTGAAACTCATTGTCGGGCTGGGTAATCCAGGACCGAAGTACGAGAAGACACGACACAACATCGGCGCCATGGTCGCCGATCGTCTGGTCACCTCCGCCGGTGGGCGGTACTCGGTGCACAAGCGCTCCGGCGCAGAAGTGGCATCGGTACCGCTCGCCGGCGGTTCGGCGTTGGTGGCCAAGGCACGCACCTTCATGAACACCACCGGCCGTCAGATCGGTCCGCTGGCGAAGTTCTACTCCGTGTCACCCGAGGATCTGATCGTCCTGCACGACGAACTCGACATCGATTTCGGGCTGGTCCGGCTCAAGCGGGGCGGCGGCGAAGGCGGCCACAACGGCCTGCGCTCGATCAGCCAGGCCATCGGGACCCGCGACTATCTGCGGGTCCGGCTCGGCATCGGCCGCCCGCCGGGACGCCAGGATCCGGCCGACTACGTCCTCAAACCCTTCCCGTCGGCGGCCCGCGCCGAGGTCGACCTGCTCATCGAGCACGGCGCCGACGCCGTCGACCTGCTACTGCGACACGGCCTGGAGGCCGCCCAGAACACCGTGCACGCCTGGTGACACCTGCGCACGGCCCCGTGTGATGTCACGATGAGGTATGTCGGATGCGACGTTGAGTCTCATCGTGCTCGCTGTCACGGTGGTGCTGTTCGTCTGGAATCGGCTGCCGGTGACCATGGTCGCCATCTCCTCGGCACTGGTTCTCTACGCGTTGGACCTCGTCGATCTGCCCACCATGACCTCGGGCCTCGGGCAGAGCGTCATCGCCTTCATCGCCGCACTGTTCGTGGTCAGCGAGGGCCTCGAGGCGTCCGGGATCACCGCATGGGCCGGTCGCCTGCTCAGCAACCTGGCGGGGACCGGTCGATTCCGGGTGATCGCCGCCATCATGATCCTCGCCGCCTTCCTGAGTGCACTCATCACCGTCAATGGGGCGGCCGCTGCCCTGGTGCCGGTGACCGTGTCGGTGGCACGCCATGCCGGGCTGCGGCCATCCAAGGCGCTCATTCCGCTCGCGTACGCGGCCAGTGCCGGATCGATGTTGACGTTGTCGGGAAGTCCGGTGAACGTGATCATCGACGAGGCCGCCGACATCAACACCGGTTCGGGATTCGGCTATTTCGAGTTCGGGCTGGTCGGTGTCCCGTTGGTGGTGGTCACCATCGCGATCACCGCGACCATTGGCCATCGTCTGCTGCCGATCCGCGAATCCCTCTCGCTACCTGCCGATTTCAGTAGCTATGTGTCGACGGTCGTCGACCACTACGAACTCGACGCCTCCGGCGCGGGTGATCAGACCTTTCGTCTTCATGTGGGCCCGGAGTCACCGGTGATCGGGTCGAGTCGTCGGCGACTGGAGTTGGCCGACGGGTTGCGCGCCGTGGGCGTGCAGGGGCAGTCCGGTAAGGTCCTCTCGTCGGGCCACGAACTCGCGGTCGACGACGTGCTGGTCGTGTACGGCCGACGTGATGTGGCCGAGAGTTTCGCGCGCGCAAACGATCTCACCGTCGAAGACGTGATCGGCCGACGCCGCAACAGGGGCCGATTGATCGATCGGGACCTCGGGGTCAGCGAGGTGGTCATCCCACCACGCTCGGAGTGGATCGGGCGCAAGGCCTTTCCCGGAATGGTCCGCGCCGAGGACGGACTGCTGGTGTTGTCGGTGCGGCGTTTCAGCTCCGACGTGGGACCGAAGTCGGTCGAACTCGCCGAGGGTGACGCACTGCTCGTCCACGGGCCGTGGCGGGTGATCGACGCACTCGCCGACGACCAGAACCTGATGGTGGTGGCGTCCTCCGAACAGCTTCGCCGCCAGACCATTCCGCTCGGACGCAGCGCCCCGCGCGCCGGTCTCATCCTGGTCGCGATGATCGTGTTGCTGGCAACCGGGGCGGTCCCACCGGTGGTGGCCGGCCTCCTCGCCGCCGTCGCGATGGTGCTGACCCGGGTCATCGCCAGCGAGCAGGCGTACCGCGCGATCCCGTGGCAGACCCTGGTGTTGATCGCCGCGCTGATCCCGATGTCGGAGGCGATCACCGACAGTGGTGGCGCCGAACAACTCGCGAAGCCCATCGTCGATCTCGTCTCCGGGCACAGCGCCTACGTCCTGCTGGTCGCGCTGTTCGTGCTCACCGCGGCGCTCGGCCAGTTCATCAGCAACGCCGCGACGGTGTTGATCGTGATCCCCGTAGCGCTGGCGGCGGCCGGCGATCTCGGCGTCGACCCCCGAGGCATCTTGATGCTGGTGTGTGTTGCCGCGGCCGCCGCAGTACTGACCCCGATCGCCACGCCGGCCAACATGATCGTGATGAATCCCGGTGGCTACCGGTTCGGCGATTACTGGCGCCTCGGCATCGTCATCATGGCTGCGTGGCTGGTGACCAGCGTGCTCCTGGTACCGGTGTTCTGGCCGCTGAGCTGAAACGCGCGGCCGAGTTGATGCACCAGCGAGTTGATGAACCGCAGCGTGTGACGCGCCGAACGCCGGGACCATCGGCTCACGTGCGGCGCCCGGCCGACCGCATACACTCTCCCACGGCGCAACCCGAAGGAGAGACACGTGGGACAACTCGCGGTGAACACCGGACATCAGAATGTGGCGATGCTGGGCATCGGTGCCTACCGTCCCCGACGGCTGGTCAGCAACGACGAGGTGTGCGAGGTCCTCGACAGCACCGACGAGTGGATCTTCGAGCGCAGCGGCATCCGCAATCGGCGCTGGATCAGCGGTGACGAGTCGGCGCGGTCGATGGCCGCGGCGGCGGCCGAGCGCGCCATCGCGAACTCGGGGGTCGACAAGGAGAAGATCGGCGCGCTGATCCTGGCCACCAACAGCTGGAAGACGAAGATCCCGCACGGCGGCCCGATCGTCGCCTTCGACATCGGCCTCAACGGCATTCCCGCCTACGACGTCGCCGCCGGGTGTGGTGGGTTCGGGTACGCGCTCGGCGTCGCCGCCGACACCGTCCGCGCCGGGTCCGCCGAGTTCGTGCTGGTGGTCGGTGTGGAGACGATGTCGGTGGTGATGGATCCGACCGATCGCAACACCGCCTTCATCTTCGGCGACGGTGCCGGCGCGGTGGTCGTCGGACCGAGCGAGGAGAACGGGATCTCGCCAACCGTGTGGGGTTCCGACGGTGAGAACGCCGAGGCCATCGGCCAGAACTACGACATCCCCGAGTACATGGACCGCGCGCAGGAGTTCCAGCACAAGGACCCGGAGACCGATCCGGTCGGCCGGATGGTCGTGACGATGCAGGGCCCGCGGGTGTTCCGGTGGGCGGCCATCACCCTGCCCAAGGCCCTGGCCGCCGTCATCGACACCTCGGGGGTGTCGGTGGACGACATCGAGGTGTTCATCCCGCATCAGGCCAACGCCCGCATCAACGAACTGATGAAGAAGAACCTCGGCTTCCCGGACGATCTGCCGATGGCGGGCGACATCGAGAACACCGGCAACACGTCGGCGGCGTCGATTCCGCTTGCGATGGAGGAGATGCTGGCCACCGGCAAGGCCAAGGGCGGGCAGACCGCCATGCTCCTGGGCTTCGGCGCGGGCCTGTCGTATGCGGGTGCCATCGTCACGTTGCCGCCGGCGCCCGCGGTGAGTAGTTTCGACGGGCTCGACTGACCGCCGATCCTGTTCCCGCGCAACCGTTTTACTTCCCGCGCAGCCATTTGCTTCCCGCGCAACGATATGAGTGCGCGGGAGGTCGCGCCGCACACTCCTGCGGCGAAGGGTCACCGCGGGATCAGCCCGAGGTGACGCAGCCGCTCCTCGAGCATGGGGATGACGGCGTTGCGCTCCAGATCCGCCCAGATCCAGCGCGCCACCATCGGTCCGGTACCGCGGATCTCGTCCTCGCGACGCTTCTCCCGCATCACCGCGTCGGCGATGGATTCGCCTGCACGGCGAAATCTCCCGTACTTGCTCAGCCCGTCGAACTCACCGACGAGGAGCCAATCCCAGTCGAAGTCGGTGTAGTAGGTGCGGCCCGAGGGCACCACGATCTTGTGTTGCAGTCGCGGAACGGTGAATCCGGCGACGATGATCTCGGCGCGGCTCCACGATTCCCCGACGCTGCCCGACAACGGGTTCGCCGACAGGAGCGCCTGCTCCGCCATCACGCCGTTGCGGCGACGTCGGGTCACGATCATCTCGTGCATCAGCGCGCGGTCGGCATCGCACCGGAGTGCGTGGTCGAAACCGTCAGTGCCTGGGCGAAGGTACCCGAGGTGGCGACGTCGACCGCCGTGCGTTCGAGTGAGGTGACCGCGACGCCGTCTATCGTCACGATCTCCGTCGGCTCGATCGGTGCCACGTGCACGTGCCGATGGGTGCCGATCGATCCGCCTGACGACGCGCCTCTCGTGACGTGGACGCGTTCCAGATCGGGTTTCAGCAGAGGTAAGCCGTGCATTGTCGCCGCAGATGAGTGACTGAGCGGGAGTGCGGGTCCGGTACCCAGCTTCGACGTGGCCACCGCAATCGACCTGAGCCGGTGCAGTTTCTGCGCACCGTCATGTCCGTCGAACTCGGCGCTCGGTTGCACGTCGACGCCGGGAATGAGTGTGATGAGTTGGCCGTCTCTGACGTCGTTGGCGCGACGGGCGTCGGTGATGCCCTGCCGAAGCGCCGCGTCACGGCGAATCAGACCGTATCGATCATGGGGATATGTGGTCACGGGAGTTGGACGCAACGCGATGGTGTTCGGTTCCATCGGATTCTGTGCCGTTCGTCCGCGCGGCCGTGCATTCCCGCGCACTCGTTTACTTCCCGCGCAACGATATGAGTGCGCGGGAAGAGATCGAGTGCGCGGGAGCAAGGTCAGTCCCGCACGCTGTTCTCCGGCGACAGATCCACCCGCCGCAGCAACTGCGCGTTGAGTGCGACGACGACCGTCGACACCGACATCAGGATGGCGCCGACACTCATCGGTAGCAGGAAGCCGATGGGGGCGAGAACACCGGCGGCCAACGGCACCGCGATGAGGTTGTATCCGGCTGCCCACCACAGGTTTTGCTTCATCTTGCGGTAGGTGGCGCGAGACAGTTCGATGACCGACAGCACCGACCGCGGGTCCGACGAGGCGAGGATGACCCCGGCCGAGCCGATGGCGACGTCGGTACCCGCGCCGATCGCGAGGCCCACGTCCGCCTGCGCCAGCGCCGGCGCGTCGTTGACGCCGTCGCCGACCATGGCGACCCGGCGGCCCTCGTGCTGGAGTTCGGCGACGGTGTGCGTCTTGTCTTCTGGTCGCACACCCGCGTAGACGCGGTCGATGCCGAGGTCCGATGCGACGGTCTCGGCGACGGCCTTCGCATCGCCGGTGATCATCACGACGTCGACGCCGCGGCGCCTCAGGGCGTCGACGGTCTGGCGGGACTCCGGGCGGATCTCGTCGGCCAGTGCCACGGCCCCGATCACCTCGTCGTCGGCGAGGACGTGCAGGATGATCGCTCCCTCCTCGCGCCAACTCTGGGCAATGGGCAGTTCGTCGGCGCCCGCATCGTCGAGAAGTGCCGGACCGCCCACGCGGATCGTGCGGCCGTCCACCGTGGCGCCGACCCCGACCGCCGGTGACGAGGAGAAGTCCGATGCCGCCGGAACGTCGAGACCCCGGTCGGCGGCGGCCCGGGTGATGGCGCGGGCCAGCGGGTGCTCACTGTCGGTCTCGGCGGCCGCGGCCAGGGCGAGTACCTCGTCGCTTTCGTGTCCGGATGTTGGTTCGATGCCGGTGACCTGCGGTTCCCCCCGCGTCAGGGTGCCGGTCTTGTCGAAGAGGACGGTGTCGACGGTGCGCATCGACTCCAGCGCCAGGCGGTCCTTGATGAGCACTCCCCCGCGTGCGGCGCGCTCCGTGGCGATGGAGACGACCAGCGGGATGGCCAGACCCAGGGCATGCGGGCAGGCGATGACGAGCACGGTGATGGCCCGCACGATCGCCGAATCGGGCATGCCGATGGCGGTCCAGACGATGGCGGTGAGCACGGCGGCGCCGAGGGCGTACCAGAAGAGCCACCGGGCGGCGATGTCGGCGAGGCGTTGGGCCCGCGACGTCGAGTTCTGGGCGTCGGAGACGAGTTTCTGAATCCCGGCGAGAGCGGTGTCGTCGCCGACCGCGTCGACCTCGACACGCAGCCCGGAATCGGTGGCGACGGTCCCGGCGACGACGTGATCGCCGACGCCCCTTCGGACCGTTGCCGATTCGCCGGTGACCATGGATTCGTCGACGGAAGCCGAGCCGTCGACGATGGTGCCGTCGGCGGGGATGGACGCGCCGGGGCGGACCACCACGACGTTGCCGACGCGCAGGTCGCTCGGCGCGACGGTGACGATGTCGTCGCCGTCGACGCGTTCGGCGGAGTCGGGCAGGAGCGCCGACAACGAATCCAGCGCGGACGTGGTCTGTGCGAGCGAACGCATCTCGATCCAGTGCCCGAGGAGCATGATCACGACGAGAAGTGCCAGCTCCCACCAGAAGTCGAGTTCATGGTCGAGCAGGTGCAGCGTCGAACCCCACGACGCCAGGAACGCGACCGTGATGGCGAGTGCGATGAGGAGCATCATTCCCGGTGCACGGGAACGTATTTCGCTGACCGCTCCGGTCAGGAACGGTCGGCCGCCCCAGAGGTAGATGACGGTACCGAGGATCGGCGACACCCAGCGCAGCCACGCGACGTCGGGCAGCGTGTAGCCGAGGAGGTCGGCGAACATCGGACTCAGTGCCACGGTGGGGATCGCCAGGACCAGTGTGATCCAGAACATTCGCCGGAACTGGGCGACGTGGTCGTGGTGACCACCGTGTCCCATGTTCCCGTGGTTCATCCCACCGTGGTCCATGCCGCCGCCGTGGCCCATCGAGCCATGGCCCATGGACTCGTGATTCACGGACCCGTCATTCATGACGTCATGTGCCGCCTGGGAGCGGTCGTGTTGCGGGGTGGACATACCATCCACATATACCCCTATAGGGTATATGTGGCAACCGTCTCCGCCTCAGGCATTCTCCTTCCGGAAAACCGATGTGCCCCACCAGGTTCCCAGTGTGGCCAGCACGACCGCGGCCAGCACCGACCACAGCACGGCCATCGTGGCGATGTCCCCGCCGAAGCTGTCGCGGACACCGTCGACGATCCAGCGGAACGGCATGAAGTCACTGAGACTCTGCAACCACTGCGGCCCCAGGGTCATCGGCAGCAGGATGCCCGACAGCAGCAGCACCGGCATCATCACCATGTTGATGACCGGGGCCATCACGTCCTCACTCTTGGTGGTGAGGGCCAGCGCATTGGACGCCGCGGCGCACGCGCCACCGATCAGCAGGGTGATGACGATGCCGACGGTCACGCCGAGCACCGATCCGCGCATCCCCATGATCCAGCCCAACAGCACCAGGATCAGCGCCTGGACGAACAACTGCAGGACATCACGCATGAGCCGCCCGGTGAGCAGCGCGGTGCGACTGGCCGGCGTCACCCGTTCGGCCTCGATGACGCCTTCGCGCCACTCCCCGATCAGGCTGAAGCCGGCGAACAACGCGCCGAACAGGCCGAGCTGGACGAGGAGCCCCGGCACCAGGAAGGTGTACGGGTTGTCCGCGCCGCCGGGGAACTGTGCGACCAGGGGTTTCAGCAGCGGCCCGAACAGCACCAGGTAGAGGATCGGTTGCAGCACACCGATGAGCACCCAGGCGGGATTGCGCAGGTTCATCCGGATCTGGCGGCGGAAGACGATGTGGGATTCGCGCAGAAAGGTCATCGCAGGGCTCCTTCGTTCTCGAGCTCGGTGGCGGCGGGGTTGTCGGTGGCGGCCTCCGCGTCGCGCAGGGAACGGCCGGTCATGGTGAGGAAGACGTCGTCGAGGGTCGGCCGGATGATCTCGATCGACTCCAGGTCGATGGATTGCGTCGTCAGGTCGCGCATCAGGCCGGGCATCTCGCGTCCGGCGCGCAGCACCCGACCGCGGACGTGACAGCCGTCGGTCTCCACCGGCCCGGCGATGGTGGCGAGCCGGGCGGCGGCCGCGGTCACGTCGCCGGCGTGGGCGACCTGCAGGTCGACGAGGTCACCGGACACCCTGGCCTTGAGGTTGTCGGCGGTGTCGGCGGCGACGATCGTGCCGTTGTCGATGATCAGGATGCGGTCGGAGAGTTCGTCGGCCTCGTCGAGGTAGTGGGTGGTGAGGAACACCGTGGCACCACGGTCGGCGCGCAATGCGCGGATGTGCTCCCGCAGATTGGCCCGCGCCTGCGGATCGAGGCCGGTGGTCGGCTCGTCCAGGAACACCAGGCTCGGGTCATGGACGAGCCCCATGGCGATATCGAGCCGGCGCTTCTGTCCGCCGGACATGTTTTTGGGCATGCGATCCCACAGGCCGTCGAGCTGCAACCGCTCGAACAGTGCTCTGCCCCGATTCGTGGCGTCGGCGCGCGAGAGCCCGTAGAGCATGCCGTGGTCGACGACCTCGTCGCCGGCCTGCGCCTGACTGAACGTCCCGCCGGCCTGGGAGACGTAGCCGATGCTGCGCCGCACCATGACCGGATCGTCGACGATGTCGTAACCGTTGACGGTCGCGGTGCCGGCGGTCGGACGCAGCAGCGTGGTGAGCATGCGCAGGGTGGTGGTCTTGCCCGCGCCGTTCGGGCCGAGAAAGCCGACGACCTCGCCTTCGGCGATGTCGAGATCCACTCCGTCGACGGCTCTGACCTCGCGTTTGTTCTTCCCTCGTCCGGCCTGGAAGGTCTGCACCAGGCCTCGTGCGTGGATCATGGGTCTCCTCGTCTCGCTGGGTGGATGGCGGTCGAATTGGTGTTATGACCACTGTGCGACCCAGCATTCATCGGATTGCGGACAATGAGTGTCCGCGTACACCGTCTGCTCACGCCTACTTCCAAGTAGTGGGGGTTGTGTGAGACGGTCTATGGCGGATCGCATAGCGGAAGGAACTCACGATGACCGTGATCGCAGAAACCACCGGCGTGAACAACATCGGCATGCTCGGGATCGGCGCCTACCGCCCTGAACGCGTCGTGACCAATGACGAGATCTGCGAGAACATCGATTCCTCCGACGAGTGGATCTACACCCGCACCGGCATCAAGACGCGACGCTTCGCGCGGCGCGACGAGACCGTCGTCGACATGGCCGTCGACGCCGGGCGTAAGGCCATCGCGAACGCCCTGCTGTCCGGCTCCGACATCGACGCGGTCATCCTCGCCACCAACACGCACCTGCTGCTGACCCCGGCGGGCGCGGTCAAGGTGGCCACCGAACTCGGCGCCAACGGTGTCCCGGCCTTCGACGTCACGGTCGGCTGCGCCGGATTCGGGTACGCGATGGCCATCGCGACCGACATGGTGCGCGGCGGCAGCGCCACCCACGTTCTCGTCATCGGCGCCGAGCAGTTGTCGGTGGCCATGGACATGACCGACCGCACCAACTGCTTCATCTTCGGTGACGGCGCCGGTGCCGTGGTCGTCGGACCGACCGAGGACCAGCAGCTCGGCCCGGTCGTCTGGGGTAGCGACGGCACCCAGTACACCGCGATCGCCCAGGACATCGATTGGGTGACCTTCCTTGACAGCGACCGGGTGCAGCGCCCGTACCTGCGCATGGAGGGCACCGCGGTGTTCCGGTGGGCGGCGTTCGAGATGGGCAAGGTCGCCCAGCGTGCCCTCGAGGCGGCCAAGATCGGCGCGGAGAACCTCGACGTGTTCGTCCCGCATCAGGCCAATTCTCGTATCAACGACCTGCTCGCCAAGAACCTGCATCTGCCCGAGGGCACGGTCGTCGCCAACGACATCGAGCACACCGGCAACACGTCGGCGGCGTCGATCCCGCTCGCCATGGAGGATCTGCTGTCCACGGGCAAGGCCAAGCCCGGCGACACCGCGCTGTTGCTCGGCTACGGTGCCGGTCTCAGCTACGCCGCACAGGTGGTCAAGTTGCCGCCGGTGCCGTTCGAGTGATGCCGCATCCGACGCCTCGCGTCTGACGTTTTGGTGGGCTCCGACCTCGCCCGATAGCCTCGTCAGGTGAGTTCTGATGTTGCCACCGAGGTGAAGCGTCGCCGTACCTTCGCGATCATCTCCCATCCCGACGCCGGTAAGTCGACGATGACCGAGGCCCTGGCGTTGCACGCCCGCATGATCAGCGAGGCGGGTGCCATCCACGGCAAGGCGGGACGCAAGTCCACCGTCTCGGACTGGATGGAGATGGAGAAGGCGCGCGGAATCTCGGTGTCGTCGACGGCGTTGCAGTTCAACTACTCCCCTCGAGGTGCCGGCGCCGACGACGAGCCCGCCGTCATCAATCTCGTCGACACCCCCGGTCACGCGGATTTCTCTGAGGACACTTATCGCGTGCTCACCGCGGTCGACGCCGCGGTGATGTTGATCGACGCCGCCAAGGGACTCGAACCGCAGACGCTGAAGCTGTTCCAGGTGTGTCGCCATCGCGGTATCCCGGTGATCACCGTGATCAACAAGTGGGACCGGCCGGGCCAGGCGCCGCTCGAACTCATCGACGAGATCAACGAACGGATCGGCCTGCTGCCGACGCCGCTGTATGTTCCGGTCGGCATCGCCGGTGATTTCCGTGGTCTGCTGGATCGACGCACCGGTCGTTACATCCATTTCACCCGTACCGCAGGCGGCGCGACGATCGCGCCCGAGGAGATCCTGGATGCCGACGCCGCGTCGGCCCGCGAGGGTGACGCATGGAACGACGCTCTCGAGGAGAGCGACCTGCTCTCGGAGATGGGGCAGGATCACGACCAGGAACTGTTCCTCGGCGGACAGACGTCGCCGATGATCTTCGCCTCGGCGATGCTGAATTTCGGTGTGCGACAACTGTTGGAGACGTTGGTCGAGTTGGCCCCGGCGCCGGGATCGCGCACCGGCATCGACGGTACCGTCCGTGAGCCCACCGATCCGTTCAGCGCCGTCGTGTTCAAGGTGCAGGCCGGAATGGATGCCAGCCACCGAGATCGGTTGGCGTTCATGCGGATCGTGTCGGGCGAGTTCGAACGCGGCATGGTCGTCACACATGCGCAGACCGGAAAGCCGTTCGCCACCAAGTACGCCCAGGCCGTCTTCGGTCGTGATCGCTCGACCGTCGACACCGCCTATCCCGGCGACGTCGTGGGTCTGGTCAACGCGACCGCCCTGGCCCCTGGCGACACTCTCTACGACGATCCGAAGATCCAGTTCCCGCCGATTCCTTCCTTTGCGCCGGAACACTTCTCGTCACTGCGTGCCACCACCGCCGACAAGTACAAGCAATTCCGCAAAGGCATGGAGCAACTCGACAGCGAGGGCGTGGTCCAGGTGCTGCGCAACGACATCCGCGGCGACACGTCCCCGGTGCTTGCGGCCGTCGGGCCGATGCAGTTCGAGGTGGTCACCGCACGCATGAAGTCAGAATTCAACGTGGACACGATAATCGAGCCCCTCGGCTACACCCTGGCCCGCAAGACCGATGCCGAGAGCGCCGATGAACTCAACCGTCAGCGCGGCGTCGAGGTGTTCACCCGCACCAGCGACGGCGTTCTCCTCGCCCTGTTCAGCGACAAGTGGCGGCTGCAGTACATCGAGAAGGAACTCCCCGAGCTGACGCTGGAACCGCTTGTGGCCGCAGCGGATTGACGTAGACCGCAAACCCGGTTCCGCCGGTCGAGGTGCCTGACCGCCCGTGGAGCCGCCCTTACACCCGCCGGTCGAGGCGCCCGTACCGCCGGTCGAGCAGCCCATCCCGCCGGTCGAGCCGCCTCGTGCGAGCTTGCGAGCCCGTGGCGTGTCCGCCGGGCCGAGCTTGTCGAGGTCGAGACCACGCAACAGAAGCTGGAAACCGATTGCAGCGCAACCCAACCCCCGCCGGTCGAGGTGCGAGGAGCCCCCAGGGCGACGAGCCTCGAGACCACGCAACACGACGCTGGAACCCGATCACAGCGGAGCACCACCCGACAGCAGTGACCTACCGCGGATAGGTGGTGATGGTTTCCCCGGACACAGGGTCGCGCCACACGACAGCCCGGTCGGCGAGCATGGTGGGTAGCAGCAACCCCATGTGTTTTCTCTGATGGTCCGGGGTGCACAACGGCATCAGGTTGAATTCCACGGTCCAGCCACCGGTTATCGGATCCTGGTGCACGAATTTCACCAGGTGATCGAACTGGCATTCACTGGCCGGTCGGCCGCAATGCGGGTACCGGCAGGTGCCATCCAACTCGATGATCTTCTCCCGCAACCACGCCGGAATCCGATACGTGAGTGCACCCGAGGGCGGCAGCAGATAGCCGCCGTGTCCGGTGGGGTCGATCGGTGCCGCGGGGAACGGATCGTCGAGGCGACGCCACGCCGCCGGTATCCGTTCCAGTGAGGTGGCGGTGTTGATGCTGGCTATGTCGAGGGTGGGAAACTCGCTGACGGTCACCAGTTGCCCCGCACTGATCAACGATCGGGCGTGGGCGTCGTCGACAACGCCGAAGTACTCCAACCGGGCCTCCCGCTGCCCGGACGGGTCGGTGATCAACGACAGCGACAACTGCGAGTCGGTGTCGGTGTCGGGTTGCGCCTCTTCGGTATCCATTGCCGCACCGTCAGCGTCGTCGTCGGTGATCGTCTCGGGATCGACGGTCACATCGGCGGTGTCCGACTGGGGATCGTCGGTCGTCTCGGGTTCGGTGATCTCATGAGACTCAACATGATCGGCGTCCGCATCGACATCGACAGAAAGATCAGGCGCGTCGTCGTCGACATCGATGTCGAGGTCGGTCAGGCCACTGGGTTCTTCCGGCAGCGGGATCGCCCGCGAGCAGTCGCCTCGCCCGCACTCACAAGACAAGTGTGCGCCGGGTAGTCCTTGGATCTCGGCGAATGCCGCGACCTGCACCTGACCCTGGCGACGCGGATCACGTGGGCAGATCCGTTCGCTGATCATCTTCGCGATCCGCGCGGCGAGGTGTGCTCCCATTTCTCCGGGTGCGTAGACCGAGATGCTGCAGTGCCCGTTAGTGTCTCGACGCACTCGCACGTTCTGGTCGCGTGCGGCGGCTTCCTCGCGTCGGTCTGCGGCGCCGTCGGGATCCAGGGCGATCACCATCTCGACGACCTGATCCCGCAGGGTCTTATCCGCCTGATTGCGTTCGGCCAGTTGCAGTGCGCGGGTTTCGGCGAAGGCGCGCACATCGTCGTCGGATAGGACGGCGATCTCGTTGGCGATGATGCGGATACGTTCCAGCGAGTCGTCACCGTCGAGGAATGCTGCGGTCACGGTCGGGAGCGTTGACAGCAGGAAGCTCAGCGTCATCCACGCGGTGGCTTGCGGCACCGATACACCCAGGGTGGTCGATACCTTGCCGGTGGCGGCTTTGTCGACGGCGCCGGTGGTGTGGACGTTGGTCTGATGGCCCGAGAGCAGCATCTCGTCGTACACGGTGTGCCCGATCCGCGCCGCGGAGAGCACTTTCCGGGCGATCACTTGTCGTTCTTGGCGTTGCAGGGATCGGGCGAGTGCGGTGGCCGCTTCAGTGGGGAGGTGATCGATCATGGCGGCGTCGGCGGCGGTCATCGACAGTTTCGGCGCGGTAGTCGTGCGAATTATGGTGTCGGCCATGATGTTCACCCCCTCTGCTCGGTCGGATCAACTGAACTGAGTCAAGTGTAGCGAGGGGCACCGACAAGTTTTTCCGGCGCGGAATCGGTTGGGGATGAATGACGTCCGCGTCGGCCGAGCTGTGTTCGGGTGGCGGTGGCCCGGTTTCGATGTCGGGTCGCGAAGGTGGTCTCGATACGCGACGAGCTCGCTTCGCTCGCGCGGCGCACTCGACCAGCGGGGGTTACTGAACTGCCTGTTTGCGTGAGGCTTTCACCTTGCGCAAGTGGTCTCGATACGCGACGAGCTCGCTTCGCTCGCGCGGCGCACTCGACCAGCGGGGAAAGGTGTTGCGCTGTCGGGTTGCGGAAGTGGCCTCGATACACCGACACGCAAGCTCGTCGGCACTCGACCAGCGGGTGTTGCGTGCACTCGACCAGCGGGTGTTGCGTGCACTCGGCCAGCGGGGGTTACGTGCACTCGGCCAGCGGGGGTTACGTGCACTCGGCCAGCGGGGGTTACGTGCACTCGGCCAGCGGAGGTGCCCACCGCTGGCCGAGTGGGGCGGAGCTTGCGGAGCCCCGTATCCGTCGGGCCGAGCCTGTCGAGGTCGAGGCCACCCTGGCGAGTGGAAGCTGGTGCATACGTGATGCTTTCGGCATGCGGAAGTGGTCTCGATACGCGACGAGCTCGCTACGCTCGCGCGGCGCACTCGACCAGCGGGGGTTGCGGAGGTGGCCTCGATACACCGACTCGCAAGCTCGTCGGCACTCGGCCAGCGGGGTTACGTGCACTCGACCTGTGGGAACGGCCGGGCGACCAGGTCAGGCTCCGATGATGGCTGCCACCGTGGCGGGGTCCACGTCGTCGATCTCGGCCGGGTCGAAGTTCGGTGAGCGATCTTTGTCGACGAGTACCGCTCGCACTCCCTCACGGAAATCGTTTGTCATGGTGATGTTCTCGGCCGCGTGGAGTTCTCGTTCCAGGCATTCGTCGAGTAGCGAGTCGGCTCCGAGTTCGAGCAGTCGGGCGGTCACCCACAGGCTGGTCGGGGATGCGTTGCCGATCAGATCGAGCATTTCGGCGGCCCACTCGTCGCCGACGGCGCCGCGCAGGCCACCGACGATCGCGGTGACATTCGAATCGGCGAAGTACTCACCGATCGCCTCGACCGGCAGCGGTGGATGATCCTCGTGCTTGGTCGGATCGGGCACCAGTATGTCGCCGAGCGGTGCGCCGGAACGGATTCGGTCGGCCACGGACGGCAGATCCGCCGACGGTACGAAGTGGGTCGCCAGCCCGACCGACAGAGCTTGCGATCCGCGCACTCGAGAACCCGTCAGTCCCAACCACATTCCGACGCCGCTGGGAAGTCGCGGGAGAAAGTAGGTGGAGCCGATGTCGGGGAAGAAGCCGATCGCGGTCTCCGGCATGGCGATCATCGCCTTCTCGGTCACCACCCGGATCTCGCCGTGCACACTGATACCGAGGCCACCACCCATCGCCGGGCCGTCGATCAGGGCGATGTGCGGCTTCGGGTACTCGGCGATCAGCTGATTCAGGCGGTACTCCCCCGCGAAGTATCGGGTGATCGCCTCATGGTCTCCGTCGATCGCGAAATCCCGGATGGCGCGGATGTCGCCGCCGGCACAGAACGCTCGTTCACTGGCCGAGGTCAGCAGCACCGTCTCGATCAACTCGTCGTCGGCCCACTCGCGCAAGATCTGATCCATGTCGTCGACCATCGACTGGTCGAGTGCGTTGAGCGCCTTGGGCCGATCGAGAATGACCTCGCCGACACCGTTGGCAACGTGCGTGCGGATGAACGACATGAACTCAACGCTAGCGCGTCCCCTCCCGTAAAAGCCATTGACACCGACCCGCCGTCAGGGGATATGGTCGAGTTCTTGTTGCCCACCCGAGGAGTGATCTCACACCATGAACCACTGAGGCCGGTCATCCATCGCGACGTCACCGATGCTCGCGACCCCACCGCACCTCAGGAGTACCCATGGCTTCCTCCCCTGCGTCGCACCCGTCGACGCCCGGCACACCCACATCGTTGTCCCTCTCGAACCTGACGTTCGCCTGGCCCGACGGCACCGTCGTCTTCGACGGCATCTCACTCACGATCCCGTCGGGTTCGGTGTCGCTGGTCGGCGCCAACGGCGCGGGCAAGACGACCTTGCTCCACCTCATCGCCGGCACTCTCCAGCCCACCCGTGGCAGCGTCAGCGTCCGCGGCGACGTCGGGCTGGTCCCCCAGCACCCGGACGCCGACCCCACCGCCACGATCGCCGATGTCCTGGGCATCACCGCGAAACGCTCGGCACTGTCGCGCATCGAGAACGGGTCGAGCGATCCGCTCGACTTCGAGATCATCGGCGACGACTGGGATATCGAGGAACGCGCCGCCGGCGAACTCGCTTCGCTCGGACTCGTCGCCGATCTCGACCGCACCGTCGGCACCCTGTCCGGTGGCGAGTCGACCATGCTCGCCATCGCCTCGACACTCCTGCGCCGTCCGTCGATCCTGCTTCTCGACGAACCCACCAACAACCTCGACAGGGATTCCCGAACAAGGCTTTTCGATTCGATCGAGCGATTCCCCGGGACGGTCCTGGTGGTCGGTCACGACCTGGAACTACTCGAACGCGTCCAGCACACCCTCGAGCTCTACCACGGAGATCTGCGACTCTTCGGCGGGGGATACTCGGCCTACCGCGAGATCATCGACGCCGAGCAGCAGGCGGCGTCGGCAGCGGTCACCAACGCCGAGAACGATCTGCGCAAGCAGAAACGGGAGATGGTCGACGCCCAGGTCGCCCTGGATCGTCGGGCGCGCACGGCCGCGAAAGCCGAACGCGAGAAACGGGTCCCGAAGATCGTCGCCCACCTCCGACACGACGCCGCGCAGGTCTCGGCGGGCAAGTTCCGGGGCGAACACCGCGACGACGTGTTGGCCGCGGCCGATCGCCTCGAGTCGACCCGCGCCGATGTCCGCGACGACCGCAGCACCCGGATCGCCATGCCCACGGTCGACCTGGCCTCACATGCGCAGATCGTCGTCGACGACCGGACGCGGATCGACGGACCGGAGCGGGTGGCCCTCGTCGGCGCCAACGGATCGGGGAAGACCACGCTGATCACCGACCTGATCGAGCGCGGTCACATCGTCGTGCCCTATGCGTATGTACCGCAACGCATCACCTTTCCCCACCCGCAGCAGACCATTGCCGAACATGTCGCCGCCACCCACCCCGCGGCGACCACCCAGCAGGTCCGAGCCCACCTGGCCCGATTCCTGTTCCGCGGCAGCGCAGGTGACCGGGTGCTGGCCGAACTGTCCGGTGGTGAACGACTACGCGTGGCGCTGGCCTCGGCGCTGCTGACCGATCCGACGCCGAAGTTCCTGATCCTCGATGAACCGACGAACAACCTCGACATCGACACCACCGAGGAACTGATGTCCGCGTTACGACAGTGGACGGGAGCACTGCTGATCGTCAGTCACGACACCGAGTTCCGGCGGCAGATCCGCATCGACCGCGAGATCACCGTGCCGAGCGCGTGATCCGCTTCAGCAGCACCGTCCCTGCGGGTTCTTCTCGGTGTGATCCCAACGCGCCCGCCAATATTCGCGTTCGGTCATCGGCGGACGGTCATCACCGTCGGCGCGATGCGCCGCGTGATGGTCGAGGTAGCGCTGATAGTCCCGGTCGCCCATCACGCTGCCCACATACCACGCCACCTGACCACCGGCGCGGCGCAGCGACGCGATGACCTGCGCGCCGGTCACGGTGCCGCCTCCGCGGGTGACCGGTGCCCGTGTTTCTGCGCCTGGAGGGCATCCCACTCGTGCTGCACCTCGCGTTCGGGCGCGGTGGTGATCAGGCCGCGTGGACCGAAGATCCGGGACGGCACCGGTTTCTCCTCGGTGGTCGGCAACCCACCGCGCCGCCACGCCTTCACCATCAGGTACACCCCGACGACCACTACGATCAGCACCAGCACGGCGAAGATGATCGACAGCGTCCCCTGGATGAAGGTATTGCGGATGACCGCATTCATCTCGTCGAGGTTCTTCGCGGTCTTGAAACTCGTCTCCCCGGCATCCTTGGCGTTTACGAAGGCACTGTGCTGCGCCCAGTACCCGATCGACGGATTCGACGAGAAGATCTTCTGCCAGGACGCCGTCATCGTGACGATCACATCCCATACCAGCGGAACACCGGACACCCACGCCCACTTGGACTGTCCCCGTTTGAACAGGATGACGGTGACGACGGTCAACGCGACGGCGGCGAGCAGCTGATTGGCGATGCCGAACAGCGGGAAGAGGGTGTTGATGCCGCCGAGCGGGTCGGTGACACCCATCAGCAGGATCGAACCCCATGCGGCGCAGACGATCACCGTGCATAGCCAGGCGCCTGGCCGCCACGACGGGTCCTTGAATCGCTGAGCGCCGGGGATGTTGCCGATGCCGTCGGAGAGCATGAAGCGCGCCACCCGCGTACCCGCATCCACCGTGGTCAGGATGAACAACGCCTCGAACATGATCGCGAAGTGATACCAGAAGGGCCGCAACGACTCTCCACCGATCGCATCCTGCAAGGTGTCGGCCATCCCCATCGCCAACGTCGGTGCGCCACCGGTCTTCGACACAATCGACGACTCCCCGACCGCCTCTGCGGCCTGCGTGAAGTCCTCGGCCGTCACCGACTGACCATGCACCCCAAGACCGTTGACGTAGTCGGCGGCGCCCTGAGCGGTACCGTCGGTGAGCGCCTTCGGGGCATTCATCCCGAAGTAGATGTGCTGATCGAGGATACATGCGGTGATCAGCGCCATGATCGCCACTGACGACTCGGTGAGCATGCCGCCGTAGCCGATGATCCGCGCCTGTCCCTCCTTGGCCAGGAGTTTCGGGGTGGTCCCCGAGGCGATCAGGGCGTGGAATCCGGAGAGCGCACCACAGGCGATCGTGATGAACAGGAACGGGAACAGCGCACCGGCAAACGCGGGACCCTTGCCGTTCCAGGCGAATTCGCTGACCGCGGGTGCCTGCATCACCGGCTGCACGATGACGATGCCGAGCGCCAGCAGCGCGATGGTGCCGACCTTCATGAAGGTCGAGAGGTAGTCACGTGGCGCGAGCAGCAACCACACCGGCAACACCGCGGCAGCCACGCCGTAGATGATGATCGCCCAGCTCAGAAACACCGGCGACAGACTGAACCAGTCGCTGCCCCAGGATGATTCGCCGACGTAGCGGCCGGCCACGATGGCCGCGAGCAACAACACCACCCCGATGATGGAGACCTCGCTGACCCGACCGGGCCGTAGGTACCGCAGATAGACACCCATGAACAGCGCGATCGGGATGGTCATCGCGATCGAGAAGACACCCCACGGACTTTCGGCCAGGGCGTTGACCACCACCAGCGCCAGCACCGCGATCAGGATGATCATGATGACGAACACGGCCAGGATCGCCGCGATACCGCCGACCGGCCCGAGTTCGTCGCGCGCCATCTGTCCCAGGCTGCGTCCGCGGCGCCGCGTCGAGATCGACAGCACCAGGTAGTCCTGCACGCAGCCGGCGAACACCGCACCGAGGATGATCCAGATCGTGCCGGGCAGGTAACCCATCTGCGCGGCGAGCACCGGCCCGACAAGCGGCCCGGCCCCGGCGATCGCGGCGAAGTGATGACCGAACAGCACCCGCCGGTCGGTCGGCATGTAGTCCTGCGCGTTGTCGAATTCCTCAGCGGGCGTGGCGTGATCATCACGCGGACGCACCACCTTCATCTCGATCATCCGCGCATAGAAGCGGTAGGCGATCACATAGGTGGCGACCGCCGCGACAACGAACCAGACCGCGTTGACGTTCTCCCCACGAATGAAGGCGATCAGAGCCCACGCCACCGCACCCAGCAGTCCGATGATCGCGAAGAGAATCTTCTTCGGCGTCGTCATCGGCGTCCGGTCGATAATCGCGACCGGTGGCAGATCCGGATCGTTCTTTACGAATTCGACGTCCGGGTAGCCGTCCCGACGTTCGGTGATGGGTGATGTCTCGGTCATCGTCATGGCGGTGGCGTGCCTTTCGATTGCTCGACAGGTCCACAAACAGTGGCCTGCGTCACTATACGCGCGGTCCTCGCGGCGGCATACTGACACCCGATGAGCAGCAACGCCACTCCCGTCGTCCTCGTCCACGGTCTCCGCGTCAGCGGTGCGTCGATGCACCGTATCGCCGCGGCGATCACCGAACGCCCCGTCATCCACCCGGATCTGCCGGGCCACGGCGACCGCAGCGCCGAAACGTTCAGGATGGACGACGCCGTCGACGCCGTCCTCGACGCCATCACAACCGTCGGGGAACCCGCGGTGGTCGCCGGGATCTCCCTCGGCGGCTACGTCGCAATGGCCGCCGCGGGGCGTCACCCAGACTCGGTCGCCGGGCTGGTGACGATGGGATCGACCGCGCAACCGAGTGCGCTTCTCGCAGCACCGTTTCGGGCGTTCGGAGCGGCCACCAGTGTGCTCCCCGCGCAGGCCGCGGCCATCAGCCGCGGCCTGACGCGAGTCGCGTTGGGCCGGCAGGTGGCGCAGGACATGGAGGCCGGTGGACTCGCACTGCACTCCATCGCCGACGTCGTCGACGCGATCGCGGATTTCGACGCGCTCGGTGAGCTGTCCGCCTACCCGGGATCGATGCTCTTCGCCAACGGCGGCTGGGACCAATTCCGCATCCACGAAAAGACTTTCGCCGCATTGTCGACGCAGGCCGAACTGCGCATCATCGGCCGGGCGTCGCACCTCTACCCGCTCATCCAGCCGGAGATGACCGGGGCGATGATCGGCGATTTCGCGACCCGGATCGATGCGAGGCTGAGCCACACCCGGCGACTCACCTCGAGCCTCACTCACTCCAGCTTTTCCGCGGCCTCCAGCCACGCGGCCTCGGCGGCGTCCTTGTCCTCGATGACCTGACGCAACTCGGCGCCGAGCGACACCAGCCTGTCCGGATCGGTGGCGGCCTCGGCAAGCGCGAGATGCAGTTGCTCCTCGCGTTTGGACAGCTGCTCGAGTTGACGCTCCGCGCGATTGGCCGCCTTCCGGGCCTCGCGGTGTTCGGCAGCGCTGACGGCCGGAGCCGCGGCGCTCGCGGCCTCGGCGGCACCGTCCGCCGACGGTGACGATGCCGCGGTGGCCTCGCCCGATGCCGCCTGCGACGACCCCACCGCCGAGCCGGATGCCGATGCGCCACGCTGCATCTCCCGACGGCGCACGAGATATTGCGCGATGCCGCCGGGCAGGTTGGTGAGTGTGCGGTCGCCGAACAGCGCCCACGTCGAATCGCAGATCCGCTCGATCAGATAACGGTCGTGCGAGATCACCACCAGCGTGCCCGCCCACGAGTCGAGCAGATCCTCGAGTTGCTGCAGCGTGTCGATGTCGAGATCGTTGGTCGGCTCGTCGAGCAGCAAGACGTTCGGCTCGGCCATCAACACCCGCGTCAGTTGCAGCCGACGACGCTCGCCGCCGGACAGATCACCGACCGGGGTGCGTTGACGGGCCGGCGAGAAGCCGAGGCGCTCGGCGAGCTGACTCGCCGACATCTCCTTGTCGCCCAGCATGATTCGCGCGGCCACCGATTCCACGGCGTCGAGCACCCGCTGGTCGGGATCGAGGTCGTCGAGTTCCTGACGCAACCACCCGATGGTCACCGTGACACCTTCGACACGCCGGCCGGGAGCGACGTCGACCTCCCCGGCCAGTGCACGCAGCAGCGTCGTCTTGCCCGAACCGTTCACCCCCACCAGACCGATCCGCTCCCCCGGCGCCAGCCGCCAGGTCAGATCGTCGAGAAGGGTTTCCCCGGAAGGGGTTTCGATGTGGGCGTCCTCGAGTTCGATGACCACCCGACCCAGCCGACGACGCGCGAACGCCGACAGCGCGACCGAGTCGCGCGGTTCGGGCACATCGCTGATGAGCTTCTCGGCGGCCTCGATCCGGTAGCGCGGCTTGGATGTTCGCGCCGGCGGACCACGTCGCAGCCACGCCAGTTCCTTGCGGGCGAGGTTGCGACGACGTTCCTCGGCGGCGTCGGCCAGCCGGACCCGCTCGGCGCGGGCGAACACCCAGTCGTTGTAGCCGCCCTCGTACTCGTCGACACTGCCGTCGTGCACCTCCCAGGTGCGCATGGCGACGGTGTCGAGGAACCAGCGATCGTGGGTGACCACCACCAGCGCGCTGCGTCGCGTGATGAGGTGCTCGGCGAGCCACTCCACGCCCTCGACGTCGAGGTGGTTGGTCGGCTCGTCCAGGATGAGTACATCGGCGTCGGAGACCAGCGCCGCGGCCAGACCGACGCGGCGGCGCTGACCACCGGAGAGTTCGTCGACGCGGGTGTCGAGCAATTCGTCGATGCCGATGCCGGCGAGGATCGAACGGACCCGCGCGTCGCCGGCCCATTCATGTGCGGCGACCTCGGGGCCACCGACGACGACCTCGGCAACGGTCTTGCCTGCCGGGAGTTCACCGCGCTGGGTGACGACGGCGATGCGTGCACCACCGGCCCGCGACACCCGGCCGGAATCGGGTTCGGTGACACCACCGAGGATCTCCAGCAACGTCGTCTTACCGCCACCGTTGAGGCCGACGACGCCAATGCGTTGGCCCTCGTGCACGCCGAGGCTCACCTCGTCGAGCAGTGCGCGGATGCCGTAGCTCTTACTGATGCGATCGGCGTTGATCAGCGCGGATGCGGGGGCAGGAGACACCGGTAGACGGTATCAACCGCCATGGCGCACCGGCACATCACCGTCAGTCCCGCCCGAATGCCGAGGACACCGTCGTCATCACCTCACCGAGCGCGCCGGCGACGACCTCGGTGTGATCATCGCGACTGTGGGTGTGCAGGTCGACGTCGGTACCGGAATCCTGCATCGACCGGACCAGGGTCGCGGTGAGCGGGAACGGCACGATCGGGTCGAGCAGTCCGTGGTCGATGCGGATCGGCACCGTGTAACCGCCGGTCGGGACGCGGGTGTAGTCGGCGAGTGCGGCGGTGACGGCGTCGTCGCCCAGCGGTTCGTCCAACAGCGATCCCGGTGACACCGACCGCAGCGCGTCGGACACCTCGCCGTTGCACTGTGACCGGGCCATATCGAGATAGCGCTTGCCGTCGTCGGAGAGCCGGTCGGTGATGTGCAGGTCCGGCCGGGCATGATCGAGCCCGGCCAGGATGTAGAGGTAGAGCGCACTGACGGTGTTGACCCGTCCCAGGCTCGGCACGCTCGGGGTGAACGACTTGGTGAGCACCCCCTCGATCCCCGAGGCCGGTGCGATCGCGAGGATCTCCCGCAGATCGAGTTCCGGTGCGTACGACGGCGCTTCGTGCCCGGCGAAGAGTGCGGCGTGCCCGCCCTGGGAGTGGCCCACCGACACCCACTCGGTACCCAGGCTCGCCTCGGTCGAGCGGGCGGCGCGGATCATGTCGATCACCGAGTGTGCGGCCGCCCGTCCACCGAGGTATTCGGTCTCGCCCGCGGCGCCGAGACCGGCGTAGTCGGTGGCGGTGACGGCATAGCCGGCCTCGAGTGCGTCGATGACGGGCCGGTCGACGCCGCTGCCCTTGCGGGTGCGGCTCGGTGCGCACTGATCGGCGATCCCGGTGGTGCCGTGCGCCCACGAGAAGATGCGCCACCCGCCGCTCGGTGCCGTGCCCTTCGGGACGTAGACGACCCCGGTGGACAGGGCCATCCGATCGTTCTGGTCACGCGTCACGTAGGTGACCCGCTCGCCCGATGCGGCGCCGGGCGGAAGGTCTTCGGCGGCAATCGATTCGGCGCTCAGCACCCGGCCGGCCAGCGGCGCGGCCGAGGCGGGTGCGGCGGTGATCACACCGGCGGTGACCGCCGCGCTCAGCGCAGTCCCGAGGACACCCGCCGTCGTCACGGTCGAGTGCATGCGTCGTCTGCTCACGCGCTCGGCACCTGCCGCGTCGCACCACTGACCGGACCCGATGCGGTGCGTACCGAACGGGCCACGCCGGCGCCGGACAGTTCGGCGGCCACCGCGACGGCCGCATCCGCGTCGGCGCACAGGAACATGCACGTCGGGCCGGACCCGGAGACGATGCCGCCGAGGGCGCCGGCATCGATTCCGGCGCGCAACGTGCGACGCAGACCCGGCTGCAGGCTCAGCGCCGCCGGCTGTAAATCGTTGTGCAGCAAGGGGGCGATGACGTGGGGGTCACCCGCGGCGAGCGCCTGGACGAGTGCGTCGGGCCGGAGCTCGTCGGGGTCCGGTGTCAGGTCACGGTCGGCGCGGAGCCGGTCGAGTTCACGAAATACCGAGGGCGTGGACAGTCCGTCGCGCGCGAAGGCCAGCACCCAGTGCAGTTCCCCGCGCGCGAGCATCGGCATGAGCTGCTCACCGCGGCCGGTGCCCAGGGCGGTGCCACCCTGCACCGAGAACGGCACGTCGCTGCCGAGACCGGCTGCGATGTCCAGGAGATCGGCGCGCGGGATGTCGAGTTTCCACAACGCCGCCAATGCGACCAGCGCGCCCGCCGCGTCGGCGCTGCCGCCGGCCATACCCCCGGCCACCGGAATCCGTTTGACGATTTCGATGGCCACCTTGGGATCACGACCGGCGTACTCACCGAGTGCTCGCACGGCGCGCACCGCGAGGTTGTCGTCGTCGAGGGGCACCTCCGCGACGTCGGCGCCGCGACCACTGTCGCGGGTCATCTCGACCGACAGACCCGCGGCACGCGCCACCGTGACGTCGTCGTAGAGCGATAGTGCCTGATAGACCGTCACCAGATCGTGGTAGCCGTCATCGCGCAGCGGGCCGACGCCGAGGTGCAGGTTGACCTTGGCGGGCACGCGCACCGTCACGGCGTCGGAGATCACCGACAGGGATGCTGGGGACACGGGGATCCAGAGTAGGCGTTCATCCCGGTCACGGCCGCCATCGCGTGTCCAGAAGCACCGCGACATCGTCGACGACCCGAACCGCGCCGGCGTCGAGTAGTTCGGCGGCCGCGGTGCCACCGGTGCGGACGGCCACACAGGACATGCCCGCCGCTGTCGCCGCGGCGACGTCCCACACGCTGTCACCGACCAGGACCGCACTGCTACCACCGGCCCGGCGCAGCGCCACGGTGAGCAGGTCCGGGGCCGGCTTGGAGTTGTCGGCATCATCGGCACTGGTCACGACGTCGACGTCGGTCGAGGCGAGTCCGAGACGCTCGAGTGCGGCGTCGGTGAACTCCCGGGCTCCCGACGACGCGATCGCCACCCGGTAGCCGGAGCGGGTCAACGCACGGACGAGGTCGGATGCGCCGGGGATGGCACGTACCTCCGGCAGGACCTCGCGGTACCGTTCGGCCCACTCATCGCGCAATCGGTCGCCGAGGGCATCCTCGACCTCGGACCCACAGACCTCCCGAACCAGCAGATCGCCGCCCATGCCGATGGCCCGGTGCACACGCCACCACGGCGGGGTGAGCCCGTGAGCGGCGAACGCCCGCTGCCATGCCAGAGCGTGCAGGTAGCCGGAGTCGATGAGCGTACCGTCGACGTCGAGGAGCACGGTGTCGACCGAGCCGCCATCCGGCCCGGCCCGATCCGACGATCCCGTGTCACGGCGACCGTCGGTCGATCCTGATGAATCCACAGATGCTCCTCCCGGGTCCAGACCACGTGCCCACATCCCCCACTCCACCTTGCCACCGGAGTTCTCCGGAGGCAGAGAGCGAGATCATGGCGACACGTTTTGGCTACACCCTCATGACCGAACAGGCCGGCCCCCGGCAGCTGGTCCGCGATGCGATCGCGGCGGAATCGGCGGGTTTCGATTTCGAGGTTTCCAGCGACCACTACTCACCCTGGCTGTCGGCGCAGGGACATGCCCCGTACGCGTGGTCGGTGCTCGGCGCGGTCGCCCACGCCACCGACGACGTCGAACTAATGACCTACGTGACCTGTCCCACGATGCGCTATCACCCGGCGGTGATCGCGCAGAAGGCGGCCACGATGCAGTTGCTCTCCGACGGCCGATTCATCCTCGGACTCGGTAGCGGCGAGAACCTCAACGAGCACGTCGTCGGTGCGGGATGGCCCGCCCTCGGTGAACGGCAATCCATGCTGACCGAGGCCATCGAGATCATCCGCGCGCTTCTCGACGGCGGCGTCGTCGACCATCGCGGGGAGTTCTTCCAGGTCGATTCGGCCCGTCTCTGGGATCTCCCCGCCGACGGGGTCCCCATCGGTGTGGCGGTGTCGGGGAGCCGTGGCATCGACGAATTCGGTCCGCCGGCAGACCATCTCATCGCCGTCGAACCCAGCGCGGACATCATCGAGCAGTGGAACGCCCACCCGGACACCACCTCCATCGGGCAGGGCCCCGCACTCGCCCCGGCCCGCGCCATCGGCCAGATCCCGATCTGCTGGGACCCCGATCGCGATGTCGCCGTGACGCGTGCCCATGAGCAGTTCCGCTGGTTCGCCGGCGGCTGGGACGTCAACGCCAACCTCCCCACCACTGCCGGCTTTGCCGCTGCGACCCAGTTCGTCACGAAAGACGATGTGGCCGCGAACATCCCGTGCGGACCCGACCTCGACGAGCTGGTCGACGGGATTCGCCCCTACTGGGAGGCGGGCTTCAGTGACGTCGCGCTGGTGCAGATCGGCGGCGGCAGCCAGGAGCGTTTCCTCGACGAGGTGGCACCGGCGCTGCTGGACAAGCTCCGCTCAGCCTCCGGTTGAGGCGGCCACCTGCGCCAACCGCACGAAATCGTCGACGTCGAGTTTCTCGCCGCGGATCTGCGGATCGATGTCGGCGGCGCGCAGGCGTCGTTCGGCCTCGGCGGGTGAGCCGGCCCATGTCGCCAGCGCCGAGCGCATGGTCTTGCGGCGCTGAGCGAAGGCCGCGTCGATGACCGCGAACACCGCGGCGCGCCGGGCGGGATCGGTGGAGTACGTGTCGCGGCGGTCGATGCGCACCAGGCCCGATTCCACCTTGGGTTCGGGCCAGAACACGTTGCGTCCCACCGCGCCCGCGCGCGCGACGTCACCGAAGTAGCGTGCCTTCACGCTGGGCACCCCGTAGACCTTGTTGCCCGGCGGCGCGGCCAGCCGGTCGGCGACCTCGGCCTGCACCATCACCAAAGCCGTTGCGATGGTGGGACATTCACTCATCAGGTGCAGCAGCACCGGGACCGCGACGTTGTACGGCAGATTGGCGACGAGCGCGGTGGGTGCGGCCGGCAGGTCGTCGGCGCGCACGGTCATGGCGTCTGCGGTGACCACGTCCAGCGATCCGTTGGGTGCGTAGTCCGCCGCGGTCTGCGGCAACCGACCGGCAAGCACCGGGTCGATCTCGACCGCGATCACCCGCGAGACGGTGCCGAGCAACGCCAGTGTCAGCGATCCGAGACCCGGTCCGACCTCGAGGACGACGTCATCGGGTCCGACCCCGGAGGCAGCGACGATGCGTCGCACCGTGTTGGCGTCATGGACGAAGTTCTGTCCGAGCGTCTTGGTGGGACGGACACCCAGTTCGTCGGCGAGCCGACGGATCTGCGCGGGTCCCAGGAGCCGTCCGGAATCGTCCCCGGACCCAGCGTCGTCGATGCTCAGCGCAGGCCCAGCTTGGCCGAGCACGACGGCCACGCACCCCAGCCCTGAGCTGCCTGGGTCTTCTGCGCGATCGCGATCTGCTCCTCGCGGGTGGCCAGGTCGGCGCGCGGTGCGTACTCGAGGCCGCCCCAGCGTTCCCAGGTGTTCTGGTCGAACTGGACGCCGCCGTAGAAGCCGTTGCCGGTGTTGATGGCCCAGTTGCCGGTGGCCTCGCACTGTGCGAGCTGATCCCAGACGCCGACGGGCACGAACGGGGCGCCCGGCTTGGTGCCGACCCGGACGGTCGCGGCGACCGGCTGGGTGAGGACCTCCTGGCCGACCTTGACGCGCTTGACGACCTTGCCGTTGACGGTGGTCACCTCGTAGCGGACGTTGGCCTTGCCGGGCGTACCGGGCTTGACCACCACGCGGCGATCCTTGATCAGCGTCGGATCGTCCTGGGTGATGTCAGGTGCGGTGATGTTCTCGGGCACCGTCGTCTCGGTGGTGCGGATGCGGGTCACGTTGATGGTCATGCCGTCGGCGACCTTGGCGGTCGCGGCCGGGGTGACCTTGTCGGTGTCGGCGAGCGGGGCGCCGATGTCGGCGAGGGCCTCGGACACCGTTTCGGCCGGCACGCTCTTGATCGACGGCACGCCGCCGTCGATGATGATGAGCTTCTTCGGCAGGGTGACGTCGACAACCGCGCCGTTGACCGGGATCGGACCACCGGCGTTGAAGTTGGTGGCGTCGTCACCGTGGGACAGACCCTGCTGCGCGAGGAGATCGTTGACGTTGACCGCGGTGGTCTCGACGACACGTCGCTGGCCCTCGACGTCGAGGACGACCTGCTTCTTGCGGTGGAAGACGATGGTCTGCCCGTCGGAGAACGACGAGTCCAGTGCCGGTTCGACGACGTCGCCGTTGGCCGGGTCGTAGCCCTGCGAGTTCAGCAGTGAGTCGACGTCCATGGACATGGTGGCGACCTGGATCTTCTGTCCATCGACGTCGATGGTGACGTTCTTGTGCATCGTCACGCCCATCACGCCACCGGCGGCGACGGTGCACAGCACCGCTCCGATGGCGACGCGCGCACGCATCGAGTCCAACGTGTGAATCTTCGCTAAAACAGACAAGGTGAAGCATCCTGATCGGGAACGTGGCGTCCGTCTGGAACCCCCACAGGCTGACGGATCACAATACGATAACGAGACAGTTTGCTCAGCGCAAAGGTAGCCGGTAGACGCGTCGCGCGTTGACGCCGAGTTGCCGAGCCATCGTCACGTCGTCCGTTTGGCGGATGTCGGCAAGTCCACGCGCCGTGTATGGCAGGCAATACGACTGATTTGGCTGGCCACGGTAGGGATGCGCGGTGAGGAACGGCGCATCGGTCTCCACCAGGATCTGCTCAACGGGCACCAGACGAGCCGCCTCACGAAGCTCCGCGGCATTGGCGAATGTCACAGTTCCGGCGAAACTCAGCAGATACCCGCGATCTATGCATTCGCGTGCAACGTTTCGGTCACCGGAGAAGCAATGCATGATCACGACGTCGGGCGACCCTTCGGCCGCGAGAATGTCGAGCAGATCGCGATCGGCCTCGCGGTTGTGGATCATCAACGGCTTGCCGACGCGCTTGGCGAGATCAATATGCCAGGCGAAGGCGTCCTTCTGGACGGCGGGTTCGGCCGCCGACTCCGAGCGACCGGGCCAGTAGTAATCCAGCCCCGTCTCCCCGATCGCCACCACCCGCGGGTCGACCGCCATCTGCTCGAGTTCGGCGCGGGCGGCGTCGTCGAGGTCGCCGGCATGCGTGGGGTGCAGTGCCACCGCCGCGAACGCCCGCTCGTCCCATCGCGCGGCGTCGACCGCCCACCGCGCGTCGATCATGTCGTCGGCGACGGTGATCACCTGCCCGACCCCGACGGCGTCGGCGTGGTCGAGGATCGCCCGCACCGACTCCGGGTCACGGCCACCGCACGCGGCGAGATGGGTGTGGGCGTCGACGAGGCCGGGCAACGGCTCCGGATCCGGCGGCGGCTCACGACGGCGACGCTTCTTGGCCTCCTTGGCGCTCAGTTCTTTGACGGGGGCGCTGTCAGTGGGATTCTGGGCGCTGTCAGTGGGATTCTGGGCGCTGTCAGTGGGATTCTGGGCGCTGTCAACGCGGGAGTGAGCGCTGTCAGCGGGGGTCGGGCTGTCGGCGGCGGACATGGGCCCCACTGTATGGGGCACGATCCGGGCGGATGTCCCCGCTCCGCTCAGAGTTCGACGGTTCCGGTGATCACCGTCGTGCTCTCACCGCCGATCCAGATGTCGTCGCCGTCGTCTGTGACGAACACCCGACCGGCCCGCCCGAGTGCGGTCCCCTGGGCGGCGACGTAGCTCTGCGGTGCGCGGCCGTCGCGTCGCAGCCACGTCGCGATGCCGGCGTTGAGGCTGCCGGTCACCGGATCCTCGGGCACCCCGTCGCCGGGAGCAAAGGCCCGCACCTCGAACAGGACCCCCGGCTCGGGGCGGGTGGCGTCGGAATGCTCGCCGACGATCCCGACCTCGTGGTCACCGAGCGCGGCGAAGTCCGGACGTACGTCGAGGACGCGTTGCGCCGAGTCGAGCTGCAGGACCATCCACTCGGGTCCGTTGACGACCCATTCGGCTGCGAGAACGTGCGCGGGATCGACGCCCAGGGCCGCGGTCACCTCGGTGACGGTGGCGGCGTCGACGGGACCGGACCTGCTCAGCGGCGGTGCGGCGAACGCGAGACGCTGCCCGTCGCGTCGGATACGCACCAGTCCGACACCGCATTCCTGGACGAGGTACTCGCCGGTGATGTCGGCTCCTGTCGCGAGGAATGCGTGCCCGGACCCGAGAGTGGGGTGCCCCGCAAAGGGCAGTTCGCCACCAGGAGTGAAGATCCGCAACCGGTAGTCGGCGGTCGGATCGGTGGGCGGCAGCACGAAGGTCGTCTCCGACAGATTGGTCCACCGCGCGAAGGCGGCCATCTGCTCGTCGTCGATGCCGTCGGCGTCGAGGACGACGGCCACCGGGTTTCCGGTGATCGGAGCGGACGCGAACACATCGACCTGCGCTAAACGACGAGACATGGCCCCATGTTTGATCATTCGCGTCGGCGACGTCCACCGGATTTCTCATCATCTGGACGGCTCGGATTCGGGTGCCCGCGCCGACATCCGTGCATACCGAGCCCGATCCGCCGCAGACAGGTAGCGTTTGCCAACGTGTTGGGTTTGCCAGATACGGTCACCGTCGCACTTTTCGATCTCGACGGCGTCCTCACCAGTACCGCTGTCCTCCATCAACGGGCGTGGAAGGCCGCCTTCGACGCCTTCCTGCGCAAGCGGGATGGCGACGCATTCACCCCGTTCACCGAGCAGGACTACCTCGACTACGTCGACGGCCGGCCCCGCGATGACGGCGTGCGGGCGTTCCTCGCCTCCCGCGGCATCGACGATGTCTCCACCGCCGATGCCGACACGATCGGCAGCGGCAAGAACGACATGTTCCTGGCCAGCCTCGAAAGCGACGGCGTCAACCCGTACCCGGGATCGGTGCGCTACCTCGAGGCGGCCCGCGACGCGGGACTGCGGATCGCGGTGGTGACGTCGTCGAAGAACGGCAAGGCCGTCCTCGACGCGGCCGATCTGTCGAAGTTCGTCGAGGTGCGCGTCGACGGACTGGAAACCGCCGCAGCAGGATTGCCGGGTAAACCGGCACCGGATTCGTATCTGCTCGGCGCGCAGCGCATGGGTGTGGAGCCGGCCGCCGCGGCCGTCTTCGAGGATGCGATCTCCGGAATTCAGGCCGGCGCCGCCGGCAACTTCGGCTATGTCGTCGGCATCGACCGGGTCGGTGGCACCCAGGCCGCGTCGATGACGGCCGCCGGAGCATCCATCGTCGTCAACGATCTCGAGGAATTGCTGCCTGCATGAGTACCAGTGATCACGCATTCGGATTCGACGTCCACCCCTGGCAGCTGCGCTGGCGAGGGCTCGACATCGACATGCTCGGTCGCACCGAGACACTCTTCGCCCTGTCGAACGGCCACCTCGGCCTTCGTGGCACCTTCGAAGAGGGTGAACCCGTCGACCATCCGGGTACCTACCTGAACGGGTACTACGAACAGCGCGGCCTGCCGTACGCCGAAAGTGGTTACGGTTACCCGGAATCCGGCCAGACCGTGGTCAACGTGACCGACGGCAAGATCATCCGCCTGCTCGTCGAGGACGAGCCGATGGACCTGCGCTACGGACGCACCGAGGAGCATGAGCGGGTCCTCGACTTCCGCACCGGCACGTTGCGACGCAACACCCTGTGGACCTCGCCGACGGGCCGCACCGTGCGCATCCGGTCCGAACGTCTGGTGTCGTTCACCAAACGCACCATCGCCGCCATCCACTACGAGGTGGAGCCGATCGACGAGGACATGAAACTCGTCCTGCAGTCGGATCTGCTTGCCAACGAACCGGTTCCGCTTCCCGGCAACGATCCGCGTCTGGCCGCGGCGCTGGATTCGCCGTTGGTCTCCGACCTGGCGACCTGCCGCAACTACTGGGGAATCCTGGTCCACCACACCAAGAAGTCCGGTCTGCACATGGCCGCGGGTATGGATCACGAGATCGACTTCCCGGACCGTGCGGACACCTTCATCCGCGCCGACGGTGATCTGGCACGCCTGACCGTGGCCGCCAACGTCCCGCAGGGCACCAAGCTCAGCCTGACCAAGTACATCGGATACGGCTGGTCGGCCCGACGATCGGTGCCCGCCCTGCGCGCACAGGTCGACGCCGCGCTGGCCATGGCGATGGAAACCGGCTGGGAATCACTGAAAGCCGATCAGGGCCGCTACCTCGACGACTTCTGGCGCGACGCCGACGTCGAGGTCGACGGCGATCCCGAACTGCAGCAGGCGGTCCGGTTCGCGTTGTTCCACGTCCTGCAGGCCGGCGCCCGTGGCCAGTCCCGCGCCATCCCGGCCAAGGGACTCACCGGTCCCGGCTACGACGGCCACACCTTCTGGGACACCGAGAGTTTCATCCTGCCGATGCTCACCTACACCGTGCCCGCCGCGGCCGGCGAGGAACTGCGGTGGCGTCACGCCACCATCGACAAGGCGAAATCGCGTGCGGCCGAATTGGCCCAGCGCGGCGCCATGTTCCCGTGGCGCTCGATCAACGGTGACGAGTGTTCGGGCTACTGGCCGGCGGGAACCGCGGGCGTGCACGTCAGCGCCGACATCGCCAACGCGACCGGGCGCTACCTGCGCGCCACTCACGACGAGCAGTTCGAAACCGAGTGTGGCGTCGAACTTCTGGTGGAGACCGCGCGCCTGTTCGCCGGCATGGGCCATCACGACATCAACGGCAATTTCCGCATCGACGGCATCACCGGGCCCGACGAGTACACCGCGGTCGTCAACAACAACGTCTTCACCAATCTCGCTGCGCAACAGAACTTCCGCGACGCGATCGCCGCGGTGCATCGACGCCCCGATCTCGCTCAGCAGTTCGGCGTCACCAATGCCGAGACCGCACACTGGGAATCGTGCGCCGACGACATGACGCTGCCCTACGACGAGGCCCTCGGGGTGCATCAGCAGTGTGAGGCGTTCACCCTGCTCGGCGCCTGGGACTTCGAGGAGTCGAAGGGCAAATACCCACTGCTGCTGAACTATCCGTACTTCGACCTGTATCGCAAGCAGGTGGTCAAGCAGGCCGATCTGGTGTTCGCGATGTACATGTTCGGCGACGCCTTCACGCCCGAGCAGAAGCTACGCAACTTCGACTACTACTATCCGCTGACGGTGCGTGACTCGTCACTGTCGGCGTGTTGTGAGGCGGTCACCGCGGCCGAGGTCGGCTACCTCGATCTGGCCTACGACCTGATGGCCGAATCGGTGTTCACCGACCTGCACGACCTGCACGACAACGTCGCCAGCGGCCTCCACATCGCCGCCCTGGCCGGCGCGTGGACCGACTGCGTGGCCGGCTTCGGCGGTATGCGCGACTTCGGCGGACACATCACCTTCGCCCCGCGACTGCCCAGCAAGCTGGACTACCTGTCCTTCCGCATGATCGTCCGGGACTCCAAGATCGTTGTCGCCATTGACAAGTCGACCGCCACCTATCGTTTGCTGTCGGGTCCGGCGATCGATCTGGCCCACCACGGCGAGAAGTTCACCCTCACCGAGGGCACACCGGTGAGCATGCCGATCCCGGAGATCGAACGACGCGACCCGCCCAAGGCACCGCCGGGATGCGAGCCGTATCAGCGCCTGCTGTAGAAGCGCCGCCGCACCTGGCACCGGGCACCCCGGATCCGTCAATGCGTCGGTGACGCACCCGGATCCGGGGTGACGTAACGGTTCGCGAGCTCACCGAGCTTGCGCAACACCCGTTTGCTCGATTCGGCCCACGGCATGAGGATCGGGAAGACGTGGAACATGCCGCGTTCCTCCATCGCCATCACCTGTACGTCGGCGGCCTCGAGATTGCGCACGAACTGCCGGATGCCGTCCCGGAACATCTCCACCTCACCCCAACAGACGAAGGTCGGCGGGAACCATTCCGGGTCGGGGTGACCATAGACCGCGGAGACCCGGGCGTCGTTGGGCTGCACGCCTTTCAGGTACGGGGCGACCGGAATGCTCCACGGCAGGATGTCGTGGGCGGCGTTGTCGACCACCGAGTCATGGTCCAGATCGAGATCGACCTCCGGCGAGAACAGCCCCAGCGCAGCGGGTTTCGGCAGCTGGTGGTCGTGCAGGTAGGACACCAGCGAGGTGGCCAGTCCGCCGCCACCGGAATCCCCGGCGACGATCAGATGATCCGGGTCGACCCCACGTCCGAGCAGGCCCCGATAGACGTCGGCGGCGTCGAGAATGCCTGCCGGAAAGGGGAATTCCGGCGCCATCCGGTAGTCGGCGATGAAGATCTCACAGCCGGTGATCCGCACCAGGGCGGCCGCGAACGCCGAGTACATCATCGGTGATGTACCGATGTAGCCGCCGCCGTGCAGGTACAGGATCGTGCCGTTGATCGAACTCTTGGTTCCGTCACCGTCGACATAGGAATCGGAACTGTCCTTGGCCCGGCACCAGATCCCGGGAACCCCACCGATCTCGTCGTCGACGATCTCCACCTTCCCGGCCACCCCGATGACCGGCGGCAGGACCACCTGACAGATGTCGTCGATGATCTTCTCCATCGACCGGAACTCCTCGATGGGAAGGCCCATCGAATATCCCATGAACGCCCGGATCGTCTGCCGGGTCACCGACTGTCCGACGTTGTCGAGAAGGCCACCCGGGCCGCGCCAGGGTTGCGTGAACGGGACCCGCGCCAAACCGTTGAGCATCGTCTCGGCAAGGCCCACCACGGCCAGCGCCGTAATCGGCGCCGACGCCGTGTCAACGTCGTCTCGATCAGCCATCACCATGCCGCCAGGGTATGGGGACCGCCGAATCCGGGCCAAACGAGCGCGTGGTCACGATCGACGTACGGCGCGAATGCGCGCCCCGAATGACACGTTCCTGCACCTGCCGAGGACGTCGACGGCGAAAATCCTCCCCACGTCGGCGTCAGTGGGTCGGCGTCAGTGGGTCGGCGTCGCCTCCGGATCGGATGCGACATGCCGGCCGACGAACTCATTGAGTGTGCGGTACACCTCGTGCGAACTCTCCGCCCACGGCATCAGGATCGGGAAGACGTGGAACATGCCCCGCTCCTCGAGTGCGGTCACCTCGATACCCGCCTTCTCCAGCGAGGTGACGAAGTCGCGGATCGGATCGCGGAACATCTCGTCTGCACCCCAGCACACGAAGGTGGGCGGGAACCACTCGTCGTCCGGTTCGGCGTAGACCATCGACACGCGTTTGTCGTCGGGCTGCACGCCGTGCAGGTACGGGGTGACCGGCACATTCCACGGCAGGATGTCGGTGCTCGCGTTCTCGGTGATCGACGGATGGTCCATGTCGAGATCGACCTCGGGCGAGAACAGGGCGACCGCAGCCGGGCGGGGCAGCCCGACCTCGCGGAGGTACCCGGCCAGCGAGGTCGCCAGGCCACCGCCGCCGGAGTCGCCCGCGATCACCAGGTGATCGGCGTCGACACCGCGTTCCAGCAGACCCCGGTAGACGTCGGCGGCGTCATGCACACCGGCCGGGAACGGGAACTCCGGTGCCATCCGGTAGTCGGCGATGAAGACCTCGCAGCCGGTACCACTGACCAGCGACGCGGCGAAGGCCGAGTACATCATCGGTGTCGTGCCGATGTAGCCGCCGCCGTGCAGGTAGAGGATGGTGCCGTCGATCGCGGTCTTGCGCTGGTCGTCGTCGACGAACTCGTCCGAACTGGCGCGCGAGCGCAACCAGAGACCGGGCACACCGTTGATCTCGTCGTCGGTGACCTCGACGTCGTCGGTGAGGTGGATGAACGGCGGGATGACCACACGGCACAGGTCGTCGAGAACCTTCTCCATCGACCGGAACTCCTCGATCGGCAGGCCGACGATGTAGCCCATGAACGACCGCACCGCCTGCCGGGTGACCGATTGCCCGACATTGTCGAGCAGCCCGCTCGGCCCGTTCCAGAATCTGCGGAACGGCACCCTGGCCAGGCCGTTGAGCATGCCGTCGGCCAGGCCGACCAACGTCAGCGCGGTCACCGGTCCGGACGCGGTCTCCACCTCGGGGCGGTCAGCCATCACCATGGCCACCAGCCTAGGCCGTGCGCTCGGAGCTCACCTGCGGACAATGTCGACGATTCCGTGTCGTGGCCACTCCCCAGAGGCGGCGGTCGGCGAGAGGCGAGCGCCGCCGGGCCACGGGTCGGGCCGACCGCATGCACCCAGTATCCTGACAACCACTATGCCCACTGATCTGACCAGCACCGACGCAGGCTCGTCGGACGGCCCGACCTCCCACGGCGCCGGCCGCCCGTATTACCTGACCACCGCGATCGCCTACCCGAACGGCGCCCCGCACATCGGGCACGCCTACGAGTACATCTCGGCCGACGCCCTCGCGCGGTTCAAGCGACTCGACGGCTTCGACGTCCGGTTCCTCACCGGCACCGACGTCCACGGTCAGAAGATGCAGCAGACCGCGGAGAAGGAGGGCATCCCGACCGCCGAGCTCGCGCGCCGCAACTCCGACCGGTTCCAGGAACTCCAGGACCGGCTCGGATCGAGCTATGACCGGTTCATCCGCACCTCCGACGACGATCACAAGCGTGCATCGGAGGCCATCTGGCAGCGCATGAGCGAGGCCGGCGACATCTATCTCGATGCCTACTCCGGCTGGTACGACATCCGCGACGAACTGTTCTACGCCGAGTCCGACACCGAGGTCAACGACGCCGGTGAGCGCGTGGCCACCGACAACGGTCACGTCCTCACCTGGACCGAGGAGCAGACCTACTTCTTCCGTTTGTCGGCCTACCAGGACAAGCTCCTCGATCTCTACGAGAGCCACCCGGAGTTCATCGGGCCGGATGTCCGCCGCAACGAGGTGATCAGCTTCGTCAAGGGCGGGTTGACCGATCTGTCGGTGTCGCGCACCACCTTTGACTGGGGAGTGCCGGTGCCCGGGCACCCCGATCACGTCATGTACGTCTGGGTGGACGCCCTCACCAACTATCTGACCGGCGTCGGATTCCCGGACGACACAACGACATTCGAGAGGTACTGGCCGGCGGATCTGCATGTGATCGGCAAGGACATCATCCGCTTCCATTGCGTGTACTGGCCGGCGTTCCTGATGAGCGCGGGCATCGAGCTGCCGAAACGCGTGTTCGCCCATGGCTTCCTGTTCAACAAGGGCGAGAAGATGAGCAAGTCCGTCGGCAACGTCGTCGACCCCGACAACCTCATCGACGAGTTCGGCCTCGATCCGGTGCGGTACTTCTTCCTGCGCGAGGTGTCCTACGGTCAGGACGGATCGTATTCCGCCGAGGCGATCGTGGCGCGCATCAACGCCGATCTCGCCAACGAGTTCGGCAACCTCGCCCAACGCACGCTGTCGATGATCGGCAAGTACTTCGACTCGGTGGTGCCCAGCCCGGGTGAGTTCACCGACGCCGATCAGACGTTGCTCACCGCCACAGGCGAATTGCTGCCGACGGTGCGCACCCACTTCGACAACCAGGCCATCCACCTCGGCCTCGAGGCGTTGTGGTCGGTGCTGGCCGACACGAATCGTTACATCTCCGCCCAGGAACCGTGGAAACTGGCGAAGACCGATCTGGAACGCACCGGCACCGTGCTCTACGTCTGCGCCGAAGTGGTCCGCGTCGTCGCACTGCTGGCCCAGCCGGTACTGCCGACGTCGTGTGGGAAGCTGCTCGATCTGTTGACGGTCGGCGAGCGCCGCGACTTCACCGCCGTGGCCGACCGACTCACGCCGGGATCGCAGTTGCCCAAGCCCACACCGGTTTTCCCGCGTTACGAGGGATGACCGGAGGGAATGTCGGCCACCGCACCGGACGTCCTGCGGGCGCTGCATGCCCACACCCGTGAACGCGGCCTCCCCCCGCCGGCCGCACTGATCGGCGACTGGTGGGATGCCGACGCGGTGATCGCACCGTCCATCGACATCCGGGCCGGTCACCTGCCGGAGGATCGGCCGGACCGATTCTGGTTGGGCTACCGCGGATTCGACGGTCGACGACGGGACGAGGCGGCGCTGCCGGTGAGTGCGGGCGGCGTCACGGCCCATCTGCTGGTGCTGCGGGAGGGACGGTGGCACACGGTGTCCGCCGACGACTCGACGCCCCCGGCGTGGGTGGACGATGTGGTGGAGCGGTCGTGGGCGACGGCGCCGTCCCGAGCCGGCTGGGCCGCGACGTGGACGCCACCGGATCGTGATCACCACCTCGCCGCCATCGAGGAATGTCTCGAGGCCATTCGAGCCGGCGAGATCTATCAGGCGTGCGTGTGCACCCGGTTCGACGGCGCCCTCGACGGGGCACCCCTCGACTTCTACTGCGACCTGACCGCCACCACCCGACCCGCGAAATCCGCTTTTCTGCAAGGCGATTGGGGCGCGGTGACCAGTTTCTCCCCGGAGAGCTTCCTGCGCCGGACGGGGAACATCGTGACGTCCTCACCCATCAAGGGCACGCTGCCGGCCGACGCCGATCCGAACCTCTTGGCCGCCTCGACCAAGGACATCGCCGAGAATGTGATGATCGTCGATCTGGTCCGCAACGATCTGAGCCGTGTCGCGGTCACCGGTTCGGTGCACGTCACCAGCCTCCTCGAAGTGGTCGCCGCGCCGGGGGTGTGGCACCTGGTGTCCCGGGTCCAGGCGATCCTGCCACCCGAGGTGGGCAACTCCGGACTGCTGGAGGCGACCTGGCCGCCGGCGTCGGTGACCGGGACCCCCAAGATCCGGGCCCGAGAACTCCTCGAGGACTGGGAATCCCACGCGCGCGGTGTGTACTGCGGCGCGGTCGGCCTGGCCGGACCCGACGGTCTCCTCGACCTCAACGTGGCCATCCGGACCGTCGAGATCGCTCCGGACGGCGGGCTACACCTCGGTGTCGGCGGCGGCATCACCATCGACTCCGATCCGGCGCGCGAATGGCAGGAATGCCTCGACAAGGCCGCCAGCATCGTGACCGCCACCGCCACAGTCGATCTCGAGGAGGGAATGTCGTGCCGCGAATCGTGACACTGGCGACCGCAGCGAGATGGCGGACCCCGACCGCGCTGTGGCAGGGTCTGCGCGCCCAGCGAATCGTCCTGCGCCTCCCCCAGGCCGACGGCGACGACGGTGTGATCACCGGCGACACCGGCGGTGGGACAACACGACTCCTCGTGATCGGTGACAGCCTCGCCGGCGGGGTCGGCGTGGCGCATCACCACCACACCCTCGCCGGTGGCGTCGCCGGGCGACTCGCCGAACGACTCGGCGGTGAGGTGGCATGGCACGTCCGCGCCCGAACCGGCTACACCGCAGGCGAAGTGATCACACTCATCGACCCGGACCTGCTCGCGAACGCGGACGTGGTGATCGTGTCAGTGGGCGCCAACGACACGAAGAACATGCACACCCCGCGTCGCTGGCGTACCGAACTCACCGCACTGCTGGCCGAGATCACTTCCGGCGCGGCCGAATCCGCGCGAATCGTGCTGCTGCCGGTCCCGATGCTGCAGATGTGTCCGGCGTTGCCGCGCACCCTGGCCACCGTATTGGGTGCGCGCGCAGCACATTTCGACGACATCGCGTCGCAGGTGTCCGCGGGTTTCGCCGGCATCGGCCGCTTCGCGCGGTTCGTGCCACCCGGCGGTGCCGATCTCTTCGCCGCCGACGGATTCCACCCGTCGGAGAACTTCCACGCGATCTACGCCGAGCAGATCGACGCGGTGTTGCGGGCGGACACCGTCAGCGGGGAATCAGCGCAAGTATCCGGGTGTGGCGACCCAACGATGACGGAACTCGATCACTTCTGACGCGATGTCGAAGTCGTGATCGTAGTGGATCACCGTTACGCCACTCGATGCGGCAATCACCGCGATCAACAAATCGGCCATACCGACTGCTCTGTGTCGCCCGGTGCGTGACAACTCGTGCTGGGCATCGAGAGCATACCGCCAGTGCTCATCGTCGGTGGCCAGGTACTCATAGGCCAACCGACGATCAGACCAGAGTTGTTCGTATTCTTGCCGATTGCGAGCGCTGTAGAGCGCCTCCGCGTCGAGTTGCGCCGTCGTTGCCACCAGCCCGGCGTCGATGAGTGGTGCCAGCCGGGCAGCCACCGACGCGTGTGTCATGCGTGCGGCTGCACTGGTGTCAATCAGGTAGCGGGCAATCAGCGCCACACGTCGTCTCGGTTGTCCGACGATGTCATCGATGCCAGTCCACCGCGTTCGAGCCAGTCCACCTGACGCGCACGCGCGGACGCTGCCGCGGCCTGTTGTAGAGCCGCTCGAACCGTGTCCGACACGCCGGTCGTCTTCAACTCGGCTCGGGCCGCCGCCAGTAGATCATCGTCGAGATCGATCAGTCGTTTCGTCATCTCCAACCTCCACCATATATCTGCCGAGTTCACAGTATATACAACCGCCGGTCCGCGGCCACCTCACTCCGACCGCGCCGCCAGCACCGCCTCATACACCTCACGTCGGGAGACGCCGGTTCCCCGGGTGACCTCCTCACACGCGGCCTTGAGCCGCATGCCACCGTCGGCGAGGGCCTGCGCCCGGGCGGCGAGATCGTCGATGTCGGCCTCGGCGGGCGTGGCGCCGCTCAGGACGACGGTGATCTCACCCTTCACCCCAGCCGCTGCCCATTCGGCGAGTTCGGCCAGGGTGCCGCGGCGCACCTCCTCATAGGTCTTCGTCAGCTCCCGGCAGACCGCCGCACGACGATCCGAACCCAGCACGTCGGCGGCCACCGCCAGCAGATCGGCCAGCCGGTGGGGCGATTCGAAGAACACCGCGGTGCGCGGTTCGTCGCGCAGCGTCGTCAGCCAGTCGCGTCGCGCCCCCGGTTTGCGGGGTGCGAAGCCCTCGAAACTGAACCGCTCCGACGGCATCGCCGACACCGCCAGTGCGGTGGTCACCGCCGACGGCCCGGGCAGCGCGGTCACCCGCAGGCCGGCCTCCGCGCACGCGACCACCACGCGGTACCCCGGGTCGCTGACCGACGGCATCCCGGCGTCGGTGATCAGCAGCACCGTCGCCCCACCGGCGATGGCCTCCACCAGCCGTGGCGTGCGCGCGGCCTCCACCTGGTCGTAGTAGCTGATCAGCTCACCGCCGATGGACACGCCCAGACCCGCGGCCAGGGCGCGGGCGCGACGGGTGTCCTCGGCCGCCACGATGTCGGCCGACTCGAGTGCCGCCACCAACCGTGGCGACGCGTCGTCGTAGCGGCCCATCGGGGTGGCCGCGAGGACCAACGCGCCCGGCCCGTCCGGTGACGACATATCCGGCAAAGTCATGCCGACAGCGTACGGCTGCGTAAGCCGGCACCAACCGACCATTACGATCGGACGAGTGACACTCACCGCCGGCGGCGTCGTATTGGGCGAGCCGCATCACAGCGCCGAGATCACGGCGTCGGCGCATGCGACCTCGCCGACCCCGGGCCCGGAGATCCCGACCCCACTGTTCGGGGCGACGGATCGGCGGCGAGGGCTGATCGTCGGCCTGATCATCGGCGCCATCGCCACCCTCACCCGGTTCTGGCTGCTGTGGACGCCCACCGATGACGGCACCCCGATCTTCGACGAGAAGCACTACGTCCCGCAGGGCTGGCAGGTGCTCACCGGCGGCAATTGGATCGAGGACAACCCGGCCTACGGCCTGGTGGTGCATCCGCCGGTCGGCAAGTGGCTCCTCGCGATCGGCGAGTCGATGTTCGGGTACACCCCGATGGGGTGGCGCGTCATGTCCGCGCTCGCCGGCATCGCGATCGTGGTGATGATCTACGCGTCCGTGCGCCGGATGACACGCTCGACGCTGATCGGCGCGATCGCCGGCATCTTCGCGATCTGCGACGGCGTGCTGTTCGTCCAATCCCGGCTCGGCATGCTCGACATCTTCCAGGCCTTGTTCGTCGTCGCGACCTTCGCCGCGGTCATCGCCGACCGCGATCAGGTGCGCGCACGCATGCACAAGGTCTACCTCGAGGGCCGCATCGGCGATTCGGTGTACGGGCCGCGGATGGGTTTCCGCTGGTACCGCTTCACCGCGGGTGTGATGCTCGGCCTGACCTGTGGCACCAAGTGGTCCGGCATCTACTACGTCATCTTCTTCCTGCTACTCTCCCTCGGATTCGACGTCGCCGCGCGACGCGCCTATCACGTGAAGCGTCCGTGGGTGGGCACCCTGATGCGCGACGTGGTGCCGTCGGGTCTGAGCATGGCGGTGATGCCGGTCGCGATCTACCTGGCGACGTTCATCCCGTGGTTCTCCGGCGAGACGTCGGTGTACCGCTATCAGGTGGGCAACACGATCGGCACCGGCGGCACCTGGTCATGGGTGCCCGGCGCGTGGCGCTCACTCTGGTATTACGAGGCCGGAATTCTCAAATTCCACGCAGGCCTGACCAATTCCGCGGGCAACCATCACCCGTGGGAATCCAAACCCTGGACGTGGCCGATGAGCCTGCGTCCAATGCTCTACGCACTGGAGAACGGACCCGATCGCTGCGGCGGCGGCGAATGCGTCCGCGCGCAGATGCTGATCGGCTCTCCCGCGATGTGGTGGCTGGCCCTGCCGATGCTGTTGTGGGGCCTGTGGTCGTGGTTCGTCCGTCGCGACTGGCGCTACGCCGCCGTCGTCACCGCTTACGCCGCCGGCTTCCTGCCCTGGTTCATCGAACTCGATCGGCAGATGTACTTCTTCTACGCGACCGTCCTGGCACCGTTCCTGGTGATGGGGCTGGCGTTGTGCTGCGGCGACATCCTGCGCGGCTCGAGACGGGCGGTACCCGGTACCAGACCCGAACGTCAGGCCCTCGCGGTCCTCGTCGTCGCCATCTACGTCGGGCTGGTGGTGGCCAACTTCGCCTGGCTGTGGCCGATCCTGACCGCATCCCCCATCTCACCGACCATGTGGCGCCAGCAGATCTGGCTGCCGAGTTGGGGCTGATACCCAGTCGACGCGATGGGCGCCCACTCGACGCGAATGGGCGCCCACTCGACGTCAGTCGGAGCGCGGGACGATGGGCGTGACGTCGACGGCCGGCATCTCTCCGGTGCTGATCACCTCGGCCTGCTTGCGGATGTGATCGTCGACCTGACCGGCCAGGATCTGCCGCGACACGATCAGCGGGTCGCGGCGCAGATCCATGAACAGCGATACGCACATGCCGATCATCACCAGGACGAACGGCAGGGCGGCGATGATCGCCATCTGTTTGATGCCGTTGAGCGCCTCGTGGTTGGGATCGTCGCCGCCGATCGCGAGCAGCAGCGCCGCCACGCCGCCGGTGAGCACACCCCAGAAGATGGTGGTGAGGCGACGTGGTTCCTCCGCGCCGCGTTCGCTGAGGGTTCCCATCACCAGTGACGCCGAGTCGGCGCCGGAGACGAAGAAGATGGCGACCAGGATCATCACCAGTGCCGAGGCGATCCCGGTCCACGGGAGGTTGGCCAGCACGTCGAACAGGGTGTCCTCGCTGGCCGCGGTGGCCGGGTCGAACGGAAGGACGCCGTCCATGTTCTGCCGGATGGCGGTGCCACCGAAGACAGCGAACCAGACCAGCGACACCGCGACCGGCACCACCATCACGCCGAAGACGAATTCGCGGATGCTGCGTCCGCGCGAGATCTTCGCCAGGAACATGCCGACGAACGGCGTCCACGACACCCACCACGCCCAGTAGAAGATCGTCCAGCCGGCCAGCCACTCCTGTCCGTCGGCGTCGACGGTGGCACCGGATCGGGCGGAGAAGAACGGCAGGTCGTTGAGGTAGGCACCGAGCGTGGTGGGCATCAGATTCAAGATGAAGACCGTGGGGCCCACGACGAAGACGAACACCGCGAGGATCAACGCCAGCACCATGTTGATGTTCGACAACCACTGAATGCCCTTGGCGATCCCCGATACCGCCGACAGGACGAAGCATGCGGTGAGGACCGCGACGATGGCGACGAGCAGCATCACCCCCGGATTGTCGACCCACCCGACCTTGCTGATTCCCGATCCGATCTGCAGCGCACCGAGTCCCAGCGACGCCACGGTCCCGAATAATGTCGCGAAGATCGCGAGGATGTCGATCACCTTGCCGATCGGACCGTGGGCCCGTGAGCCGAGGATCGGCGAGAACACCGAACTGATCAGCTGATTACGACCGCACCGGTAGGTGCCGTACGCAATCGCGAGGCCCACAACGGCATACATCGCCCACGGGTGAAAACCCCAGTGGAACATGGTTGTTGCCATCGCGGTGCGTACGTCCTCCGCGGACATCTCCGGGGGTGCGGACACGTAGTGGAACAACGGCTCGTAGGAACCGAAGAACATCAGGCCGATTCCCATTCCGGCGCTGAACATCATGGCGATCCAGCTGATCGTGCGGTACTCGGGCGCCTCCCCGTCGCGGCCGAGCGGGATACGTCCGTACTTCGACAGCGCCAGATACACCGCGAAGATGACGAAACCCGATGCGGACAACACGAACAGCCAACCGAGATTTCCGGTGATCCAGCCGAGCACGGTGTCGGTGACGGTGTTCAGGTTGTCGGGCGCGGCCAGACCCCAGATGACGAAGGCGATGATGAGCACAGCGGTGACGCCGAAGACCGTCGGATCCAGCGTGACTCGCGTTCGGCGGGGAGGAAATTGAGTGGACACCAATTCACACAACCAAACCTTGATGTGTTTTCTCAACTCCTACCGAGTGCACGCAACAACAACGTGACCATCACGTCATCGTCGATTCCCTGCTCACGCAGCGCTTTCACGTGGTCGACGGTGGCCCGTTGGGCCGCCGACAGCCGCGCGTCGGGTCCGGCCTTGATGAAAGAGCCGTGCCGACCCCGCGTTTCGATGATGCCGGCCGCCTCGAGTTCTCGGTAGCTGCGGGCCACGGTGTTGGCGGCCAGGTGCAGGTCGGTGGCCAGGGCCCGCACCGTCGGTATCCGGGCGCCCACCAACAGCGTTCCGTGGTCGACGAGTCCGATCACGCCGAGACGCACCTGTTCGAACGGCGGCGAGTCGGCCGTCGGGTCGATGTGCAGCAGGGACGCGAGGTCGACCGGGGTGTCCGGCTGTCCACTCATCACATGTCTCCTTCTCGGCTCGCGTCGTGGTGCGTCGGGTTCACAGCGGATCGCGCGCGAGCGGACACGACATGCACCGTGGCCCACCGTGCCCGACGTCGAGCGCCGCACCGTCGATCTCGATGATCTCGACACCGGCGTCGACGAGGCGCCGGTTGGTGTCGGCGTTATGGCGGTAGGACACCACCACGCCCGGTGAGATCGCCAGGGTGTTGGAACTGTCGTCCCAGGTTCCCGGAGACGTTGTCGCGGAGGCGATCTCGGGATCGATGAGACGCAACCCGGCGATGCCCATCGCGTCGGACGCGGCGTCGGCGAACGGACGTGCCCCCGACGCCACCACACCCCCGTTGTCATCGGAGCGAATGGTGAACGCGGACATGCCATCCCGGATCGCGGGATGGACGACCATGGCATCGACGTCGACCATGGTGCACATCGTGCCGAGGTGCATGAAGGCGCCGGGTCGTTCGATCGGGATGGCCAACACGGTGTGCGCGAGCCCGTCGGTGAGCAGGCTTTCGGCGAGGGCCTCCGCGCCTGCGGGAGTGGTGCGTTCACCCACGCCGACGGCGACGACGCCCGGCGCCAGCAACAACACGTCACCTCCCTCGACCGGGGCGACCCGCGATTCGTATGCGCGCCGGGCACCCATGAATCGCGGGTGGTGGGCGTAGATGAGGTCGACCAGCGACGCCTCCCGCACTCGCGCCCGCCGCGCCAGCGACGAGATCGCGAATCGTTCCCTGACCCAGAACGAGCTGTCGCGGCTGTAGAGCAGGTTCGGCAGTGGTTCGATGGCGAACTCCGCGCCGGTGTACATCTGCCGCACCAACGACCCGCCGGCGGAGACTGCGATATCCGGTAGCTCGTCGAAAGTGATTCCGGCGGTGAGTATTCGACCCAGCTCCGGCGCCGGCAGCCCACGGAGGTGCCGGCTCAATTCCTCGGCCAGCCGGGCACCGAGACGGCCCACGTGCACCGCCGAGGCGATGCCCTGTATCCGCGCCGCGCCGCTGTGGGCAATCGCCTCGACGAGCAGATCGCCGAGCAGCAAGACCTCGACTCCGCGGTCACGGAGTGCGGCGGTGAACGCGTCGTGTTCGTCACGGGCCCGGGCCGGGTCGGGAACTCCGGCGAACAGGAAGCCCGCCGCATTGGCCGGGGTGAGCCGATCGAGTTCGGGTCCGGGGCGATGGACCATCACCGCGCGCAGCACACCCACCTCGGAGTCGACCCCGAACGAGGCAGGTTGCGTATGGGAGGAGACCGCCGCTGTCAGCATGGGTCAACCGTAGGCCATGTGGTGCACCTCCACCGTGAGGGATGACGACCGGTGAGCGCTGTCAACGTGGAGGCGAGCGCTGTCAACGTGGAAGCGAGCGCTTTCAACGTGGCGGGTGAGAAGTTGGGTCGTTTTGGCGAACGTGGGTGCTGTAGCGCCCAGTTTCTCCAACAGGACCCAGATTCTCCGACGGGAGTTCTCAGGCCGGCCCGTAACTGAGATGCACGCGGGCCCCACGTCGGCTCCCCTGGTCCGGGCACCCCGTCAGGGGGCGTCCGGATCGGAGAGTTTGGCGGGAGTGCCGACCACCTCGGGGGCGGTTTCCCGCGCCGCGATCCACATCACGAACGCGGCGGCGGCCACGGCGGAGGTGAGGACGAAGGCCGGGCCGAAACCGAAACGGTCGGCGACGAATCCGACGATCAGCGGACCGCCGATGGCGCCGAGATCCGAGGACATGCCGTAGGCGGCCAACGCCGAACCGCCCTGCCGTCGCGCACCCAGGACATCGGCGAGGGCGGCCTGATGGGTTGGGGCGAACAGTCCGGAACCGACGCCGGCGAACATCGACAGTGCCAGCGCAATCACCAGATTCGGCGAGAACCCCAGCAGCGCCGTGGACACCGCCATGATCGCCAACCCGGGCAGCATCACCCGCCGGCGACCGTACCGATCCGAGAATCGCCCCGCCGCCACGATCGCTGCCACATTGCCCACCGCATAGACCGCCAGCACGACACCGGCCATCGCCGGTTGCTCGCCGAGCCCGTCGGTGATGAACAGTGGAACCACCGCCACCCGGACTCCCATCGACGCCCAGCCCTGGGTGAAGCTGGATGCCAGGATCGCCCGATATGCACTGTCGCGCAATGCGGCCCGTAAGGACATCACGCCGGGCTTCTCGCCGGCGGTATCGGCATCGGCGTCACCGGCGTCGCGGAGTTGCGTGGCCACCACGACCGACGCGATCACCAGCGCGATCGCGTAGACGATGAACGGCATGCGCAGACCGAAACCGACCAGGGCCGCACCGACGAGCGGCCCGGTGATGTTGCCGATGAGGAATCCGGCCGAGAAGAACCCCGCTATGCGACCGCGGATCTCGTTGGGCGACATGCGGATCAGCAGCGCCATCGCCGAGATGGTGAACATCGTCGAACCGATGCCACCGAGCCCCCGGAAGATCAGCAACTGCACGTAGTTCTGCGCGAAGGCGCACGCGAATGTGCTGGCGGCGACGATCAGCAAGCCGCTCAGGTAGATTCGTCGTTCGCCGAGCTTGGTCACCAGACGCCCGGCGGTGGGGGCGAACAGCAGTCGCATCACCGCGAATGCCGACACCACCGCCGAGGTGGCGGTGTAGCCGACGTCGAAGCTGCGCGCGAAGCTCGGCAACGCGGGTGCGATCAGCCCGAAGCCGAGTGCGATCACCACGTTCGCGCTCAGCAGCACCCAGATGCCACGGGGGATCTGCCTCATGATCCGTCGCCCATCTGGCCGTCCCGCACGCCTCGCGGCCCGCTCACGATGTTTCGGGCAACTGGTCGAGCGCCTCGGCGGTGAGCGTCCGACCGAGTTCGATCATCTCCGAGGCCTTGTGGAAGTCGAGGGTGCGCACCGCTTTTCGCGGCACGCGGATGAGGATGTCGGGCGGATAACCGGCGATCTGATGGCGGGTCAACGCGATCGACATGATGTCCAACGATCGGGTCAGCACCTCGATACGCCCCATGGACGGGGTGGCCGCTACGAGATCGGCGGTCATGTCGTCGGTGCCGCTCGTCGGTGCCTCGAGGTCCACGTCGTCGGCCGGTGCGGACAGGTCCGTCTCGAGCGCGTCGGGGTCGGGCGCGTCGGGGTCCGGCGCGGCAGACGAATCGAGACCGAGACGATCACGCATCGACCGGACGAAGTCGCTGGAGAGAATCGGATCGACGTTGCGGCGGATGATGCCCTTGGCGGTCGGTTGCCGCGCCGCGCCTTCGGCCGGGCCGTCACCGTCGAGAACCACACCGATCGTGACGTCACTGATGACGGCGGCGGTGGGTGCCACCGGCAGCGGATCGAGAATGCCGCCGTCGGCGAAGAGATGACCGTCGTGCTGATACGGGGTGATGACCCCGGGGATCGCGATCGACGCGCGGATGGCGTCGACGAGGTTGCCCCGTTGAAACCACACCGAGCGGCCGGAGATCAGGTCGGTGGCGACCGCGGTGAACGGGATCGCCAGGTCCTCGATCGCCGCGTCGCCCAGGATGTCCCCGACGCGGGCGATGATGCGCTCGGCCTTGATCACACCACCCGGCTTGCTCAGGGAGACGTCGAGCAGACGCATCACGTCGAGTTGGCCGAGGTCGGTGATCCACTCCTCGTACGCATCGAGTCCGCCGCCGCAGTACAACCCGCCGACCAGCGCACCCATCGACGATCCGGCGACGCTGACCAGCGAGAATCCCCGGGCTTCGAGTTCGGCGATGACCCCGATGTGCGCGTATCCGCGGGCCCCACCGCTACCGAGGGCGAGCGCGACGCGTGATCCACCGGGCATGGATCACACACTATCGCCACGGGCATCGCGCTATCGCCAGTGGCATCGCGCGGTTCCGGCGCCGGTCCGCTTCAGTCCGGCATGAGCCGACGCGCCCCCGGCCCCTGCCGATGGAGTTCGTCGCCGGGATTGAGCAGGTGACAGGCACTCAGCGACAGGCACCCGCAGCCGACACACGAACCGATCATGTCCCGCATCTTCTGCAGCAGCGCGATCCGTTGATCGAGATCATCGATCCACCGCCTCGACGCCGCCTCCCACATCTGGGTCGACGGCGACTCGGTGTCACCGAGTTCGCCGAGCACGTCGGCGATGACGGCGAGCGGAATCCCCGCGGTCTGCGAGGCCTTGATGAACGCCACCCGGCGCAGCATCGCGCGGTGATAGCGACGTTGGTTGCCCGCGGTGCGGCGGGCGAAGATCAGACCCTGGTCTTCGTAGTACCGCACCGCGGAGGGAGCGATTCCGGCTCGCTGGGCAAGCTCACCAACCGACAACTCGAGCTTTCGTAGGCCCATGCGAGCGCGCAGCGCCTCAGCTGCGAACGACCATCACCGGCAGCGTCGCGTGATGCAGGATCTTCTGGCTGGTCGAGCCCAGCAGCAGACCCTTGAAGCCACCACGTCCACGGCTACCGACGACGACGAGTCCGGCGTCGTACTTCTCGGCGGCCTCGAGCACGGCCTTGGCCGGCTCCTCCGGCAGCACCTCGCGCACCACCTCGACGTCCGGATAGTCCTCGCCGTAGCCGGCGAGACGTTCGGCGACGGCGGCGACCGCGTCCTCCGACATCCGTTCGACCTCGTCGGGATCGATTCCGTAGCCGTGCAGAGCGTCGGCGTCGAGAGGGGTCCAGGTGTGCACGGCGATGAGCTTGGTGTTGCGCAGCGACGCCTGGGCGTAGGCCTCCTTGATCGCGCCGTCGCTCACCTTGGAGTCGTCGACGCCGACCACGACCGGCCCGTCCTTGGACGGACCACCGATCACCACCACACGGCCGTGCGAATGCGCGGCGACGGTGGTGGACACCGAGCCGAGGAACAGTCCCTTGACACCGCCGAGCCCACGGGTCCCGAGAACGATCGCCGAGGCGTCCTTGCCGAGTTCGAGCAGCACGCGGCTGGCGTCACCGTCGACGATCGAGCAGTGCACGGTCAGCCCCGGTGCCGCCTCTTCGGCGACCTTGGCGGCGGCGTGCACGGCGTCGGTCGCGTCCTGACGGATGGCGTCGATGACGTCCTGCGGAATGATGAGGCCCGGTGCGTAATCACTGGTGCTGGCGTCGTAGACACCGACCAGCTTGAGTTCGTCGCCTTCGAGTTGAGCTGTCTTCGCGGCCCAACCGACCGCGGCCGTCGATGCTTCCGACCCGTCAACGCCGACGAGAATCGCGCTCATGTGTTCGTCATCTCCCTCTCGGTGGAAATCCCAATGACACAGCTCTGACATCTCTATCCTGCCCTTGACGCCGCCGAACAGCAATGAGTAGAAGGTCCCCGGCCAACCGCTCCGCCTACGCGGTGTACCCTTGAATCCACAGTCGTTGGCGCCCAACCCAATTCCGTGATCGTCAACGTCACAACCCGACCCCACCCCGCACGTCATGAGCCCCGACAACACTCCCCCACCACCACGCGGCCCCTCCACATTCCGGCGCGCGGTCATCTACGACGCGGTGATCATCGGACTGGGCATCGCGACCCTCGTCGTGGCGGTGGCATCGTCCGACGGCCTGCGTACCGTACTGGTCATCGCCGCCCCGGTGATCGTCGGCGGCGGCGCGATCGGAGCGCTGTGGCGCACCTACACCGAATGGCGTTCCGGCGGGCAGTGGCAGGTGTGGCAGGGCGCCGCATGGTTCCTCCTGGCACTGTTCCTGGTGTTCCTCTTCTCCACCGCCCCCTACCTGCTGGAATGACCCCGGTATCCCAGCGGCGGTGCGCCGAACGTGGGACATGACCCCGGCCGGGCCATTCGGTCACCGGCTACACTCGAGGCGGCAATGATGGAGGGACCAACGCCAGGGAATCGGCCGGGAGTGACAACGTGACGCAGGGCGAGGACACCGGCACCCCGACGGGGCCGGCATCGGCCTCCGGTCAACTGGCGCCGGGCACCCTGTTCGCCGGCTATCGCATCGATCGAATCCTGGGCCGCGGCGGCATGGGCACCGTGTACGTGGCGACCCATCCCCGCCTCCCCCGTCTCGACGTCCTCAAACTCCTCAACGCGTCGTTCACCGACGACCCGAGCTTCCGGGCCCGCTTCGAGCGCGAGGCCGATCTCGCGGGCAGCCTCGATCACCGCAACATCGTGTCGGTCTATGACCGCGGCGCCGAGAACGGGCAGTTGTGGATCGCGATGCGCTACGTCCGCGGCTACGACGCGTCCTCACTCATCCGCAGTTGCCCGTCCGGCGTCGATCCCGCCTTCGCCGTCCACATCATCGGCGAGATCGCCACCGCACTCGACCACGCCCACCGCCGCGGCATGGTGCACCGTGACGTCAAACCCGCCAACATCCTCATCGAATCCGACGACGACGGCGGCACCGGCGCAATCATGCTGACCGACTTCGGTATTGCCCGCGCCGTCGATGACGCGATGCACCTGACCGACACCGGACTGACCGTGGCGTCGGTACCGTACGCCTCACCCGAGCAACTGCACGGTCACGAGCTCGACGGACGTGCCGACCAGTACGCGCTCGCGTGCACCTTCGTCGAATTGCTCACCGGCGCACCACCGTTCCCCCGCGACAATCGCCTGGCCGCGATGAGTGCCCACCTGCACGACGCCCCGCCGTCGGTGCGCGAACGGGTACCGGGACTACCGGCCGAGGTGGACGCGGCCGTGGCCCGGGCACTGTCCAAGGAACCCGCGCAACGCTTCGCCTCGTGTGCCGAATTCGCCTACGCCGCAGCCATTGCCATCGGACTCGCCCCGGCACCCCCGTCGGGACTGTCCGGCGGGATGCGCACTCCGTTCCCCACCGGTCCGGGCCACGTCTCCTATCCCGGTCAGGGCCAGACCTTCCCACCCGGCGGGCCATGGGGAACCGGCACCGAGAACACCTCCCTGATCGGGCCGCGCCGCACGCCGACCTCGGTGGCCTCCGACCCGCGCCTGTCGGATCCGCAGACCGTCGCGAACTCCGGCCGGGTGTTCTCTCCGACCGGAAACCCGGACACGGCAACACAATTGGTGAACACCGGGCGGCGCACCACGTCCGACCGCCCACCCGCCTCGCCGGGCACGGCGACGCAGAGCCCACGGACCACGATCCTGATCTCGGTGGCGACGGTGCTGGCGCTGATCGGCATCATCGCCGGCGTGCTGGCCTTCCTCAACCGCCCCGACGACCCCGGAACCTGGTCGGCCGCACAGCAACCCATCGCCACCGGGTTCTCGCAACTCCTGCCGGAGGGTCCCAACGCCGACGGCTGGGGCGGCGCCGAGTGCGCACCGGCGGCATCGAACGGGATCGACGGCATCACCTGTGTCACCAACTCCGGGGCCGCCTCCGGTGTGCGCTACACCGTGTGGCACACCCCCACGGCGCAGCAACGCGAGCAGATCGACGCCACCCTGGGCAATCAGCCCGGCACACCGCGACAGTGGACCGACGGGCCGGTGCGGGTGTCGGGCGATGCCGTGCGCGACGGCTGGGTGATCACCAACTTCACCGACGCCGCGCGCGCCCCGTACACCATCGTCGCCACCTGGACCGGGCACACCGGACAGCAGATCCTCGACGAGTGGTGGCGCGACGCGCCGTTCTGACATCCGGGCGGCCCGGTTCCGAGCTGCGGGGTTCCGAGCAGCCCGGGTTCCGATCAGCGGGCGAGCCGTCCGATCCGTTCGGCCACCTCACCGGCGGTGGTGGGTCGTTCCCCGGACAGGGCAAGGCAATTGGCGATCAGGGTGCGTTCCTCGCGACTGAGATTCTCCGACAGCGCCGGCGGCGTGGACAGCGCCGCCCGGATCGCCAGGAGAGGTTGCGCATCCGGCACGTCGCCGTAGACCCCGCTGCCGGTGAGCGCCCGGTGCAGCACCGCACCGAGCGACCAGATGTCGGTGGCCCGCGACGGCACGTCACCGGCCAGCAGGGCCGGATCCATGTACTGCACCGCGCCGGGTTGGGCGAAGCTGGTGATCGGCTCGTCGGCGGCCAGCACCCGGGCCAGCCCGAGATCGGAGATCTTTCCGCCCGGGCGGTGTGTGCCGTCGGCGCTCTCGGTGATCATGACGCTCGACGGAGTGATGTTGGCGTGCGCGATCCCGGCCTCGTGCAGCGCGTCGACGCCGCGGGCGGCGTCGGCGAGCGCACCCAGCGCGACCTCACGGGTCAGCGGGCTCGTGGGCGCCTGCAGCGAACCGAGCGGAAAGTACTCCATCGCATACATGAACTGCCCCTGCAGCACCGCGTCGTAGAGTGACGCCAGATATGGCGAGCGCACCGCGGCGAAGGCCCGCAGTTCGCGGACCCCGCGGCGGTAGGCGTCGTCGCTGCAGACCCCGCTGAACACCTTGAGCACCACGCGATCGGTCGACAGGCCGAGGCGGGCGGGCGGCACCGCGACGTAGAAGGTGCCGTTGCCGCCCTCGCCCAGTTTGCTCAAGACGGTGAAGTCCGCGAGTTGTTGCGGGACATCGACTGTGGCCATCTCAGTGCCTCTCGGGTGATGCGACGGTGGTGGTTTCGGTGACCGGTGGTTGGCCGGCGAAGCGTTCCTCGATGCGTTCGGACAATGATCGTTCCGACGTTCCCGTCCGGTCGATGACGGTGTATGCGGCGGGGACCGTGGTCATCTCGGCGTCGTCGGGAACCAGCACCAGCGTGCCCGGCATGATCAGCGCATCGGTGCGGTCGGTGACCGTGACCCGCACGCCGAGATCGGACAGCGCGGACAGATCCGCGGACATGCGGCGACGCGATGATCCGGTGACGACGGTGAGGTCCGAACCACCGCCGTACGCCAGCGACGCGGCCACCACGACGGCGGTGCGCCCGGCGCGACTGTCCGCGGCGACACACACCAGCGCGGCGGTCGACGACGGACCACGCCCGGCCGCCGGCGTCTCGTCGATGACGAGAATCGGTGCGCTGGTAAGCGATTCGACCATCGGCAGCGCACCGGTGTCGACGATGACGACGTCGGCGCCGCTGTTGGCGGCCATCTCCTCGAGATCGGTGGCGGGATCGGCGCTGAACCGGCACAGCACCGACACCGATCCGGCGCCGGGCAGGCGGGTCCCGAGAGCGGTGAGTTTCTCCACCGCCGAGGCCATCGCGGAGAGGTCGGGTACCAGCGGCACACCCAGTTCGAGGCGTTGATCCCGTCCGGGGGTGGCCAGGACCCCGGCCAGCACGACGTCGGTACCCGCACCGGCGGCGAAGGCACGCCGGTGCCGGGTGAGCAGGTCGTCGAGATCCGCGTCGAGGTCGGTGAGCACGATCATGGTGCGTGAGGCGCTGCCGGTGGCCAGGGCCCGGCGTTCGGCGGCCGCGATGTCGCGGGCGACCACCGAATCCGGGTAGACCACCCGCAGCAGCGGTTCGGTGAGCACGGTGGTGACCAGCGCCATCACCACCATCATCGCGAACAGTTCGTCGGAGAGGACGCCCAGTTCCTTTCCGGCCGTGAGGATCACCAGTTCGGTGAGACCACGCGTGTTCATCAGCACGGCGATCGCCGACGCCTGACGGTTGGGTATCGCCGACAGTCGCGCACCCAGGAACGCGCCGGAGAACTTCCCGACGATGGCCACCGCGAGGACCAGCAGCAGTTGCCACCATCCGCCTGCACCGATGTCGGCGAGATTGACGCTCAGTCCGGTGACGACGAAGAACATCGGGAGCAGCAACAGGACGCTGACCTGCTCGAGTCGCTCCAGGATCTCGCGGGTGAGCGCCTCACCGCCCACCTTGGGCATGATGGCCCCGAAGACGAACGCACCGAAGATCTGGTGGATGCCGATGACGTCGGTGGCCGCCGCGGACAGGAACAGGCCGACGAGGATCACCGCGAGGATGTCGGGTGTCATGCGTCCGGCGGCGTCGCGCCAGGTGATCAGCCGCCGCAGCAGTGGCCGGACGATCCCGAACATCACGGCCACGTACACCACGGTCAGGCCGACGATCTTGGCGACCTCGGACATGCTGCCGCCGGAGATGATCGCGATGACGAAAGCCAGTGCGGTCCAGGCGATGATGTCGTCGACGGCGGCGGCGGCGAGGCTGAACACCCCCGGCGGGGTGCGTTGCATGTTGCGGTCGGTGAGGATGCGGGCCAGCACCGGGAACGCGGTGATCGACATCGCGATACCGAGGAACAGTGCCATGCCGAGCAGGCCGATCTGTTCGCCACCGACGACGTCGTGCGTCGGGTAGAGGACCACCGCGAGTCCGACTCCGAGGGCGAACGGCACCACGATCGAACACAGGGAGATGGTGGCGGCGGCCCGTTCGCGGCCGGCGATGAGCCGCATGTCGAGTTCGAGCCCGACGATGAACATGAACAGCACCAGCCCGATCTGGGCGAGTGCACCCAGCAGGGGCCGGACGTCGCTGGGAAACAGCGCTTCGGTCGGATCGCCGGGCAGCAGACCGAGCAGGCTGGGGCCAAGGGCGATTCCGGCGGCGATCTCACCGACCACCGCGGGCTGGCGGCAGGCGGCCGCGATGCGGCCACCGATCCGCGCCGCCACGATGATCACCGCGACGTCGAGGAGCAGGAAGGCCACCAGGTGTTTGTCCATCAGCACACGCCCATGGGGTTCTCGTCCGTCACGTCCGGGCGTGGGGGGATTCGAAGATGAAGTGGCGGCCGCCGATTCGCACATGCGAACCGGGCGAGAGGATGTGCGGCTGACGCGGAGCCAACCGGATCTCGCGGGTGCCCATCGCGGGGTCGCTGACGAAGGTGCCGTTGGCCGAGCCGAGGTCGATCAGGTGCACGTCCCACTCGACCAGCCGGAGCTCGATGTGCCGGCGGGAGAGTTGCCCGGACTCGTCTTGCACGCGAATGGGTTTCGGGTTGGACCTGCCGCGGCCACCACTGGTTCCGGGTTCCCGGCCGATCACCAGGTCCTCGTCGAGCAGGTAGGTGGAACCGTTGTCGAGCAGCAACCAGCCCAGCGGTGGGCGCTCGCCTTCGACGAGGATGCCGGTCAGCTGATCCATCCGGATGCCGCACACCCCGCACAGCCAGGAGCGGGGATGATTGAGATGTCCTCGCGAACATCGGATTCCGTGGACGTGCGCCCGCGATTCGGGCAGTTTGACGACCTCGGTGGCCGACTTCTGCTTGACCTGGACCGGCAGCGGGTCACGCTGTTCGGGCAGGACGTCCTGCAGGGAGTCGACCTTGAAGTCGATCGGCGGCTCTGGCGCCGGTGGGGCGGGTGGCGGGGGCGGGGTCGGCGCCGGGGGTGGCGTCGCCGGCCAGGGCTGGTGGGGCGTCTGCGGCGCCTGCTGTTGCGGCGCCGGCGGATGCGGCGGTTCGGGGTGGGTGGGCTCCGGGTCGGCACCGAGTGCGCTCGACTGGAACGCCCGCGGCTCGGGTGCGGCCGGTTCGGGTGCGGGCGGCTCGGGCGCATGGGGTTCGGGCGCAGGCGGCTTGGACATCAGTGGGGTGGAACGGAATTCGGGGGCCGGCTCGGGTTCGGGGTTCGGCTCGGACTCCGGGGCCGGGGCCGGCTCGGACTCCGGGGCCGGCGGTGCGGTGCGCGGAGGCGCGGACCGCATCGCGTCGTCGGCGCGATCGCCCACCTCGTGCATCTGATCGGCGTGCATCTGATCGTCGTGCATGTGATCGGCGGTATCGGCATGGTCGTGATCGCCGTGATCGTGATCGGCATGGTCGTCGGCCGTCCCGGCACGAGAGCTGAGGTCGTAGACCTCGGTGCCGCGCATCCCCAGCGGGGTGTGCAGCAGGGCGCCGGCGGCGGGCACGTGACCCTCGACGAGGTCGTAGGTCTCCTCGCCGGGCTCGGCGGGCACCGCACCGGCGAGGTAGAGCCCGAGTCCCTCGTACGGCCATGGGATGGCCCGGTCGAACGGTTCGCCGGTCGCGCCCGACTGCAGCCGACGCCCGTCGGCCTCACCGAACACCGATCCACTGAGGTAGATGGCGATCCCGACGCTGTCGGGGGCGGCGAAGCCGATGTCGGCGGGCTGATCCAGATCGGCGGTCGCGACCAGTTGGGCGAGGGCGCGTACCACGTGCCGGCCGCGGCGCGGCATGCGGTCGGGGGTGGCCACGGAGGTCTCGATGGCCAGGATGTCGGGGAGCAGGACGCGTGAGGACTCCCCGAGTACGCACAGGAATGCGGGTTTGCGGATCACGATGCCCGATCCGGGCACCAACGTCACCGTCGGGGTCACACTCGGACTGGGTGCGGGCGCGCTCAAAAGAACCGACCTCCTTGGAATCTCCAGTGCGGGAAGATCGCTCGCAGCGGGCCGTTGAGGATGATCCACACGACCAGCCAGGTCGTCCCGAACTGGATGGCGAACACCCCGGGCGACGGGGGTCCGGTGCCCTCGGGAAAGATCGGCGCGTACGTCACCACGAACCAGGTGGCGATGCCCTCGTTGATGCCGGTGAGCAGACCGAACAGGGTGGGCCAGTCCTTCTCCCACCGGAACTGCTGCAGGAAGTGGTAGATGAACTCCCAGGCGACGCCGAGCACGATGACCGTGGCGAGCACGATGAACGCGCCGATGTAGGTCTTGTCGATGGGTGCACCGTCGGGCAGGAACGGCCCGATGATGAGCGTCCAGATCCCACCGACGATGCCCAGCACCAGGATTCGCGTCTGGATGCGGCCCCACAGGGTTGGCAGCATGTCAGTCGACTCCCTTCCCACGCGCCCATCGCCACCATTGTCGGGTCGACCGCCATGGTGAGAGTTTCTTGCAGAACCCTTGGTCGGCCAGGTCGTCGACGATCTCCAGCGCCGCGATCTGCAACCCGAGGAAGGTGTCGACGCCGGGGAAATAGCCACCGAGGGTGGCCGATCCCGAGGCGTAGATCCTGCCGTTGCCGTTGCGGGTACCGATCAGCTCGAAGTTGCGTTCCACGTCCATCCGGCCCACCGGGTTGATGCCGGCACCGGTGTGATCGAGCAGGTCGGCGAGCAGACGATGTTCGCGCACATCGGCTTCCAGCCCGGTGCAGTCGATGACGTAGTCGGCGTAGAGCTCGAACGTCCCGTCCGGGCCGGCCTCCTGTTTGATCGATGCGTGCGGGTCGACCTTCACCGTCGCCACCACGCCCTGGCCACCGGGTGCCGGGACGAGGGATTGCGCCTTGCCGACCGCCACCCGATACCAGCCCTCCTTGCGGCCGCGTTTGAGTTGTTCCTGCCAGTCGTTGCGGACCGGGGTGTTGGTGCCGCCCATCTGCTTGTAGGCCTCGGCGCGGTCGTGGCCCTCGAGTTTGCGCATCCGGGCCTTGAGCTGACCACCCCACACCGACTTCGGGTAGTTGAACCCCTGATAGGCCCAGCCGTCTTTCCCCTTGCGGCGCATGAAGATATGCGGTCCGTGCGCCTTGTCGACGTAGGTGCGGAACAGGTGCACCACCTGGGTCTGCAGGCCGTAGGCGTCGCGGTCGTCGACGAGTCGTTGCAGCACCCGGGAGGCGACGATGCCCGCGCCGCGGATCATCACGATGCCGGGTCGTCGCCGTAGCGCCTGATAGATGTGCTCATGTGGCTCATAGGCATTGACCACCTTGCTGGCGTCCCGGTAGGTCTCCCGGAAGGCCTGCAGATCGGGCAGCAGCTTGATGCCCGGGTAGCCGATGGCCACGTGCACCCACTGACTGCGGAACGCGACCCGCTTGGTCGGCGAAGTACCCTGCGGCGGTGTGAGGATCGTGAAATATCCGCCGCCGGCGCGGCGTCGGATCATCCGCACCTGCCCCTGCCGCAGGCATTGCAGGTAGCCGATCCGGTTGCACTCCTTCTCCATCGACTCGAACGCATGCCCGGCCTTGGGCGTGTAGTAGTTCGCGAAGATCGGTTCCACCGCCACGTTCCACAGTGGCTTGATCGATTTGGTGGCCCACGCCTCGCGGGTGGCGTACGACGGGAAACCCCAGATGTTGTCGGGTGTCGACGCCGAGTCGGAGCGCAGTCGTTCACCACGCGGGATCTGTGAGACGCGGGTCAGATACTCGTAGGAGTGCCACGGCACGTCCTGGGGGCCGAGCACCGCGATGCGGTCCAGCGGCACACCGCAGATGCGCAGGTAGTCGACGGTCACGAAGGAGCCGATGCCCGATCCGACGGTCACGAACGGGACATCGATCAACGGGATTCCGGCCTGCTCGACCATGGCGTCGGTCCACACGTCGGTGTCGACCAACTCGGGGGTGAGATCGCCGGTCCCCCGGGGACGTCCGATGTGGGCGGTCGCGAAGTCGCCGGGTTCGGGCGCCGGGACCGACGAGGGCCCCGGACCGGGTCCGGGCGGGCCTGCCGGGGGTGGTCCCGGGCGGCGCGGCGGACCGGGCGGATACTGCCCCGGTCGGGGTCCGGGTCCGGGTGGACCCGGGTGCCCGGGACGTTGCGGCGGTGGGTACTGCGGCGCCCCCGGATGGCCGGGGCGGGGCTGACGGGGTTGGGGCTGACCGGGTTGAGGCACCGGGCCCCGGGTGGTCATCGCCGGCTCCGCATCTTGGTGATCAGCAGATAGCCGAGAATGCCTGCGGCGCCGCCGATTCCGATGACCGCGACGACGATGTAGGCGATATTCGACGAGGTCGGCGTCGATTGCGCCACCGGGACGACGTTCTTGCTGAGCGTCGCCGTGGTCGGGGCGGAGGTCCGCGGCGTGGTGCTGCTGGTGGCTTCGGGGATCGGCTGCGTGTAGGTGGGCGCCGCCGTGGTCGGGACGGTCCGCGGGGTCACCGTCGTCGTGGACACCGGCGGCGGTGTGGTCGTGACCGGCGGTGGCTCCTCGGTGGTGGTCACCTCCGGCGTGGTCACCTCCGGCTGGGTGGTCACCTCACTGCCACCACCCGGGTCCGGGGGCACCTCGGTGTCCACCTGGCCGGGTTCACCGGTGTCGACGACGGGCGGCGCCGGTGGGGCCGTCGTCTCGGCGAGCGCCGGGCCGCCGAGCGCGAGCAGAGCGCCGACCATGACCGCGACCAGTACGGCGAGTCGCACCAGATGGCGGTGGCTCGGGACGCGCGGACGCATGTTCCCTCCAGTGAGGTCGAGTGCGGGACGGGTGTAACTCTAACCCGTCCGCGCACTCGGCCGACCGCCAACCAGCCGAACGTACTACACCAAGTCCTTGCTGGTGAAGGCCTATTCGGGCCGGTCTGTCGGCTTCTGCGTGGGCGTCGCGGAACCACCGCGAGGCGCGTGTCGGGGGATATCGGCGTACCGACGCCGGAACCGTTCGACACGTCCGGCGGTGTCGACGAGACGGGCGGCCCCGGTCCAGAACGGATGGGAATCGCTGGTCACGTCGACGACGACCAATGGGTAGGTGTTGCCGTCACTCCACTCGACCGAGATGTCCGATTCGATGGTGGAGCGGGTGAGGAACTGCTTTCCGGTCGAGGCGTCCCGGAACACGACGGGATGGTAGTCGGGGTGGATGCCTGGTTTCATTGCTGGCCCTTTCGGTCGGTATCGGTATCGGTGGTGCTGTCGGCGGCGGGCGCTCGCCGATCGGTTTGCTCGAGGTCGTCACACGGGTCGGAGTGGGCCACGCCGAAGGGATCGGGGTAGGCCATCCACAGGGCCTGCCCGTCGGCCATCTCGGCGTCGGTGAGCACGGCCTCCGACAGGGTGCCGGTGATGGTGTCGGGGTCGGCGCGGTGCGCGAGAATCACCAGCGCGCTGTGGCGATCCCCGTGTTCGGCGTCCCATCGCAGGGCGGCCATCGCCCGGCGTTCGGGGTCCTCGAACTCACGCTCTTGCGCCGACATCGCCGCCAGCCACGGACCGCCGATCGCCACTCGCAGGCCTTCGCCGGCGGATTCGACCCAGAAGGCGTCGTCGGGCCGGTTGGCCAACCACATCCGTCCCCGGGTGCAGACGACACCGTCGAGCAGGACGTCGAGGGCGGCGTGGAGTCGCTGCGGATGGAAGGGCCGTTCGGCGGTGAATTCGACGACGCGCACGCCGCACTCCTCCTCCAGTGGCGGCCGATCACGAAGCAGCGGGTCGTGTGGACCGTCGATGCGACCGCGGCGTGCGCCCTCGGGGATGGCCCGCAACAACTGCACCGCGATGAGCGGGCGGATGGGGCGCTGCGGCAGTTCCATCACCATCGGTGCCCGGGGCGCCAGTCGTCGCAGGACCGCCATCGTCCGGGCCGATGTCCACTGGTCGCGCATCGCCGGGTCGGCGGCGGCGACCACCAGTGCATCGGCGAATCCGACCTGGGCGACGGCCACCTGGGCGAGGGTGCGGTCGTCGTCCTCACCGCTGCCGCCGTCATCACCGTCGCCGCCGAGGGTCTCGTCCCCGGTCGCGGCGTCGAGCCAGTCCGACTCCGAGACGCAGGCGATGGTCGCGTCGATCACGACGTCGCCGCCGGCCGGTGCGTCGATGAATCCGGGCATGTCGGTGACGACGACCTCGTCGATCGCCCACGCGACGGCCTCCGGCTCGAGTGCCGAATCCAATTGGATGACAATGTTTTCCACCGAGCTTCGCCGATGCAGCCGGCGTAACAGCGGGAGCAGGTCCAGTCGCAGGGTGCATGAGACGCATCCGTGCGCCAGGTTGACCTCGGTGACCTGGGTGATCTCGCTGCCGTCGAGGTCGACCGCTCGCACGGTGCGGACCACTCGTCCCGACCCGACCGCGTCGAGGTCGTGATGGACGAGGGTGGTGCCGGCCACCACGAGCGCGTCGGCGGTCCGGGCGACCGCCTCGGGATCCAGCCCCGTCACCAGGACAACCGGTGTGCGGGGCGGCATCAGATCACCGGATGTCGCCGTCGACTCGAACTCCACCATGACTCCTTGTTGATAACAATTTCCATTTGACGATGCCCCACGGTAGCCTGCTCGACGACGTTAATGCCAATCGTTACCAATAAGACGGTTCGCATGGATCGCAAACAGCAAGGAGGTGGGCATGTCTGCCCATTGTCAGGTGACCGGACGCACGCCGGGATTCGGCAAGAAGGTGTCGCACTCACACCGGCGCACCTCGCGCCGGTTCAACCCCAACATCCAGCGCCGGCGCTACTACCTGCGCGCCGAGGACCGCTACATCACCCTCACGGTGAGCGCGAAGGGCATCAAGACCATCGACCGCCGCGGCATCGAGGCCGTGGTCGCCGAGATCCGGGCGCGTGGGGAGAAGATCTGATGGCGCGCAACGAGATCCGGCCGATCATCAAACTCAGGTCGACGGCCGGCACCGGCTACACCTACGTCACCCGCAAGAACCGGCGCAACGATCCCGACCGGATGGTGCTGCGCAAGTACGACCCGATCGCCCGACGCCACGTCGACTTCAAGGAGGACCGCTGATGGCCAAGAAATCGAAGATCATCGCCAACGAGCGCCGCAAGGCCACCGTCGCGAAGTACGCCGAACGGCGTGCCGCATACAAGCAGACGATCGCCGACGCGTCCGCGAGCCCGGAGGAGCGGGCCGAGGCGATGCGGCGGCTGCAGGCACTGCCCCGGGACGCGAGCCCCATCCGAATCCGCAACCGCGACAGCGTCGATGGGCGGCCCCGCGGCTACATCGGCAAGGCCGGCCTCTCGCGCGTGCGATTCCGCGAGCTGGCCCACCGCGGCGAACTGCCCGGCATCCACAAGTCGAGCTGGTGACATCACCGGACCCCCATCCCCACATCTGACACCCGAGGAAGATCATGCCCAAACCAGCACGACGTCGTTCGCGCGAACTCGCCACACCCGCCCGCCCACGTAACCGGCTGCGCGCTCTCAAGGCCGCCGACGGCGGCCCGGCCACGGTGGACTACAAGGACGTCGCGACCCTGCGCCACTTCATCTCCGATCGTGGGCGCATCCGGTCGCGACGGGTCACCGGCCTGACCCCACAGCAGCAACGGCAAGTGGCCACCGCCATCCGCAACGCCCGCGAGATGGCGCTGCTGCCGTACTGACGGACCGCCTCACCGAAAGACGGCGTCAGCCCGCCTGGATGTCGAGGCTGATCTCCTCGGCGTCGAGCTGACTCAGCATGCGCGACAACGCCTCCGACGAGTAGCTGCCCTCGCTGCGCAGGCGCAGCAGGCGGCGTCGTTGGGCGGCGATGATCTCGCGGCGGACCACCCGCATCTGTACCCGTTCGGATTGGCTGAGGCCGCTCGTCACGCCGGATCCGGGTCCGTCCGCGGAGTTCTCGGCCTCCCGGGTCGCCTGCTCTATGCGGTCACGCATCCACGGGATCGCCCGGATCTTCTCCGACTCGGTCATCGCCTTCTGCATGGCCTCGTCCATCTCGCGGCGGAGCCGGACCCGCTCGGCCCGATCGTCGGCAGTGGTGTCGGGCAGGCGGAGCGTGCGGATCAGCCAGCCGAGGGTGCCGCCCTGGATCAACAGCGACGCCGCCGCGACGACGAAGGCCGTCAGCACCAGCAACGAACGGGCCGGGGTGTCGGTGGGCAGGGTTTGCGCGGCGGCCACCGTGACGACGCCACGCAGGCCCGCCCACACCATGATGACGCCCTCCTTGGGGCCGACCGGGGTGTCGTCGTAGTAGTCGATGTCGGCCAGCGCCCGGGTGACGCGGGCGTTGATCCGCCCCGCGGTCTCCGGGGACACGTAGGACAGGTCGGCGAGGTCGGGGTTCTTGTGGCGCCGGAACCGGGCCCGCCAACGCCACCTCGAGAGCCGACGGCTCACCACCCCCTCCCCGTCCGGTGGGGAGGTCGGCGACGGTGTCGCGGTGAAACCCTCCAGCACCGGCCGGATTCGGTCGCCGCGGCGGCGTCGTCGTTCCAGCCACCACACCGTGGGCACGACATAGATCGCCCGGATCACCAGCGCCACACCGAGAGCCGCCAGACCGAGCCAGATCGCGTGGGTGACACCGGTGCGCTCCTGCTGCACATCGCGCATCAGCGCGAACAGTTCCAGCCCCATCAGGAAGAACACGCCGCCCTCGGCGAGCATCTCGACCATCCGCCAGTTCTGGGTGTCGGAGATGCGGTGGCTCGGCGTCAGGAATCGGGCCGCGCCGGCACCGGTGATCAGGCCCGCGGTGACGGCGGCGACCAGCCCGGATGCACCGAGTTGCTCGGCGGGTAGATAGGCCAGATACGGCACGGTGAACGAGATGGCCGTGTTGACCGCGGGATCGTTGACCCGGGCCCGGACGCGCAGGTTGAGCGCCCCCACGAGGGCACCGATCGTCACCGCCACGACGACCGCCCAGACGAAGTTGACGACGACCCCGCCGAAGGAGATCGTCGTCGCGATCGCCGCGACGGCCGCCCGCAGCAGCACCAGGGCGGTCGCGTCGTTGAGCATGCTCTCGCCCTCGAGGACCGCGGTGACCCGCGAGGGCACCCCGAGTTTCTTGGCGATCGAGGTGGCCACCGCGTCGGTGGGGCTGACGATGGCGCCCAGCGCGATGCCGGTGGCGATGCCGATCTCGGGCACCACGGCCCAGAAGAAGAGGCCGAGCAGAACCGAGCTGATCAGCACCAGCACCACCGACAACGCACTGATCGCGCCGAAGTCACGGCGGAACTCCATCGCGGGCATCTGTACCGCCGCCGAGTACAGCAGCGGTGGCAGCACGCCCACGAGAATCCATTCGGGGTCCAGATGCACCTCGGGAACGATCGGGAGGATACCGATGACCGCGCCGATCACCACCAGCGCCAGCGCGGACGGGACCCGCACCCGGGGGCTGATCTCGATGACGGCGACGATGAGCAGGATGGCGCCGACGACGATCAGGATCTTGTCCATGGGTCACATGTTCTCTCGGATGGTCGCGTCGCGGCCACCTGGTGCCGTGTCGTCCGCACCCGAGAACATGAGGACACTTTCCACACCTGCGACTGTGCCATTGACTGTTGACACACAGGACGGCTTCCGCCTACCGTCGTGACAACGTTTGTTGTCGAATCGCTGCGGCCGTCACCCACCTGCGCCGCCATCGAAAACAGGAGCATCAGCCATGACCGACGTACTGCGCTACGTGCCCGAGCACGACAAGGCCACCACCGACGGCGACTACCAGCAGGTTCTCGAGGATCTGTCGGCCGCATCGGTGCACCGCAACTTCGATCCGTACCTCGACATCGACTGGGACGCACCCGAGATGGCGGTCATCTCGCATGATCGCCGCTGGATTCTGTCGTATGACGTCGACCCCATCGGGCGCAGTGCCTGGTATCAGGCGCAGCCGGAGGACACGCAGATCGCCATCGGCATGTGGCGTCAGGCCAACGTCGCCAAGGTGGGTCTGCAGTTCGAGTCAATCCTGATCCGCGGACTCATGCAGTACAGCTTCAAGCTCGACAACGGCGACAAGCAGTTCCGCTACACCACGCACGAATCCAAAGAGGAGTGCAACCACACCCTGATGTTCCAGGAGCTGGTCAACCGCATCGGGATGGACGTTCCCGGCGCGAAGAAGTTCTACCGCCGCATCTCCATGTTCGTGCCGCTGGCCTCGACGATCTTCCCGACCGTCTTCTTCTTCGGCGTGCTCGGTGGCGAGGAGCCGATCGATCACCTGCAGAAGGACTTCCTGCGCACCACCGACGATCTACACCCGGCGATGGCCGCGGTGATGCAGCTGCACGTCGCCGAGGAGGCCCGCCACATCTCCTTCGCGCACCATCACCTGCGGGAGACCGTGCCGCAGAAGGGTCCGGTCCAGCGGTTCATCCTGTCGCTGATGCTGCCGCTGACGATGCGCATCCTGCTCGGGGCGATCATGGTGCCGCCGCGTTCCTTCCGCCGCGAATTCGACATCCCCGATTCGGTGATGCGCGACATCTTCTGGCGCTCAAAGGAATCCAAACGAGTGCGGCGCAATGTCTTCGGTGACGTCCGGATGCTCGGCGATCAGTGCGGGCTGATGAATCCGGTGTCGCGGGTGTTGTGGCGTGCGTTGGGTATCTCCGGCCGGTCGTCGCGATTCCGCAGCGAGCCGATCTACACCGCTCCCTGAGCCGCAGCCGCCGACGATCCCACTGCCGACGATCCACCGACTGAGAAGAAGCACACCTCCCTCATGCCTCATGTCGTCACACAGGCCTGCTGCGGGGACGCGTCCTGCGTCTACGCCTGCCCGGTGAACTGCATACATCCCACCCCGGACGAGCCCGACTTCGGCATCGCCGAGATGCTCTACATCGATCCGAACACCTGCGTCGACTGCGGCGCCTGCGTGACCGCGTGCCCGGTCGGCGCGATCAGCGCCGGGCATCGCCTCACCGAGGGGCAGGAACGGTTCATCGACATCAACGCGAGCATGTACGGCATGACCCGGTCGGGGGCCGCCGGACCCGACATCGGGCTCACCGAGGCCCGCTTCCCGGTCGATCGGGGCCGCCGGCTGCCGCTGGCCCCCATCGCGCATCCCGACGCCCTCGACGTCGACGGCGCGGTGTCGGTCGGCATCGTCGGCTCCGGGCCGTCGGCGATGTATGCCGCCGACGATCTGCTGCGCTATCCGCAGGTGAGCGTCACCATGTACGAACGCCTCGACCGCCCGTTCGGCCTGTCCCGGTTCGGGGTCGCCCCCGACCATCAGTCCACCCGCTCGGTGATGCGGCTGTTCGACGACATCGCCCGCAACCCGCGCCTGGAGATCCGACTGAACACCGAGGTGGGGCGCGACGTCACCCTCGATGAGCTGCGCCGACGTCACACCGCGGTGATCTGGGCCGGCGGTGCGCCGACCGACAAACCCCTGCCGATCGACGGCGCGGATGCCGACGGCGTCACCAGTGCGACCTCGTTCGTCGGCTGGTACAACGATCACCCGGATTTCGCCGATCTCGACGTCGACCTGTCGGGTCGCGAGGTCGTGGTGATCGGCACCGGCAACGTCGCCCTCGACGTGGCCCGCATCCTGGTGCGTGACCCCGACGATCTGGCCGACACCTCGATCTCGGCCACCGCACTCTCCGCGCTGCGCACGTCCGGGGTCCGACGGGTCACCGTCCTCGGCCGCCGCGGCGCCGAACATGCGGCGTTCACGTTGCCCGAGCTGGTCGGCCTCGTCGACGGCGGCATCCCGGTCACCGTCGACGCGCAGGATCTGCCGTCGCCGGGGTCGACGACAGATCCGACGTCACGGACCAAGCTCGAGGTGCTCGCCGAGATCGCGGCCCGGCCGGTACCGACCGGGCCGCACATCCGGTTCGCCTTCGGCCGTGCACCGCGTGAGATCACGGTCGTCGACGGTCGGGCACGTGGGGTCGTCGTCGACCGGCCCGACGGGTTCCAGGAACTCCTGGATGCGGGTCTGGTGCTCACCTCGATCGGCTATCGCGGCCGTCCGGTCCCCGGCCTGCCGTTCGACGCCGATCGCGGCGTCATCCCGCACGACGCCGGGCGGGTTCGCGACGAGTCGGGTCCGGTTCCGGGGATGTATGTGACCGGCTGGATCAAACGCGGACCGTCCGGATTCATCGGCACCAACAAGACCGACTCCGGTGAGACGGTGGCCTCCCTCGTCGACGATCTGGAATCCGGTCGTCTGCCGGTCCGGGCCTCCTCGCGGCGCTCGTTGCTGCGCGTCGGACGACGCTGATCGGCCCGCCGGGTCGCCTCCCCTGCCCCCGGCATCACCCCGATCACAATTCAGACTCAGGTCTGGTTTCCACCGGTGCGATTTGGGCCGGGCACGAGTAACGTTCAGGCGCGATGAGGGGGTGCGCCTGATGAGCGAGACGATTTCTCGCTTCGACTACATCGATGCGGCACGCGGTCTCGGCAGCCAGTTCGCCGAGATGGTGCGTGACGTCGATTCCCCGGATGTGCGTGTGGAATCGCATCGCAACTGGTCGTTGGCCGACTGCGTCGGACACATCGCTTGTGAACCGGGCAGGTATCTCGATCTCGCCCACGGCGTCGACGAATGGCCACGCCACCCGCGGGAACTCGCCGACATCTACGCCAAACAGATCGCGAACCTGACGACCCGGGACACCGGGACGCTCGCCGAGCAGTTCCTCTCCGATCTCGACGAACTCCTCGACACCGTCGGACACTTCGGCGCCCGGGTACCGATGATGCTGATGGATGGGCGCCGGCTCGTCCGCTCCGACACCGCGCTCGGCATTCTGATCGGCGAGATCGCCGTGCGTGGCCGGGACATCGCGCGAGTCCTCGGGGCGCGCTGGACCATCGACCCGTCAATCGCCCCCCTGGTCACCCGCGGCGGTCATCAACTGCTGCGCCCGTGGGCCGACGATCATCTGTGCGGCGGCCACACGGCCACCTACCAGATCCGCATCCGTGGCACCCGCGAGCGGATCGTCTACGAATTCACCGACGGCTACCTCGACATCGATCCGGCCGAGCCGCGTCGGCCCGACGTGATCATCAGCGTAGATCCGGTGTCAGTGGTCCTGGCCGCCCACGGCCGCTTCTCGGCGATGTCGGCGGTGCTGGGTGGACGCGCCGTCTGCTGGGGTTCGCGCCCGTGGCTGGCCTTCGGACTCAACCGCAGACTCGCCGCGGCACGCAGCCACACCTGCTGACACCACCCGGTATCGGCGCCGGACAGTTGCTATGTCGCCTCAGTCCCACATCGCCTCAGTCCTACATCGCCTCACTGATCATCACCGCGACCGTGCCCGGTTCGCGTGCGTCGAAGATGTGCGCGACGTCGCCGGGGTAGCAGATGTAGTCGCCGGGACCGATCTCGACCGGCTCGTCCTGCGGGCCGACGAGCGCGCGTCCGGCACTGAGCACCACGTGTTCGACGACGCCTCGTGCGTGCGGTTCGGATCGGCGCGGGGCACCCGGTTCGGCCCGGATCAGGTACAGGTCGCGGCGCGCGCCGGGTGGCGCCGCCGACAGCAAGGTGGTGAGGTAATCGGCGTCGGCGGCGGCGATCACCGGGCCCTGACCCGCGCGGATCACCTCGACACGACGTTCCGGCGCGTCGAGCAGCGTCGAGAATTGAATTCCCAGTGCGGTGCTCAGCGCCCACATCGTCTCCACGCTCGGATTACCCTCACCCGACTCGAGCTGCGACAACGTCGACTTGCCGACCCCGGCCAGCCGCGCGAGTTCCCCCAGCGACAGCCCGGCGCGGGCCCGTTCACGCTTGATGCCCGCGGCAACGAGCTTCTTGGGGTCCGGTTCATCGAACGATCGTCCCTCTTGACGAACATTGACCATAAGGTTCATCATAGCGGCCATGCGTTCATCAGACAGAACGAATGCCGACCGGTGGCGTCCGTGGCGTGCCCTCGACGCGCCCACCGTGCGTGCCGTCGCGGTGATGTGCCTGTCGGTGATGGTGATCGGGATGTCCTACGGGGTGTCCGGTCACGGCGCCGGCCTGACCTGGTGGCAGCTGACGATCATCGCGACCGTCGTGCTCGCCGGGTCGTCGGAGTTCGTGTTCGTGGCCGTCCTGGCCGCCGGGGGCGCACCACTTCTCGGCGCGGCGGCCGGGTTGCTCGTCAACACCCGCAACCTCGGATACGGCCTGGCGGTGGGTCGGCACCTCGATCGGGGCGTGCCGATGCTGCTCGGCGCGCATCTCATCAACGACGAGACCGCCGCCCTGGCCACCGCGGAGTCCGATCGACGACGCGGGCAGGCCGTCTTCTTCCTGTGCGGCACAGGCATTTTGGTGCTGGCCGGCCGGCGCGGCACTCGGGTCGGTGATCGGCGACGCGGTTGCCCGACCCGAATCCCTCGGACTCGACGCCGCGTTCCCGGCGTTGTTGGCGGCGTTGGCGATTCCCGCGTTACGTGATCGCGCGGTCGTCGGCGCCGCCGCCATCGGGGGTGCGGCCGCACTGGCCGCCACGCCGTTCGTGCCGGCCGGCGTCCCCGTCCTCATCGCCCTGGTCGGCGTCGTCGCCACGGTGCGCTACCGGATTCACGACGATCCGGAAAACCTCTCGGCTGCAGATGATCTCGACCAGGAAGCCCCGATGGAGGTGCCGCGATGAGCCACTCGGTGGCCCTGACCGTCGGCGTGGCGGTGCTCGCCGTGGGCACCTATCTGCTGCGTATCGCCGGACCTGCGTTGCGCAGTCGAGTGCGGGTCTCCGCGGCCGCGGCCGCACTGCTGGACCGGGCGGCGGTGGTGCTGCTGGTGGCCGTCGCTCTCACCGGGGCCATCTACAGCGGTCACGACGTCGCCGGGTGGGCCCGCCCGACCGGTGTGGCCGTGGGAGTGCTTGCCGCACTGTGCAAGGCACCGATCGTCGTGGTCGTCGTCCTCGCCGCCGCCACTGCTGCCGGGTTACGGGCGATCGGGGTGGCCTGACCGCAGATCGGCTGCGTCAGAACGCACTTCCGGTGATCGGTGCGGCCCGGTCACAGGGAACCGGACGAGGATGTGCCGGATCCAGGGCGTTGAGTACGAAATACGCGCCGCGTCGCGATCCGGCCAGGCCGGCATGCTCGGTGTAGTCGACCGGGCATCCGTCCTGCACGACGATGTTGTGCACGTTGGCGCCGCCGGGTTGCTGCCCCGAGGTGTAGGGCACCACCAGTTCGTCGTAGCGGGTGGAGATGTTGGTGTAGGTGATGTTCGGCAGGTAGATCCCGCCGTCGCGCAGTTTGGTCATGAACGGCGACGCCGCGTCGAACTGACCGCAGGCGTTGCAGATCGGGAATCCGTCGGCCGGCACACCCAGTTGCCGGGCGATCGGCAGGATCAGATCCGTTCCGGCCAGCGTGGTCCCGTTCCACAGCGGCGCGAGTGAGACGTACTTGTCGATCTTGTCCTGTCCGCCAAGGTATTTCGCGTAGTAGTCCGGGATCACGGTACCCTGCGAGTGCCCGACGATGTCCACCTTCTGCGCCCCGGTCGCGTCCAGCACCCGAGAGATGAAGCGCCCCAACTCGGCCGCGCTGTCCTGCATCGGCGCCATCCCGCCGATCGCGGTGAACGGGAACGGCAGCCCGTCGATGGTGCCGTAGGTCAACGCGTAGACGCAGTAGCCCTCGTTCTTCAGCAGCGGAACATACGTTCCCCAGTTGGTCTGTTGCGCGCCACCCGTACCATGCACCAGCACAACGGGATTGGGATGTGCTGCGGATGGCCTGCAGGTGAAGTCATTGGATCCGGGCAGCGATCCGCCGGGGTGGGCGAGCTCCGACGGGATGCCGCCGAGAAAGTTGTAGGACACCGGGAGTGCCGCCCGCGCGACACCCCCACCCGGTCCGAGCGCACACACCACGGCGGCGACGATGACGGAAACGGCGACGACAATACCCCTCGACCTCATACCGCCAACCTAACAAGTGCTTGGTCGAGGTGTGGGCGAACGAGCCGACCGGCGGATCTCGACGGTGCGGATCAGAACCCGGGATTCGACCGTTTCAGGGACAGCATCGTCAGGTCCGACTCGGCGATGAGTGATTCCAGGGTGCCGGAATACCCCGGCTCGTGATGCACCCAGCCGACCGTCACCGGGTGGCCGATCCCCCGCAGCCGCTGCTCGAGTCGGGTTTGCAGGGCGCGGACGGCGTCGGCGTCGTCGGCGGCCATCAGCACCGCGAACTCGTCGCCGCCGATGCGCGCGGCCACATCCCCCGTTGTCGAGGACCCAGTGCAACGATTCGCCGACCGCGGTGATGGTCACGTCGCCGGCCGCATGCCCCTGCGAGTCGTTGATCTGTTTCAGTCCGTCGATGTCGACGAAGGCGAGCAGCAGGTGCCGACCGCGGTGTTCGGCGTCGTTCAGGTATCGGCCGCCGCGTTCGATGAATCCGCGACGGTTCAGCAGATCGGTCATGTCGTCGGTCACCGCCATCTGCCGGATCGTCTCGTTGGCGTCGCGCAACCGGCGCTCGGTGCGTCGCCACGTCACGGCGATGATCACGGCGAGCAGGTCGGCCTTGAGCAGTTGCATGGCGACCATGCCGACCGAGGCGGATTGTGGGTACCGGATCGCGCACAGCACCGCGATGACATTGAGGATGAGGATCAGCCCCGCGGCGACGCGTGGATAGGGCACGAGGGCGCCGATACCCACGATCACCAGCAACGTCCCGACCGACGGGTAGGCGATTCCGGTGCACACGATGTACACCACCGGGTTCGCGCCCACCACGATCGCGGTCAATGCCACCGCCCACACCGCATTCCGCGGGGTGATGACGCCCGGCCATCGCCACAGAACCAGCGTGACCACACCGAGAACACCCGCGGTGGCCAGCGCAAACAGCGACGCGGGGACGGCGCCGCGGGTGTGATCGACCGACAGTTGGCTCAGCCCGACGGCGAGAAAGAGCAGTGCACCGACCAACACCGTGATGACAAGTCGGTCATCGACGAGCGCATCGTCGTTCCGAGCGGTCCCCTGCACAACAATCCTCGCTCGTGGTCCGAACATTCTCGGCCTGGTCGTGATGCTCACGCCGATCCCCCTACCCCTTCGTCCATCATGCAACTCGGGTGGGAGCCGGGCAAACCATGCTCGGCATCGGTATCGCCTGTCCGCTCACATTTCTCCGATATTGCACAACCGGACACACACCGCACGTCGGTCGAGTTCACTGGGGGTCGAGTTCACTGGACCCGGCCCATACCGATCCGGCCGCCCTGGCAGTCGTCACGCGAGGAACGGAGCACCCATGTCCATGACCGTGCCGAATTCTCGACGTTCTTCCCGGCGCGTCGCGGTGATCGTCGCGTCGGTGTGCCTCAACGGCATTCTGGCGGCGTGGACGATCGACCTCGCCCCGGTCGCCGAGCCCACCGCGGCGTCCGGCGGCGGCTCCCTGGTCCTCGCCGCGGCGGCCGACGAGTCGCCGGGGTCCGCGACGTCGTCGACGGTTCCGCTCGCCGGCGAGGGCACATGGGTCTACCGCAACGGTCAACGCTCGTTGTCCATCGATCTCGGCTGCACCGGCGGCACCTGCACCGGGCCGAACGGTGAGTTACGCATCCGGGTCGGCACTCATCGCGATGCCGGCGCCGGGTGGCTGTTCGGCAACACCGGCGCCGAACGTTCGGTGGTCTACGCGCCCGCCGGTGCCGTGGTGGCGTCGACGCCCGCGGTCTTCACGCTGCGGCCGGCCGGGACCGCCGCGGGTACGCGGTACACGCTGTCGGGTGATTCCGAGTTCGGCTCCCCCAGCGCTGACGACGCGCAGCCGGTCACGTATGCGGCGGCCGCCGACACCACGACCAGCACCGACACCTCGACCAGCGCCGCCTCCACCACCGACGCCCGACCGATGTTCGGCAACGGCGGATGGCTCTACGGCAACGGCCGCGACGCCCTGGTCCTCGACCCGACCTGCACCAGCATGTGCGTCGGCGAGGACGGCGGAATCCTCGGCGGCAACGGCGGCGACGGCGCCTACGGCGGAGCCGGTGGCAGCGCCTGGATGACCGGTGACGGCGGGGCGGGCGGCGACGGTGTCGACGCCGTCTACGACCCGCAATCCGGGCTGTTGATCTCCGCGGCGCTCGCGGGTGGCGTCGGCGGTGACGGTGGCCTGTTCAGCGGCAGCGGCGGGAACGGCGGCAACGGCGGTTCGGACCTCAACACCGGGACCGGCGATGCCATCGGCGGCAACGGCGGTCGCGGCGGAACCAGCGGATTGTTCGGCGGCAATCCGGGTGCCGGTGGTGACGGCGGCGACGCCTCCGCGGTCACCGGAAATGCCGTCGCCGGCAACGGCGGCGACAGCGGACCGCGTGTCTCGGACCTCAACCCGGCGGGCAGCACTCTGGGCGGTGGTGCGGGAGGTGACGCGACGACGGTGAACGGCAACGCGATCGGCGGCAGCGGCGGCTTCGGCGGGAACGGCAAGTGGAACACCGCCGGGCCGGGCGGCGCCGGTGGTGCCGCCACCGTCACCGGAACCGGTGATGCCACCGGCGGCAATGGCGGCGCGGGTGGAAACGTCTTCGCCGGGACCTCCAACAGCGGCGGCGACGGTGGTGATGCCACCACCCAGAATGGTTCTGCGACAGGCGGAAACGGCGGCGAGGGCGGCCACACCGTCAGCCAGGGCAACGCGGGTGTGCAGGGCGGAAATGGCGGAAACGCCAGTGGCACAGCAACAGTCACCGGCGGCGACGGTGGCGATGGCGGCATCGGCGGCGGGATGCTCAGCGGTGACGGCGGGAACGGCGGCGACGGTGGCAACGCGTCCGGCGGAACCACGGCCACCGGCGGCAACGGCGGTGACGGCGGATATGGCGGGTTCATCGGCACCGGCACGGGCGGCAGCGGCGGCGATGGCGGCTCGGCGGCGTCGACCGGTGGCGTCACGACCGGAGGCAACGGCGGCAACGGTGCCGAGTCGGGACTCGTCGGTGGGACGGGTGGCCATGGCGGCAACGGCGGTTCGGCATCGGGCGGCACCGCGACCCCGGGATCAGACGGGACCGGCGGCGCCGGGGGAATCGGTGGCGCGGCGGGAGTCGGCGGGTCATGAGTGCGGGGGACGTGGCCACCGATCACCTCGCGTAGCACGGATTCAGCGCTACACTGATCACGTGGCAAACCTCACCATCACCGTCGACGATGACACGCTCAAGCGAGCACGCATTCGCGCCATCGAACGTGGGGAGTCAGTGAATCAGTTTCTCGCGCAACGCCTGACCGAGTACGCGGGCGAGGACGAAGCGCGCTTGCGGCGCCAACGCGCGGCCGACGACTTCGTCGAACTGTCACGCGAGCTCAGTGGCAGCACGGGCGGCAGAGGCTGGATACGCGAGGAACTGTACGACCACACAACCGAGGCCGATCAGTGACCGTCTTCCTCGACACCAATCTCCTCGCTTATCAGTTCGACGACGGCCTCCCAGAAAAGCAATCCCGTGCGCGGGAGGTCTTCGTCGCGCGTGCCGGGGACGCGGTGATCAGCACCCAAGTCCTGATCGAGTTGCATTCGGTTCTGACACGCAAGCTCGGGCGCAGCCGTGCCGACGCCGCTCGCGTCCTCGACGCACTACCTCTCGACGTGATCGCCGCCGACGCAGAACTTGTCCGCCTGGCCGCTCATACGGCGGCGCGACACGAACTGTCCATTTTCGATGCAATGATTCTCGAGGCAGCAGCCCGCGCAGGCTGCGACGAACTCTGGACCGAAGACCTCACGCATGGAAGCACTCTCCGCGGAGTTCGTGTCGTCAACCCCTTGCTCTGACGGATCGGCGACACGCCCTTGCCGCTCAGCACAATTCGACGCGACATCGAACGCCTGGCGCACAAGGCAGCGCGATCACGACCAATGAGTCGACCACGAGGGTCGTCACCGTCGGTTTCGATCCTCGAGAATCTCGTCGAGGGCGACCGGGGGCGGTTCTACTCGCCGACGTGATGATCACGTTCCACGCGTGGTGCGCGGACGCAGTTGACGGAATGAAGGCCTCAACGACGGCCTACTTCCGGCGATCCGCCCCCGGCGCCTTCTACGATCGACCTGTGACGCCCGACAGGAATTGCCGGCGACGACAAGACAACCGGCAGCGACGACACTGCAGTCTCGGGTGCCGACAGGTAGGCAACCATGAGTGACGATGCACAGCGCCGACAGATCGGCCCCAACGACGGACCGGTCGAGGATGAACTCGAGCGCAGCTTTGAAGCGGTGGTCACCGAGGGTGCCGAACGCCTGCATCGCACCGCACGCGCAGTCCTCGTCACCGGCTTGTTCGGCGGGATCGAGGTGTCGGTCGGCATCATGGCCATGCTGGCCGTGCTCCACGAGACCGGAAATCACCTTCTCGCCGGCGTGGCGTTCGCCATCGGACTCATCGCCATCTACCTCGCACACAGCGAATTGTTCACCGAAGACTTCCTGATGCCGATCGCGGCAGTCGTGTCGCGGGACGGCAGGCTGCGTGACCTCGGCAAGCTGTGGATCGGCACCCTGGCGGCCAATCTGGTCGGCGGCGCGATCATGATGTGGATCGTGACCCGCGCGTTTCCCGAGTGGAGCGCGACGCTGGCCGAGTCGGCCGAGCACTTCGTCCACGCGCCCCTCAACCTGCAATCCATCTGCCTGGCGGTGCTCGGCGGGAGCACGATGACCCTGCTGACGCGGATGCAACAGGGCACCGATTCGCCCGTCGCCCGGATAGTGGCGTGCGTCGGTGCCGCGTTCCTGCTCGCCGGTCTTCAACTGTTCCACTCGGTCCTCGACTCGCTACTGATCTTCGGCGGCATCTTCTCGGGTGCCGACGTCGGCATCGTCGATTGGCTCCAATGGTTCTGGTACGCAGTGCTGTTCAACATCGTCGGTGGAGTCGTGCTCGTGACATCGCTGCGGCTCCTGCGGACCAAGGAACTGGTCGAAGAGGAGCGCGAGCACGGCAAGTACAGCCGCGGATGAGCACGATCGTGGCGAGGCGGATGGTGATGACCGGGACCTGGGCCCCGCTCGTTGGGACTGGTCGAAGAGGAGCCGAACGACTCCGAGCCGGTCGACGAAGTACTGGCCGACGACTTCGGACGTTGATCCTTGTCGATACCGGTGTGCTGGTCGCGAGTGAACCCGGTGCGGGACCACTGCGTACCGGGGACACCCTCCGACAACAAAACCCAGGCCGGAAAGTGTCCTGACCTGGGTTTTCTGGAGTGGAGCTAAGGGGAATCGAACCCCTGACCTACTCGATGCGAACGAGTCGCGCTACCAACTGCGCCATAGCCCCGTGCCGGTCTCGCGACCAGCCTCAGACACTCTAGCAGCACGCGGCACAGTCCTCACAAACAGCTGGTCACGGCACTGCCGCCGACCCGTTCGCTACGCTCGCGGACGTGGCCTCCATGACCGACGAACAACTCGCGACAGCACTGGACAAGGCGATCGGCGTCATCGATCCGCTCCTGGATCTGCTCGCCGAACGCGACCCGCTGCGCCTCAAGGAACACACCTTCGCCGAAGACCCCGAACCCCACGGGCCGATCGCCAGGGTGCAACACGCGCTGGCCATCGCGTTGGACGTCGCCGACTGGCCCGGCACCCAGGGCTGGACACAACTGTCCATGAACGAGCGTGCCGACTGGTGGATCAGCCGCATCGGCGCGATCAACACCATCGCGCTCGCCTACCCCGGCGTCTTCGGTGCGTGGGTGAAGTTCCTACCGATCGCCACCCCGCTCGGATTCGCCAATCAGGCGATCGTGCTGGTCGCCATCGCCCGGGAGTACGGGGTCACCGACCGCGCCTGGCAGACACGGCTTCTCGCGTCGGTGCTGTGCGGCCGCGACCTTCCCGATGAGGCCCTGCCGTCGGCGGTGTCACCGGTGGGACCCGATTCGGCTCCCCGCCACGGTCGATCACCGATCCGGATGCTCTGGCACACCGGACAGATCCTCCGCAAGGTCGACGACGAGATGGGTCATCGACCGCAACCGCGTCGACCCTTCTCGACATTGTCGTGGGTTCCGCTGATCGGCGCCCCGTCACTGTATGTCGGTGAGCGCCTTGCCCTGTGCCGTGCGGTGAAGGCCGGGCGCACGTGGATTGCCGAGCACCCGGAGTCGATCGACGTCAGCCCGCCGCAGCCTGCCGGAAGTCCGGGTCTTCTCGCATGACCCGACGCCGCTGGAACGGCGGCAGATGATCGAATACCGGGTCCTCGTCGTCGATCTCGAGGACCACCGCACCGCCGGGACGTCGTAGGCGTGCCGGGGCGGGGGTCGCGGCGAACTCCGGTGTCTGCTCCTCACGACGCCGACGCTCGTCGTCCTCGCGGGCCGCGCGACGGGCCCGGGCGATGCGCTGAGCCCGAATCTGCTGCTCCGCCTTCACCGTTCGACGCAGATAGAACATGTAGGCCAGGAACATGACGCCGGTGACGCCGGTGGCGACCCAGCCGTACAGGCCGAACACCACACCGCTCACGATGGCGGCGATGACGAGCACCAGCAGCGTGAGGGTGACCCGCTGACGTTCCTTGTACCGCAGGGCATCTCCCTGCGTGTCGATCGAGTATGCGGCGCGTCGACGAGACTTCCTGTCCGGCTTCGCCTCTGGGGCGGGCTCGTCGGTTGCCCGGTCCGTCTTCTTGGCGGCCGGCCGGACCTCCACCTCGTCGAGGTCGTCGTGCGGATCGTCGAGGTCGACGTCGTCGTCGGCGTACTCATCCTCGAGATCGTCGTCATACTCGGCGTCATCCTCGTAGTCGCCGTCATCCTCGTACTCGTCGTCGGCGTACTCGTCGTCGAGATCGTCGTCGTACTCGTCGTCTTCGTAGTCGTCGTAGTCGTCGTACTCATCGTCGGCGTCGTATTCGTCGTCGGCCGCAACGAGATCGATCTCCTCGATGTCCACCTCGACGACGTCGATCTCGACGCGTGTCACCGTGACCGCGGCGGGTGCGTCGGTGTCGGCCGCCGTCGCCGCCTCGGTCTCGACCTCGCCGGTGAGGACGTCACTCTCGGCGTCCTCGTCGGTGTCGGAATCCTGTTCTGCGGCTGCCTCGGTGGCGTCGGCGGTCGCGTCATCGGTGACGTCGTCGGCCGTCGCCGCACTGTCGGTGGCGGTCGCATCGTCGACGGTCTCATCGATGATGTCCTCGTCGGAATCGTCGTCGGCGTCCAACACGGCGGTGGCCGACCGGCGGCTCGACACGCGCTCGGACTTCCACGACGGGTCATGCGGATGTGCGCCCGACGCCCGACGCCGGGCGGTACGGGTGCGGGTGCCACCGCGGTGCAGCAGGCGAGTCGCCTTGGCCGCGTCGGTGGACTTCTTCATCTGCGGGCGGCCCTTGATGACCATCGGAACCAGCACGAAGAGCCACACTGCGACGAGGCAGACCCATAAGACGGAGGTGGGCATGGCTCTCCCTTTCTGTCACTCTGGTTACACGAGGCCACTCCACAATCTAGGGTCATCCGACGTCGACGCTGCGCAGACGCGCCGACGCACACCGAGATTGAGGAGATTCTCAGGTGCGCCCAGCGGTCGCGGCGTCATTCGGCCACGAATCGGGCATCCACGGCGACCGTCATCTCGATGTCGCCGGGCCTCAGATCCAGTTGCGGGCCGGAGTCCATCGGAGCGCCGGCCAGGACCATCCCCCGGGGCGTCGGCGTCGGCCCGGAGAGCATGTCGGGGTCGGCGAGTTGGGTGGCCACCACCGGTCCCCGCCCCACCGCGTCGGCGTAGGCCTGCGCCTTGGCCACCGCATCGTCGACGGCCAGCCGCCGCAGTTCCACCTGATGCCGACGCCGGCTGTCCTCCCCGAGCGCCCAGCGCACACCACCGACATCCACACCGGGCTCCACCGCCCATCGATCCACGAAGCGGCCCAGTTCGTCGAAGTCGACGAAGGTCGCGTCCACGCCGATGTCGGTCGAGTACACCGGATCCTGCAGCTGCCCGTCCCGGTTGTAGGGGCGGTGGGAACTCACCCACACACTCTGGGAGGTCCACTCCCGCACCGCCGATCGTTCGGCGAGTTCGCCCACCGCGGCGGTCACCCGGGCATGCACCTCGACGGCCTGCCGGTACACCGCCTCCCGCTGCCCACCGGAGATGTTCACCGCCACGCGCACTCGCGCCAGCTCCGGCTCGTACACCTCGCGCGCATTACCCCGGACCACGATCTCCAACGACGACATGGCCACACGCTACGGCACCGCCACCGCCGATCGGGCACGATGGAGCGACGAGGTCGCGGCCCGACGCACAGGAGTCCCCACCATGGCACATCGCTCATCGCACCGCAGTATCGGTGAATACCGGCTGCCCACAACGGCTCTCATCGCGGCGACGGTCGTCGTCGGAATCTGCGCCTTTGCCGTGCCCGCCGCGATGGTGGCCGGTGGTGATCTCGCGCCGGGCCGCGCGGCCGCGTCGACGACCACCGCCGTCGCCGAGTACTGGCACTCCGGCCAGTCCGCGCCCACCCCGGAGCTGGCACACATGGTGGCCCAGTGGCAGCACTTCCACGCGGCGAAAGCCGTTCTCGCCGTGGCACTTCTCGCGCTGTCGCTGATGCTGTCGGTTCGTCTGTACCGTCGGTGGCGGTCGCACAGCCCATCCCGGTGGTCGGCCGTCGGCGCCGGCGGGGCGGCGCTGACCGCATCACTGGCAACGGTGGTGCTGGTCGCCAACATCCAGGGGACGCTGGCCCCGCTGTCATCGGTGCTGTCCTTCCTGCCCAGCGGCAATGGCGCGGCCCGGCCGGTCGGTGACGCCCTCGGCGGGTATCCGGCCTCCGGTGACGCGCATCCCGCCCTGACCGTCCTCGTCGACGACTTCGCCCGCTATCACGTCGTCGTGGCGGTCGCCGCCGCGCTGCTGACCGTCGTGCTCCTGGCCGTCGGGGCATACCTCATTCGCCGGTCGAGCACGGCATCCCGGTCATCGCGGCTGCGCCGCACCGCCGCCGTCACCGCCTGCCTGCTCGGCGCAGCGGCATGGGGACTGCTGAGCGCGGCGAACCTGAGTTCGGCACTACACCCGGCCGCGGCGCTGACGGGTTTCTTCGTCGGCGGATGAGCGCTGCCGGACCGACGAGCGTCGAGTGGGCGCCCCTTCGCGTCGAGTGTGCGCAGTCGCATGGCCGTGAGATCGGCAGGCGTGCCCAAAGAGGCAACCCGGACGCACACTCGACGAAAAAGCACACCCACTCGACGAGAAACGGCGCCCACTCGACGAGAATCGGCGCCCACTCGACGCGAAAGGGCGCCCACTCGACGGAAAACGGCGCCCACTCGACGGAGATGAGGCCGACACCGTCAGATCAGAGGAAACTAGCCCGCCCGGACCGCACCAGGGCCTCGGCGACGCTGCCCTCGACCTCCTCGACGGTGAACCCGAACAGGTAGTGATCACGCCAGCGCTTGTTGACGTCCATGTAGCGTTCCAGCAGGCCCTCACGCCGAAACCCGAGTTTCATCAGTACCGCCTGCGAGGCCGCATTCTCCGGCTGCACGGTGGCCTCGAGTCGATGCAGCCCGACGGGGCCGAAGCAATGGTCGACGCCGAGGGCGACGGCTGCGGTGGTGATCCCCTGCCCGGCATGTGCGGCGTCGATCCAGTAGCCGATCCACGCGGTGCGCACCGCGCCGCGCTGGATGTTGCCTACGGTGAGTTGGCCGACGTATCGACCGTCGAGTTCGATGACGAACGGCAGCAGGGTGCCCCGCTTCGCCTCGGATTTGAGAACCGAGAACAGCGGCGGCCACGAACTGACCTGGTGTCGCGACGCCCATGACCCGGTGCCGGACGGTTCCCACGGCAGCAGCGAATTCTGGTTCCGAATCCGCAGATCACTCCAGTCCTTGCCATCGCGCAGTTTCACCGGGCGCAGACTGACCGCGCCGGCCCGCGTACCGAGCGGACCGAGCGTCGCAGGCCACCCCGGGCTGACCGGATCACCACTCAACCACCTGAACACATCTGGGAGTCTATGCGGTGACGATCACACGGCGGGCGGGTAACCGCCGTGCCGATCGCCTCAGCCCCGCTGGGCCAGGAACGCCACCTCGACCTCGTCGCCGATGCCCAGTTCCTCCACGTCGGACTCGACAATGATCAGACAGTTGGCCTCGGCGAGTTCGGCGAGCAGGTGACTCGATCCGGTGGGTGAGGCGCCGAGCACCTGCACCAGGTACTCCCCCGACCGTTCGTCGCGCATCAATTGACCGCGCAGATATCCCTTGCGGCCCTTGACCGATGCGATGGGACCGATGGTGCGGGCCGTGATGACCCGGCGCATCGGTTGCCGCTTGCCCAGGGCGATGCGGATCAGCGGCCGGACCATCACCTCGAAGGACACCAGGGCACTGACCGGGTTGGACGGTAGCAGGAAGGTGGGCACCTCGTCGCGGCCGAGGCGTCCGAAGCCCTGCACCGAGCCCGGATGCATCGCCACCCGCACCACCTCGAGGTCACCGAGGTCCGAGAGCGCATCGACCACCGAGCGGCCGGCCTGACCGCCGATCGCCCCGCAGATCACCACGATCTCGGATCGGATGAGTTGCGCCTCAACGACTTCGCGCATGCGGGAACTGTCGCGTTCGGCGATGCCGACGCGGTTGACGTCGGCACCGGCGTCGCGGGCCGCGGCGGCCAGCGCGTAACTGTTGACGTCGAAGATCTGTCCGGGCCCGGGGGTGCGGTCGATGTCGACGAGTTCACTGCCGATCGAGATCACCGACAACCGCGGCCGCGGATGCACCAGCACTCGTGAATGTCCCACGGCGGCAAGCAGTCCCACCTGGGCGGGGCCGATGATGGCACCGGCGCGCACCGCCACGTCGCCGGGTTGGACGTCGTCACCGATCCGCCGGACGTAGTCACCGCTGTCGACGCCGTGGCCGACCTTGACCTTGGAGTCACCGCCATCGGTCCAGCGCAGCGGCACCACCGCGTCGGCGAGAGTGGGCATGGGCGCACCGGTTTCGACGCGGACGGCCTGCCGTGGCTGCAGTCGGGTGGGGGTGCGGGCTCCGGGTGCGATCTCGCCGACCACCGGCAGCGACACGATCATCGGTTCACCGGCCTCGAGGTCGATCAGGTCGGCGCCACCGGCGTCGAAGTCCTCGAGGTCCTCCGGTGCCGGTTCGCCGGCCAACACGACGTCGACCGCGCGCACCGCGTACCCATCGACGGCGGCCTGGTCGAATCCGGGCATCGGCGCCTCAGTGAGGACTTCCTCGGCGCACATCAGGCCCTGCGCCTCAGAGATCGCCACCCGCACCGGACGGGGTGCGACCGCAGCGGCCGTCACCAACGTCAGATGATCTTCAACCGAACGCATCTCACCTCACCTACCGCCGGGCCCGGCTCCATCGCATCGAGGTTAGTAGGCCCGCGATGCCCGATGTGTCAGGCGCGCGGGGACCCGACCGAGGTGACCCGATGCGGCGAGCGCGTCGCGGTCGACTGTCAGTCCTCGGCGAGCCGCTGGGTCAGCCACTCACGCAGGTCGGGGCCGTAGTCGTCGCGGTCGAGGGCGAAGTCGACGGCGGCCTTGAGGTAGCCGCCGGGGTTGCCGAGGTCATGACGGGTGCCGTGATGAACCACCACATGCACGGGCTCGCCCTCCTCGATGAGCAGGGCGATCGCGTCGGTCAGCTGCAGTTCGCCGCCGGCGCCGGGCTTGATGCGGCGCAACGCGTCGAAGATCTTGCGGTCGAGGATGTAGCGACCGGCCGCGGCCAGATTGGACGGCGCGTCCTGCGGTTCGGGCTTTTCGACCATGCCCTTGAGGCGTTTGACGTTCGGGTTGTTGGCGTCGGGCAATTCCTCGACGTCGAAGACGCCGTAGGCGCTGATGCGGTCCGGCGGCACCTCGATGGCGCACAGCACCGACCCGCCGCGGCGCTGCCGGGTGCGGGCCATCACCTCGAGGACCCCGCCGGGCAGCACCAGATCGTCGGGCAGCAGCACCGCGATGGCGTCCTCGTCGTCGTCGAGGTAGTTCTCCACGCATCCCACGGCATGACCGAGCCCGAGGGGCTTTTCCTGGACCACCGAGGCCACGTCGAGCAGCGACGGAGCCTTGCGGACCTTGGCGAGCATCGCGGCCTTGCCCCGCTTGGCCAGGGTGTTCTCCAGGACGAGGTCTTCGACGAAGTGCGCGACGACGCCGTCCTTGCCCGGGGAGGTGACGATCAGCAGCCGCTCGGCGCCTGCCGATTTCGCCTCTTCGGCCACGAGTTCGATGCCCGGGGTGTCGACGACGGGCAGCAGTTCCTTGGGAACGGTCTTGGTCGCCGGCAGGAATCGGGTACCCAGACCGGCCGCCGGGACCACCGCGGTGCGCGGAATCGGCGGGGTGTCGGGTACGTCGCTGTACTCGGGGAATTCGGTGGGCGAAGACTTCGTGCTGGCCGTCATGAACCCACCCTAATGTTGGATGCTGGCAACCAGCCACAGGAGCAGTGTGAGATCACCGGGCGAAGGGTGTGAGGTGGGAACCACCAAGAGGCAACTGCGCGAGGAGTTCGTCGCGCGACGCGCGGCGATGTCGGTGGACGAGCGGGACGCGGCCGCGGCACGGCTCGCCGCGCACATGGCGGCGACGCCGTTCGGACTCGATGAGTACGCGACGGTCGCGGCGTATGTGCCAGTGGGGGCCGAACCGGGATCGGTGGCCATGCTCGATGCCCTCGCCGATACCGGCGCGACGGTGCTGCTGCCCGTCGTACCGCCCGGAGATCCGCAACCCCTGGAGTGGGTGAGCTACACGGGACCCGCATCGCTGGAACGTCGACGCTGGGGCCTGCTGGAACCGACCGGCCCACACCTGGGTACCGATGCGATCCGGTCGGCGTCGGTGATCATCGTGCCCGCGCTGGCCGTCTCGAGGTCGGGGGTGCGGCTGGGGCGCGGCGCCGGGTATTACGACCGGTCGATCGCGGGTGTGCCGGCGACGCTCGTCGCGGTGGTCTATGACGGCGAGGTCGTCGACGAATTACCCGGCGACGCCTACGACGTTCCGATGGGGTGGGTGGTGACGCCGGAGGGTGGGTTTGAAGAAATCGAGTCCCATTAAGCAGAAATGCGCCCCCAGACAATGCTGGGGGCGCATTTCAGAAGAGCGTCGATCAGGGAATCACGACGACGCAGGTGCCATCACTCAGGGAGTCGTTCTGAATGGCGAACGTACCCACGGTCAGCGTCTTGGTGCTTGCCGACACCGAATTCTGGGTGGCAGTGATCTTGTATGAACCTGGTTCGGTCGGCTTCCACGTCGTGCTGACCGTTCCCTTACCCAAGGTCGGCTCCACGGTTTCGAGCTCGGTCGGAGCACCTGTGCCCTTGGTGACCTCGAACTTGACACTATCGCCGGCTGCTTGACTGGTGATTACCGCTTCGACCTCGTAGGAGCAGCCTGGGCCGTACACCCCTGCGGTAGAGCCATAGCCCGACGGGGTCGTGATCTCAACGCTGTCCACAGCGGCCGCGGACGGCGCCGCCATTGCGACAGACAGTGCTCCCGCGCCGACGAATGCGGCAGCCGCTCCGAGGACCCGCAGATTACGACGAGTGCTGTTGGCCATAAAGAATCTCCTTTTGAATCCCACCCCCCGACTGAGAACTGAGAGGGGCCTGTATGGAACCTAGCAAAGGACAAACTCGACGCAACCCGAGGCCGAGCTACACACAACTAACCCATCGGCCGGACGACACGGTTCACCTCAACGTCACCACGCGTCCACAAAGATTTCGCGGAGACTCACGCCGACGCCGGCGCTGCCGCCTTCTTGTCGCTCGACGACGAGGACTTCGACTCGCTACTCGAGGACGATGAACTGCTGCTGCTCGACTCGCTCGACGAACTCGAGGTGGACGACGACTCGCTCGACGAACTGCTCTCCGACGAGCTGGACCCGCCGCGGGAGTCGGTGCGGTAGAAGCCGCTGCCCTTGAAGACGATGCCGACGGAGTTGAACAGCTTGCGCAGGCGACCGGTGCACTGCGGGCATTCGGTGAGGGAATCCTCGGAGAACGACTGAACGATGTCGAACTTGTTGTCGCACTCTGTGCACGCATACGAGTAAGTGGGCACCGCAAACCTCCGCCGGGAAACGTTATGACTGTCGCATAGTTTAACCGAAGTTGGCACTCCAGCATTCCGAGTGCCAACCTCGGCGTTCTGTGCAGGTCAGCGACTGATCAGCCGCCGATGACCTCGATGTCGCGATCCGGGATGCCGTCGCGGTTCATGTCCGGGTCACGGGCCTGCCGCGCATCCCAGCGCAGCAGCAGCGCCGCAATGCCGGCGGCGAGCACCGATCCGATCAGAATGGCCGCCTTGGCGGGTGCGGAATGCACGGCGTCATCCTCGAAGGACAACTCCGCGATGAGCAGCGCCACCGTGAAGCCCACACCGGTGAGCATGCCGACCGGCACCAGGTCACGCAGGCCAATCGCGTCGGGCAGTCGCAGCGGCGTGAACCGGACCATCACCGCGGTCGCGGCCATCACACCGACGATCTTGCCGACGATCAGCCCGGCGACGATACCGATCGACACGGGCTGCACCAGACTGCCCTCACCACCGATGACGGAAACCCCGGCAGCGGCGAAGGCGAACACCGGCAACGCCACCGACGACGACCACGGACGGATCGACTCCTCGAACAGTTCTGTGCGACTGAGCTTTTCACCGCGGATCGGTTTGGCGGGGACGACGAAACCCAGCAGCACACCGGCGACGGTGGCGTGCACCCCCGAGGCGTGCATGAATCCCCAGGCGACCAGAGCGATCGGCAGCAGCATCCACCAGTGGGTGCGCGGGGCACGGACCGCGATCGCGAAGACGGCCACCACGATGATCGCGGCACCAAGCATCAGCAGGTCGATGGTGTCGGTGTAGACGGTGGCGATCACGATGATGCCGAGCAGGTCGTCGACCACCGCGAGCGTCAGCAGGAAGGTGCGCAGCGCCAGCGGCAGACCGCGTCCGCAGATCGCGAGGACCGCGAGCGCGAAGGCGATGTCGGTGGCGGTGGGGATCGCCCAGCCGTGCAGTGCCGACGAATCCCCGGACAGTCCGACGATCAGCAGGTAGATCGCCGCGGGGGTGACCATGCCGCCGACGGCGGCGGCGATGGGCACGCCGGCCAGGCGCATGTCACGTAGGCTGCCGGCGACGAATTCGTGCTTGAGCTCCACGCCGACGACGAAGAAGAAGATCGCCAGCAGACCGTCGGCGGCCCAGTGCGCCAGCGACAGATGCAGGTGCAGCGCCTCCGGCCCGACCTCGATGGCCAGCAGGTCGTGGTAGGTCTCACGCCAGGGGGTGTTGGCCCAGATCACCGCGACGGCGGCGAAGGCGAGCAGCAGGATGCCGCTCGTCGTGTCAAGGGACAGGGTTCGGCGGAAGCGTTCTCGTCGATTCAGCGTGCGCCAGCGTGACTCGCCGGAGTCCGGGGTGTCGGCATTCGGCGTGGCGGTGGTGTCGGAATCGGCAGGGTACGGATCTGTCGAATCGGTTTCGGAGGACTGGGTCGTTCCGGACCGGGGATTGATCATGGGACCTGTCACGGGCGGCTCCTGGTAGCTGGGATCGCATGCGGTGACGCTGCGATCGGGGTCATTGAGTAGAGCATTCCCGCCCGTGTTGTGGGGCGGAGCCGACCAGACTTCCCGGCACACCTGCGACCATTCTCCCAGTTCACTGCATGCCTCGTCCATTCGATCGGGTGACCTGTGCAGATGTCACCGCTTGTAGGCGTCTGTCCACAGGTCCAGGGCTCGCTGGTCCGTGGGCACCACGCGGGACCTACCGTGCCCGCATGCGGTTACCTCTGACCCGGACCTCGATGGGTCCTCGGCTGCGTGATCGGGCCACCCACGCGATGCGTCCGGGCTGGGCACGTTCGGTGGCGATCCGACGAACGGTGTCCCTGGTGTTGATCGCCGCCGCAGTGACGGTGGGGATACAGGCTCAACGGACCGAGACCCACACGTCGGTGCTGGTGGCCGCGCATGATCTGGCACCGGGCCACGCGCTGGTCGCGGCCGATCTGCGTCAGCAGTCGGTGCCGATCGATCTCGTCCCCGAGGGCGCGTTGCGGCTGTCCGCCGACGGTGAGGCGCACACCGTGACCGGTCCCATCGGCTCCGGTGAGATCGTCACCGGTTCGCGGTTGTTGTCGCCGCGGTTGCCCGTTCAACTGACCGGTGACGCCGACGCGCGGCTGGTTCCCGTTCGGCTCGCCGACGACTCGGTGGCGTCGCTGGTGCGGGCCGGTGACGTCGTCGACGTGCTCACCGCGGACACCGATGTGCTGGCCAGCGGTGCGATCGTGGCGTTGGTGCCGACCGCCGCCGCCGCGTCGCCGACGCGTGCGAGTGCCACTCCCCCGATCCTGCTCGCCATGGGCCGCACCGCCGCACATCGCGTGGCCGGCGCCGGTCTGGATGTGCCGCTGGCGGTGGTCCTGCACTGAAATGGCCCGGCGAAACTTTGCGACAATCGAACGCGCCCGCGAATTCAGCCGGGCAGAACGCGTCGCCTCGTTTACCATCCTGGATAGAGTTCCCTCAAGTCCGTGCCTTCTTGAGCACTACCCGGCATGGATGCCCGGCACCAATGATCAATCAGGAAGGACCGGAAGTGCTCAAGGGTTTCAAGGACTTCATACTCCGGGGCAACGTCGTCGAATTGGCCACCGCGGTCATCGTCGGCGCTGCCTTCACCGGAATCGTCACCGCCTTCACCACCGGAATCATCAATCCGCTGCTGGCCGCGATTCCCACCGGCAACGACAGTTGCGGACAGACGACCAGCGACCCGGATGCTGTCGCTGCTCCGGTGTCGGTGTGTGGACTCGGATTCAAAGTCACCGACAACGACGCGACCTACCTGGACTTCGGCGCACTGATCGCGGCGATCATCAACTTCCTGATCGTCGCCGCGGTGATCTACTTCATCATCATCGTGCCCTACAACAAGCTCGCATCGCTGGGCAAGAAGCCCGACGAAGCCGAGGTCACCGAGATCGCGCTGCTCACCGAGATCCGCGACATCCTCGCTCCCGAGGACACCTCGTCGGCCAAGGAGCAGGCGCAGGCCGTGCTGCCGCCGCATCTCAACGACCCGGGCGGTCCGCCATCCGGTGGACTCCCCGAGGGCGTCGGCGACCCGAACAAGACCCAAGTCATCGAGACCAAGCGGGTCACCCCGCCGCCGGCCTCGTTCTCGTCGGAGCCCGCGCCGTACTCCGATCCCGCACCGTCGGGTCCGCTGACGCCGCCCGGATCGACTCAGGGTGTGTCCTACCCCGGCGGATCCGGTACACCGACTCCGGCCCCGGGCAGTTACCCACCACCCGGAAACTATCCGCCCACCGGGCAGCCGGGGAACTACCCGCCGGGAACCTATCCCCCCGGCCAGGGCTACCCCGGAGAAGAATTCCCCGGCGACTATCCCCCGGATGCCCCCGGACGGCACTCTCGCTGATAATCCGCATCACGAACGGCCCCGCGTCTCTGGACGCGGGGCCGTTCGCTTTCTGCGGTCTCAGGGCAGGACCGGGGTGGCGGGCGAGATGGTGCTCGTCGGGGTGACCGGCACAGCGGGAGTCACGGTCGGAGTGACAGGCACAGCGGGAGTCACGGTCGGAGTGACAGGCACCGCCGGAGAGATCGTCCCCGATGGAGTCACCGGTACGGCCGGGTACACCGAGGGAGTTGATGCCGGCGCGGTGATCGATGACGTGGGCGTCACGGTGGCATGGCCGTGTCCGACCATCATCACTCCGAACAATGCCGCGCCGGCGACGGCCACCCCGGCGATGCCGACGAAAATCGCATTGCGCCGGTGCCGGGAGTCCTGGGCGTTGCTGGATGTCTTGCCGGTGGGCTCCGAGGTCTCGTTATTGGTTGTGGCGATCATGGTGGTCGATCCTTGCTGTCCGAATCTCTGTGAACACCATTGAGTTTCGTCTCGCAAGGATCGGGTCGGCATCGACCGGCCGGGGGATGAACCGGAGGATCCACCCTCCCCCGATTGGGGGAACCGGTTCGCGACAGCAATCGCACAGGAGGCAGAGACGTTGTCACAAGGTGGGATTCGTAGCCTGATTCGTGTCGACCGGACCCGCGTCGGTCGGCGCGGTCACGGCGCTCGACCGCATCCCACGTACGCGCGTTCTCCCTCTCACCTCAACAACGTGCCTTAGCAACAGCAAAGGGCGGGAACGTCTTTCGAGGTTCCCGCCCTTTGTGGCGTGGAGGGATCGGTGATCCCCAAACAGCTATCAGCCGAGGCTGAACGGCTGACCGTACAGGGTCACGACACCCTTGACTGCGTCGGTATCGACGGTCACGGTGACCTTGGCCTTCGCCTCTGCGAATCCACCGCAGTTGCTGACCTTGAAGGTCTCGTCGCCGTAGGCGACACCACCGGAGCTACCGCTGAAGGTGTAGTCGGTCACGCCGTCATCGTCACTGTCGGTGGTCTGGATGATCGGCACATAGCCCGCCTGGCCGGGTCCGAGCGAAAGCGTGGTGGATGCGCCGGCAGACGGAGCCACGCTCGTGACAGGGGCAGTACCCCCGGCGGGATCCGGCGCTGCAGAGCCCTCAACCCCACCGTCAGCGCCTGCCCCCAGTCCGATATTCACCTGGCAGCCAACGATGTAACCGGCTGCGATTGTGCCGCCGGTGGCCTCGCCGCCAACGGTGACACGCACCTTGCCCGACACCCAGACCTCGCGGACCAGGTTGAAGGACTCGACGATCGAGTTCTGGTACTTGGCGCTCTGACCGAAGAGCTCGATCTTGACGGGCGTGCCGTCGACGAGATTCTTGACCAGGGTGGTGTTGGGCACCGGAGCGGCGGCAGCGTCGCCCGTGCCGGTCGCGGTGATCGCCATCAACGCGGCGCCGGTAACACCGACGCCCGCCGCAACGCGACGTGTGATGATCTTGTTCATGATTCCCCTTCGTGGAAAGTAGATCTGCCCGGAGCAGATAAGTCTTCAGAGTGTGTTATCTGCTCGGTCAGCTGACGAAGAAGGGCTGGCCGTAGAGGGACGACTTGAGGAAGGTGCCCTCACCGGTGACGGTGTCATCATCGTCGCTGATGTCATATCCCTTGCCGCCCACGGCTTGCGCGATGGTGCGAGCGGAAGCGTAGCCACCGCAGTTGGGGAACTCGATCTCGAAATCGGAGAGCTGGACGTAGGCCTTCTTGCCGGACTCGAAGTCCTTGCTGACGGAGACAGCCTGCACGGTCGCCTCGCCCGGGGAGATGGGCAGGCTGATTCCGCCGGAAACCGTCAACGAGGGCGTCGGAAGCACCGATAGAGTTCCACCGGTAGTCCCGGAAAAGTCACTGACGTTGATCTGGCAACCGGCCAAGACGTAGATCGTCAGGGTGCCATTGACGCCTTCGCTGCCCTCGGCAGAGAACGTTCCCGACAGCAGGGCGGTGCGGCCGAGCCCGTTATTGGCGACGCGCGCAACCGAGTACTGCGAGTTGCCCTTGCTGGTGGTCGTGATCTTCTCGCCCTCAAGACCGGTGACGGACTTGGATCCGTTCGCGAGCGGAGCCGCTGCCGCGTTCCCCGTTCCCATGCTTGCCAGACCGATCGCCGCCACGGCGGAGATGGCGCATGCCCCCGCAGCACGGCGCAGCCCAAGCTTGCTGAACTTGCTCATTCGTTCCCTCTCACAGGATTCGGTGTTATCTGAGAGTTGCACCCGCAATTCTCAGGTTGACCATTGGTGACTGACCCGCCGCACTCGTAATCGTTCCCCCCAGAAACACCAGGAGCCATTACGTGTGGACGATGTGTGCCACCACAGCGGGCCGCGATTAGGCGCGTTCCGCAGGACTTGAACCGGCACGCCACGTCGGGCACCGGTGTCGTCCACGCGAACGCTATCTGAGAGGTCACGAAGAGGGCAACAGCTGGAATCAGCCGTGTCTCAGCATTGTCATTGGTGATCTCAAACCGGAAGTCGACGACGATGGAATCCGGAAATGTTAACGGAAGGAAAACTGGCTGAACCTGGCGTCGAGACGGGGCCGAACAATTACAGATAATGCGGCGGACGGTCCCTGTCGTACGGCGAACGATCGGATTCACTGTGACTCAGATCACGTTCGTCGGAGGTAACGGTGGGCAGGTCATCACCGAAGATCGCGTCCAGATCACGACGCCTGCGCGCGGATCGCCGCGAACCCCCGGACTGCCCGGGCGCCGACTGTTCATCTGCCGTTGGCTCGGGATTCGGCTCCGGACCGTCAGATGCGGACACACCCATATCCTTTCGCCGCTTGCCGACCCTAACGGATCAGAACTCGCTGATGTTAGAAATCACATATTTTGCGAGCGGTGCGACGGTGGCCATTCCGTCGCGCACCGCCGCCCGCGAATCGGCAATATTCACCACCAGGGTCTGCCCCGAGATCCCCGCCAGACCGCGCGAGAGCCCACCGTCGGTGGCGCCGGCCGCCAGCCCGGAACTGCGGACCGCCTCCTCGATCCCGCGCAGACGACGATCCAGGAGTGGTTCGGTGGCCTCAGGTGCCACATCACGCGCTCCCACTCCGACGCCACCCACCGAGACCACAAGATCCACACCACCGATCACGGCGGTGTTCAGCGCGTTGCGGATCTCCACCTCATCACCGGAGACGACGATCGTCGCGTCGACGTGAAAACCGGCCTCCGCCAACAACTCCCCCACCAGCGGGCCGAGCGGGCTGTCGACCTCGCCGTGGGTGGCCCGGTCATCGACGACCACCACCAGAGCACGCCCCACCTCGTCGCCGGTCGGTTCATGCTCGGCACGCACCTCGCGGGCAGCGGACGCACGCGCCGCGGCGTCGGCCGCGACCACGTCGGCGGGATCCAGATCAACGTCCAGATCAGCACCGTCCTCGGCGGGATCGACCACCTGAAAACCGGAGTTGCTCGTCATTGCCCTCGTCCTCTCCGGCGGTCGATAACCGCCCGGCGCGCTGTGCTCTGCTGTGCTTCGTGCTCTGCTGCTTCGATTGTGCGTGCTCAGTTGGATTGCAGTGTGGCCAGGGTGACCTGTGCCGTCTTCGACTGGCCACCCGCCTGATAGGTGATGGTCACGGTGTCACCGGGATTGTAGGAGCGCACCGCCGCCACCAGGGCGTCCCCGGAGGTGATGTTGCGGTCGTCGATCTTGGTGACGATCGCACCCTTGGGAATGCCTGCCTTGTCGGCCGGGCCATTCGCGGTCACCTCGGCGATCAGGGCGCCGGGGATGTCCGGGTCGGTACTGGGTCGGACGGTGACGCCGAGTCCGGCATGAGTGGCCTTCCCGGTGTCCCGGAGTTCGTTCGCGACGCGGATCGCCTGATCGATCGGGATCGCGAAGCCCAGACCGATGCTGCCGGTTTGTTGCTCCTGGCTGCCGCCGAGGGTGGCGATCGCGGTGTTGATACCGATCAGCGTGCCCTTCGCATTGACCAGGGCTCCACCCGAGTTACCCGGGTTGATCGCGGCGTCGGTCTGGATGGCATCGATCACCGAGGTGGTCCCACCTTCCCGCGACGTCGACACCGGGCGATTCAGGGCGGAGATGATGCCGGTGGTCACCGTGCCCTCCAACCCGAGTGGCGCGCCGATGGCGATCACGTCCTGGCCGACGGCCAGGTTCTTCGAGGTACCCACGTCGATCGGGGTGAGTCCGTCCTTGTCGACCTTGATGACCGCGATGTCGGAAATGGAGTCGGCGCCGAGAACCTTTGCGGTGGCCCGGGATCCGTCGTTGAAATTCACCACGACGTTGCTGGCGAGGCGGCCGTCGCTGCCACTGACGACGTGATTGTTGGTCATGATGGTGCCGTCATCGTCGAGCACCACACCCGACCCCTCACCCTGCTCGTTGCCGGCGGTGACATCGATGGACACCACCGACGGCAGCGTCTTGGCCGCCACCTCCTGCACCGACCCGGCCGGCGCCGGAGCGGGTTCGGTGTCCTGCGCATCCGGATCGCCGCCGAGCGGTTGCGAATTGGCGGTGTTGCTCGCCGAGTCGTCGCCGACACGTGAACCGACGTATCCGCCGATCCCACCGGCCACCAGCCCGACGACGAGGGCACCGCCGATCAGCCCGGCGACGAGTCCACCTCGCCCCTTCTTCTTCGGCTGGGACGGCTCACCGGCCGGCACCGGATCGCCAAATCCCGTCGGCGGCGGCGGTGTGGGCGGACCGGGTGGGGTCGACGGACCCGAGCCGGTCGTGCCGTACTCCGGCGGCACCCCACCGGAGGGAGGCTGCGCGCCGTAGGGCGAGGACGATCCGTAGCCGGGACCCCCGTAGCCGGAGCCCGGTGCGCCGTAGGTCTGGGTCGGCGGTTCGTAGCCGGGCGCCGACGCGCTCTGTCCGGGGTCGGCGGCCGAGGATGGGTCCGAGGCCCCGTACGGGCTCGTCGACGGCGCGAAACCGGCCGTGCGTTCCCACGGCGCTCCCCCGTAGGCCGGGAACTGCCCACTGTCCGTCGCGTCGTCGCCGCCCGCGCCCTGGCCGCGTCGGCCCGACGTCGGCCACCCGGGTCCGCCCGGATTCTGCGCATCGTCGAAGGGTCCGCGCTGCGAACCTCCACCGGTCATCCTCGTCGTCCCCACATCTGCTTGTTCCTTACGTTTCTGCCTCGACGGCACGGGCTGGACCGTGGGCGCCGCGCGGCCTGATTCGGCAGCGCAAACAACCCTAGGTGATGGGTACCGCGAACCGCCGGTAGAACGGCGTTCGCGTCCACTGATCTAGTGACGAACCACCTGCGGGGAAGGTTCCACCGGCACCGGATGCCCGGGCAGGGTCATTCGGATGAGTGCACCGCCGAGGTCGGATTGTTCGGCACGCACCGTCCCGCCGAGCCGGGTCACCACCTGACGCACGATCGCCAGCCCCAGACCCGATCCCGGCATGGATCGCGACTGGGTGGAGCGGTAGAACCGCTCGAAGATAAGGTCGCGATCCTCCTCGGGGATACCGGGGCCGGCGTCGGCGACGGTCAGTTCGGCCGTCGTCACGGTGATCTGGGTGAGGGTGACCACCACGGCGCGTCCGCGGGGCGACCATTTCGCGGCGTTGTCGAGCACGTTGAGCACCGCACGCGCCAGTCCCTGCGGTTCGCCGAAGACGTACCAGGGGCTGACCTCGGTGGTGAACTCGACATCGGTGCGCCGACGACGGACCCGTTCGAGAGCATTCTCGATCACCTCGGCGAGATCGATCTCCTCGAGCACCACTTCCGGCGCATCCTCGCGGGCCAGATCGACGAGGTCACCGACGAGAGTGGACAGTTCCTCGATCTGGGCCATCACATCCGACCGCAGTTCCACCATGTCGGCCACCGGCACCGGCGGTGCCCCGGGTTCACTTGCCGCGATCAGCAATTCGAGGTTGGTGCGCAACGAGGTCAACGGTGTGCGCAGTTCGTGGCCGGCGTCGGCCACCAATCTCGCCTGCTGGACCCGTGATTCGGCCAGGGCCCGCAGCATGGTGTTGAAACTCTCTGTCAGGCGCGCCAATTCATCGTTACCGGTGACCGGTATCGGCGTGAGGTCCTGGGTGCGGGCCACCCGTTCGGTGGCCCTGGTCAATCGGGCCACCGGTCTCAGCCCGGTGCGCCCCACCGTCATCCCGGCCAGCGCGGCCAGCGCGACGCCGCCGCAGCCGACGACGAGCATCACCCACGCCAGGCGTTTGAGGATGCGGTCGGTGTGTAGCAACGACTGCGCCAGCACCAGGGTGTTGCCGTCGTCGAGTTTGCGGGCCAGCACTCGCTGACCGTTCACCGTGCGCAGACTCTGATTGTTGGTGCCCGGGCTGTTGGTCGACTCCGCGATGGCCCGTTCGGTGTCCCCGAACGGGACGATGCCGATCCGCAGCGCCGAGCCGTCGGGCCGGACCAGGGCAATCGAGATGTTGGTGGAGAACACCGTGCCGGTGATCAGCGCGGTCGGGCGCTGATTGAGCGTCCCGAGCTTGGCGAGCAACGTCATGCCGTCGGCGCGGCTTTCCAGACCGGTGTCGATCTCGTTGTACATCGCCCGATAGACGACGAAGTAGGCGGCGCCGGCCATCAGGCTGACGGCGAGCAACACCACCGTCGCCGACAGCAACGTCACCCGGACCCGCAGGGAGACGGTGCGGGTGAGGGTGAGCGGATCGCGCATCTCTCCGTCGTCCCTGCCGTTGCCGTTGCCGCCCAGCCGGAATCGACGCTTGGCAGCCGGCGGCGTCACCCGGTGTGCGCCGGTGGCCGACCCCGATGCGGCAGCGTCGGGCACCGACGCGTGCCGCTGCGCCGCGCCGGGCACGGGATCGAGATTCACCATGAGATCGTCCGGGTCACCCACTACGGCGGAGTCTCTCGCAGGACGTATCCGACACCGCGCACGGTGTGGATCAGCCGCGACTCACCCTCGGCCTCGGTCTTGCGTCGCAGATAGCCGACGTACACCTCGAGGGCGTTGCCCGACGTCGGGAAGTCATAGCCCCACACCTCCTCGAGGATGCGGCTGCGGGAGAGCACCCGACGCGGGTTGGCCATCAGCATTTCCAGCAACGCGAACTCGGTGCGGGTGAGGCTGATCTGCCGCTCGGCGCGGTAGACGTCACGGGTCACCGGGTCCAGGGACAGGTCGGCGAAGGTCAGCGTCTCGGATTCGGCTCCGTCGTCGGGTGCGGCGCGACGCAGCAACGCCCGCAGCCGGGCGAGGAGCTCTTCCATCGCGAAGGGTTTGGGGAGGTAGTCATCAGCTCCGGCGTCGAGCCCGGCGACCCGCTCGGACACCGAATCACGGGCCGTCAGCACCAGGATCGGGAGGTCGTCGCCGGTGGAGCGCAGCCGGCGGCACACCTCGAGTCCGTCCAGACGCGGCATCATCACGTCGAGGATGGCGACGTCGGGTCGTTCGGCGACGATCTTCTCCAGCGCCTCGATGCCGTCGCCCGCGGTGTCGACGGAGTATCCGTTGAACGTCAGCGATCGGCGTAACGACTCTCGGACAGCACGATCGTCGTCGACCACGAGTATGCGCATGTGTCTAGTTTTATCCACAACGTCTGAGATGTGGCTGAGCAACACCCCACGTCATCCGTGCAGGGGTGACGGGTACGGCGTCCGCGCCCGGCACCCGAGGTACTCAACCCGCCAGCGCCCGTTCCCGCGCCAGCAGGAAGAACGGGATGGCCGTGCGATCCCGACTCCGAAGGTCAGTGCCAGCGACGCCAGCCACCACCGCAGAATGCCCAGCGAGCGTGCCTCGGCGAAGGCCCAGAGGTGGAATCCGATCACCACGAAGGCCAGGTTAACCATGGCGAACCGGCCGGGTGTCGACCGCAGGATGTCGCCGACGAAGAAGTCCTTCACCGAACCCGGACCGTTCTGGATGACGTAGGGCACGGCGATGGCGTTCTGAGTGATGAAGGAAGCCACGAACACCACGAGCAACGAACGTCGGTACCACGCCGGGTGGACGTCCGGCGTGGTACCTGCCGCCGTCGTCGCCGGCACCGTCACGTCCGGCACCGTTACTTCCGACGTCTGCCCGCCGCCCCGACCATGTCGGGGATGCGGGTGAACTTGACGCGTGGACGTCCCTGTTCCTGGCCGCGTCGACGCTCGATGCGGTCGATGGCCCGCATGCCGCGGTACCCGATGACGTGACGTGTCCGGGCCCGCAGCAGTTTGCCGAAGTCTCCGGGTTCCCGGGCACTGCGCGGCAGCACACCGTTGGCCGCGTCGGAGATGAAGTCCTCCACCGTGTTCTGCGCGCACAACTTGTTCGCGCCGATGCCGCCGCTGGGGCCGCGTTTGGCCCAGCCGACGACGTACACGCCGGGCATCACCGCGCCGTGTTCGTCGAGCATGCGGCCCTCGTCGTTCGGGAAGACACCCCGCGTCTGGTCGAACGGCAATCCGGCGATGGGCACCGAGCGGTACCCGATGGAACGCACGGCGAGATCGGCGGCGATGCGGTGCTCACGCGTACCGGTGGTGACGTCGACGCCCTCGACACCGGCGGTGCCGATGATCGCGGTGGGCGCACTGTGGAACAGGAAGACGATGCGTCGCGAGGCCGGGTCGGCCGGACCCGACAGATCCGGCAACGGGGCCTCCGGGTCGTCGTGGACCACGACCTCGACACCCGGAATCGTGGACAGCGCACGGTATTCCGCCGAAGTGTAGGCGGCATGGGCCTGATCCCGACGGCCCAGCACGACGACCTCGTGGACGTTCTGCTGTTCCAGGATGTGCAGTGCGCGATCGGCGATGTCGGTGGTGGCCAACAACTCCGGCGGCGACACCAGGATGCGGGCGACGTCGAGTGCCACGTTGCCGGTGCCGACGATCACCGCGCGGCCCGATGCCGCGTCGTCGTGGCGGATCGGCGGGGCGACGTCGGCGCCGGGCACCGCGTTGTACCACGCGACGAGTTCGGTGGCCGAGGTGGAACCGGGCAGGTCTTCACCCGGAATGCCCAGGCGCCGTGACTCACTGGCGCCGACCGCGTAGAAGACGGCGTCGAAGTGCTCGGCGAGTTCGGCCGGCGTGATGTCGTCCGGGCCTTGTCCCACAGACACATTGGTGGCCATCGTGACCCGCGGATCGCGGTAGAGCAGGTCGAAGCCGTGCAGCACACCCTTGGTGCCGGGATGGTCGGGGGCGACGCCGGCGCGGACCAGTCCGCCGGGGGTGGGCAGCCGGTCGATGACGGTGACGTCGGCCTCGGTGCGATCGAGCAGCGTGCGCAACGCGTAGCCACCCGACGGCCCGGTCCCGACCAACGCAACACGCAGTCCCGCAGGCAGTTTCGGGATGTCGGGATAGGTGACGCCGCTCCAGCCCGACGTCACGTCCGGGTTGTTCTTGTAGTAGTCGGCGTTGATGTCGAGGAAGACCTTGTCACGGGTGCCGAGCTTGTCGGCCGGGAAGATCGCGTCGACGGGGCAGGCGTCGGCGCAGGCACCGCAGTCGATGCAGGCCACCGGGTCGATGTGCAGGATGTCGGAGCTGCCGAAGCCGCGTTCCTCGGGGGTCGGGTGGATGCAGTTGACCGGGCAGACCGACACGCACGCCGCGTCGCTGCAGCAGGATTGAGTGATGACAAACATCAGAGCATGTTGGCTTTCCGGTAGTAGTACATCGCCGGACGGGTCAGCAGTCCGACCTCGTCGAGGAACTCCATCAGGTGCGCACAGCTGCTGCGGATCATCGAGTGGAAGTGCGAGTTGGCGTTCATCTCGGCGACGGCGCGGTCGGCGTCAAGGCCGGCATCGACAAACGCTTGGCGCTGAACCAGATTCGACACGATGATGTAAGCGCCGATGGAGATGTAGAGGGCGCTGAAGGCGCGTCGGGCGCGGCCGACACCTTCCAGGGATTCGCGCACCTCCTGGCGCGCGAACTTCATGTGCCGCGACTCCTCGAGGACGTGGATCTCGTTGACGGTCCGGATGAACGGGAGCACCCGATCATCACGCATGCAGCCGCGCTGGAACACGTCGAGCACCTCTTCGGCCACGAGTATGCCGGCGTAGGCGACCTCGTTCTTGGCGGTGGCCTTGAAGAACTTGCCCAGTCGGCCAACGAATTTGGACGGGCGGTAAGAGGTGCCGACCATCTTCTCGCTGGCCTTGGCGAACATGATGGAGTGACGGCATTCGTCGGCGATCTCGGTGAGCGCGAACTGGAACTCGGGGCTGTGGTACTCGCCGAGGTACTGGTCGCGGACGACCATCTCCTGCAGGATCATCTCGAACCAGATGCCGATGTTCATGATCGACGCGAACTCGTGACGGGTCACCGAGATGCGCTGCTCCTCGGTGAGTTCGTCCCAGTACGCGGTGCCGTAGAGCGACGACCATTCCGGGCTGCACCCGTACTTGGTGGGGTCCATCGGCAGGTCCCAGTCGATCTCGGTCATGGCGTTGCGGGAGAGCCGGGCCGCCGACGCCAGCAGCCGGGCCGACACCTCATTCGTGTCGTGATCCTGCATGCTCACCACGACGGCGTCCTGCTCGTCGTGGTCGTGTGCGGCGTGTTCCATTGCGGCGGTCATATCGCGTGCCTCCGTATCGTCCTGGTCGATGACAACGGATGTTGTCTTATCAACGCTTGTTGTCAAGATAGCAGGAGGCTGTGACGGAGTAAACAGCCACAGATCTATACTCGTGAGTAAGTTCTGTGGGGCGAGGCGTCTTTGCAGTTCAGAAGCTAGGAGAGCACATGTCATCGATCTTCATCACCGGCGGTGCGGCCGGTATCGGGCTGGCCACGGCGCAGCGATTCGAGCGGGCCGGATGGACCGTCGGGGTCTACGACGTCAATCAGGACGCCGTCGACAAGGTCAAGGCCAATCACCCGAACTTCATCACCGGGGTGCTCGATGTCCGCGAGCCCGAGCAGTGGCAGCAGGCATTGGCCGAGTTCACCTCGCACACCGACGGCACCCTCGATGTGCTCGACAACAACGCCGGTGTCCTGGTGGCCGGTCGCCTCGACGAGATCTCCCCCGCCGCGATCCGCGCGCAGATCGACATCGACGCCCTCGGCGTGACCCTCGGTGCGCAGGCCGCCTACCGCTACCTCAAGGCCACCCCGGGCGCCCACCTGGTGAACATCGCCTCGGCGTCGGCGATCTACGGCCAGCCGGGCATCGCCACCTACAGTGCCGCGAAGTTCTACGTCGCCGGGCTGACCGAAGCGCTCGAGCTGGAGTGGGAGTCCGACGACATCCGCGTCGTCAGCATCTGGCCGCTGTGGGCCAAGACCGCCCTCGCCGACAACGACGCCAAGACCACCAAGACCCTCGGCGTGCACATCACCCCAGAACAGGTGGCCACAAGGTCTTCGAATCGGTGCATCCCAACCGCGTCGATCGGCTACTGCATCGCACCAGCTACTCGGTGGGCACCCAGACCCTGGTGCTGGGCAACGCCGCCAAGTTCATCCCGAACGTCGTCAACCGGACCGTCAACAAGTTCCTGGCCCAGTAGTTCTCGTCCCTCGTCGCCGATCCGCCGTTGAAGGGAAGGCCGGGAAGCGTGTTGATCGTCCGATTCACTCACGCAGAATGAAACCGGCCCCGGCTGACCGCGCTCTCCTCGACGTTGACGGCGCTCACCTCGACGTTGACGGCGCTCACCTCGACGTTCACAGCGCTCGCCTCGACGTTCACAGCGCTCGCCTTCCGTCGGTCGAGACGCCCTTCCGTCGGTCGAGCCCGTCGAGACCCCTCCACACGACGCCGCCGTTGGGCCGGAACCAGCAGCTGCACAAGAGGCCTCGAGGCTCGTCGCCGGCGCTCCTCACACCTCGACCTGCGGGTAGGTGGGCAGAGCCGGCCGGCGGGAGCCGGCGAGCGGGCGGTCGTCAGGGCCGGCGGCGCCTCGGCCACCGGACGATGTTGGGGGCGGTGGGCAGTCGCCATCGCCACGCCAGCCCGGCCAGACGCAGGGCGGTGGCGGTGATCGCCGAAACGATGAGGACGAGGTTGTGAAACTGTGGCAGCCATGTCTCGCCGGCCACGTACAGGCACGCGCCCACCAGCGCGGGCACCGCGTAGAGGTCGGCCGGCTGGAGCAGCAGCGGGATCTCGTTGGCGAGAGCGTCACGCAGGACTCCGCCGCCGATCGCGGTCAGCATCCCGACCAGGATCGCCGCGAATACGCTGGCGTCGACGTCGAGTGCAATGCCGGCGCCCGTCGTCGCGAACAGACCCATACCGAAGGCGTCGAGCACCAGGATCGTGCGTCGGAGTTCGGCGAAGGCGGGGTGAAAGAAGAACACGACGAGACTCGCGATGACCGCGGTGAGGATCGGTGGCCAGTTCTGCACGGCCGTCGGCGGGGTGATGCCGAGCAGCACGTCGCGCAGGATGCCACCACCCACGCCGGTGAGCACGCCGACGGTGAGGATGCCCCAGAGGTCGAAGTCCTTGCGAACACCGAGGAGTGCGCCCGACGCGGCGAACACCGCGATGCCGGCGATGTTGAGTATCTCGAGAAGCATGGAAGCCTACGACCAAACAAAACGACCGCCCCGGTCTCCCGGAGCGGTCGTGGTGTCAGTGACCGGTGACCGGTCGGCCTAACTCAGCGGCGGTCGAGATCGATGATCCCGGCCTGCGCGGCCCTGGCGTAACGGCGCGGGATGCGCTGCGCAACGCCGGCGACCTTCACCTCTTGGAGTGCGGGGTTCTCCGCCTTCCACTGCGAACGACGGGTACGGGTGTTCGCCCGCGACATCCGGCGCTTCGGTACAGCCATGATCGTGCCCTTCTCTACGTGGTCTCGCCGACCATCCGCTCCGCGAAGGGGATGGTTGCTCTTGGTCAGCGCGTCGGCGGCCATGGGGCGCGACACGCAACCCGACCAGACTACAGGCCGGATGGGCCGGGATCCAAAACGGCCGGGACCTCAGTAACCGGAGGACGCGACCAACAGGATCGCGAACACGTACCAGAGCACCGTAACGACCAGCCCGAGCAGGTTGAGTGCACCGATGACGATGCCCGCAATCGCCATCCCGTCACCGTCTTCGGCGCCCTGGGACTCCCGGATCTGTCTGCGGCCGATCAGCCCGAAGATGATGCCCAACCAGCCCAGACACATGAACGATCCGATGATGGACACCACCAGCGCGGCCGTTGCCATGCCGTTGGTCCTGCGTGCCGGCGCGCCGACGACCAGGGGTGTCACATAGACCGGCTGCCCGTACACGGGAACCCCGATCGGCGGCGGCGCCGACGGTGTGCCGTAGGTGGGCAGCGGCGGTTGCGGCGCGCCGTACACCGGTGGCGGCGTGGCCGCGGCAGGCGGTGGCAGCGGCGGGAGGGCCGGTGGCGCAGGTGGACGGGGCGGCAGCGACGGTGTCGGCGCCGACACCGGATTGAGCCGGGTCGGCTGCCACTGCGACGAGTCAGCACCCGACGGCGTCGACGATCCGTGCGACGACCCCGGCGACGGCTTCTTGGAGAAGTCGATACTCGGCCGCGGCGCGATGGTCGTCTTCTCGCTCTCGACGGGGTCGAACGGACCCGATCCCGGCACGGGATTGTCGGTCGGTTCGGGCATGGAACGGCCTCCCTGCGTCACTGTCACACGTCGTGTGTGCGCGCCCAGCGTAACCAGCACCCGGCGTCTCGCAAGCGTCGGAACGGTCCGATTCATCCGAACGCACGCGTTGCGTCCGGCCCGGACTGGCGGTCATAGACTCACTCGAGTGTCAGGAGTCGTGTCCGGTTTCACCGCCATCTTCATCATGGTCGGCGTCGGCTTCCTCCTCGGCCGCACCGGCGTGCTGGGCGAGCACGCCCACGAGGTGCTCTCCCGCCTGGTCTTCTTCGTGTCGACTCCGGCGTTGCTGTTCTACTCGCTGGTCACCACCGATCTGTCGACCATCTTCTCGGCAACGCTGGTCATCGCGGGTGGCTGTGCGCTCGCGGTGGGCGCGCTGTACGCCGTCATCGCGAAAGTGATCCTGCGGCGCGACACCCCCGATCTGGTGATCGGCGCGCTCGCGTCGTCGTATGTCAACAGCGTGAACCTCGGCGTCCCGATCGCGATCTTCGTGCTCGACGACGCCTCGTTCATCGCGCCCCTGCTGTTGTTCCAGATCCTGATCTACTCGCCGATCGCGCTCGCGGCACTGGACATGACGGCCCTCGAACGCGGCACCGGGCACCCGTTCCGGGACGCGGTGGTGTTGCCGCTGACCAACCCGATCGTCATCGGCGGGCTCGCCGGTGTCGTCATCTCCGCACTCGGATGGCACCTCCCACAGGCGGTTCTGGAACCGCTGAAGATGCTCGGCAACATGTCGGTGCCGGGGGCGTTGCTGGCGTTCGGTCTGTCGTTGACGGGGGCGGCGATCTTCAAGAAGGGCGAGAGTCCGCGTCGCGACATCGTGCTGGCGACGGTTCTCAAGATGGTGGCGATGCCCCTGCTGACCTATGTGATCGCCCGCTGGGGTTTCCACCAGACCGGTCACCAGCTGTTCGCCCAGACCGTCATCGCCGCGCTGCCGACCGCGCAGAACGTCGTGGTGTACGCCACCCGCTATCGGCGAGGCCAGATCCTGGCCCGCGACACCGCGCTCATCACCACCCTGGCCTCGATCCCGGCCATCGCGATCATCGCGTGGCTGTTGGCCTGAGTAGCCGGCGCCGACCGACCGCCGACGTATCAGTCGACGTCGCGCATCAGTCGACGTCGACCGACGCGGTGGCGAACTCGCCGGCCGCGCCGAGGGCGATCTCCTCCTCGCGCTGATGGGCCGTCAGTTGATGCGCCGCATGCCGTGGGATGGCGAACGCCGCCAGCAAGGCCGCGAGCGCGAACGCGCCGGCACCCAGCAGGAACGCCACCCGGTAGGCGTTCTCGGTGGGCAGCGACACCGACGTACCACCCACCGCGTGCGACGCGGCCTCGGCGGCCAGCACCGTGATGATGACGGCACTGCCGACCGCCCCGCCGACGGTCCGCATGATCGAGTTGATCGAGTTGGCGATGCCGGTTTCGTGCGGTTCGACGTTGCCGACCAGCAGCGCGGGCATCGCCGCGTACGCCGCCGCGACAGCGACGTTGGCGATCACCAGCCCGACGATCATCTCGCCGGTGTTGGCGTGCAGGAAGGTCAGCAGCAGCATGCCGATGATGCCGACGACCGCGGCGACCAGCAGCACCACGCGCGGACCGCGGCGGGCCACCGCCGCACCGGCGACGGGTCCGACCAGGATCGAGACCACCGCGCCGGGAAGCATGAACACCACGCTGGTCGTCAGCACCGACGCACCGAATCCGTATCCGGCGATCGCGTCGGGGGTTTGCACGAAGTAGGTGGCGCCGAGGAACACGCTGAACATGGCGAATCCGACGCACAGCGAGGCGGTGTTGGTGGCGAGCACCGCGCGCCGGGTGAGCAGGTCCACCGACACCAACGGAGAACGCTTGCGCGACTGCAGAATCCAGAACCCGACCAGGACGACGACGGCCGCGACGTAGAGGCCGATGACGCGGGCCGATCCCCAGCCCCAATCGTGGCCCTGCGAGGTCGGCAGCAGCAGACACACCAGCCCGACGGCCAGGACCAGGGCACCGACGTAGTCGACGCTGCCGCCGGCGCCCCGACGATCCGGGACCGCGAACACCATCATCACCAGCACGATCGCCGTCATCGCGACGCACAGCCAGAAGATGCGCCGGTAGTCGGCGTCGCCCTTGGTCAGCAGCCCGGTCGCGACCAGCGCCAGACCACTGCCCACCCCGAGCGCCGAGGCGGTGATCGCCATGGCACCGGTGAGCCGCTGGTGGGGAAGTTCGTGCCGGAGCACGCTGATCGCCAGCGGGAACAGGCCGAAGCTCGCGCCCTGCAACACCCGCGCGACGATCAGCACTCCGATCGAATGGGTCAGTGCCGCAAGCAGACTGCCGACCAAGGTGATCACCAGCGCGATCAGGATGATGCGCTTGTGGCCGTAGACGTCACCGAGACGGCCGAGCAGCGGCGTCAGCGCCGACGCCGAGAGCATCGTCGCGGTCGTCACCCATCCGACCGTCGTCAACGAGACACCGAGTTGCTCTCCGATCTGCGGTAGCACCGGCACCGCGAGGGTCTGGATCATCGCGAGAAGCAGCACCGACGACGCGGCGGCGACGAGGATCAGCGTCGGCGACGACGCCCTCGTGGAGGTCTGAGATGCGGTCATGACGACCACCATAAGACGAAAGTCGACATCGTGTCGATTCGAGTCGACACAGTGTCTGTTTTGGGCGGGTTCTACGATGAACTCATGGCCAGTAGCACCGCGCGGACCACCTCCGCCCGTCGCCGGGGTACCCCCTCCAAGGGTGACCAACGCGAGGAGCAGATCCTCACCGCCACCCGGTCATTACTGACGCACCGTCCGATGGCCGACGTCACGATCGACGAGATCGCTTCGGCCGCAGGCATTTCCCGAACGAGCTTCTACTTCTACTTCCCCTCGAAGCAGGCCGTGCTCGCGACGCTGATGGAGCAGACCTGGGATCAGTTCTCCACGACCCACGAGTGGTTCGACTCCGACGGCCCGCACCCGGACCTGCTCCGCGCCCAACTCGACGCGATCGCCGACATCTGGCGCGCCAATGGCCCGATCCTGGCATGCGTCGGCCAGTCCCCCCAGGGTTCGGGCTATCCCCCACTCGAGGACTTCATCGGTCGTGCGCGGCAGCGGTTCATCGAACGACTGGCCACCAAGATCGACCGCGACCGGGCACTCGGGCTGGCGCCGGACGGCCCACCGGCGACCGAATTGGCCACGTTGGTCTACATCGTGCGTGACGGACGTCTCGCCGATCTGACGGCCACCACCACGACGTCGGAGACGGCCTACATCGCCACCCGGAATGCTTTGGCGGAGGCCATCATCCGCATGATCTACGGAATACTCGACTGACTCACCCGATCAGCCACAACCCCAGAACTTCTTGGGCGCCTCGCCCCGTTCCCTGCGTTTCACCTCGACGCCACCCATCAACGCGAATCCGGTGACGCGCACGGCCGGAGCGCCGGGTGCCCCCGGTCCCGCCGCCTTGCCGCCGAAGCCGCCCATCACCGCCGATCCGTCAATCTCGACGGTGACATCCGGCGGCACGGTGATGTCGACGCCACCCATGATGGCCACGCACTGGATCGTCAGGTGCGGCTCGGTGAACTCGACCTGGCGCAGGTCGATCTCGACGCCACCCATGATGGCGGTGGCCGACAGATGCTCGGCGACGGCCGCCTGCCCCTTGAGTTCGCTGCCGGACATGATCGCCAACCGCGACCGCACCGGCTCACGACCACTGTGCGGGGTGACCCGCGACGGATACGGCGCCCCGGCGGCCGGCAGCCGCACTCCGAGCTGGGTGACCGGCAGATCGTCGGTCAACGCGTCGAGATCACCGAATGTCTTCGCCGTCAACGCTTTTCCTGCTCGGTCGGAGTACTCCTCGGGAGACAGACTGCCCTGTTCCATCGCCGCCGACAGGATCTCGTGCACGAGTTCCCGGTCGGCGTCGGCGGCACGCATCCGCGCCGCGCGGTCGTCACCGAATGCCGTCGAATCGTCAGAAGTGGTCACGCCACCAAGGTTAGGCGGGTCGGTCGCCCCGACGCATGAGTGATGACCCTGAGATACACCCTGAGTCGGCCGGTTTTCTGGCACGATCGCCTGATGACACGAGTCGGCAAGGTCCTCACCTTTCTGGGCGTCGTGGCGCTGGTCCTCAGCGTCGGTGCCGGGGTGCTCCTCGGGGTCACCGGCATCTCCAAGGTCACCGATCAGACCAACAGCGCCTTCGAGATCCACGGCCCGACCACCAAACACTTCTGGGCCGATGAGAGCCTCGCGCTCTACGCCCCCGGCACCCAGACCGCCTTCGAGGACGCCCTGCCGCAGTGCACCATCACCGGACCCGGTGTGCAGCGACAGGATTCGAACGTCACGTCGTCGTTCACCTACAACCACACCACGGTGAGATCCTTCGCGCAGTACTCCTTCACCGAGACCGGCGACTACGTCATCGACTGCGGCGACACCTACGTCGTCGGGGCACCGCCGCTGGCCGTGGGTGGCCTGCTCTCCGGGATCGGCGGCATCCTGCTGGCCGTCTTCGGCGGCTTGTTCGGACTGTTCATCATCGTCGTCGGGATCATCCTGTGGCTCGTCGGCCGCAATCGCGACCGGCGCACTCCGCCGCCGCTCGGTCCGCCCGGCGGTCCCGCCGCCGGGCCCGGATTCACACTCTGACCCAGCTTCACGCCCTGACGCCGACCCGCCTATCCGCGTCGACGACCCCGCCGTGATTTCAGGTAATCGCCGACGACGGCCGCGCCGAGTCCGTCGACGTCGGGTGCCACCACCCGCCCACCGATGCGCCGGGCGATCTGATCCATGAAATGCGCCAGACCGGGATCCTCCCCCAACCGGAAGAAGGTGACCTGCGCACCGAACCGGGCGACGTGGTCGAGTTCGCGGACGGTCAATGCGATCGTCTGCGGATGCGGCGGATAGAAGAAGAACGGTTCGCCGCTGGGATCGAGGTGGGCGGTCGGCTCGCCGTCGGTGACCACCAGCACCACCGGCTGGGCGTTCGGGAATCGCCGCAGATGCCGCTGCGCGAGCAGCAGCGCGTGATGCAGGTTGGTGCCCTGCTCCATGCGCGGTTGCAGCCCGGTCAGCTCGGCGATGTCGATGGACCGCGCATACCGCCCGAACGCGATGAGGTGCAGCTCATCGCTGCGGAATCGGGTGGAGATCAGGTGATTCAAGGCGATCGCCGTGCGCTTCATCGGCGTCCAGCGACCCTCCATCTCCATGGAGAACGAGGTGTCGACCAGCAGCACCACCGCCGCCTGGGTCCGCGCCTCGGTCTCGGCGACCTCCACGTCGCGGACGTCGATCCGCACCGCCGGCTGCCCGGCGGTGCTCGGCGCACCTTCGGCCGCCGTCCGCAGCACGGCATTGGACACCGTCCGCGACACATCCCACGGATCGGTGTCACCGAACGCCCACTCGCGGGTGGCTCCGGTCGGTTCACCGAGCAGCCCACTGTTGCGGGTCTGACGGTCGCCGCGGCTGTGCATCTGATCGGCGATGTCTTTGAAGATCGACTGTCCGAGTTGACGCATCGCCTTGGGGCTCAGGCGAAGTTGGCCGTCGGAGGTGCGGTCGAAGAAGCCCTCCTCGCGCAGCGCCTTCTCGAGTTCTTGCAGCGTGCGCGCGTCGACACCGGCCTGCTCCCCGAGCTGACGTTCGAGGGCGTCGATGTCGATGTCGTCCATCTGCGCACCGGCATACTGCTGCGAGAGTTGTTCGGACAGCGCCTCGAGTTCGGAGATGTCACGTAACGCCGCGGCACCCTGCCCGAGGCCCATCTGCTGATCCCCCGAGAACTCTTGCGAGCCATCCCAATCCAGCCCGGGACGCGCCTGCCGCAACGCCGAATCCATCTGCGCGAGTTGACTCATCAACTCCGGCGAACCGAACGCCTGCTGGGCGAGCTGGTCGAGTTCGGCGCGTTGTTCAGGGCTCAACGAGTTGTAGAACTGCTGCGCCGCCGCGGCCCGCTGCGCCAGCGAATCGATGAGTTCTTCGGTGTTACCGGGGTTTTCGGGAAAGTGATCGCCGTGTTTGTCCATGAAGTCGGCGAACTGTTCGGTGGTGTCCTCACCACGGTTGTGGGCGTCGAGGAGTGCGTTGAGATCCGACAGCATCTGCGAGATCTGTTGGCGGTCCTGCTCGGTCGCCCCTTCGAGCGCCTCCTTCATGCCGGCGAATCGTTGGTCGAGCAACTCCCGGCCGAGCAGATCCTTGATCTTCTCGTAGTCCTCGCGGGCCTGCGGGCTGCGCCACCGGTAGTCGGCGAGTTCCTCGACGGCCTGCGCGGTGGACGGCGGCAACGACCCGATCTGCATCTCGGCGAAGCGCGCGTCGTCGTCGAGGTCGCGGGCGAGTTGTTTGCGCTCCTCGAGTACCGCGCGGTCGAGCAGTTCCCGGATCTCGGTGAACGTCCCGTCGAGGTTGCGCTTCTTGAGCAGTTCCTGGCGTCGCCGATTGACCTGCTCACGCAGCTTGTCCAGCCCGGTCATGTTCTGCGACCCGCGGCGCAGGAATTCCCGCAGCGCCCGCTGCGGACTCGCGCCGCTCATCACGTCGTCGCCGATCTCGCTCAGCGCCTCCCGCAGATCCACCGGTGGCGCAAGCGGATCCGGCCCACCGGTGTAGCGCTGATAGCGGGACCGGTGAAAGTTCTTTCCCACCACGGGGTTCTCCCCTCAGCCGTAGATGGTCTGCCCCGACTCATCGGCTTCCTTGCCGATGCGTCGGGCGAGGAACAAGCCCTCCAACGCGAGTTCGACGGCGCTGGCGCGTTCACCGTCGGAGGTCGCCTCGAGCCGTTCGGCGATGTCGTCGATGACCTCGCCGGTGGTCTCCGGCGACGGCAATGAGTCGAGGAAGTCCGCGGCGGTGATCCGGTCGCCGGTGACGACGAGGTCACCCGATTCCAGCGCGGACACCAACGGCGCCATGTCGATTCCGCCCAGGTGCGCCCGCACTGTGTCGGCGACCGACTTGCGCATCAGGTGTTCGAGGATCTCCAGTTCGCGGCCTTCCTCACCGGATTCGAATTCGATCTTGCCGCGCAGTACCTCGATCACCGACTCCAGGTCGACGACGCGGGCAACGGGTGTCTCTTCGCCGGCGACCGCGGCGCGATGCAACGCGGCGGCGGCGACTGTCTCGGCGGCCGCGATCGAGAAGCGCGCGGACACACCGGATCGCTGGTCGATCGACGGATGATCGCGGGCGTAGCGGGTGAACCGCGCCAGGATCTCGATCAGGAAGGTCGGCACCGTCGCGGTGAGGTCGGCCTCCTGCTCGATGACGGCGATCTCATCGTCGAGTTCAAGCGGATAGTGCGTGCGGATCTCCGCGCCGAAGCGGTCCTTGAGCGGGGTGATGATGCGACCGCGGTTGGTGTAGTCCTCCGGGTTCGCACTCGCCATCACCAGGACGTCGAGGGGCAGGCGCAGCGTGTAACCGCGGACCTGGATGTCGCGTTCCTCCATCACGTTGAGCATGGAGACCTGGATACGTTCGGCGAGGTCGGGCAGTTCGTTGATGGCGACGATGCCGCGATGGGCGCGCGGGATCAGCCCGAAGTGGATCGTCTCCGGGTCACCGAGGCTGCGGCCCTCGGCCACCTTCATCGGGTCGATGTCGCCGACGAGGTCGGCCACCGACGTGTCCGGGGTGGCGAGTTTCTCGCTGTAGCGCTCGCTGCGGTGTCGCCATTCGATCGGCAGGTCATCGAGCAGATTGGCGGCCTTGCGGATCGACGCTGGGGTGATCGGCTCGTACGGATGCTCACCGAGTTCGGAGCCGGCGATCACCGGCGTCCACTCGTCGAGCAACCCGACGAGGGTGCGCAGCAGGCGCGTCTTGCCCTGACCGCGTTCGCCGAGCATCACCACGTCGTGACCGGCCAGCAACGCACGTTCGAGCTGCGGCACGACGGTGGCCTCGAAGCCGACGATGCCCGGCCACGGATCGTTTCCCGCCCGCAGCGCGATCAGGAGGTTGTTGCGGATCTCGTCGCGCACGCTGCGCTGAATGTGACCGCTCGCGCGGAGTTCGCCCAGCGTCCGGGGTGAGGGGTGGCGGGTTTCGGTTCTCTGAGAGGTGGTGGCGATGGTGTTCTCCTCTGGCACCTTCTCCACGGTACTCCCGTTGCCGAGGCGGGCACGCGGTTCGCGAGCGGCCCTCCCCTCGGGGTGCGGCGGGCCGCGGAGACGCGGGCGGACCGGACCACTTGCGCCCAGCACGCGCACAACCCTGGGCGCGCAGCCGCCTCCCCGGGAAACTCGTGACGTTCCCGCCCCCCAGTTGCCACCTCATCGGCCCCGAGGAGCCCATATGACATCAACCATCCGTACGTCCGTCGTCCCGTTCGTGGTGACTGCCACGGGCACCGGGGTCGCCCAGCATCTCGTCGTCGACGGCGACGCCGGCCACGAGTTCGACACCGACGCCTACCCCGCCTTCGGTGGTCGCGACGAGGCGCCGAGCCCGCTGTTCTACGCCCTCGGCGCCCTCACCTCGTGTAATCAGGTGACCGCCGCTCTGGTGGCCAAGGACCTCGGAATCAGGCTGGGCTCATTCGACTTTCGCATTCAGGGCGATCTGGACACCGCGGTGCTGGTCACCGGCGCCGACGGCAACGCGAACTTCGAGGCGGTCACCGTCGAGGCGACCGTGAGCTCCGATGCGTCTCCGGAACAGTTCGACCGCTTCGTCTCCGAGGTGGAGCGTCGGTGCCCGGTGAGTCAGCTGTTCATTCGCAGCGGTCTGCGTTTCACCAATCGTTGGACTCAGGCGCCGCTCGACGTTTGAGCGTGTCAGGTGCCCCGACGCCACTGCGGATCGCGGCCGATGAACCCGACGAGACGGGTGACCGGGTCGGCGTCGGGGTCCACCGGCACCGCCGGTCCGTACTGTCCGGATGATCGCAGGATGTCCTCCATCCCGACCATCCCGTCGAGGAGGTGTTCGGCGAAGCGGGCGTCCAGGTCGGGTGTGATGCCGACCGCTGTGGCCAGGTCCCAGGTGTGCATGAAGACGTCGGCGGTGTAGAAGGTGTCGATGGCATCGGCGAGTGGGAACCGCCCCACCATCGGGTGGCTGAAGGTCTGGCGCGCCGACGGCCCGTCGAGCAGGTCCTGCACGGCGGCGGCGTGCGCTCGCCAGGCGGCGACCGGGCGGTCGGCGGGGTGCGGCGTCGGCGGCAGCGTGATACCGCCGCCGGCAAGGAATCCGGGGAACCATTCGACGAGGTGGGCGACGACATCGCGCGCGGTCCATTCCGCCACGGGCGTCGGCGCATCCCAGTCCGAAACGGCGACAACCACATTGGTGAATCCGTCGGCGATGAACCGGTGGCGTTGCGCCGCAGGCAGATCGGTCACCGCCGGTGGCGCGTTCACATCTGTCCCGATTCGATCAGCGACTGGAGGGCGGCGTATCCCTCGTTGACCCCGACCTCCATCCCCGACGCCAGCCAGCCGTCGCGGGCGGCGAACGAGTCGCACAGCGACTGGGCGTGCAGGCGGGTCATCCCGTCGCCGAGGTCTTCGAACCAGAGTGTCTCCAGCGCAACCTGATCGGGCATGCCCTCGAAGGTGAAGGTCTGAACGATCGTGTCGTCGGAGACGGTGTGGAAGCAGCCACGGAAGCCGTACTGCTCACCGTCGCGTTCGGAAATGTAACGCCAGCTGCCGCCGTCGCGGACATCCCAGTCGATGATGCGACTGGAGATCGACGACGGCCCGACCCAGCGCACGAACAGTTCGGGATCGGTGTGGGCGCGCATCAATTGCGCTGGGGTACCGCGAAAATCGCGGGTGATGTGGATGATGGGTACCTCGGCGTCGGCTTCGATGACGGCTTCGGGGTAGCGGGTGGACGTGCTCATGATGCGCGGCCTTTCTGGTGGTGGGGTGATGCGTCATCGTTCATGTCGTTCATGTCGTCCAGAAGTGCGTCGAGGCGGCGGTAACGCTCCTCGGCGGCATGCTGGTATCGGTCGATCCACGCGGCCATCAGATCGAAGACCTGCGCCTCCAGGTGGACCGGACGTTTCTGTGCCTCACGGGTTCGGGAGACCACCCCGGCGTCCTCGAGCACCTTGAGGTGTTTGGAGACCGCCTGGATACTGACGTCGTAGGGTTCTGCGAGTTCGCTGACCGTCGCATCGGAGACCGCCAGCCGCGCGACCATGTCGCGTCGCGTCGGATCCGCCAGTGCGGCGAACACTTTCGAGAGCTCGTCGTCGGCCACCCTGCCCTCCTCAACCGTTTGGTTGAATACGACTCTGCGCCGGTACGGCCTGTTTGTCAACCTTTTGGTTGAATTCGGCGGGTCTGGTCGGAGCCGGACACCCGAGACCGAAGGGCACCGGCGCCGATGACCACAAACGTCCCCGTGGCACCGGCTCACCGGAATATTGCGACGAGACCGCGTCACGGGGACGTTTGTGGGCATTGCGCGTTGCGCCACCTTTTCCCACGGTTCCGACGGAACCGTCGCGGCCCGCCGCGCGTCCAATCCCGCATGAACCTCGGAATCATGTCCCGCGCCGAACTACTCGCATCCGACCTCACCGACAACGACCTGCGCCGGATGGTGCGCAGAGGCGAACTGACACAGGTGCGGCGCGGTTGGTACGCAAAGCCCGATGCCGACACCACCGCACTGTCCGCATGCCGACGCGGCGGAAGCCTGAGCTGCGTCTCGGCGCTGAAGAAGCACGGGGTATGGGTGCCGCCCGGCTATGACTCCCTGCACGTTCGGGCCACCAAACACGCTCAGTGCCGTCGCCGTGACTTCTGCGTACTGCCCGGACGACCGCTGCCGATCGACACGATTCTGGACTCCGTCCCGGTCGCACTGGCCTGCGCCGCGAGATGCATGACGGACGAGGACTGGATCGCCTGCGCCGACTCGGTAATGAACTCCCAGGGCATCAAGGTCGCCGAGTTACGCTCCCAGTTGCCCTACGTCAGCGCCCATATCGACCGACTCCTGCTGCGGTGCGACCATCGTTCCCAATCCGGCACCGAGAGCCTCGTTCGAGATCGCCTGTACCTGAGAGGCTTTCATGTGGAGGTGCAGCCGGCGATCGACGATGTCGGCCACGTCGACCTCAAGCTCGGACGCTTACTCCTCGAGTGCGACAGCAAACTGCACCACACCAGCCTCGAGAGCTACCGAAAGGACCGGCGACGTGATCGAAAATCGGTCGCGCAGAACCTCATCAGCATGCGCCTGACCTACGACGACGTGCTATACGGCTGGGACGAGACACTCGAGGACATCCTCGCCATCACCAAGCCGGGGAAGCACCGTCTGTCACGACCGAAAACGTCCCCCTGAGCCGGTCTCACCGCAATAATCCGGCGAGACCGTCCCACGGGGACGCTTTCAGTCACTCGAGTTGGCGCCTCGCTCGGGTGGACCGGATCAGCGTGCGACCCCGCGCGGCTCATCGCCACGCAACGTGATGCGATGCATGACGCGGCGGTTGTCGCCGTAATCGCGGTTGGCGTAGTGCAGGGTGTTGCGGTTGTCCCACAGCACCAGGTCACCGGCACGCCAGCGATGGCGCACAATGTGTTCCGGTTTGGTGAGGTGGGCATATAGCAGATCGAGGATGCCGCGGCTCTCGGCGTCGGACACATCCTCGATGTGGGAGGTGAAGCCCGGGTTGACGAACAGCGACTTACGTCCGGTCTCCGGGTGCACGCGCACCACCGGATGACTCACCGGCGGAAGCTCGGTGACTTCCTTTCCGTCCCACACATTTCCACGCCCGCTACGCCGTTGCTTGAGGTAGTACCCGAATTCGCGGCTACCGTCGTGTACCGCCCGGAGCTGCTCGACGAGCGCCCTGACCGGCTCCGACAACGACCGATACGCGAGTTCGGCATCGGCCCAGTTGGTATCACCGCCGTTGCGGGGCAACACCACCGGGCGCAGGATCGATCCCATCGGCGGACGCGGCATGAACGTGACGTCGGTGTGCCAGACGTCGGCGAAACCGTTGTCGGCGCTGTCGAGGGCGTACACCTCGTCGGGCACATCCCCGCTGTCCCACACCGGATGTCCGATCGTGAGATCGCCGAGTCGGCGACCGAACTCGATGTGCTGGGCGTCGTCGAGGTACTGATCGCGCAACACGATCACCTTGTAGTCGATGAGCGCCGCGCGGATGGCGCGGACCTCGTCGTCGGTGGCCAGCGCCACGCTGGTGCCGCGGATCTCGGCACCGAAGCTGGGACCGAACTCGTCGATGTCGAGTTCGACACCGGAGGTGACGACGGGATCGGTGACGGTGCCGGTGAGGTCGGTGCCGGTGAGGTCGGCGTCGGTGAGGTCAGTGGTGGGCTTGCCGGGGATGGAGATGGTCATGCGGGTTCCTTCTCGGATGCAGGTGAGTGATTCCGGGGATTCCGAGAGCCCACGGTGGTGATCCGTGATGCGAACCGTCCGACCAGTTCATGCGATGGCCGATGCCGTACCGAGTCATCGCGTACCTTCCCTGCCGCCGTCGAAGCGCGTATCGAGATCCGCATCGACCGACCGCTGGTAGAGCGAAGTGTCGCACGGATGACGACGGGCGGCACGTCGAGGCGGGTCGGCTGGATCGGGTCACCCCACCTGTTTATCCGGTCCCGGCACATCGGCGAAGGGTTGGCGTCAGCGTGGGAAAAACCCTCGAACACCGAACCGTCAGGGATTGACGGCGAGCCACACCGCCAGGCCGAGTCCGCCGATCCCGACCGCGATCCGCAACGGCCCGGCGGGCAGGCGTTTGACGACCGGTGGTCCACACCACCCACCGATCAGACATCCGATGGCCATCGCGAATGCCGCCGGCCAATGCACCGGCCCGAAGAAGGCGAACCCGATGGCGGCGACGAGATTGGCGACGCCGAGAAACAGTGACTTCAACAGCGTCGCCCGCCACAGCGGTTCGTTGGTCACCACCAGCGCGAGGGCCAGCAGCAGGATCCCCGCGCCGGCCCCGAAATAGCCGCCGTACACCGAGATCATACCGAGCCCGAGGAACCAGATCCACGGGCGGTCGGCATGTTTGGCGGCGATGCGCCGCAGTTGCGGCTGGATCAGCAACGCCACCGCGGCCAGCGCCACCAGGTAGGGAACGATGATCTTGAAACTGTCGGCCGGGGCGAGCAGCAGGATGAGCGCACCGACGGTTCCGCCGATCAGCGACGCGACCACGCCGGTGTACAGGCGACGACGGTCACCGTCGAGCAGAATCCGACCGGACTGCCCCATGCTGCCGACGCCGACCGTCACCAACGCCACGGTGTTGGTGACATTGGCCGCGATCGGGCTCAGGCCGACGGCCAGCAGCGCGGGATAGCTGACCACCGACGCCAGGCCGGTGACATACCCGATGAGACCCGCCCCGAAGCCCGCCAGGATCAGCAAACCGAATTCGAGAACGCTCACCCGCGGCCCCGTCGAGTGGGCGCCATTTCCCGTCGAGTGGGCGCTATATCCCGTCGAGTGGGCGCAATACCCCGTCGAGTGGGCGCTATATCCCGTCGAGTGGGCGCCATATCCCGTCGAGTGGGCGCCGCAGGTCGGTCAGTGTGCGAAATGTCGTGCACCCGTGAGGTACAGGGTGATCCCGGCCTCGTTCGCCGCTTCGATCACCTCGTTGTCGCGGATCGATCCACCCGGCTGGACCACGGCGCTGACTCCCCCGGCGATGAGGACCTGCAGGCCGTCCGGGAAGGGGAAGAACGCGTCGGACGCACCGACGCTGCCCACCGAACGCTCACCCGCACGAGTGACCGCGAGGTGTGCCGAGTCGACGCGGTTGACCTGACCCATGCCGACACCGACCGACGCGCCGTCCTTGGCCAGCAGGATCGCATTGGACTTGACCGAACGGCATGCCCGCCAAGCAAATTCGAGATCGGCGAGGGTGTCATCATCGGCGGGGGCACCGGCCGCGAGGGTCCAGTTGCCGGGATCGTCACCGTCGGCGTCGAGGATGTCGCGGTCCTGCATCAGCAGACCACCGGTGATGGGACGGGTCTCGATGCCGCCGCGGACCGGGGGAACCGCACGCAGGATGCGGATGTTCTTCTTGCGCTGCAGAACCGAGAGTGCACCGTCGGCGAAACCGGGGGCGATGATGACCTCGGTGAAGATCTCGGCGACCTGTTCGGCCATCTCCACGGTGATCTCACGATTCGCCGCGATCACACCGCCGTAGGCACTGACCGGGTCGCAGGCGTGCGCCTTGCGGTGCGCCTCACCGATGTCGGCGCCGACGGCGATGCCACAGGGGTTGGCGTGCTTGATGATCGCGACGGCCGGGACGTCGAAGTCATGGGCACTACGCCACGCCGCATCGGAGTCGGTGTAGTTGTTGTAGCTCATCTCCTTGCCGTGCAACTGTTCTGCCGACGCCAGACCCTCGTAGTCGGAGGTCGACAGATACAGCGCTGCGGCCTGATGCGGATTCTCGCCATAGCGGAGTACCGCCGAACGACGGTAGGTCGCACCGGCCCACTCACCGAACTCCGAGCCGTCCGCTGCGGGCGAGACCACCTCCGACATCCAGGACGCCACCGCCACGTCGTACTCGGCGGTGTGCCGGAATGCCTTGGCGGCGAATCCCTGTCGTTCGGCGAGGGTGAATCCGCCCGCCCCGGCAGCGGCGGCCACCGCGTCATAGTCGTTGGGGTCGACGATCACCGCGACGCTCGGATGGTTCTTGGCCGCACCACGAACCATCGACGGACCGCCGATGTCGATCTGCTCGATGCACTCGTCCGGCGTGGCACCGGAATTGACGGTGTCGGTGAACGGATAGAGGTTCACGACGACGAGATCGAAAGCGGCAACGCCCAATTCGGCGAGTTGCTCGACGTGCGAGGGCTTGCGGCTGTCGGCCAGGATGCCGGCATGGACCTTGGGATGCAGGGTCTTCACGCGACCGTCGAGGCATTCCGGAAAACCGGTGACGTCTGCGACCTCGACCACCGGAATGCCCTCGGCGGCGATCGTCTTGGCGGTCGAACCGGTCGACACGATCTCCACGCCCGCAGCGTTCAGCGCGGCCGCGAGCTCGGCGAGTCCACTCTTGTCGTAGACACTGACCAGTGCGCGGCGGATGGGGCGACGAGTCGCGTCGGTGCTCGGTGCGTTCACGGAATGTGGGCCTTTCGTCCGTCGATGACAACTCCTCGGGTGACAAGTTCTGTCACCACGTCGGTGAGCAGCACGCGCTCCACCGATTTGATGCGTTCGTGCAGGGATTCTTCGGTGTCCCCGGTGTCGACGGTCACCGCGACCTGCGCCAGGATCGGGCCGGTGTCGACGCCGGCGTCGACGAGGTGCACCGTGGTGCCGGTGACCTTGACCCCGTAGGCGAGTGCGTCGGCCACACCGTGCGCCCCGGGAAACGCGGGCAGCAATGCCGGATGCGAGTTCACGATCCGGCCGGCGAACCGTTCGAGAAAACTCGGCCCAAGGATCTTCATGAAGCCTGCCGTGACAACCCAGTCGGGTCCGACCGTGGCCACCGCATCGCGCAACGCGACGTCCCACGCCGCACGATCAGGGTGATCACCGACCTTGCAGGTGAGGACGTTGATGCCGGCCTGCGCGGCGAGGTCGCCTGCGCGGCAATCACGGTCGACGACGACCGCGGCCACCGTGAACGGCGCCGCCGGACCGGCGGCCCGCGCCAGGATCGCCTCAAGCAACGACCCGGTTCCCGAAGCCATCACGACGATCGCCGCGCGCGGGGCGAAGGTGCCGTCGGATGGAGCAGGTGTCACGACGCAAAGCCTAGTGGGCGGGCACCGACCCGGATGCGCCGGGGCGGCATGACGATCGTTCGATCAAGATTGGGTCGGGGCCTGCCGGTCGCCGGTGGAATGGCCGAGATCACGTGTGGTGGTGTCCCACTCCCCATCGCCGTCCTCATCCCACTCGTCGGCGGGATCGGAACGCGGACCCGCACGGTGTCGCGCGGCGTCGACGCGGTCGTCGGCGGTCGGGGCGGCCATGTCTTGCGGGTCCCGATCAGCGGCGACATCGACTGGCTCGTCATCACCGTCGACCGATTCCGCATCCAGAACGGCTTCGTCGTCCGGGTCCTGGTCGTCCCAGGCCTCGTCGTCCCGGAGTTCGTCGTCCGCGGCCGCCTCGTCGTAGTCCTCGGCCAGGTAATCCTCGTCGTAGTCGTCGTCGTAGTCCTCGGCGAGGTAGTCGTCGTCGAAGTCCATCTCGTCAAGCCAGTCATCGTCGTCTGCGACAGGGGCGGAACCACGGCGCAGCATGGGCACGATGTTGTGAATCAATGCGACAACGATTCCGGCCGCGGCGAACCATCCCAGGGTGAACACGCCGGCGGTGACCACCGTGACCCCGGTCGTCCCGATCTCGCCGAGCGATCCGCCGGCCAGCCACCCGAAGAACACCATTGCCGTGGCGGCGAGGGCTGCGGCCATCCCCACCGACCGCGCGTACCCGGCCAGATCCGCCGACCGGCATTTCCACGCCGCGAACATAGCGATGGCGGCCGGCACGACCAACCCGAATGCGGCCCACCACACCGACTGCGTCGGGAGCACGGCCAGGACGGGAAGCGGGGGTACCGAACCACCCCGCACCGCGAAGAGATCCGCGGACACCGGCCCCACATGTACCTGCGAGCCGACCAGCACCGCGGCGGCCCCGATCATGATGTTGGGCAGGTACAGGATCGACAGCATCGTCAGACCGAGATGGCCGTCGAAGTCGACGCCGGTCGCGATCAGGTCGCACAGAACACGGAATCGCAGCACGAGGCGGAGGACGACGAACAGTCCGCCGGCCGCGAAGAGCGCGAGGACGGCGACCACGCCGTAGCGGATTCCCCGCCGATCGGCGGCGCTCGCCCGGTCGCGCAGATCGCGGTGTCCCAGGATCACGCCGAGTCCGGCGGCCAGCCCTTGGATCAGCAGGGTCAGCGCGAACGCCTTGAGCGGGCTCGGACTCTGGATCGGCAGCGACGACGACCCGTCCATCACCACGGCCAGCGCGATGGCCGTGACCAGCAGTGACCCGCCGACCGCGGCAGCACCCGCGGAAACGAGCTCCGGCAGGCGACGGCGACTGCGACCGCTGGACGCCACCACTTTCACGGTGCCCCCGGCGACGAGGAAGGTGGGCAGGAGCGGGAGCACCCCGACGGTCACACCGCTCACGGTGATCGGGGTCTGGTTGATCGCCAGCCAACAGGTGGCGACTGCCGCACCCACGCCGGACAGTCCGCTCCCCGCCATCAGCAGCACGGCCAACACGATGACGAGGCAGGCCAGGGTGGTGATGACCGGTACGGCGAAGGCGATCAGAACCAGTTCACGTGGCCGGTGTTCGGTCGCCTCCGTCTGCGCGCGACGGGCCCGCCGCACATCACGGAGGCGGGATGCGAGGTTGTCGGCGACCGGGACGGATTTGAGCGTGGGCATCGAATCGAGAGTGACATGTGTGACCAGTGAGGTCCCGTAGACGCGCCGCGTCGTCAGCAGAAAGCGACCGACGACACCCGTGGAGAAACGAGTCGGCCCCCGATCCCGGCAGGGATCGGGGGCCGATGTCGATGTGCTGAGCGTCGCTCACGGGGCCTTCGGCGGCTCCGGCTTCTGGAAGATCGACGTCGCGTTCTCCGAACCGGGTGTGGCCTCGCCGGCGGCCTGCGGACTCGCCGACGCCCCCGGGGTGGTCCCGGGGACGGATGCGCCGGGGATCGAGGCGCCGGGAACGGAGGCACCGGGGATCTGGGTGCCGGGCGTCGACGGCGATGCGGCCGCGTGCTGACCGTGACCGTATCCGGCATACGCCGACGGGTCATAGGCGGACGGCGCCGGGGCTGCGGCCGTCCCCGGCTGCGAGGCCGTGGCCGGCGTGGCCGCTGCCGGGGTCGACGCGGCCGGAGCCGACGCTGCCGCGGACGGGTACACCGTCGTCGCATGCTCGGAACCGGCCGGGATGACGCTGGTGGCCTGCGGCTGCGACACCGCTCCGTAACCGGCCGGCTGGCCGTATGCCGACGCGGCGGGTGCGGTCGGGTCGGTGGACGCCTGGTCGGTGACAGTGGCTGCGGTGGCTCCGGCGGCGGTCGCGTCGGGCACGGGTGCGGTCTTGATGACCTTGAGGTCGAGGAGCAACCAGAAGATGGCCAGCAGGAAGATCAGGATCGACAGCACGAGCAGGATGATGGCGCCCGCGCCGTGCTCCGTGTTCTCCTGCAGATCGGAGCCGACGTAGGTGAGGATCGTGATGAACACCCCGGCGACCGACGCCGCTGCGACTGCCGGAGCCACACGATAGGACTTGAGCAGCCCGGTGAAGGCGAGAAATCCGGTGAGGACGACAAGGACGTAGGCCGCGTTCAGATAACTCGCGAACAGTTCGATGGACCCCTGGACTTCCTGGCCGGTGAACGGATCCGTCTCGCTTCCGGTCAGCCCTGCGGCGAAACCGCAGAACAACACGACCACGCCGAGGACACCGATGGTGGCGGCCAGCACGGGTGCAACGATCGGCGGGAACCCGGCAAACGGCTGCTTGGGAGCGGCGGGCTGGCCGTAGCCCTGCTGGCCATTCCCTTGTTGGCCGTATCCCTGCTGACCGTAGGACGACGGATCACCGTATCCCTGCTGGCCATATCCCTGCTGGCCATAGCCCGATTGGTCGCCATAGCCCTGCTGGCCGTATCCCTGGGGATAGCTCTGCTGCCCGTACGTGGACGGATCACCGTAGCCCTGGCCGTACTGCCCGTAGCCCTGGGACGCGGACGCATCGCCGGGCTGGGAGTATCCCCCGCCCTGCTGTCCATAGGACTGTCCCGGATCGGGTTGCTGCCCGTAACCGGCACCTCCGGATGGGTAGGTCATCTACTTCTCCTGCCACAAAGACGTCTTGGTTTCGCTGCACCCCCGAACGCCATGCGTTCACCGCACCCCGGGGCACACTTTTGACCACGCTAATACATCTCGCGCACGGGCCACAGGGCCGACGTCGAAGTTGTGGATCATTCCGGCAATCCCGACCCGCGGTTCGGTCGCCTGAATGACCCCGCGTCGTTGACAGCGCTCTCGTCCTCACTGACAGCGCTCCCCTCTTCACTGACAGCGCTCTCGTTGACGTTGACAGCGCTCTGGTCTCCACTGACAGCGCTCTCCTCCTCACTGACAGCGCTCTCGTCGACGTTGACAGCGCTCTCCACACCGCCACCGGACGTCGGGAGTGCTTGTCACACAGTCGAATCAGCAGCGATCACCGTCGGAACGTCGACGAGGCAAGCGCTGTCAACGACCAGCAAAGCGCTGTCAACGCCAGGGAGAGCGCTGTCAACGACAGGGAAGCCCGACGATCGCGGGCTCACCACCGATGTTGGGCGCCCTGCTGCGCGTACCAGTCGATCAGCGAATGATCGTCGACGGACCGCGGGTCGATGTCGACGGGACGACCGGCCAGCACCGAGGTCACCGGCACCTCGAGCTTCTTTCCGGTCCGGGTGTGCGGAATGCCCGGCGCCAGGATCACCTCGTCGGGGACGTGGCGCGGCGACAGCCGTTTCCGGACGTCGGCGGCGATGCGCGCGCGCAGGTCGTCGTCGAGTTCTGCTCCGGGGACGAGGGTGACGAACAGCGGCATCCAGTAGGCGCCGTCGGGTCCGTCCACTCCCAGGACGAAGGCCTCGGCGATCTCGTCGATGCTCTCGACGACCTCGTAGATGTCGGCCGAACCCATCCGGATTCCGTGACGATTCAACGTCGCATCACTGCGTCCGTGGATGATCAGCGATCCGCGATCGGTCACGGTCACCCAGTCGCCGTGCCGCCACACCGGGGACGAGTCGGCCCCACCGTCGGTCCATTCATGCTCGAAATATGCTGCGCGATAGCGCTTTCCTTCGTCATCGCGCCAGAATCCGACGGGCATCGACGGCATCGGTGCGGTGATGACCATCTCGCCGACCTCACCGATCAGCGGCGTCCGATCCGGCGCCCAACTCTCCAGTGCCACAGCGAGATAGCGCACCGAGAGTTCACCGGGAACCACCGCCACCCCGACCGATCCGCCGGCGAACGCGGTGACGACGTCGGTGCCCCCACTGATGGACGAGACGGGAAGTCCGTGTGCCACATTCTCTTCGACCCAGTCGAACAGGTCGCCGGCCAGCGACGATCCGGTACTTCCCAGGGCACGCAACGCCGACAGGTCGTGATCACGTCCGGGCACGAGTCCCGCCTTACGCGACGCCTGCAACTGTCCGGGGCTCGTGCCGAAATACGTGACCTTCTCGTCGGCGACGATCCGCCACAGATGGTCGGCGTCCGGATAGAGCGGAGATCCGCTGTAGCACACGATGGTCGACCCGCACAGCAGACCGGCCACCTGGAAGTTCCACATCATCCAGCTCAGCGCGGTCTGCCAGAAGAACACGTCGGATTCGCCGAGCCCGGCATGCAGACCGGCGGCCTTCAGGTGCTCGAGGACGACGCCGCCGTGTCCGTGCACGATCCCTTTCGGCCGTCCGGTGGTACCCGAACTGAACAGCACCCACAGCGGGTGGTCGAAGGGCACCGGCTCCGGCCGCACCACCGCGTCGGCGGCCACGGCTTCCACATAGGAGAGCACCCGAACGCCCGAATCCTGGTGACGCGCAGCATCTCCCACCACGATGTGGGCCACCAGGCCGGGCAGCGACGACGCCAGCGCCGCACTGTCGGCGACCTTGTCGACATCTTTGCCGTTGTAGCGGTACCCGGAGGCACTGAACAGGACCTTGGGTTCGAGCTGGCCGAGTCGGCCGGCCGCTCCCTCGGGTGCGTAGTCCTGCCCGCAGCCCGACCAGATGGCACCGAGAGAGGCGGTCGCGAGGAAGGCCACCACCGCCTCGGGCACGTCGGGCAGGTAGGCGGCGACGACGTCACCGGCCCCGACTCCCAACCCGCGCAGCGTCGAGGCCAATCTCCCGACGAGGTCCGGCAACTCCGCCCACGTCACCTCCGACCGCACGCCGTCCTCGTCGATTCCGACGATCGCCGCGCGGGCACTGTCGGCCGACCCGATGGTCACCGCATGACGCAACACCTGATCGACGTAGTTGAGGTGAACGCCCGGAAACCATTGCGATCCCGGCATGTTCGTGGACGCGAGAACCGCAGCATCGCCGTCGTCGAGTTCTCCGCCGATCTCCACCAATGCGTAGAACTCCCACACGGCCCGCCAGAACTCGGCGGGCCGCGTCGTCGACCACTCCCACAGCGACGCGTAGTCGCCGACGTCGACCCCGTACCGGTCGGCGACGGCCGCCGCGAAGGCGTCGAGTTGTGCGGTCTCCCCCACCTCGACCACGTCCGGGACGCTTCCGGTCATCGCAGCAGTCCCAGGATCTCGACGGATTCTTCGCGCATCTGCACCTTGCGAACCTTTCCGGTGACCGTCATCGGGAACTCCTTGACGACGTGGACGTAGCGCGGGATCTTGTGCCGGGCGATCTGTCCGGTCGCGAAGTCCCGGACGTCGTCGACGGTGAGTTCGGTTGCGCCCTCCCGCAACCGGATCCACGCCATGAGTTCCTCGCCGTACTTCGCGTCGGGAACGCCGATCACCTGGGCGTCGAGGATGTCGGGATGGGTGTAGAGGAACTCTTCGATCTCACGCGGATAGATGTTCTCACCACCGCGGATCACCATGTCCTTGATGCGGCCGGTGATGCGCACGTAGCCGTTCGGGTCCATCACCGCGAGGTCGCCGGTGCGCATCCACGGTCCGCCGTCGGGATCGTCGGCGTCGGGCACCAGTACCTCGGCGGACTTGTCCGGCTGATTCCAGTATCCCTTCATGACACTGTAACCGCGCGTGCAGAATTCGCCGGTCTCGCCGCGCTGCAGGGTCTCGCCGGTCACCGGATCGATCACCTTGATCGACAGGTGCGGACCCACCCGCCCGACGGTGCCGACCCGCAGGGACAGTTCGTCGTCGACGCGGGTCTGCGTGGACACCGGCGAGGTCTCGGTCATGCCGTAGCAGATGGACACCTCGCTCATGTGCATGCGGTCGACGACCTGGCGCATCACGTGTTCGGGGCACGGCGAGCCCGCCATGATGCCGGTGCGCAACGTCGACAGATCGAACTCCGCTCCCGAATCCAGCAGGGCGAGTTCAGCGATGAACATGGTGGGGACGCCGTACAAACTGGTGCAACCGTATTCGGCGACCGCCCGCAGCGACGCCTCGGGATCGAAGGTGGGCGCCGGGATGACCATGGCCGCACCGTGACTGGTGGCGGCGAGATTGCCCATCACCATGCCGAAGCAGTGATAGAACGGCACCGGGATACAGATCCGGTCATCGGCGGTGTAGTTGAGCAGTTCACCCACCAGGTAGCCGTTGTTGCCGATGTTCGCATGCGACAGGGTGGCACCCTTCGGGAACCCTGTTGTGCCGGAAGTGTATTGGATGTTGATGGCGTCGTCGGGACGCAACGACGCGGCCCGCTCGGCCACCGCGTCGAGCTCCGCATCGGTCGGAGTGCTCGTCACCGACGCCCACTCCGCCGAGTCGAACAGGATCACCTCACGCAACTCGGGCGCGTTCGGGCGGGCGGCCGCGAGCATCCCGGCGTAGTCGGAGTCCTTGTATCTCGACGCGGCGACGACGACGCTCGCGCCGGACTGGGTCAGCGCGTACTCGATCTCGTGTTGCCGGTAGGCGGGGTTGAGATTGACCAGGATCGCCCCGATCTCCGCGGTCGCGTACTGGGTGAACACCCATTCCGCGCGGTTGGGTGACCACAGTCCGACCCGGTCACCGGCCTGGACACCCAGCCGAACCAGCCCCGCCGCGAGGGCGAGCACATCCCGCCGGAACTCCGCGTAGGTCCACTGCCGACCGCTGGGCGCATCGATGAGGGCGATGCGATCACCGTGGTCGGCGGTGATCCGCGCCAGGGTCTGCCCGATCGTCTCCGTCAGCAGGGCAGGCTCGGATTCGCCATGGGCGTAGGCCAGTTCGGACATCGGTTCACTCTTCCTTCGTTGACTCGGTGGTGGTGGCCGCACGCGAGAGAACCGCCTCGGCCTGGCGGAATACGGGACCGTCGATCATCTGCCCGTCGATACTGAAGACACCGCCCCCGAAGTCCGCCGATCCGTCGATGACGCGCCGGGCCCAGGCGACCTCGTCGTCGGTCGGCGTGTAGCCGGCACGGATCGTCTCGACCTGCGACGGGTGGATACATGCGGTGGCCACATATCCGAGTGCCACCGCGTCGGTGACCTCGAGGGCCAGGCCCTCGGTGTCACGGAAATCCAGATGCACCGCGTCGACGGCGAACTTGCCGGCGGCCGCGGCGGCGAGGCGGACCACCGACCGGGTGTAGCGGGCCACGTCGCGGTAGGTTCCCGGGTTGCGTTCCTCCGGGCCGAAGCGGCTCGACTTGCCGCCGAGCCCGGCGACCAGATCCTCGGCGCCCCACATCAATCCGATGCAGTTGACGGCGGCGGCGATCTCGTGGGCGCGGACCGCCCCGGCCGGTGTCTCGATCAGGGCGATCGTCTGCAAGGCGGTCTCGGTGATCGACTCGGCCGTCTCCGACTTCGCCTGCATCACCACCCGGTAGTTGGTGTCGCCGAGCGCTGCGAGGTCACGCCGGTAGTCGCCGGTGCCGGCGGGATTGATGCGGACCACCACCCGATCGGGGTCGAGCGGATGGGCGACCAGGGCCTCGCGGGCGGCCACCCGGTTCTCCGGGGACACCGCGTCCTCGAGATCGAGGATCACCACGTCGGACCGTTCGAGGGCCTTCTGATAGCGTTCGGGCCGGTCGGCGGGACAGAACAACATCGCCGGTCCCCCTGGCAGCCAGGACTTTCCGAACGATTCCACCGGTTGCGAGGTCATGTTATCGGGCGCTCCTCCGTCGTCGTCATCGTTGACACTCTTCTCCGACGCCCCGTCGTCACTGGAGGGGACGCCGCCGAACCAGCGTCGCACGAGCGGCCCGCGCCACCACCACCCCGTCCTGGTTACGCCCCACATGCAGCAGGTTCACCACGCCCTCACCGGGGCGGGACCGCGATTCGCGGATACCCGTGCATTCGGTCTCCGCGTACAGGGTGTCACCGGCGAACAGCGGTGCCGGAAAGGCCACTTCGGAGAACCCGAGGTTGGCCACCAATGTGCCCTGGGTCAACTGCGACACCGACAATCCCACGATGGTCGACAGCGTGAACATCGAGTTGATGAGCCGCTGTCCACCGAAACCGGGCTGCTGCGCCGACCACGCGGCGTCGAGGTGCAGTGCCTGGGTGTTCATCGTCAGCGTCGTGAACAGGACGTTGTCGGCCTCGGTGACGGTCCGCCCGGGCCGGTGCTCGTAGATGGTGCCCTCCTCGAACTCCTCGAACCACAGTCCGCGCTGCACGATTCGGGTGGGCGTCTGCTGCTCACTCATGCGAACCCCAGTTCCCGGGCGATCAGCATGAGCTGCACCTCGGTGGTGCCCTCGCCGACCTCGAGGATCTTGGAGTCACGGTAGTGCCGCGCCACCGGGTACTCGTTCATGAAGCCGTAGCCCCCGTGGATCTGGGTGGCCATCCGCGCATTGTCCATCGCCGCCTCACTGGCCACCATCTTGGCGATCGACGCCTCCTTCTTGAAGGGCTTGCCCGCCAGCATCTTTGCCGCGGCGTCGTAGTAGGCGGTGCGGGCGACGTGCGCGCGGGCCTCCATACGTGCGATGGCGAACGACACCGACTGGTACTCCCCGATCGGCCGGCCGAAGGACTGACGTTCCTTGGCGTACTTGACGCTCTCGTCGACGCAGCCCTGCGCGGCGCCGGTGGCCAACGCGGCGATCGCGATTCGGCCCTCATCCAGGATCGACAGGAAGTTCGCGTACCCGCGTCCGCGCACCCCGAGGAGGTTCTCCTTGGGGACCCGCACGTCGGTGAAGGTCAGCGGATGGGTGTCCGAGGCATTCCAGCCGACCTTGTTGTACGCCGGTTCGGCGACGAATCCCGGCGTGTCGGTGGGGACGATGATCGTCGAGATCTCCTTGCGTCCATCGTCTTTCGTCCCGGTGACCGCGGTGACGGTGACCAGCGAGGTGATATCGGTACCGGAGTTGGTGATGAACTGCTTGGAGCCGTTGATGATCCAGGAATCGCCGTCGTCCTTGGCGGTGGTGGCGGTGGCACCTGCGTCCGAGCCGGCACCCGGTTCGGTGAGTCCGAAACCGGCCAGATTCTCACCGGCGGTCAGCGACGGCAACCACCGCTGCTTCTGCTCGTCGCTGCCGAACTTGTGGATCGGCATGGCACCGAGGCTCACACCGGCCTCAAGGGTGATGGCCACCGACTGATCGACCTTGCCGAGCTCCTCGAGGGCCAGCGACAGCGCGAAGTAGTCACCGCCCATTCCGCCTTCCTCTTCGGGGAAGGGAAGTCCGAACAGTCCCATCGCGCCCATCTGGGCGACGACCTCATACGGGAAGCTGTGTTCGGCATCGTGTTTCGCCGCGACCGGTGCCACCACCGATTGTGCGAAGTCACGCACCGTGTGGATCAGGTCGAGGTAGTCCTGGGTCAACTCCATGGCTGGGGTTCCTTTGTGCGTGTGATGAACTCGGGCGAATGTGCGATGACGGCCGCGATCGTCATGACCGATCCGCCGCGGGGTCGTGATGGGCGTCGACATGCGCGAGGAGTTGGCCCGCGGACACCTTGTCGCCCACCGCGACCGAGACCGTCACGGTCCCGTCGACGGGCGCGGTGAGGCTGTGTTCCATCTTCATGGCCTCTACGACGACGATCGCGGTTCCGGCGGTGACCTCGTCGCCGTCGGACGCCGCGACGGCGACGACGGTGCCCGGCATCGGCGAGGCGATGTCGCCGGCCGCCTCACCAGTATCGGCATCGAGGGTGGTGCGCGTCAGCTGGACGATCCAGGTTCCCTGTGGCCCGCCTGCCCACCACTGGTCGCCGATGTCGGCGAGCGACCATTGCTGGCTGATGCCGTCGACGATCAGCCGGGCGGTGCGACCGGAGGTGGTCGCATGCGCGGCAAGGTATTCGACATGCGCCGACCACGGTGGCGCCGCGTTCTCCTCGTCCGCATCGACGATGGTGACATCCGCGGTCACCCACCGATCGTCTGCTCCGTGCACCGCCGCGGACACCGTCCGCGAATGCGTTCCCGCCGACAGCCTGCTGATGACCGGCGCGTGGTCGCCGATCCGGAAGCCCACCGCCGCATCCCACACGTCGTCGGTACGTCGTTGCCCCACGCGGGCCAGGCCGACCAGTGCGAGCGCCTCGGGAACCGGTTCCGGGGCAACGTAATCGGCCGCCAGACGGTCCAGCAGCTCGGTGTCGAGGCGGGCCGCCTGAACCTCGGGGCGGGCCAGGACGTAGCGACAGAAGTCGATGTTGGTGACCACTCCCAGAACCCGGGTGTCGCTGAGCGCGTGGTCGAGTCGTTCGATGGCCTCGGCGCGATCGGCCCCGTGGGCGATGACCTTGGCCAGCATCGGGTCGTAGTCACTGCCGACCACCAGTCCGGGCAGCATGGCCGAGTCCAGTCGCACGCCCTGTCCCGCACTAATATCGGGTTCGGCGAGTGCGACGATCTCACCGCCGGTGGGCAGGAAGCCGTTTGCAGGATCCTCGGCGTACACCCGGGCCTCGATGGCGTGCCCGGTGAAGGTGACGTCGCTCTGCGCGATGGCCAGCGTCTCACCGCGCGCCACCCGGATCTGCTGCTCCACCAGGTCGATTCCGGTGACCATCTCGGTGACGGGGTGTTCCACCTGCAGTCGGGTGTTCATCTCCATGAAGAAGAACTCGTCGGGTCGGTGCGCCGACACGATGAACTCGACGGTCCCGGCGCCGGTGTAACCGACGCTGCGCGCGGCGTCGCAGGCAGCCTGCCCGATGCGATCGCGGGTCGCGGCGTCGAGCAACGCCGACGGCGCCTCCTCGATGACCTTCTGATGGCGCCGTTGCAGCGAGCATTCCCGCTCACCGAGATGGATGACGTTGCCGTGGGTGTCGGCGAGCACCTGCACCTCGATGTGCCGGGGCGTGTCGACGAAATGCTCGAGGAACAGGGCGTCGTCGCCGAAGGCGGCGGCCGCCTCGCGGCGGGCGCGGGTCAGCGCATCGGGCAGTCCCGCAGCCGATTCCACCCGGTGCATGCCTTTGCCGCCACCACCGGCGCTCGGCTTGATGAGCACCGGGAAGCCGATCTCGGGGGCGGCGGCGATGAGGTCGGAGTCGGTGAGCCCGGGACGAGACAGACCCGGTACCACCGGCACACCACGTTCGGTGACGGCGGCGCGGGCGGTGATCTTGTCACCCATCGTGGCGATGGCCGATGCCGGCGGGCCGATGAAGGTGATCCCGGCGGCGGCCAGTGCCGCCGCGAATTGCTGGTTCTCCGAGAGGAATCCGTAGCCCGGGTGGACGGCGTCGGCGCCGGTCGCCTGGGCGGCGCGCACGACCGCGTCGATGTCGAGGTAGCTGGCGGTCGCCGCCGCCGGTCCGATTCGCACGGCGGTGTCCGCCTCCCGCACGTGACGGGCGTGGGCGTCCGGGTCGGAGTAGATGGCCACGCTGCGCAGCCCGAGCCGACGAAGGGTGGCGATGACGCGGCAGGCGATCTCGCCCCGATTGGCCACCAGCACGGTGCGGATCACGCGCGGAGCGGCGGACACGCCTCGATCGTCATCGATGTGTTCACCTGTGGTCGAGGGGATTTCAGAAGTCACAGACATTGCCTGCCTCACATCCGGAAGACGCCGTAGCGCGGATCGGTCAACGGGGCGTATCGGCAGGCCTCGAGTGCCAGGCCGAGGACGGTGCGGGTGTCGGCGGGATCGATGATGCCGTCGTCCCAGAGTCGCGCCGTCGAATAGTACGCATCGGATTGGTGTTCGAACTGATCGCGGATGGGTTGTTTGAAGGCGTCCTCGTCGTCGGCGGACCACTCGCCCCCGGAGCGTTCGATCTGGTTGCGGCGCACCGTCGCCAGGGTGTCGGCGGCCTGCGGTCCGCCCATCACCGAGATCCGGGCGTTGGGCCAGCTCCACAGGAAACGCGGCGAGTATGCGCGTCCGCACATCGAATAGTTGCCGGCGCCAAAGGAGCCGCCGATCATCACGGTCAGCTTGGGGACGCGTGCGCAGGCAACGGCGTTGACCATCTTGGCACCGTTCTTGGCGATACCGCCTTCCTCGTAGGCGCGTCCGACCATGAAGCCGGTGATGTTCTGCAGGAAGATCAGCGGGATGCGGCGTTGGTCGCACAGTTCGATGAAATGTGCTCCCTTGAGCGCGGATTCGCTGAACAGCACCCCGTTGTTGGCGATGATGCCGACCGGGTGCCCGTGCAGATGGGCGAAGACGGTGACCAGGGTGGTCCCGTAGTTCGCCTTGAATTCGGTGTACTCGCCACCGTCGACGAGGATCTCGATGACCGAGCGCACGTCGTAGGGGATGCGTGGGTCGGTGGGGACGACGTCGTAGATGTCGGTCTGGGGCCGCGTGGCGGGTTGCGCCGCGGTCAGTTCCCACTGAGCCGGGTCGCGCGGTCCGAGGGTCGCGACGATCTCGCGGACCTTGGCCAGGGCCTGCTCGTCGTTGTCGACGAGGTGATCGGTCACCCCGGACACCGACGAGTGCATGGCACCGCCACCGAGATCCTCGGCGGTGACGTCCTCGCCGGTCGCCGCCTTCACCAGCGGCGGGCCGGCCAGGAAGATGGTGCCCTGGTTGCGCACGATGACCGTCTCGTCACTCATGGCGGGCACGTATGCGCCGCCGGCGGTGGACGAGCCGAGCACGGCCGAGATCTGCGGGATGCCCGCGGCGCTCATGTTCGCCTGATTGAAGAAGATCCGGCCGAAGTGCTCGCGGTCGGGGAACACCTCGTCCTGCTGCAGCAGCATCGCGCCACCGGAGTCGACGAGATAGATACACGGCAGCCGGTTGGCGGCAGCGATCTCCTGGGCACGCAGGTGTTTCTTCACCGTCATCGGGTAGTAGGTGCCGCCGGAAACGGTGGCGTCGTTGGCGATGATCATGCATTCGCGGCCTGCCACCCGCCCGATCCCGGCGACCACACCGGCGGAGGGCACCTTGCTGTCGTACATGTCGATCGCGGCGAGCGGGGCGACCTCGAGGAACGGCGATCCGACGTCGAGGAGTCCGTCGACGCGGGCGCGCGGGAGGAGTTTGCCGCGGGATTCGTGGCGCGCCCGGGCACGCTCGCCACCGCCGGCAGCCGCGGTCCGCAGCTTCTCGCGGAGTTCGGCGACATTGGACAGGTGGACGGCGCGAGGACCCGTGGTCGGGGCGGAGGTTGTGACTGTCGGACCCACCAGCTCCCTTTCAGTTAGTGACAATTAACTGAAGTGACTGTAGCGTACGTCACTGCCCACTGTCACGCGCCCGCCGTTTTTTCATCGGCTCTGCTGCACATCGACCATTCTCCACCCGGACGTGACGGCCATCACGATTTTTCGTATGGTGTGGGTGAGCCCACCACCCCCGGGCCCATCACGCACGACGGCGGACCGACACCCACGGTTCGCGCGCCACAACTACAGAAGGCCAGGTAAACCCATGACCCTCGCCCCGCATGCCCCCGCGACCAGCGGTCTGGAAGACCGTTACGTCCGCGAGTCGGGCACCGTCTTCCTCGGCGGCATCGCCGCCCTCGTCCGCATGGTGCGTGATCGCGCTCTCGTCGATCGACGCATGAATCAGCGGACCGCCTCCTTCATCTCCGGCTACGAAGGTTCCCCCCTCGCCGGATACGACCTCGAGCTCGCCAAGCGCCGGGCGCTCCTCGAACCCCTCGACATCGTCCACCGCCCCGGCCTCAACGAAGAGCTCGCCGCGACCTCGGTGATGGGATCGCAGGTCGCCGCGCAGGTCACCGGGCTCGCCCCGGACGCCGCCGGTCAGGCCCGCTCGGGCATCGTCGGCTACTGGTACGGCAAGGCACCCGGCCTCGACCGCGCATCCGACGCCCTGCGCCACGCCAACATCATCGGCACCCATCCCGACGGCGGCGCGGTCGCCCTGGTCGGCGACGATCCCGGCGCGAAGAGCTCCACGGTGCCGTGCGCATCGGAGATGGCCCTGGCCGATCTCTACATCCCGATCCTCTATCCCGCCGATTCGCAGGACATCCTCGATCTCGGGGTGCACGCGGCGCACATGAGCCGGGCCAGTGGTCTGTGGACCTCGCTGAAGATCTCCGCGCATGTGGCCGACGGCGCGTCGACCGTCCAGCTCGATCCCACCCGGGTCGATCCCCGCTACGGCGCCCTCGGACGCAGCCCGCACATCCCGTCCGGCCGCCTGCTCGGCGCGAATCTCATGGAGCTGGAACAGAATCAGCTCACCACCCGCCTCCCCCGTGCCCTGGAGTACGCCCGCCTCAACGGCCTCAATTGGATCACGGTGCGCAGCAGCGACGATCGCATCGGGATCGTCGCCGCGGGCAAGACCTATCTCGACGTCCGCGAGGCGCTGCATCTGATGGGGTTGACCGAGGCCGACCTCAATCGCCTCGGTATCCGGATTCTCAAACTCGGCATGGTCTATCCGCTCGAGCAGGACATCCTGCGGCGCTTCATCACCGACACCGCCTCGGGACACCTCGACGAGGTGATCGTCGTCGAGGAGAAGCGTGACTTCGTCGAGACGATGATGCGCGACATCCTGTTTCGTGACCCGATCGCCCCGCACATCGTCGGCAAGGTCAATGAGAACGGCTCAACGCTGTTCTCCCGCTTCGGTGAACTCGACGTCGACGCAGTCACCCGCGGACTCGCGATGCGCCTGGCGCGGCATCATCACGTCGACGAGGCCATCGACTGGCTCGACCGCTCGTCTCGTCGACGTACCCGCATCGAACTCCCGCTGGCCGTGCGTTCCCCGTACTTCTGCTCGGGATGCCCGCACAACAGCTCGACGAAGGTCGCCGACGACACGTTGGTCGGCGCCGGAATCGGTTGCCACGCCATGGTTCTGCTGATGGACCCGCATCAGGTGGGCGATGTCGCCGGCGTCACCCAGATGGGTGGCGAGGGCGCGCAGTGGATCGGCATGGCACCGTTCGTCACCGCCGATCACTTCGTGCAGAACCTCGGCGACGGCACCTTCACCCATTCGGGTTCACTGGCCATCCGCGCGGCGGTCGCCGCGGGTGAGAACATCACCTACAAGCTGCTGTACAACGGCACGGTGGCGATGACCGGCGGTCAGGATCCGGTGGGCGAGTTCAGCCTGGGACGCATCACCGCACTTCTCGCCGCCGAGAATGTCGCCAAGATCGTCGTCACCTCCGATGACGTGACGCGCACCCGCAAGGCCGGTCTCGCCCGTGGCGTCGAGGTGCGTCCGCGGGCCGATCTCGCCGACGTGCAGCGGGAGCTCGCCGCGATCAGTGGTGTCACCGTCCTCATCCACGATCAGGCGTGTGCCGCGGAGAAGCGCCGTAAGCGCAAGCGCGGCACCGTCGAGACCCCGACGACGCGGGTGATGATCAACGAACGCATCTGCGAGGGGTGCGGTGACTGCGGCGAGAAGTCCAATTGTCTGTCGGTGCATCCGGTTCCGACGGAGTTCGGCCGCAAGACCCGTATCGATCAGAGTTCCTGCAACCTGGACTACTCGTGCCTGAGCGGTGACTGCCCGTCGTTCGTCACGGTGACGCCGGGCACCGCGACGCGCGCCATCGGGGCTGTGGCCGCCGACCTGGACGCGAATACCGTTGCCCCACCGGCACTTCAGCGGCCACGCCTGGGGGTCGACACCGACGTCGCCACCATCCGGATCACCGGTATCGGCGGCACCGGCGTGGTCACCCTGTCCCAGGTGCTGGCGACCGCGGCCAATCTCGACGGTCACGCCGCCCGCACCGTCGACATGACCGGCCTCGCGCAGAAGGGCGGCGCGGTGGTCAGTGACATCAAGATCTCCTCGCGGCCCATCGAATTGGCCGCCAAGGTGGCCGGCGGCACCTGCGATCTGTATCTGGCCTGCGATTCGCTGGTCGGTGCCGACGCCACCAACCTCAAGGTCACCTCGCCGGAGCGCACCACCGCGGTCGTCTCCACCACCCGCATCCCGACCGGGTCGATGGTCGTCGACACCTCCGTCGGATTCCCCTCCGACACGCAGATTCACGACGTCATCGAGCCACGGGTGGCACGCACCGTCTATCTGGATCCGGGAGCACTGTCCACGGACCTGTTCGGGCATGAGCAGTACGCGAACATGCTCGCCGTCGGTGCCGCCTATCAGTCCGGGGCGCTGCCGATCACCGCGGCTTCCATCGAGCGCGCGATCGGCCTCAACGGCGTCGCGGTGGCCGCCAACATCCAGGCCTTCCGGCGTGGCCGCCAGGCCGTCGCCGACCAGGATGCGGTGAGCACCGAGATCGCCCGGCTGCATCCGCAGTTGGCGGCGACGCAGCCCAGCGATCGTGCGCGCGCATGGGTTTCGACGTTGGGCACCATCACCGACGAGTTGGCGCGAACCATCGCACTGCGCGCCGACGATCTCGTCGACTATGCCGACGAACGCTACGCGCGCCGCTACGTCGACGACATCGCGCGGGTGCATCGTCTCGGCGCCGGTGACGCTCTCACTGACGCGGTGGCGCGCAATCTGTACAAGTTGATGGCCTACAAGGACGAGTACGAGGTGGCCCGCCTGTCCGCCGATCCGGCCTTCGCCGCGCAGATCGCCGACCAGTACGGCCCGGACGCCAAGGTCGCCATCCGGCTGCATCCGCCGACGCTGCGGGCGTTGGGGATGAAGGAGAAGATCTCGCTGGGCGCATGGGCGAAGCCCGGGATGACCGCACTGAGCCGCATGAAGAAACTGCGCGGCACCAAGTTGGACCCGTTCGGCCACAACGAGATCCGACGCACCGAACGCGCGCTGATCGTCGAATACCGCGAGCTGCTCGACGCGCTGTGCACCGGACTTGCATCGGGTCGGATCGGTGCCGAGGAGATCCCGGCCGCGGTGGCGTTGGCCGACCTACCCGACATGGTGCGCGGCTACGAGCACATCAAGATGGCCAATGTGGAGAGGTACCGGGAAGCGCTGGCAGAGCGACGCGACGCTCTCGGGATCTGACCGACGCGGGTGGTGGGCTCGGTGCCCACCACCCGTCCCCCGCCACCCCTACCTCACTCCTTGCGCAACCCGCCCAGAACCGCCGCTCCGAGGAGCAACCCCACCTGGAGGAAGCCGAAGATCAACGCCACGATGGCACCGGCACCGATGCCGATGACCGGAACCGACGTCGTCGTCACCGCGGCGGAGAACAGCGCCAGCCAGGCCCCGGCGGCGGCCACCGCAAGGAACGGCACGGCCTTACGGAACCGGGGTATCAGGACCAGGGCGGCGGCAATCGCGATGGCGCCCAACACGATCAGGAACTTGCCCGGATTGAGCACGATTTCATACGACGCGAACCCCGGGATACCAGAGCTTCCGTTCGCGTAGTTATCGGCCCAATTCTCGATTTCGGTTTCGGAGGCGGAGTTGTCGGGCACCACCCAACTGACGAAGCCCATGAAGTAAGTGACCAGGCCGGCGACGGTCGACGCGATCAACAGCAGCGCCGGCAGCTGTGCACGCACATCGAATTGACGTGCCGGTGCCGGCTGCGATGGTGCACCCCAGCCCTGCGGGCCGGGCTGGGCACCCCACTGGCCCGACGGCGCCTGTTGCGGCGGCACGGGTTGCGGCGGCACGGGTTGCGACGGCGGATAGGGCACCTGCCCGGGACTCGAGTACTGACCGGGCGCGGCATACTGACCGGGCGCCGCACCGGCAACCCCCGGCGCGGCGGTCTCGGGTGCCCCGGGTGCCGGTTGCCCGGCAGCCCAGGTCTGTTGCGGTTGGTTCGGATCGCCTGGATTCACGTCGTCGTCTTCCCTTCACGTCATGGACGGCCTTCACGTGGTGGTCAGAGTAGAGGGCGCATGCCGTGCCGGTGCACCGCGGACGCGAGATTCATTCACCCCGACCTGTCCTTTTCGTCCGATTGGACGATCCCCATCGGCGGCCCCCGGGCGGTAGTATCCGAAGCTCCCTGGCCGCCGCCAGGGCCCACCAGGGCGTGTCTCCCACCGCTTCTGCGAGGGGTTGGCGGAATCGATGGTTCCGCGGCAAGGCGCAGGAGGGAGCAATAGCGGAGCCAGTGTGACCGACGACAACGCAGCCAGGGGCCAATCGAGCCGCCACGACCCGCACAGGGCAATGGGAGACATGCCCTATGCCCGAGACACTCCAGGAGCGACACCCCCGTCAGGAACCGACCGCGTTGGAACCATGCTGGGGCAGTATCGGCTCGAGGAACTGCTCGGTCGCGGCGGGATGGGCGAGGTGTACCGGGCGACCGATACCAAACGTGGCCGCGTCGTCGCGATCAAACTTCTCAGCCGCACGGTCGCTGACGATCCGACCGCGCGGGATCGTTTCATTCGCGAGTCCCACATGGCCGCGGCCCTGAATGATCCGCACATCATCCCCATCCACGACTGGGGCACCATCGACGGTCACCTCTTCATCGATATGCGTCTGGTCAACGGCCGCGACCTGCGCCAGGTGCTCGCCGAGGACGGCCCGCTGCCTCCCGAACGCGCCCTGCACATCGTCGAGCAGATCGGCGCCGCCCTCGATGCCGCGCACCAGGAGGGCCTGACCCACCGAGACGTCAAGCCGGACAACATCCTTGTGGATCGGCACGACTTCGCCTACCTCGTCGACTTCGGACTGGCGATGACCGATTCGGATACGCACTTCACCCAAGCGGGCTATGCGATCGGATCGTTTCGCTACATGGCGCCGGAACGATTCGCCGACGACACCGTCGGCCCACCCGCCGACATCTACGCACTGACCGGGGTCCTCTACGAATGTCTCTCTGGTCGAGCACCTTTCGCGCAGCAGACGAATCCGGAGCAGATCATCTCCGCCCATCTGCATCAATTGCCGGCGCCACTGAACTCACCGGTCGATGGGGTGATCAGGCGGGGCATGGCCAAGGATCCGGCGGATCGATATCCCGATGCTGCGACGCTCGTGGCCGATGCCCGGCGCGCTGTGCACCATCCCCCGGCGGCAGCCAGGCCGACCGAGGTCAATCCGGCGGGGCTCAATCCGGCGGGGCTCAACCCGGCGGGGTTCCATCCGGCGGGGCTCGTCAGTGCACCGACCCAGGTCCCCACTGCGCGACCCACGACGGAGTTCAGTCACCCCACGGTGGTGCGCATCGCCCGCGAAGCGGTTGCGCCCGTACCGACGCAACCGACCCGAGCAACCTCCCGAGCGTCGACCTACGGCTTGATCGCCGTCATCGCGATTCTCGTGATCGCCCTGCTCGGCGTCGGCGGATGGTTCCTCACAACCAAAGCCTCCGACGAGCCGTCGGAGAATGCGGCAGCGCCGTCCCTCCCCGCATCCTCGGTGGTCCCCGCGCCGTCCGTCGTGCCGTCGCAGGTGCCTCCACCGCTCTCGTCCGCGCCGTCGGCGCCGGTCCTGCCCGCCAACGGTCGACAGGTCTGGCGGATGTCCCTGGGTAATGCGGTGGTGATCCTGTATCTGTCGCCGTCGGGGTACAACTGGCTCGAGGTGGCCACGCCCGGTGGCCTGGCCGGCAGTGCCCGCATCTGGTCGGCGGCCTCCGGATGGCAGGCCTCGCCCTCCTATTCGGCTGCGCCGCAACAGTTCTTCACCCCGGCCGTGTACGCGCCCGCCAACACCTGCATTCGGGTCATCGTCAACTACGCCGGCGACACGATGAACCGGCAGATCTGTTGATCCGCCAGACGGGCGATCGTCCTGAATCTCCGCACCACCGATATATGCGGCATACGAGGGGTGCCGCATAGTCGGTGCTATGATCTTTGTGGTTGCCGCGATGATTCGCGCCGATCGCAATCGCCGTCACGTGGTAGGTGTACTGGTCGTCGCGACCGGATGCGCGATCCTCCTCGACACGGCGATACCACCTCAGCCGCAACCGAGACCGGCGACGCCGCGGTCGCAGGTGACACCGCCGGATCGATCGGGGCCAATCCCTATCTGGTCACCGCACTGATCATCGGGCGCTGTAGCGCCACCTGGGTGCTCGGACGGGCACGCACCGTCGTGACCATGGCGGTGCCGGTCGGTCCGGTCTCAGCTGTAGGTCGAACCGTTCCACTGCAACGTGCGACGAGTGATTCTGCCACTCGCACAATCCGGCTCGCAGTCATTGGCGCTCGCCTCGATCGCGTAGCGCCCGTCCTGCGGACCCACCAATTCGGCGTAGTAGTAACGGTTTTGGCCGGTCTGATAGGACTGCTCGATCGGCGCAAAGCCGTCGGTGGTGGGGACGAGGACGATCACCCCGTCGTAGCGGCCCGGGTTGTAGATGACGAAGGTGTTGCCGGTGTTGTCGGTGGCCGGGTCGGCGAACCGCCACTTCGCCGTGGTCGGGCCGGAATCCTCGGCGTGGCTCCACTGCACCCCGGCGGCGTTCTGCGCCACGAGGCACGCCTGACCCCCACCGGAACCGGCGGCCGTCGTGAGCGCAAAGATCCGAGTCGGTCCCCAACTCGGATGGGTGATGTCGGTGGTCCCGACGACCGATCCACCCGAACACACGGTGGCGGCCCCGGAGAACTGCGGGGCCGCCGGCAACGGCGCCGAGGCGTTCCCACCACCGGCGGCGTCGTCCTCACTGGTGGCCGACCCCGAGACCGAGCAGCCGGTGACACCGACGGCGAGGGCGACGAACACGGCGACCGACGCCGGCCGGAGTGCCCGGATCGGTGACGACAGGCGGCGCGTCACGGTCGACTCGTCCCGTCTCCGGGCGCGGTCGCCGGGACATGCAACGCCGCCAACGCCATCGCGGCCAGCAGCCGGCGCAGGCGGCACGGATCGAACTCGGGAAGTCGTGGTGAGGAGTTCAGCAGACCGAACATCGCATGGACGCGCACCCGCGCCTCGTCCCGTTCCAGACCGTCGATGCTCTGCGCGGATTCGGCCATCAGCACATCCACCCACCGCTCGACGTACCGGCGCTGCAGGCTGCGGACCTCGTGGTTGGCCTCGGGCGTCAACGACGACAGGTCACGGTCCTGCACCGCGATGAGATCCGGCTTGGTCACCAGCACGTCGATGTGAAATGCGATGAGCGCGTTGAGGGTTGCGGCGGGCGGATCACCACGCTCGACCACCTCGGTACCGCCGGCGTAGAGCCGCCGGCTGATGTCGAGGAGCATCTCGTCGAGCAGTTCGGATTTCGAGGCGAAGTGCCGGTACATCGCCGGTCCACTGATCCCGACGGCGCCACCGATGTCTTCGAGCCGCACGCTCGCGAATCCGCGTTCGGCCATCTGCCGGGCGGCCGCGGTCAGCAGATCGGCCCGACGTGCCGCCTTCGCCGCGGTACGTCGATTGGGCGGGCGATCGGCGGATGGGCGCGGGGTCTCGGAGTCGGCCATGGTGTCTGTGAACTCTACCGGCCGCGCCCCATAACGGCGGGGAGCCGCCCGAAACCGCTCACCAGCCGTCGATGTGCAGAACGTCGTCGAGCGGCTTGCGTCCGGCGGGCTTGAAGTCGGTGCCCTTGGTGTACGCGACGGGCAGCAGCACACCCTGGTGCACCGTCGACGGGATGCCGAGCAGGTCGGCGATCTCCTTCTCATAGGTCAGATGCAGCGTCGTCCACGCCGAACCCAGTCCGCGGGCGCGCAGCGCGAGGCTCAGGCTCCACGCACCGGGGAGCAGCGATCCCCACACTCCGGCCTGATTGCCGGCCGGCAGGTCACCACCGGTGTAGATCGCGCCGATCACCAGCACCGGAACCTCCCCCATGACGTCGGCAAGGTACTGGGCACTCGACGCCACTCGACGCGCGGTGTCATCGGGCAGGGTCTTGGCGGCCGAGTAGGCGGCGAAGGATCGGGCGTAGTAGGCGCCGACCTTCTTCTTCAGTTCCGGATCGGTCAGCACGATCCAGTGCCAGGTCTGACTGTTGCTTCCGGTGGGCGCCTGCATCGCCACCTCCAGGGCCTCGCGCACCACGTCGATCGGGACGGGTCGCTCGAGGTCGAGGCGTTTGCGCACCGACCGGGTGGTGGTGAGCAGTTCGTCGGGATTCAGTGGCAGTAACTCGGTCATCTCACTCCTCGGGTGGTGGACGGTTGACGGCGCCGTGGCCGTCTTCCCCATCTTGCACGCCCGAGGCGATGTGCCGGCCCGGGATGTCAGTCGCGGTGGAACTGCGCGGTGACATCGCCTCCGGTGGCGGAGATCGACGTGTCGGTGATGGTGATCGTCCAGTCACCGGCCGGGCAGTTCCCGTAGGTCACCGTCGACGTCGCGGTCACGGTGGACCCCTCACGCGACGTCTCCTTCCACGTGGCGCCGCACGACCCCGCGACGTCGACCGTGGCGAGGAACGGGTTGTCGGAGACCACTCCGAGATGCGCCTCGCTCGAGCGTCCACCCGTCTTCCAGGTCCCCGTCCACGATCCGGACAACGCACTCGATGCGGGCACGTCGATCGAGCTGGAATCACCCGACACCGGTTCCGATGCGTCACTGCCGCAGGCGGTTACCCCGATCGCCAGACCTGCCGTCAACAGCACCGACGACATCCACCGACGCATGTCCATCCCCCACTCCCATCCGTTGCGCTTCGCGACCCGCGAGCCTATCAGTCCAGCAGCCTCAGTCCAGGAGTCCGTGCCGGTCGAGGTAGGTGATGAGTCCCGGCGTCAATGGCAACTCGCGCATCTGCTCGATCGTGAACCATCCGGCGTCCGCGGCGTCGTCGGCGGCGGTCACATCGGTGGTCAGCGGTGTCGCCACGAAGTCGTGGACCTCGAAGACCGCGCCCGTCCCATCCGGGATGTCGACCACCCACGCCTCGTCGAGCACCTCGATGACGATTCCGGTCTCCTCGCCGATCTCCCGGATCACCGCCTGCTGCAGCGACTCTCCGGGCTCGACCTTGCCGCCCGGGACCGTCCACAGACCGGCTTGCGGTTCGTGTGCACGCTGCACGAGCAGGAATCTGCCCGCGTCGTCGCGCACGATGGCACCGACCGCGGGGATGCGCGGGGCCACGGGTACTCGCGTCCGTGCTGCCGGCGACGGCTGCGCGATCCCGTCGAGTGCGGCACCGATCGCCGCCCGGATCCCGGACATCGACGACGGGGACGGCGCGTCGACGATGGTGTCGATCACCGACCTGCGCGCCAGCTCAACCGCCAGAACATGTTGTTGTGCAGCCATTTCCGCGGCGTGCTCGATGTCTCGGTGCACGATCAGGCTCGCACCCTCCGGCGGCAGCGGCGACAACCAGGAGTCGACGGTCGCGATGCGCCGATCCGCCGGGAACAGTGACAGCGCCGCACCGCCACCACCTTGGCCGAGCAGCACCGATACCGTGGCCGCCGGCAGCGCGATCAATTCGGCTGTGCACCGAGCGATCTCACCGGCGATGCCACCCTCCTCGGCGGAGGCCGACAGCCGGGCTCCCGGGGTGTCGATGACGGTCACGACCGCAATCCGCAGGTCCCGGGCGAGGGCAAGTCCCCGTCGGACCATCCGGAGATGTTCGGGTCCGATGAACTCTCCGGTCCGCTGCCGGTCGGCGTCCTGGCCGATGACCAGTGCGGTGCGGACACCGAAGCGGCTCAGCGCCAGCACGATCGGACCATGATCCGCGATGATCACGGCGTCTTCCGGCAGGAGTTCGCGAACCCCGGGGCGCCCCGGGTGACGGGTGGCGGTGATCGCGTCCCATGCGGGCAGGCGATTGCCGGCACCAGCGACAGCGACCGATGATACCTGTTGCGGCACAGGCGGGTCTGCGGCTTCTCTGATGGCCTGCATCAAGGTCGCCACGATCCGTGCGAGGCGATCACGTAGTTCGTCCGCCGGCACGACGTCATCGATCAGCGCGTGCCGCATGAGGTTCTCCGCGCGCTGCACGCCGTCGGCGATGGGTTCGCCGGTCAGCCCTTCCACCACTCGCGGGCCCAGAAACCCCACCAGCGCATCGGGTTCGGCCCAGGTGACGTGGCCGAGCGACCCCCACGACGCAAACACTCCGCCGGTGGTCGGATGTCGGAGGTAGATCAGGTATGGCAACCCGGCGGCCCGATGATCGACGACGGCCCCGGTGATCGCGGCCATCTCCAGGAATGCCGGTGTACCCTCCTGCATCCGGGTGCCACCTGAGCACGGCAGGCCCACGACCGGCAGCCCATCGGCCGTCGCCCGTCGGATCGCGCTCGCGATGCGATGGCCGGCCACCCGGCCGATCGAGCCGCCCAGGAAGGCGAACTCACTGACGATCAGCGCGACCGGTTCGCCGGCGATCTCGGCCCGGCCGGTGATCACCGACTCGTCGGTGCCGGATCTCGTCGCGGCACGCCCCAACTCGTCGGCATCGACGTGCTGCGGGATGTCGTCGGGAGTGTCGTTCCACACCGTCCAGGTGCCCGTGTCGACGAGGCCGTCGATCAACTCCATAGCACGGGAACCCTTGTAGCCGTTGGTTTCCCCGGTCATCGCGAGTACATCACCCGGGTGCGTACGACGAGGTCGGCCGCCGAACGCCGATTCCGGTCGACGGCCACCCACAGCAGCCCGACGGAGAAGAACACGCAAATCAGCGCACGGACGAAGGCGACCGACGGACGTACCCGCGGTTTCCCTTTGCGGCTGACCAGACGCAGGCCCATGACCACCGAACCGGCGGTGCGTCCCGACACCGCCCAGCAGGAGGTCAGATACAGCAACGACACCAGGACGAAGGCACCGACGGTGAAGAACGGGTTGGTCTCCGGCAGGGAGAAACCCTGCACGTTGTAGATCAGCCGGGCAACGATGAAACCCACATACATCCCACCCATGACGACGACCACGACCAGCACATCCACAACGGCCCCGATTCCGCGACTGACGATTCCGGCCGGTCGGTCGGTGTCGAGAATCTGATTGGTACCGGGTTCGGAGGCCGGGACGTGATGCGCATGCGACCCTCCGACACTCGGTGCGGCGGACGACGCGGGGCGCCCCGGATGCAGGGGCGTCACCGTGGCCGGCGGCGTGGGATCGTCCGCGGAGGCGTCCGGATCCGGATTCGGGGATACCGAATGCGGTTGGGGTTCAGCCATTTCGGCGTTCCTCCACACTCTTACGGCGAAGCATGCGGTTGACGAGTTCGGCGACGGCGTCGTCGGCCCGCTCGCTGGTGCCGCGCACGTCGGTCATCACGTCGGCGGTGACCGAGGTGCTCGCCTCCCGGATGATGTCGGGGAGGTCGACGCCGTCGATGATCTCGTCGGCCAGCCCGATCAGATCGATGCGGTTGATGATGGCGTCGAGGTCGACGCGCGTCACCGCCCGGTCGAGATCCACCTGAGCCACGATCGCGTCGATGTCGACCGTCTGGACGACGGCGCCGATGTCGACCTTGTCGACGATGGCCGCCACGTCGAGTCGCCCGATGAGGGCGTCGAGGTCGATGCCTGCGAGCAGGGCGTCGAGGTCCAGTCGCGCCAGGATCGCGTTGAGGTCGAGGCGCCCGAGCAGGCTATCGAGATCCACCTGGGCGAGGACGGCGTTGAGATCGACGGCCCCGAGGAGTTGATTGAGGTCGACGTTGTCGACGATGACCTCGGTGACGTCGACGGCCGCGGTCACCTCCTCGACGACGGTCCGGATGGTGGCACGCAACGACGTGCGCGACGCCTCGATCGCTGCGGCGCCGGCACCGTCGACGACGTCATGCGCGGTGCGGCGCACCGATGCCACCGCACCACCGGCCACCGGGACACGCTCGGCGATGTCGGCGGCGGCGGAAGCGATCTGCCGCGGAATGCCCAGCACGGCGAACACGCCGGGCCGCGCAGATCCATCGTCACTCACCGACGGATTATCGCACGTGATCATCGGCCGAATCCGCCGATCATCGATGACTTTTCGGCGACCATGCGGTCATAATCGCCGACAACACCGCACCGATGACAGGAACCCCGCCGTGGCCGATACCTACTCCGTGACCCGCCGCACGACGATCGACGCACCACCGTCGGAAATCTACGCGCGCATCAACGATCTGCACCGCTGGTCCGACTGGTCGCCCTGGGAGGGGCTCGACCCCGAACTTCAGCGCACCTATTCGGGATCCGAGGCCGGGGTCGGCGCACGCTACGCATGGTCGGGCAACCGCAAGGCCGGGGTCGGCGAAATGGAGATCATCGAGGCCACCGAGCCGTCGCACGTCGCGATCGATGTGCGATTCGAGAAGCCGATGAAGTCGACCAGCGTCAGTTCCTTCGACATCGTCGGCGCAGACGGGGACGGCCGCAGCGAGGTCACCTGGACGATGACCGGTAAGCACTCGTTGTTCAGCCGGGTGGCCGCACCCCTCGGCTTCTTCGACAAACTCCTCGGCAAGGACTTCGAGAAGGGGTTGGCGCAGCTGAAGTCCGTCAGCGAGAACGGTTAGGCACCAGAAACACGAAAAACTCCCACCTGCACGGGAAACATTGTGTGCAAGTGGGAGTTTTGCGTGTGGGGGGTGAGGCTTACAGCGCCTCGTACAGCTCCCGGGCCAGCTTGGCGGTCTCGGACGGCGTCTTGCCGACCTTGACGCCGGCGGCCTCGAGGGCCTCCTTCTTGGCCTGCGCGGTTCCGGAGCTACCGGAGACGATGGCACCGGCGTGACCCATGGTCTTGCCCTCCGGTGCGGTGAAGCCCGCGACGTAGCCGACGACCGGCTTGGAGACGTTGGCCTGGATGTAGTCGGCGGCACGCTCCTCGGCGTCGCCGCCGATCTCGCCGATCATCACGATGACCTTGGTCTCGGGGTCCTTCTCGAAGGCCTCGATGGCGTCGATGTGGGTGGTGCCGATGACCGGGTCACCGCCGATGCCGATGGCGGTGGAGAAGCCGAGGTCACGCAGCTCGTACATCATCTGGTAGGTCAGGGTGCCGGACTTGGAGACCAGGCCGATCGGCCCCTTGCCGGTGATGTTGGCCGGGGTGATGCCGACGAGGGACTCGCCGGGGGTGATGATGCCGGGGCAGTTCGGCCCGATGATGCGGGTCTTGTTGCCCTTCTCGACGTTGTAGGCCCACGCATAGGCGCTGTCCTGCACCGGGATTCCCTCGGTGATGACGACGAGCAGCGGGATCTCGGCGTCGATGGCCTCGATGATGGCGTCCTTGGCGAACTTCGGCGGCACGAAGGCGATCGAGGTGTCGGCCCCGGTCTCCTTGATGGCCTCGGACACGCTGCCGAAGACGGGCAGCTCGAGATCCGAGCCGTCCTTGGCGGTGTGGGCGACGGTGGTGCCGGCCTTGCGCGCGTTGACACCGCCGACGATGTTGGAGCCCGCCTTGAGCATCAGTGCGGTGTGCTTGGTGCCCTCACCGCCGGTGATGCCCTGCACGATGATCTTGTTGTCTTTGTTCAGGAAGATCGACATGGCTACTCAGTCCTCACTTGCTCGCCAGTTCGGCGGCCTTGTCGGCGCCGGCGTCCATCGTTTCGGCGAGCGTCACCAGCGGGTGATTCGCATCGGCCAGGATCTTGCGGCCTTCGTCGACCTTGTTGCCGTCCAGACGGACGACCAGCGGCTTGTTGGCCTCGTCACCCAGCTTGTTCAGCGCGCCGACGATGCCGTTGGCGACCGCGTCACACGCGGTGATGCCACCGAAGACGTTCACGAACACGCTCTTGACCTGCTCGTCGTTCAGGATGACGTCGAGTCCGGCGGCCATCACCTCGGCGGAGGCACCGCCACCGATGTCGAGGAAGTTGGCGGGCTTGACGCCGTTGTGGGCCTCACCGGCGTAGGCGACGACGTCGAGGGTGGACATGACCAGTCCGGCGCCGTTGCCGATGATGCCGACCTCGCCGTCGAGCTTGACGTAGTTGAGGTCGTTCTCCTTGGCCTTGAGCTCCAGCGGATCGGTGGCGTCGCGGTCCTCGAAGGCCTCGTGGTCGGGATGCCGGAAGTCGGCGTTCGCGTCGAGGGTCACCTTGCCGTCGAGGGCGAGGATCTGATCGTCGGGGGTACGGACGAGCGGGTTGACCTCCACCAGGGTGGCGTCCTCACCGACGAAGACCTCCCAGAGCTTCTGGATGGTCACGGCCGCGGCGTCGAGCACCTCGGCGGGCAGCTTGCCCTTCTCGGCGATCTCACGGGCCAGCGCGAGATCCACACCGGTCACCGCATCGACCGGCACGCGTGCGAGTGCGTCCGGGTTCTCTTCGGCGGTCACCTCGATCTCCACGCCGCCTTCGACCGAGCACATGGCCAGGTAGGTGCGGTTGGCGCGATCGAGCAGGAAGGAGATGTAGTACTCCTCCGCGATGTCACTCGCCTCGGCGACGAGCAACTTCTTGACAACGTGGCCCTTGATATCGAGGCCCAAGATGTTTTCGGCATGCGACTGTGCGTCATCAGGGGTCGCGGCGTACTTCACGCCGCCGGCCTTGCCACGTCCACCGACCTTGACCTGAGCCTTGATCATCACAGGCTTGCCGATTTCCTCGGCGATCGCCCGCGCGTCGGCGGCAGTATCGGTCACCCGCCCGGGTGTGGTGGGAACCCCATGCTTGGCGAACAGTTCCTTCGCCTGGTATTCGAAGAGATCCATTCAGCTCACCATTTCGTAGATTTGCCCGCTGGTCTGGGTGTAACGCGGGCCATATCGGACTCTAAACCTGCCGCAGATCGGCGTTTCGGAGACCTCCTCACCTTGTGCGACAGATCACTCGGTCGGTCGCCCCGATGCCCTCGACGCCCGATCTACATCTCATCGCATTGATGCTTCGCCAGATCTCAATTCTGCAACACATCCTGTGACCCAACTCACTTTCGGTGCCGTTTCTTGTGCGCAGGGTTGGACTTGTCGCAATCATTTCGTTACCGTCGGCAGGCAGTCAGGGTCATTCAGGGGGTACAAACGCCCGCGGGACAAAGGTTTTTTCGGAGCCCTGAACTCACACAGGTAAGCGAGGTGGACGACTTGGCGGGACATGGTTTTCCAGGCGGGTCGTCTGCCGGCAGCACCATGACAGGTGGGCGCAGGCGTCTCGACGATCGATTCGACGACGTCACCGCCGATGAGATGACCACGATCATCCCGATCGACGAGTCCGACGCCGCCGATCTCGACTGGGACGTCGACACCGAGCCGGCCTCCTCGCGCCGCACCCGCCGAACCACCACCTCGGAGATCACCCAGGACATCCTCATCCCCGAGGGTGAGTTCGACGAGTACCGCCATGACGAACCGTTCGACGTCGTCGGTGCCGCCGCCGACGATTTCGACGACGACGCCGACCGCGGCGCCCTCTCCGATGAGCCGGCGTTCCGTCGCAACCCGGCGAGCGCCCCGAGTCGCTCCCGCGGCAAGCACCGCATCAGCGCGCCCCCCAAGGCCCTGCGTGGCGGTCGCGCCGCATTTGTCGCCATGGCAGCTGGCGCAGCCGTCGCCGCCGCGGTGACGCACTCCGAAGCCTCCGATGACGCCGCACCGGCCACGTCGCCGATGCCCGCGGCCGCCACCGGCGATGCCGCAGCCGCACCGGCCGTCACCGGCCCCGGGATCGCGCCGTCGACCCCCGATCAGGACATGAGCATGTACGCCGACCAACTCGTGGTCGGCAAGCAGCTCGCCAATGCCGAGGCCGCCCGCGTCGCCGCCGCGAGCAAGCCGCTGTTCGCCTCCCCGCTTCCGCTGGGGTCCTACCAGTTCACGTCGACCTACGCGATGCGCTGGGGCAGTTTCCACGCCGGCGTCGACTTCGCCGCCCCGCTGGGCACCCCGATCCACGCCGCCACCGACGGTGAGGTGATCGCGGCCGGACCGGCGTCGGGATTCGGCAACTGGATCAAGGTCAAGGCCGCCGACGGCACCGTGACCGTGTACGGGCACATGTATTCCAACGGCGTCCTCGTCCACAAGGGACAGCACGTCGTGGCCGGAGACGTGATCGGCCTGGTCGGCAACGACGGCCAGTCCACCGGCCCGCACTGCCACTTCGAGGTGTGGCTCAACGGCACCACCAAGATCGATCCGGCCCCGTGGCTCGCCTCGCACGGTGTGCGGATGGCCGCCTACACAGGCTGACGGCAGCACCACCCCCGCATCACTGACAGCGCCCTCTGCACCACTGACAGCGCTCTCTACCGCGTTGACAGCGCCCTCCGCACCACTGACAGCGCTCTGGTTTCCGTTGACAGCGCCCTCATTTCCGTTGACAGCGCTCTGGTTTCCGTTGACAGCGCTCTGAATTCCGAGCAGGGCGCTGCCAACGTCCTGTAGAGCGCCGTCAACGTCGAAGCGAGCGCTGTCAACGTCGAGCAGAGCGCCGTCAACGTCCAGCAGAGCGCTGTCAACGTCCTGTAGAGCGCTGTCAACGCAAAACCGAGCGCCGTCAGCGGAATTCAGAGCGCTGTCAACATCGCGCGGTCGCGGCTACAGCTTCTCCCCCGGTATCCCACCGATGGTCAGCAGGGTCATCCGTCCGGTATTGCCGCCGTAGTCGATGACGACACGCTCGGTGGCGCCACTGCCCTCCTTGGCGACCACTTTGCCCATCCCGTACTTGGGATGATTGTGCCGGTCGCCCACCTCGAGGTGAATCTGCTTGTTACGCCCACGATTCGGGTCCGCGGAGAACGACGACCGGCCCAGGCCACTGCGCCCCTCATCCCGGCCGAACACGCCGCCGGAGGAGCCGAAACCACGGCCGCCCCGCTTCTTCTCGGTCTTGCGCCAATCCACCAGGTGCTGCGGAATCTCTTGCAGGAAGCGCGATTCCGGATTGGACACCGGCTGGCCCCAGGACGCCCGGGTGAGCGCACGACTCAGGTACAGCCGCTCCTTGGCGCGGGTGATCCCCACATACGCCAGGCGGCGCTCCTCGCTGAGTTCGTCCGGGTCGCCGAGGGCCCGCAGATGCGGGAAATGCCCGTCCTCCCAACCGGTCACGAAGACCACCGGGAACTCGAGGCCCTTCGCGGTGTGCAGCGTCATCAGGGTGACCACGCCCTCACCCTCGTCGGGGACCTGATCGGCGTCGGCGACCAACGACACCCGCTCCAGGAACGCCGCGAGCGATCCGGGCGCGGGCTCCCCCTCCCGTAGCTGCGCGCGCTCGGAGTCGTCATCATCGTTGAGCTCGTCCGCCTCCGCGGCATCGCGACTGAATTCGATTGCCACCGAGATCAATTCGTTGAGATTGTCGAGCCGGGCCGCATCCTGCGGATCGTTCGAACCCTCCAGCTCGGTGCGGTATCCGCTCCGATCGATGATCGCGTCCACCAGCTCGCCGATGTCGGCTCCGTCGCCGGTCGCGTCGACGACGGCGGCGTCCGGGTCACCCGACTCGGCGTCACCGAAGGTGGTGAGGAAGTCGTTGCGCAGCCCCTCGATGAGGTCGACGAACCCACCGATCTGCTTGACCGCACGGGTGTTGAGCAGCGGAACCCCGCCCTGGGCGCCCTCGATGAGTGCCTGATAGAAGGAGATCCCCCGGTTCTCCGAATGCACCGCCACGCAGGCCTCGGCGCGATCGCCGATCCCGCGACGCGGCGTGTTGAGAATGCGGCGCAGACTCACCGAGTCCTCCGGGTTGGCCACCACGCGCAGGTAGGCGACGACGTCGCGCACCTCCTTGCGCTCGTAGAACTTCGTGCCACCGACCACCTTGTACGGGATCCCGTGGCGGACGAACACCTCTTCCAGGGCGCGGGAGCCGGTGTTGGTGCGGTAGAAGACGGCGATGTCGGAGTAGGTGTTGGACTGCGCGCCGCCGATGGTGTGATCGGTAAGCCGCTCGATCTCGGTGGCGATGAACATCGCCTCCTCGCGATCGGATTCGGCCACATAGCCGACGATCAGTTCACCGTCACCCGAGTCGGTCCACAGTCGCTTGTCACGACGGTTCGGATTCTGCGCGATGACCGCGTTGGCCGCCGACAGGATCGTCTGGGTCGAACGGTAATTCTGTTCCAGCAGAATCGTTTCGGCATTGGGGAAGTCGCGCTCGAATTCGACGATGTTGCGGATGGTGGCACCACGGAAGGCGTAGATGGACTGATCGGCGTCACCCACCACACACAACTCCGACGGCCCCACCGCCGACTCGTCGTCGTCACGCCCGACCAACTCCCGGACCAACACGTACTGTGCGTGGTTGGTGTCCTGATACTCATCGACCAGTATGTGCCGGAATCGACGACGGTAGTACTCGGCAACCGACGGGTGACTCTGCAGCAGTGCCACCGTCTCGCCGATGAGGTCGTCGAAGTCGAAGGCGTTGGCGGTCTGCAGGCGCCGCTGGTACTCCGCGTAGATCTCGGCGATCGTGCGCGCGGTCGGCTCCTCCCCCGCTGCGGCGTGCGCGTCGTCGGGGGCGATCAACTCGTTCTTCAGATTCGAGATGCTCACCGCCACCCCGCGGGGACTGAATTTCTTCGGATCCAGATCGAGATCGCGGATGATCATCCCGAGCAGGCGCTTGGAATCATCGGAGTCATAGATGGAGAAGTTGGAGTTGCGATTCTCCAGCAGTCCGGACTGCGCGCGCAGGATGCGCACACAGGTGGAGTGGAATGTCGAGACCCACATGTAGGCGGCGCGCGGTCCGACCAGATCGATCACCCGCTCGCGCATCTCGGCGGCGGCCTTGTTGGTGAAGGTGATCGCCAGGACCTGTCCCGGCGTGACGTCACGAGCCGCGAGCAGGTAGGCGATGCGGCGGGTGAGCACCGCGGTCTTGCCCGAACCGGCACCGGCCACGATGAGCAGTGGCGGGCCGCTGTGCAGGACCGCGGCCCGCTGCTGCGGGTTGAGCCCGTCGAGCAGACGGGCAACACGGTCGTCGGCCGCCGCACCCGCGGAATCGGGCCGGCCGGGAACGACTCGGGCGGGGGGAACAGAGCTGGTGGTCATCGGTAGTTCAGGCTACTCCGGGGCTCCGACAGGACTCGCGGGGGCGAAATCGTCGCGATCCCGCCGATTCGCCATGCGGCAAACCGGGCATCGGTCGGTGCGGATACGATGACGGAGCACCGCGGGGGGCGTCGATGCGAGATCGGTCACCTTCTGCCACCGCCAGGGAGGAACGAGCAGGAATGTGGTCGCATCCGGATCCACCCGTTACCGGGCCGCGGCCGTCATTCGGTCGTCGCATGCCGAGTGCCGGTGACGCCTCACTCGTGCTTGACTCCACCCGAATGACTCAGGATGGTCCACCCGTCCGCCGGCCGATGCCGACTGCGCAGGGAAGCGAGCTATGAACACCTCGAAGATCACTGGCCTGGTACTCGCCGCCGTCGGCGCAGTCGCCGTCATCATCGCGCTCATCTTGTCGTTCATCCCGTGGGGTATCGAGGGCTCCGGCGGGCCGACCGCAGCATTCGCGGCACAGAACGACCTGGACGACACCGCGTTCCAGTACGGCACCAGCCCGGGAGCCAAGTACAGCGGTTCGCTGACACGGACCTACTCCGACGGCGACGTCGTCAAGGTGGAGTTCACCGATCTGATCGTCACGCTGTCGGAGAACGCCAGCGGGACGATCACGGTCAACAATCAGCAGGCCGAGTACACCCAGATCGGCAACTATTACTTCGCCAAGGGGCCGACGGCCTTCTGGAACGGCATCCTCACCGAGCAGCAGAAGGAGAATCTCGACCTCGGTCCGGTGGACAACAAGTGGGCCAGCGCCGAGGCCGCGTTGCCGAAGCTGGGATACGTGCTGTCGCCGAACATCCTGGCCGGGCGTCTCAACGCCGACCTCGTCGACGCCCCCGACCTCGGCGCACAACTGTCGACGCCGAACAAGGACACCCCGGACGCGCGGTTCTGGCCGACCTCCGATCCGCCGATCACCGCCATCGGTGACAACCAGGTGAAGACCGGCGAGTGGACCATCACCTTCGATCCGTCGACCAAGGCCATCACCCACATCAAGGGCTCCTACAAGGTCGAATCGACGACCACCGCCATCGACGCCGATGTGACGCCGTTGCCGTTCGCCGAGGTGTCGTCGGTGTTCACCGAGCAGCATTCCCTGGTCGCCGATCTGACGTCGGTGCCCATTCCGGGCCTGCAGATCGACGACGTGCCCGGCGGTCAGGCCGGTCAGGTGGGCTGGAAGCAGACCGGTGGCTGCACCACCGCCGCATGCGGATACGACTTCACCGTCGGCGGTACCCCGGCGGCGGGCTCCGACGGCCGCCGGGCCACGTCAATTACGGGTTGAAGGTCAACTTCATCGTCAACGATCTTCCGGCCGGCGCGCTCGGCGGCACCTGCTCGCCGGTGGTCCGCACCGACTTCGACCGCACCGCGGGGACCCGATGCACGGCCACCAATCTCGGCAGCGGCGACGGCAGCATCAAACCCAACGTCACCTACACCTACCTGCCGTTCCTCGACTACACCGCCGACCGGCTCAACTCCTACATCGACGACAACAGCACCGCCACCCAGCGCCAGTTCACGATGATGCGCACCGGTTCGAAGAAGCCCGACGCCGCGAATTACGGCTTCAGCGTCACCGCACTGCCGAGCAGCTACGCCGTCAAGGCCGGCGACTACCTGTTCGACGGATACGGCCCGGCGGGCGACTATCTGGTGTCGTTCGCCGAGGGATATGCCCAGCACGTCACCGGAACGACCTTCGATCCGAGTTGGCCGGGTACGCAGACGTTGCGTGATCAGATGCGTCAGCAGATCCAGGCCGTCGGCGACAACGGGAGCATCGCGTATTACGCGGCGGAGCAGTCGACCACCGATGCTCTCAAGGCGATGGTGGCCGAGGCCGGGTACGGCGACAAGATCTTCGTCTTCTACAGCGAGCCGGAGGACTGACCGGCACGCCTACTGACCCGACTCCTATTGCCCCAGCAACCGGGCGTCGACGACCTCACCGACCCGCCCGTCGCCGGTGTGCAACGCCAGCCCCGGGGTGATCGGTGTGATCGCGACGGCAGTGCCCCGTCCGTCGAGCTGGACGTAGACGACGTGCAGGCCGGCCTGGACGGGGACCCGCACCGCCGGGCCGCCCTGCAGTGACAACTCGACCGTGCCCGCCGCGTTGGCGCAGTAGCCGAGCGCGACGGTCCAGCGCCATTGGATGAGCGGGCCGTCGAGTTGCAGGCGGTCGGCACCGGTGAGCTCCGGGCGGGCGCAGGTCCCCGACCCGGCGGCGAAGGTGCGTCGCGGGGTGACCGCGCCGGGCGTGAGGTTTCCCGCGGCGTCGAGTACCGAGAGCTTGTCGGTCCACGAGCCGAAATCCGGGCGGTCGGTCAGCCGCCCGAACGTCGCACTGATCTGGTTGTACGGATAGGCAACGGGCAGAAGCACTTCCAGCGGTAGCGCCTGATCGAACATCGGATGGTTGCGGTTGGCCGCGAGCGATTTCTTCGCGTTGGCCAGGTAGGGACCGGTCGGGTCGTCGCTCCACGACGACTGGTACGACGCCGTCGAGATGAGCGAGGACGCGACGGCCAGCGCAGCGAGTACGCCCACTCCGACCGCCAGGATCGGTCCCCGCTCGGAGTGCCGATCCCGATCGCGGTCGGTCGCCGTCGCCTCGTGTCGGTGCCGACGGGTCGACCGGGCCGGCGCCGCGATCACCAGGGCCAGGGCGGCGACGATCACCAGCGCCGAGTCCGGCAGGTACCGCATCGTCTGGGCCAGTTCGAGGGCGGTGTTGGCCGAGGACCGGTTCCACATCACCGGCACCTGCGCGATCGCCACGTAGAGCGCGGCACACACGAGCACGGCGATCACGCCGCGCCGGGTCAGCACCGCCCACGCGACGAACGCGGCCACCACGACCCAGCCGGCCACAATCATCCACACCGCCGAAAATCCCATCGGCGGGCTGGGGATCCACCGTTCCCAGTCCCACGGCCCACCGACCAGAGACGGGACGACGGCATGGTTGATCGAACGCCAGACCAGTTGGGCAGTCTGGGAGAGGGAGTGCGCGCCGGCGGTGGCATCCGACACCGAGAAGAACAGCAGCACCCACGCCACGAAGATCGCGCCGAGAGCGGCCCACAGCGCGCGAGCCCGGACGACCGCGATCCCGAGCGGCCCCAGGTGGGTGTCGCGATCCGGTTCGTCGTCGGGCGTCGTGGGTGGTGAGGTCGGCGGCGGCGAGGTCGGCGAAGCGAACCGGGTGACCAGCACCGCGACCACCAACGCCACCGGCGGGATGTACAGCGATTTCTCGAAGAACGCCAACGCGACGACGAAGATCACCGCGGAGCGGATGACGATCAGTCGTCGTCGACGCGGTGTCGGATCGTCGCGCACCGCGATCACCGCGTCGGCGATGATCCACGCCATCGCCGCCTGGAACGGCAGCGAATTGAGGCCGGCCGACCACCAGATGAAGGCCGGCACGGTCATCGGGGTGAACAGGTAGAACACCAACGCGCCCAACCCCGCCAGGTCGCGTGCGACATCGCGCGGTCCGCCGGCGGGTGCGAGCAGCACCCGGATCATGCGCCACACCGCCAGCGATGCGAGTGCCTGGAAGATCACCAGGGTGAGCGCCGGCGCCATCCACTGCACCGGCGCCAGGACCGTGGAGACCCCGGCGACCAGGAAGGCCGCGGGCATGAAGTGACCGTCGTGACTGTTGCCGAGGAACTCCCACGACAGGATCGGCATGGTCGAGGCGCGCCCGATGAGGATCAGGTCGTCCCAGTAGAAGTTCCCCGTCGCGACCAGCCAGCCGCGCACCACGAGCTGCGCAATGATCAGTGTGAACGCGGCGGGCATCACCAGGGCGGCCAACCGCGCAGTGGTGGCAGGTGCGGGGGCGGACGACGACGTCACGGCACTCGGCATGGCGACCAGTGTCCCTGCCGTGGCGAGCGCGTGGCAAAATCGGCACGATGACCGACCCCAGCAGCCAGCCGTCGCCCGGAGCGCGGGTGCCCGGAGCCCCGTCGACCGGCACGGGCGCATCGTTCGCCGATTCGATCGACCTGTCGTACTACGAGCTGTCCGCCGATGTCGCCGAACTCTCCGACGACATCGATGTGCTGCGGGGCGAGATCGATCGTCTCGACGCGATCATCCTGGCCGCGGTCAAACGTCGCTCGGCGGTGTCGAAGAAGATCGGCGCCGCGCGGATGGCCTCCGGCGGACCGCGTCTGGTGCACAGTCGCGAGGTCAAGGTCCTCGACCGGTTCGCCGAACTCGGCCAGGAGGGACACACCCTCGCCATGCTGTTGTTGCGCCTCGGACGGGGCCCGCTCGGCCGCTGAGGACTCCTGGCCGGGAGGTGTCGCGGGGCACGCCATCAGCACATAGGGTGGTGTCCATGAGTGACCTCGATGGCACCGAGCACGACATCACCGCAACCCTGTCCTGGCAGGCCCTGACCGCACATCAGGATCACATCGCATCCATGCATCTGCGGGAGGTGTTCGCCGCCGACCCGGATCGCGGTCGCGAACTCGTCGTCGACGTCGGCGATCTGCACATCGACTACTCCAAGCATCGCGTGCTGCGTGAGACGCTGGAACTGCTGTTCAGCCTCGCCCGCGACGCCGGCCTCGAGGACAAGCGCGACGACATGTTCGCCGGCGTCCACATCAACACCTCCGAGGACCGCGCGGTCCTGCACACCGCTCTGCGCCTGCCCGCAGATGCCGAACTCGTCGTCGACGGCCAGAACGTCGTCGCCGACGTCCACGAGGTCCTCGACGCGATGGGCGCCTTCACCGACACACTGCGCAGCGGAGAATGGAAGGGCCACACCGGAAAAGCGATCACCGACGTCGTCAACATCGGCATCGGCGGCTCCGATCTGGGCCCGGTGATGGTGTATCAGGCGTTGCGGCACTACGTGGATTCGCCGATCCGCTGCCATTTCGTGTCCAACGTCGACCCCGCCGACATGGTCGCCACCCTCGACGGCCTCGACGCCGAGACCACCCTGTTCATCGTGGCGTCGAAGACCTTCAGCACGCTGGAGACGCTGACCAACGCGGCCGCGGCCAAGCGGTGGCTGCTCGAGGCGCTCGGCGCCGGCGAGGCTGCGGTCGCGAAACACTTTGTGGCCGTGAGCACCAACGCCGATCGGGTGTCGGCCTTCGGTATCGACACGGTCAACATGTTCGGCTTCTGGGATTGGGTCGGCGGCCGGTATTCGGTCGACTCGGCGATCGGACTGTCAGTGATGGCGGCCATCGGCAAGGACCGATTCGGCGAGTTCCTGCACGGCTTCCACCTGGTGGACGAACACTTCCGCACCCAGCCGCTCGAGCAGAACGCCCCGGTCATCCTCGGCCTGATCGGCTTGTGGTACTCCAACTTCTGGGATGCCCAGTCACGGGTGGTGCTGCCCTACTCCAATGACATGGCGCGATTCGCGGCGTATCTGCAGCAGTTGACGATGGAGTCCAACGGCAAATCGGTGACCGCACACGGCCATCACGTCACCGCCGACACCGGCGAGGTGTTCTGGGGTGAGCCGGGCACCAACGGTCAGCACGCGTTTTATCAACTGCTGCACCAGGGTACGCGGATGATCCCGGCCGACTTCATCGGATTCGCCGATCCCACAGACGATCTGCCGACCTCCGACGGCACCGGTTCGATGCACGACCTGCTGATGAGCAACTACTTCGCGCAGACCAAGGTGCTCGCGTTCGGCAAGACCGCCGACGAGATCGCCGCCGAGGGTGTCGATCCAGAAGTGGTGCCGCACAAGGTGATGCCGGGAAGCCGGCCGTCGACGTCGATCATGGCGCCGACGCTGACGCCGTCGGTGATCGGCCAGTTGGTCGCCCTGTACGAGCACCAGGTGTTCGTCGAGGGCGCCATCTGGGGGATCAACCCCTTCGACCAGTGGGGTGTGGAACTCGGCAAGACCCAGGCAATGGAACTCCTGGGCGTGATCACCGAGACCGATGCGCCTGCGGCACTGGATGATTCGTCGACCGACGAGCTGGTGCGCTGGTACCGCACGCATCGGGGCCGGAAGGCTTGAGACGCTCGCCGCTCCCGCCCGGTTCAGTCCCAGCGAGCCGAATCGAAGACCTCGTCGGGAATGACGTCACCGGGTTGCAGATCGAGGGCCTCGATCCGCGCCATCAGGGCGGCGCACGAGGCGATGTGGGAGATCAGGTCGGCGGGTTCGGCAGCACGTTCGGCCGGATCACCACCGATGAACTCGGGGACGGTGGGCGGGACGCACTGACCCAGCGCGAGATTCTCGACACCGGTGGCCGCACGCCACGCATCGAAACTCTCACCGTCCACCGCTTCGGCGATGTCACCGTCGGCGATCGCGGCCAGCACCTCGTCGACGGTGGCCAGCGGCCCCGAACTCCCGCTGGAGGCGTCGAATCCGACGACGGTGTTGGCGTCGAGTGTCTCGTCGTCGGCAAGGGTGAAGTAGACGATGCCGCGCCAGTCGGCGGCGAAGGCGGCGAGGTCCTCGCGCCCGAAGACATCGCGCAGCAATTCGTTCACGGCCCCGGTCACCTCCGACGAACCGAAGACCGCAAACACCCCGTGGGCCACCACCTGGCTCGTCGTATTCGACACATCGGCTACCTTACGCAGGTGACATCGTCTGCGCCGTCCCCTTCCCGGGGGTGCTCACGCATCCTCGGCACGGCACTGGCCGCTGCCGCGCTCGCCGCGACCGCGACCGCCTGCTCGTCGTCGACCCCCTCGTCGGCGCCGGGCACATCGTCGTTCCCGACATCGGTGCCGGTGTCGGTTCCGCCCGGTGCCCCCGCACGTACCGGGCCCGGCACGACGCTGGACTTCGGCGACTCCGCGGTGCTTCCCGTCAACGCCTTCGCACCGTCCGGGGCGACCGCGATGTACACGGTCACCGGGATCACGCCCGGTGAGGGCGTCCCGGACACCTCGACCCAGGGCGGTAAGGCGTACTTCGTCTACCTCACCGTCACGTCGCTGGCGTCACGTCCGTCGCCCGCTCCCGGGGTCGTCGGGTTCGCCGGCAGCCCGGACGGCCATACCGCCGCGCTGACGCTGCCGCCACCCGTGCCGTTGACGGCATGCGCCAACCCGGAACCGCCGGAGACGATGAAGCGTGGCGACTCGTATGCCACCTGCCTGGTCGCCTACGCCGACTCCGACCAGCAACTGACGAGTGTCATCTACTGGGCCGACACCACCAGCGATGAGGGCTTCGACTTCAAGTCCTCGCCGGTGCTGTGGGGGACGCCGGTCGTCCCGTCGGGCAGTTCGACGGCCTCGTCGGCGCCTGCCTGAGTCGCTCAGTCGTCGATTCCGAGCACTACGACGTCGCCGGTCGCCGGCAGTAGATACGCCGTCGCCCGCCAGTCGTCACCGGTGAACGCCGCGTCGACCCCCGGTCCGCCGAGCACTTCTCCGGCCGGGAGGTCGGCGGCCAGTTCGGCCCGCAGCTGCGGTGCCGCGACCGGGACCGCGTGGTGCGTGTCGGCCAGCGCGGCAACGCGATCCGCACCGAGGTGCACCACCGCCTGTATCCAGTACGTCGACGGCCCCGGCGGCGACAGCCGGTCACCACCGCCGGGCAGGCCCCAGGTGATCCATGACGCCGAGCTCGCGCCGTCCAGTGCCGGGAACCGCGCAAGGAGCGGGCCCAGGTCGGTGCGGACCGGCAGCGCGGACGCAGATGTGGCGGCCGACGTGGTTGCCACGTGGGTGGCCGAGGTCCGCGGGACCGGTGGGCTCGCCGGTGTGCATGCGCTGCCGACCACCAGGACGATCAGCACGCCACCGGCCACCGCCCATGACCGGCGCCTGCACATCACGCGAACCTCAGATCATCCGCCGGGTGATCGCCGACGGCAGGAACTTCAGGGCCGCGGCGATCGGCAGCCAGGGCCACGACGGCACCGGAGCGTAAGCCTTCTCGGCCTCGATGGCTGCGACCATGGCGCGCACACCGTCGTCGGTGTCGGCCATCAGTGACGTCTTCACGCCCCGGTTGATGTCGGTCTCGATGTAGCCGGGCAGCACGATCGACACCGTGATCGGTGAGTTCGCGAACTCCGCCTGCAGGCCCTGCCCGATCGCGGTCAGTCCCGCCTTCGACGCCGAGTACGCGGTCTGCGCCTTCGGCATGCCGCGGATGGCGCTCATCGAACTGATCAGGACGAGATGGCCGTGATTCTGTGCGCGGAAGATCTCCAGCGCCGCCTCGGCCTGCGCGAGCGCGCCGATCAGGTTGGTCTGGATGGTCTCGATGTTGGCGTGCATCTTGCCGGTGCCCAGTGGTGCACCCTTGCCGAGGCCGGCGTTGACGATGACGCGGTCGAGGCCGCCGAGTTCGTCGCGCAGTTTCCCGAACGCCACGGGCACGGCGTCGACGTCGGTGACGTCGAGTCCGGTCACCGCCACCTGCGCGGCCGTCGGCCGCAACTCGTCGGCGAAAGTCTCGAGCCGATCGATGCGGCGGGCCGCGAGCCCGAGGGACCGGCCCTTCGCGGCGAACTCGCGGGCCATCCCCTCGCCGAGTCCCGAACTCGCACCGGTGATGATGATCTTGTTGCGTGCACTCACACCGGCCAACCTACCGATCACCACCGCTTCAGGAGTACCGCGGTCTGGCCGTCGGGTCCCTCGATCACCTCGGTCCGTGCGTCCGGGGCGAGTGCGGCGGCCGCGGGGGCCTGCGCGAGATTCATCTCCAGCGCCAGCACGCCGTCATCGGCGAGGTATCGGGATGCGGCGGCGACGAGCCCGCGGATGTGGTCGAGGCCGTCGGCGCCCGCGGTCAACGCGGCACGGGGTTCGTGGTCGGCCGCCTCGCGGGGCATGAGGTCGATCGCCGCGTCCGGGACGTAGGGCGGGACGGCCGCGATCACGCTGACGGCTCCGACGAAGCACGTGGGTAGTCCCGACAGGCCGTCGCCTCGATGAACGTGACCGTGTCCCAGCAGGTTCCGACGCGCGTACCGCAGTGCGCGGTCGTCGATGTCGGTCGCGTGGACGTCGGCGTCGGGCAGCCACGCCTGCGCGGTTGCCGCGATCGGGGCGACCCCGCTGAACGCCTCCACGATGAGTGGGCGTCGGACGGTTGCCCCGTGCGCGATCGTCACCGCCGCGATCATCTCGGATCGCTTGCGCGGCACGAAGACACCGGGGCCCACCGAGAGGCGTCGGCCGGCGAATTCGACCCAGCCGACGATGTGCTCGAGTGGTTCACCGGCGATGCGGCGTGCGAGAAAGCGCTCGAGTTCTCCGGTGTCGCGGGCGGATTCGCGCAGGATCGACGCCTCCTCCTCGGCGAAGACGCATCCCGCCCGCCGCAACGCGGTGACCAGCGAATCCCGTTGGTGCGCCGTCACTGTCGCGCCGGCGCTCACTTGAGCAGTCGGGACATGCGACGGTCGGCGAGAATCTTGCCGCCGGTTTGGCAGGTCGGGCAGTACTGAAAGGAGCGATCCGCGAAGGACACCTCGCGGATCGTGTCACCACACACCGGGCAGGGCAGACCGGTACGGGCGTGCACCTTGAGTCCGGTTCGCTTCTCGGACTTGAGCTTCGCCACCCCCTGACCTTCGAGCCGGCCGATGGCGTCGGTGAGGACGTCCCGCATGCCCGCGTACAGGGTGTCGACCTGTTCTGCGTTCAGGGTTTTCGCCGACGCGAACGGTGACAGCTTGGCGGCGTGCAGGATCTCGTCGGAGTAGGCGTTGCCGATGCCGGCCATCACCCGCTGATCGGTGAGGACGTTCTTGATGCGTCCCGTCGCGCCCGCCAGGATGTCGGCGAACTCGTCTCGGTCGAGCGCGAGCACGTCGGGCCCGAGGGTCGAGATGCGTTCGACGTCGGTGATGTCGCGGACGATCCACACCGCCAGACGTTTCTGGGTTCCGGCCTCGGTGACGTCGAAGCCCTCCCCACCGCCACCGGCGGCCGGCATGCCGCAGTGCACCCGGAGCGCGATGGGGCTCTTGCCGCCGGGACGCAACGGCCGCGGCGAGAGGTCGTCACTCCAGCGCAGCCAGCCCGCCCGGGAGAGGTGGATGACCAGGCTGATCACCGGTTCGGGGTCGTCGGGTGTGCCCGGGATCGTGCGGATGATGAGGTACTTCCCCACTCGGCCCACCGATTCCACGGTCCGGCCGACCAGGGCGGTGTACGGCGGATCGGCGGTCTTGAGGACCGACAGCGACGCGACGTCGACGCGGCGGATCGGCAGTCCGGCGGCACGACCGTCCACGAAATCGGCGATCGCGGCAACCTCGGGCAGTTCGGGCATGGCTCCAGTGTGCTCTAGTAATCAGATGAGTTCCGCTCTTTCCGACGCCGAGTTGGCCGCTCGTATCGCGGCGGGTGCCGGTGAGATCCTGCTCGGCGTGCGGTCCGGCGGCCTTCTCGGCGGCCGGCTTCTCGGTGATGCGGGTGATGCGCTGGCACAGGCGTGGATCGGGACGGTCCTGCAGCGTCACCGGCCGCGCGATGCGGTGTTGAGCGAGGAGGCCGTCGACGTCGGCGACCGGATGAGCGCCGATCGTGTCTGGATCATCGACCCGCTCGACGGCACCAGCGAATTCGCGGCCGGCAGCAGTCACTTCGCGGTGCACGTCGCCCTGACCCGGCACGGCGTGGTGACCGATGCGGCCGTGTCCCTGCCCGCGACCGGCGAACTCTTCCGCACCGACACAGTCGATCCCCCGCCGACCCAGCCCTCCGGCCGGATCGCGACGTCGCGCTGGGGAACCAGCTACGAGGTGGCGGTGGTGGCGCAACGTCTGCATCTGCGTACGACGCCGATCGGGTCCGCCGGAGCGAAGGCGATGGCCGTGGTGCGCGGTGACGCCGATGCGTATGTGCACTCCGGCGGGCAGTACGAGTGGGACAACGCCGCACCCGTCGGGGTCGCACTGGCCGCCGGTCTGCACTGCAGTCGCCTCGACGGGTCGGAGATCGTCTACAACCAGCCGCAGCCGTACATGCCGGACTTCGTGATCTGCCGGCCCGAGCTCGCCGCGCCGATCCTCGACATCATGGGTGAGACGTGGTGGTGAGGCTCAACCCTTGAGACCACTCAGCCCTTGCGGATGAGGTAGATGTCCATGATCCAGCCGATGCGCTCACGCGCCTCGGCGCGCGCGCGGACGATCTCGTCGGTGACGTCGCCGACGCGACCGGAGATGAGGATCTCGTCCGCCGTGCCGAGGTAGGCACCCCACCAGATGTGGTCGTCGGCATCGGCGGTGTGCCGGAACGCGAGATCGGCGTCGAGCATCACGATCTGGTTGGTGTGGGCACCCGGCGGAGTGTCGGCAAGCCGACGCCCGGTGGTGATGTGGATCGGTTCGCCCACGCGGTTGGCGACGATCCGGTGTGCGGCGGTCAAGGCGCTCGCACTGGTCACGCCGGGAATGACCTCGACGGCAACCTCGAGATCGTCACGGGCGGCGAGATCGTCGACGATGCGTAGCGTCGAGTCGTAGAGTGCCGGATCACCCCACACCAGGAATGCGGCGATGCCGGCCTCGGGGACGTGCTCACCGATCGCACCGGCGATCACCTCGGCGCGGGCGGCGTGCCACCGGCGGACCTCGGCGTCGTAGTCGGCGGGGTGCCGGTCGCGCGGCGGATCACCGATCTCGATGAGCGAATAGCCCTGTGGCGCATGCCGGTCCAGGATGTTGCGGCGCGCATCGAGCAGGCCACCCTTGCTCGTACCCTTGTCGAGGGCGAGGAAGGCATCGACGTCGGCCATGGCCTCGATGGCCTGCAGTGTGATCTGTCGTGGGTCGCCGGGTCCGATACCGATGACGCGGATGGTGACGTGCATGCCTTAGATCTTGACGCGCGGCAGGCCGTGTTTGCGCGCGGTGATGTCGAGGATCAGTTGACGAGGTGCCAGGCGGCGCAGCAGAAAGACGATTCCGGCGCTGTTTCCCTTGGCGTAGAACGGCTTCGGGTGCTCGGCGAGGGCGGCGTCGACGATGGTCGTGGCCATGGTCTCGGCGTCGATGCCCTGTTCCTCGTTGCGGCGGGTGGCCGCGGCGAGCGTCTGGTACTCCTGCGCATACGGCGAGCCGTCGGCGATATGGATGCTGCGGCGGTCGCCGATGCCGGTGGCGATGGTGCCGGGTTCGACGCTGATCATCCGAATACCGTACGGCGCAACCTCTCTGCGGGTGGCGAGGGCGAACGCCTTGAGCGCCGACTTGGTGGCGGCGTAGTTGGAGCGGAACGCGACCGGGAAGCTCGACAGCATGGACCCGACCATGACCACCGTGCCGTGGCGGCGCTCCCGCATACCGGGCAACACCGCCTTGGTGATGGCGACGGGCCCGAAGACGTTGACGCGGAACAGATCTTCGATGGCACTCATCGGGGTGTCCTCGAGGGCACCGGCCTGCGATTCGCCCGCGTTGTTGATCAGGATGTCGACGGCGCCGACCTCGGCCACCGCCGCTGCCGCGGAGTCGTAGTCGGCATTGTCGAGCCGGACGTAGGTGACGCCGGGGATCGGGTCGGTCACCGTGTCGGGATGACGGCTGGTCCCGTACACGCGGTGGCCGCGCGCGACCATCTGGCGAGCCACCTCGGCGCCGATGCCGCTGGTCGCGCCGGTGACGAGGACGGTCTGGGGTTTCGCGGACGAAGTGTTCTCGGGAGCCACGCGACCACCGTACTGTGCCCCAGGCAGAGTCGTACTGTGCCCCAGGCAGGATTCGAACCTGCGACCCTTCCTTTAGGAGAGGAATGCTCTATCCCCTGAGCTACTGAGGCGGGACCGGGTGAAGTGATGGAGGAAGTTCCCGCGATGTCGTGCTCTCGCGAGGCTTCTACCTGGGATTTCCTTCGTCCGGCCCGTGTCGGTGACCGCGCACGCTCCGGCTGCCGACGTGAGGAGTCTACGGCAGGCGGGTGCGGACATGGCAACGCACCTCGCACCGGTGAGGTGACGCCCTCACAACCAGCCGACGTTCATGCGCATTCGGATCTCGACAGGTCGAGCTTTCGGTCGGTCATCTCCCGCGACTGGCGCCACGCGCTCCAGCCACACCCAACCACCGCAACCCCGGTGGTATATTTTCCGGCATGAAATCCGCATATGAATCTTCAGCGGTGCTCGACGACCTTGGCGACAAGGTTGTCGATGGTATCGCGATCGCGGTACGTGATACCCGTCGGGGCCTCGCCGAGTATCGGGAGATGCGGCCCGCGTGGGTGGCCGAGCATTCGGAGCGCGGGTTGGCGAACTGGATTCACGATCGCCTGTGGGCTCACCTGCAGCGCCAATTGGAGCATCTACCGGAGTGCACGTTCGACAACGATGAGCCCGAACGGCACTTCCGCGTCGGTACCAAGTACCACTTTCGCGCCAAGCGACACGACGAATACGGTTCCATTGCAACGTATCCGACCCAGGGTGCGCTGGATTTCATGGAGCAGCAACTCACGCTCGATGGCATGGAGGAAGTCCGGCTCATCGGCGGTTACCTGTGGGACCGCGAAACACGCGCGGTCCTCGATGCTGTCATCTCCCTGCGCGATTCAATAGACAATGTCATCTGGCTGGAACTGCTGGGCACACCCGCCACCGGCAGTTCCGCCACGCCTCTGTCGCCGACCGGCCCCGATGGCCCGCGGCTACCAGATGTGGTCACCGACACCGACACCGATGCCGGGTCCTCGACCGGCGATTCATCGTGAGAAACCTCGGGCAGCTTCTGGAGACACTGCGTCTCGCCCGAGGCTGGACCCAAGCCCAACTGGAGGCGCAGACCGGTATCCGGCAGGGCACGCTATCGCGCTACGAAAACGGGATGCGCACACCCGAACCCGATGCCATCGACACTCTTGCGAGAGCGTTCGGTGTGACCATCGAGTTCCTCCAGCACGGGCAGCAGCGCCACGCGGCGATGGCCGTTGACGCGCACATGCGTCGCCGCGCCTCAGCCAAGGCATCGCTGTGGCGGCAACGCGAAGCACAACTCAACGAACTCCGACTGCATGCCAACAGGCTGTTCGAGGAGGTGTCACTGCACTCCGACCAGATCGTGCCCCGCTTCGATGGGGATGATCCAGACACCGCCGCCCGGATGGTGCGCATGCAGTGGCGCATGCCCGTCGGCCCCGCGCGCACCCTGGTTCACTGGCTCGAAGCCGCCGGATGCCTCGTCATCATCGAAGACTTCGGCAGCCCACGCCTTGACGGGTTGTCGCAATGGATCGACGACCACCCCCTCATGCTCATCAACGCCTCAGCACCGACAGACCGGCTGCGGTGGACACTCGCCCACGAACTCGGACACCTGGTACTGCACAGCGACTACGTCACCGGCGACGTCGAAGCCGAAGCCGACGAATTCGCCGCCGAATTCCTGATGCCTGCCACCGCCATTCGCACCAGCCTCACCAAGCCCACGCTCGGCAAACTCCTTGACCTCAAACAAGAATGGGGAGTCTCCATCGCCGCACTCATCCAACGCGCCCATACCCTGGGCACCATCACAAACGTCGAACGCACCCGTCTCTTCAAGATGCTCAGCGCGAAGGGGTTCCGTATCACCGAACCCGGTTCCGATCGAATCCCACCCGAAACACCTCGTCTCCAGCGACACCTACGATCAACACTCGAAGCCAAGGGACTGACCGCGGCTGAGATCGCCCACATCACCGGTTACCACTCAGACGCCGACAACCGACTACTTTCCACAACCGCCCCTCTCCGCGCGGTATGAAACGGCCGACTTACCTGCCCGGAGACGAATACTTGGTGCTGTTCGGCCGGGTGAGGTTTGTGCGGGGTCATGTCGTTCGCCAATGCCGCGTCGAGGGCTTTCGCCGCGAGCGGTACTGCTTCGGCATCGGGTCCGGGGTGACCGGGGGCAACCACACAGCAATCGCAGGCTACACTGCTGAACTCGCTGACCTGTGGGCAGTTACACCGTTCTCCACCACCGATCTGACCCCTATGGCAGCGCGCCTGGATCGGCTTGTCGCCGAGTACTCTTCGAGACGCCGGGCGGTGCAGCTCGTCCCGGTCACGCTGTAGGTAGACACGATCGGTGGGGAACCGTGGTCGGAAGGTTCCAGCCTTCTCTCACCGGGTCTCGACGCCTCCTCAGCTTCGCTTCGTCGGGCTCGACCGGCGAGATGGGGGCGATCGGCGAGGCCGGGGTGACCAGAGAGGTGGAGGCGACCGGCGTAGACACCGTGGGCCCTGTGCAGGCATGCACCGGCGCTCGCCCGTGCAACCATGACTGTGTGACGGACCCCGAAACCGAACGCGCGGCACGCCTGCTCGATGCGCAGGCCAAGGCGGAGAGCCTCTTCCAGGAGGTCACCGACCGCGGCATGATCCGGGCCGGCGTCACCGAGCGTGAACTTTCGAACGAGATCCGCGATCTGGCCGCCGACATGTTCGGCGTCACCCGCCACTGGCACAAACGCATCGTTCGGGCCGGCGAGAACACCCTGGAGACCTACCGGGCCAATCCCCCGGACCGGGTCATCGCCGACGATGAGATCGCCTTCCTCGATTTCGGGCCGATCTTCGAAGAGTGGGAGGCCGATTTCGGGCGCACCTTCGTCCTCGGCGACGACCCGGCCAAACATGCTCTGGCCCAAGCCCTTCCCGTCATCTGGGCGGCCGGACGCGAGTACTTCCGGACCACTCCGGACATGACCGGCGCCCAGCTCTTCGATCACGTGGTCGCCCTGAGCGAGGACGCCGGCTTCATCTTCGGCGGCCAGATCGCCGGACATCTCGTCGGCGAGTTCCATTACGTGTTCGGCGTCGCCGATTCGGCCCGATCCTCCGTAGCCGCCCGGGACCGGGCGATCCACCGCCCCGCTGGATTCCGGAGGGCCACATCGCAGTTCGGGAGGCCGCGCGCGAGATCGACGGCGATGCAGGCGGTTCGATCCTCGACCTGGTGAACATCCCGATGACCGCCCACTTCCTCGGCGGGTGTGCCATCGGCGACTCGCCGTCGACCGGCGTCGTCGACGCCTACCACCGGGCTTTCGGGCACCCGGGCCTGCACATCGTCGACGGGTCGACGGTGTCGGCAAACCTCGGAGTGAACCCGTCCATGACGATCACCGCACAGGCCGAACGCGCAATGGCCATGTGGCCCAACGCGACCGAGGCAGATCCGCGGCCCCCGCTCGGCGCCCCGTATGAACCCGTACCGCCGGTGCCACCGAAGCACCCGACGGTGCCGGACACCGCACCCGGCGCACTGCGACTGCCCCTCTGGCCGCTCACTGCCACATCACACACGGGCTGATCGCACTCCTCACCACGAGGGACGGGGAGACGCGCCGTCGCCGAGGATGCGTAATGCGTCGATGACCACACGCGTGGCGGCCTCGCCGATGACGTCGGTCAGCGCCGAGACCTCCGCCGCGGCGGCCGCACCGGCCAGCCGCGTCACCGACTCACCCCGATCGGTCAGTTCGATCAGTCGCGCCCGGCGGTCACTCGGATGAGCCGTTCGCACGACGTACCCGTTCGATTCCAGCGATTCCACGATGGCCGCCGCCGACTGCTTGGTCACCCCGAGGTGCCGGGCGATGTCATTGATCGACGCCCCGCCATCGGCGATCCGGGCGAAGACCAGACCGTGAACGGGACGCAGCCCGTGATGACCGGCCTCGACGACGCGGCGGTTGATGCGCTCGTTCACCCCGGATTCCGCCTGCATCAACAAGAACGGCAGCATCGGTTCGACCGACGGAACACTTGACATATGGACAGTCTAGCTGTCCTATAAAGACAGTCACACTGTCTACCTGGGAGTCCGGCATGCCGCTCATCGATTCGCCCCGCCACCACGACCTGCACGGGGCCACCTTCAGCAGTTACGTCTGCCCGTCCACCGGGAGTCGCGAACTGTGCGCCTGGCGGACGACGCTGGGCCCCGCTCAGCCCGGAGCCGACCACCGCGTCGACCACGAGGAGGTGTTCCTGGTACTCGCCGGCTCTCCACGGATCACGCTGGACGGCCTGGTCACCCACGCCCACGTCGGTGACGTGGTGTTTGTGCCCGCGGGAAGCTCTGTCCGCCTGGACAATCCGGGAGCAGACGAATGCCAGGTGTGGGTGTCCGCGCCCGTGGGGCTGACGGCGACCACCGCGCAGGGGCAGCGGATCACACCGCCGTGGACGTTGTGAGCGTCACGACGCCGCTCGGCCGGCGTCGGCTACCCGATCCAGTCCCAAGTGCTCGCGCAGGGTCGTCCCGACGTATTCGGTGCGGAAACTACCCCGCTCCTGCAGTAGCGGAACCACCTCGTCCACAAACCGATCCAGACCGCCCGGGGTGATGTGCGGGACGAGGATGAAACCGTCGCTGACGTCGTTCTGCACGAATCGATCGATGGTGTCGGCCACGGTCCGAGCACTGCCCACGAACGCCTGCCGTCCGGTCACCTCGATGATGAGTTCGCGGATGGACCACCCGTGGGACTGCGCGCGTTCCCGCCACTCGCGGGCCGTCTCGAGCGGGTCGCGGTAGGAGCGCACGCTGGCCCGGCCACGCGCAACGGTGTGCTCACCGAGGTCGGGGTCGATGTCGGGCAGTGGCCCGTCGGGATCGACGTCGGAGAGGTCGCGATTCCACACCTGTTCCAAGAAGCGGATCGCGGTGGCCCCACTGACCTGGGCCAGTCGCACCTCGTGCGCCAACTCGGCGGCCTCGGCGTCGGTGTCACCGAGGATGAAGGTGGCCGCCGGCAGGATGAGCAGTTGCTCGCGGCGACGCCCGTACTTCGACAGCCGTGATTTCACGTCCTGGTAGAACTTCTGTCCTTCGTCGAATGCACTGTGCCGGGAGAAGATGGCGTCGGCCTTCGCGGCGGCGAACTCGCGGCCTTCCTCGGAGTCACCGGCCTGGAAGATCACCGGACGCCCCTGCGGACTGCGCGGCACAGCGAACTGGCCGGCGATGTCGAATTGCTCTCCGGTGTGGACGAATTCACCGACGTCGCCGTCACGCAGGAATCGGCCGGATTCCTTGTCGGCGACGATCTCGTCACCACGCCACGATCCCCAGAGTTCGACGGCGGTGTCGAGGAACTCCTTGGCGCGTGAATACCGTTGCGTGCTCGCCAGATAGCCGCCGCGACGGAAGTTCTCACCGGTGAACTCATCCCAGGAGGTGACGACATTCCACGCGGCCCGCCCGGCGGTCAGGTGATCGAGACTGGCGAATTGCCGCGCCACCTCGTACGGCTCGTTGAAGGTGGAGTTGATGGTGCCGGTGAGCCCGAGTCGCCCGGTCACCGCGCCGAGTGCGGCGAGGATCGAGAAGGTGTCGGGTCGTCCGACGACGTCGAGATCGTAGATCAGGCCGTTCTGCTCGCGCAGTCGCAGCCCTTCGGCGAGGAACAGGAAGTCGAACCTGCCGCGTTCGGCAGTCTGCGCGAAGTGCCGGAAGGACTCGAATTCGATGTGGCTGCCCGCCGTCGGGTCGCTCCACACGGTGGTGTTGTTGACGCCCGGAAAGTGGGCGGCGAGATGGATCTCCTTGCGTGGCGTGGTCATGGCGCTCTCCGATCAGGCTGCGTAGCGGTTGGCGGGTCGAGCAAGGCCGAGGTGGCCGCGGAGTGTCGGGGCGGTGTAGCGATCCCGGAATCGGCCGCGACGCACCAATTCCCGGGTGAGGTCGCGGCTGATCACGATCAGATCGTCGGGCAGTACCGCGGGCCGCAACCGCACCCCGGCAAGGGCCTGGCCGCCGTCGCCGCGCGGCACCCACTCCTCGATGAGATCGGCAAGTCCGGCTGGGGTGCCGACGAAGATCCGCGCGTCACTGACGAATTCGCTCCCGGCCAGATCATCGAGATGCGCTTGCCGCGCTGCGGCGGCCGCATCCGTCTCCGCGAGGATGACCGTCAGGTCCGCGAAGACCCGCACCGGAGGATCGCCGCCGGCCGCGCGTCGGGTGGCAGCGATCTCGGCCACCGACGCGACGGCCTCCGCGGCCGAGTTCGGGGTGATGAATCCGATGTCGGCCGACGCCCCGATCAGGGCGTAGGCGGCACTGTTGTGCCCAAGGATCGCGATCGGAGGTGCCCCTTGAGGCGGCCGTGGCGTGATCGCGGGACCACGCACGCGGAAGTACTCACCTTCGAAGTCAATGTAGTGCAGCTTGTCCCGGTCGATGAACCGGCCGGTCGCCACGTCACGGATCTCGGCGTCGTCCTCCCACGAATCCCACAGGCGCCGAAGGACTTCGGCGTGGTCGCGGGCCTCGGTGAACAGCGCGTCGACGACCACCGGATCGAGGTCACCGGGCACCAGATCCGGTAGAGTCCGGCGGCCGAAGAGTCCCGCATCGGCGGCGCTGCCGTCGACCCGCAACTGCACGCCCGCCCGCCCGGAACTGACAAAGTCCAGTGTCGCAACCGCTTTGGATGTGTGGAATGGTTCGGTGTGGGTGGTGATCGCGGCCGGGACGATACCGATCGCCCGCGTCGTCGGGGCGATCCGATTGGCGATGAGCACGGCGTCGAGCCGGCCCCGCACCCGGTCGGTACGTCGGTCCGGGACGAACGGATGATCACGCTGCAGACCGAGTCCGTCATCGATGGTGACGAAGTCGAGCACTCCGGCCTCGGCCTCGCCCACCAGGTCCGCCCAATAGCCGCCGGTGAGCAGTTCGGTGGGCCGCGCGGCCGGTTCGCGCCACGCCCCCGGATGCCATCCGGCATCGGCAAGGGCGACGGCGAGGTGGATGTGATCAGCCATGAGTGGCCTCCGTGGGGCGATGGGCGCGACCCTCTCCGGGGATGGCCGCGATGAGTTGGCGGGTGTAGTCGTGACGTGGATCGCCGAAGATATCTGCGACGTCGCCCTCTTCGACGATGTCACCGGCCCGCATGACCGCGACGCGGTGACTGATCTGACGGACGACCGCCAGATCGTGGGAGATGAACAGATACCCGATGCCGTGGTCGCGTTGCAGGTCGGCGAGCAATGCCAGCACCTGCGCCTGCACGGTGACGTCGAGCGCGGACACCGGTTCGTCCAGAATCAGCAGGCGCGGTGTGGTGGCCAGTGCCCGGGCGATCGCCACCCGCTGACGCTGGCCGCCGGACAGCGCGGTCGGGCGACGGGTGGCCAGAGCCGGATCCAGCGCCACCGCGATCAGCAGCTCCCGCACCCGGCGATCTCGTTCGGCGCGCGGTGTCCGGCCCAGCGGCTCGGCGATGATCTGCGCCACCGTCAGTTTCGGGTTCATCGCGGCGTAGGGATTCTGATAGACGAACCCCACGTCACTGCGTCGGTCACCCACCTCGATCCGACCGGCGTCATTCGATTCGAGGCCGGCCAGGATTCTCGCGGTGGTGGTCTTTCCCGACCCGCTCTCCCCGACGAGCGCGAGCGTCTCCCCGGACCGCACCCGCAGCGAGACGTCGTTCACGGCCGCGATCCGACCGGCGCGCCCGACCCGGAAGGTCTTCGAGACATGTTCTGCGCGTGCGACGATCGGCGCCTCCGGCGGTATCGGGGCGACCAGCCGTCGCGAGGTGAGCCCGGGCGCATCGGCGATCAGGCGTCGGGTGTATCCGTGCTGCGGATCATCGAGGATCTGCTGTGCCGTGCCGGTTTCGACGATACGTCCGCCCGCCATCACGATGATGCGGTCGGCCCGGTCGGCGGCGACGCCGATGTCGTGGGTGATCAGCAGCAGTGCCGTCGCCCCACTGCTCGTCCGCTCCTCGAGATGATCGAGGATGCGTCGTTGCACCGTGACATCGAGCGCGCTGGTCGGCTCGTCGGCGATGATCAACTCCGGTTCGCAGGCCGCGGCGATGGCGATCAGCACGCGTTGCCGTTGTCCGCCGGAGAGCTGGTGCGGGAGTTGACCGTAGCGTAGGTCGGCATCGTCGAGGCCGGCCTCCACGAGATGCTCGACGGCGTGCGCACGGGCGGTCCTGCGTGCGGCACGACCATGAATCCGCAGGACCTCGGCGACCTGATCACCCACCGGCTGTACAGGGTTGAGCGCGGTACCGGGATCCTGCGGCACGAAACCGATGCGTGCCCCGCGGATCCGGTTGAATGCCCGCGCCGACAGGTCGTCGATCCGATCGCCGGTCAACTCGACGCGTCCCGACGCGGATGCGTTGCGCGGCAGCAGTCCGATGATGGCGTGGGCCAGCGTCGACTTGCCGGAGCCGGATTCCCCCACCACCGCCACGGTTTCGCCCCGTTCGATCCTCAGGTCGACTCCCGCGACGGCATCGGTGTCAGTGCCATCGACCCGGTAGCGCACCCGCAGATCCGACACCGTCAACAGCGGGCTCATCGATGTTCCCCCTCGGCGATGCGGTGGCCGATGGTGTGCGCGGCGAGCACCACCGCGACGATCGCCAATCCCGGCAGGGTGGTCATCCACCATGCGGTGGCCAGATAGTTGCGGCCTTCGGAGATCAACGAACCCCACTCCGGAGCCGGTGGGGTGGCTCCGAACCCGAGGAACGACAGGGAGGAGATCAGCAGGATCGCCATGCCGAATTCGGCTGCGGCCAGCGCGAGTACGGGAGCATATGAGTTGCGCAGCACGTGACGGCCGAGGATCACCGGTCGCGGCACCCCGAACGCCCGGGCGGCCTCCACGTACGGTGCATGACGCACCCGTAACACCTCGGCCCGCATGACGCGCGCGAATCCCGCGATGAGCACCACCGCGACGGCGATGGCGACCTTGGTGGTGCCGAATCCGAGTGCGGCGATGATCGCGAGTGCCAACAGCAGTTGCGGGATCGCGAGCATCACGTCGATGGCCCGCATGATCACACCGTCGGTGAGATCACCCGCGGTGCCGGCGATCAACCCGAGCAGGGCACCGATCGCGAGTGCGATCGCGACGGCGGAGACCGTGGCGGTCAGCGACAACGCCGCGCCGTGGACGAAGCGGGTGTAGACGTCCCGACCGAGGTTGTCGGTGCCGAACCAGTGCTCGGCGCTCGGCGCCCGGAGCTTGTCGGCGGGCACCGCGAGGAGTGGATCGCCATCGGCGAACACCGATGGTACGACGGCGAATCCGAGCGCGAGGGCGATCGCGGCCACGCTCAGGATCGTGGTGGCGTTGCGGCGCAACCACACCCCGATCGCGTCGGGGCGCGCACGCCAGACCGGCCACGACCACGACGACGCGGACGACACCGAGGACGGGGCACTCTGCTCAGACATTGACCACCTCACGTGGGCTGCGATCGTCGACGGACACGGTGGTCGGTGTCGGGGCGGACCGCCTCACCACTCGAGGATCGATGAACGGATAGGCGATGTCCACCAGCAGGTTCACGGTGACGAAGACCGCGGCGGAGAACGTCACCAGGGCAAGGACCAGCGGGATATCCTGCGCCAGAACGGCACTCTGAGCGAGCTTGCCGACGCCGGGCCGGGAGAAGACGGTCTCCACGACCACCGCACCGCCGAGGAGGTTGCCCACCACGACGCCGGCCACGGTCAACGCGGGCAAGGAGGCGATCCGCAGGATGTGGTGGGTGATGACCCGAATCCGACTCGCCCCCTTGGCGGTCGCCGTCTGCACGAATGGCTCGGCATCCGTGGCGCTCATGCTCGTGGCCAGAACCTGACCGATGACTCCGGCATACGGGATCGCCAGGGTGATCACGGGCAGGACCAGTGAACCGGACCGGGTGTCACCGAACGCCGGCAACCAGGCGAGCCGAAAAGCGAAGATCTGCAGCAGGATCAGACCGACCCAGAACGTGGGCAGGGCCACGACCAGCGGTGGGACCGACAGCAGTGCGCGCCGCAGCCACGACCACGAGGTGTAGGTGGCGGTGACGGCCAATCCCACCCCGAGACACACGGCGAGCAGCACCGAGGTGAGTGTCAGGGCGACGGTGCTCGGCAGTGCGTCGGCGATGACCGCGGTGACCGGCCGGCCCTGAGAGATCGACACACCGAAGTCACCGTGGATCGCGCCGGTCAACGCCGACCAATACTGCTGCCACACCGACTGATTCAGGCCGTAGCGGGCCCTGAGGGCCTCGACCGCCGCCGGATCCACCGGTGTCGACGCATCGCCGGAGGTGGCGATGGCCACCGGGTCGGAGGGCAGCAGAATCAGGATGACGAAGGCCACGGTGAATGCCGCCCACAGCACCCCGAGGGCGGAGAGCAACCGGATTCCGAGATAACGCAGCATCGTCGCGTTCACCTCCCGGACAGCCACGTGTCGTGGAACTGCAACCGCGACGAGGCATCGAACGTCACCTGATGGGTGGTGGCCGCGGCACCGATGGCCTGCGACAACTCGATGGTCGGGACGAACAGTCCGTTGTCGAGGATCTGTTGTTGTGCGGTCGCGAGGTGGGCATTGCGTTGCGCGGTGTCGGTGGTGGACTGTTCCCCGGCCAGGGCCACGTCGAGAGCGGGAATCGGTCCGCGCCGGTTCAGGTTTCGTCCGGTGAGCCCGAACTGGGTGCGCAGGATGTCGCCGTCGGCACGGGTCACGTTGTAGTAGATCGCGTCGTAGTCACCGGAGTTCTGCCGGACCGTGGCCGTGGCCGCCGGCACGACGTCGAGTTTCAGTTCGACGCCCACATTCTTCAGTTGCTGCTGGACGAGTTCGAGGATGGCCTGGTTGCCGGCGAACACCGGACTGTAGAGCACCGAGAAGCTCAGGCGTTGTCGGTCCTTGGTCCGGATTCCATCGGCGCCGGCCCTCCAGCCGGCGTCCTCGAGAATCTTCTTCGCCGTGTCCGGCTGAAAGCGCAACTCGGCCGAGGAGTCCGAGTATCCGGGGGTGTTGGACGCCAGGACGCCGGTGGCGGGATGGAAGTCGTCGTCGAGGACGGTGGTCACCAACTCCTGCCGGTTGATCGCCGGCAGCAGTGCGCGCCGCACCGCGGCGTCGGCGAGGACACCACGGGATACGTTGGGCTGCAACCCGAACGGCACACCCGGGTTCACCGCGGTGAGGACCTGTCCACCGGCCCCGGTGATCTGCGGCTTGTCGTTGGGCAGGGCATCGCTGATCGCGTCGAGCTGCCCGGAGGCGAGCGATCCGGTGCGCACCCCGGACTCCGCGATCACCGTGAAGTCGATGCCGTCGAGGTAGGCGTCACCGGCGTGACCGAAGACCGACGATCCCCAGCGGTATCCGGTGCGTTTGCGCAGTGACGCCGACTTGCCCTGCGCCCAGCCCGAATACACGAACGGTCCTGATCCGATGTTGGTGCCCTGGCACCTCTCCTCCGGCGTCGCGGCGACGGTGGCCTCGGCCTGAATCCCCAACTGTGGAGTCGAGGTGGCCTGCAGGAACTGCGCATTGGGGGCACCGAACGCCACCCGCGCGGTCAGCGGATCGACGACGGTGGTGCCGGTGTATCCGCCGAGGTAAGTCGCCGCCAACGGTGCCTTGGCCGCGCCGAGCGGCCCAACGATGGCGTCGAAGTTCTCCTTGACGGATTCGGCGGTGAGCGGCGTGCCGTCGCTGAAGGTGACACCGGGCTTGAGGTGGAAGGTGAAGGTCCGCGCATCCGGGCTCACCTCCCAGCTCTGGGCGAGCCAGGGCTTGAGTTTGCCATCACCCGGGTCCTGATCGGTGAGTGAATCGACGACCTGCCGGGTGACATAGATCGTCTGGTTGGTGCCGCTCTGGGCCGGGTCCGAGCATGTGGGGGCGTCGGAGAGTCCGTAGCGCAGGGTGCCTCCCAGCACCGGCGGTCCGGCGTCGTCGGAGCCCGAGGACCCAGAACCGCAGGCGGTGAGCACACCGGCCACGGCCACCACGGCGAGTGTGGAGACGGCCGATTTCGCGGTGACAGCAATGCGATTCATCAGATCAGCCCCCATGCCTTGGCGAGCAGCTCATGCGACCTCAGCCGGTCGGCATGGTCATGGGTGACCGAGGTGATGACGAGTTCGTCGGCGTCGGTGAGCCGCCCGAGTGCGGCGAGCCGCTGCACGACGGTGTCGGGTGATCCGACGAACTGGGTCTCGAGCCGATCGGCGACCAGTGCCAGCTGGTCGGCGGGCAGCGGCTGCGCCGTCGCCGGGTCGGGGTACTCGATGGCGCCGTGGCCGGTGCGGATGCTGTGCACCCACTGCCCGTAGCCGTTGGCCAGATGCTGCGCGGTGTCGTCGTCGTCGGCCACCACCACGTCGGCGGACACCACCACGTAGGGTTCGGCCAGCACCGACGACGGGCGGAACGCCTCCCGATAGGCCGCGACCGCCTCGAGGGTGGTGCCGGGGCTGACGTGGTAGTTGGCTGCGAACGGGAGTCCGCGGGCGCCGGCGACGTGAGCGCTCTGCCCCTTGCTGCTGCCGAAGATCCACACCTGCACGTCGGCCCCCTCGCCGGGAACCGCATGTAGCTCCTGACCCGACGGACTGGTGTAGGTGCCGTCGAGGAGCGACAGGATGTCGTCGACCTGCTCGTCGAAGTCCGGTGGCTGCGCACCCGGCTGCGTCAACACCTCGAAGCTGCGTGCGAGAGGCGAATGTGCCAGTAGCGCAGTCACATCGAGGGGTTCGGGGATCACCACCCCGTCGACGAGCCGACTCGGGGTCGGTGCGGAAATCGCGACCGGACCCGCGGGTGTTGCCGCCGCCTCGGCGCGTCGCTGTCCGGATCGGCCGAGCCCCAGGTCGATTCGGCCCGGATGGAACACGTCGAGCATCCCGAAGGACTCGGCCACCGATACCGCCGTCGTCTGCCCGACCTGCACCGCCGCCGATCCGACGCGGATCGATCGGGTCGCGGAGGCGATCTGACCGATGAGCAGCGCCGGCACCGAACTCGCGACGGCGGCGAAATGGTGTTCGGCCACCCAGTAGCGGCGATACCCCCACTGCTCGGCGTGCTGCGCGAGATCGATCGTATTGTGCAGCGCAGCAGCAGGATCGGAACCCTCGCTGATAGGTGCGAGGTCGAGCACCGACAGCGGGGCATGGTCACGAAACGTCACGGGGTGTCTCCCATCGATCCCGGCGTTAGCACCCTGGGGCGGGTTGCTGCGACGTCGACGAGCCGGGTCTCTCGGTCGCTCCAGATGGTCGATTCACCGTAGGCCCGTGATGCTGAGACAGGCAAAGAGAATGTCGGGACGGACGCCGTCCACGCCCGAATGCGGCGACGATTTTCTCGCGCCGAAGAATTTAAGTCGGCCTCGCCACCGGTTGCTCGATGGGCTATCGTCGGTTGTGCGACTGGCGCAGCCGGAGTCCACCGGCAAGGAGCACCGTTTCCCGACATCGTCCGCCTGGGTGTCGATTCCACACCAGAAGGAAACGTGCCATGACCCAGCGCGTACCGGTTCCCGGCGGCAGGACCCGCCGGCACCATGTCGTCATCGTCGGATCGGGGTTCGGCGGGCTGGCTGCCGCTCGTCGACTCGAGCATGCCGACGTCGACGTCACCCTGATCGCACGCACGACTCATCATCTGTTCCAGCCGTTGCTGTACCAGGTCGCCACCGGGGTGATCTCGCAGGGCCAGATCGCACCGCCGGTGCGGGTGATTCTTCGCGACCAACGGAATGTGACGGTGGCACTGGGCGATGTCGAGGCCATCGACCTGGAGAATCGTGCGGTGACCTCACGCATGCTCGAACGTGTCACCACCACTCGGTATGACAGTCTGATCATCGCCGCCGGTGCGGGCCAATCCTATTTCGGCAACGATCATTTCGCGGAGTTCGCGCCGGGCCTCAAGACCGTCGACGATGCACTCGAGTTGCGCGGCCGCATCCTCGGGGCGTTCGAGCAGGCCGAACTGTCCACCGACCCGATCGAGCGTGATCGCCTGCTGACGTTCGTGGTGATCGGAGCCGGGGCCACCGGCGTCGAGATGGCCGGTCAGATCGCGGAGATGGCCGGCACGACGCTGCGCGGCACCTTCCGGTCCATCGACTCGACGCAGGCACGGGTGATCCTGCTCGACGCCGCACCGGCGGTGTTGCCGCCGTTCGGTGAAAGGTTGGGCTCCCGAGCCGAGAAGCGTTTGCGCGCACTGGGAGTCGATGTGCAACTCGGTGCGATGGTCGTGGACATGGACTACGACGGACTCGTGGTGCGCCAGGCCGACGGTTCGACGCGTCGCATCGAAAGTCAGTGCAAGGTGTGGTCGGCGGGGGTCGCGGCCAGTCCGCTCGGCCGACAGCTCGCCGAGCAGTGCGGGGTGGAACTCGACCGCGCGGGTCGGGTACGGGTCGAACCCGACCTGACCATCCCCGGCCATGCCGAGGTGTTCGTGATCGGTGACATGATGGCCGTCGACGGAGTCCCCGGTCAGGCCCCGGCCGCCAATCAGTCCGGGCGGTACGCCGCCGACGCCGTCGCCGCCCGGATCAACGGCACCCATCGCGACCGAAAGCCGTTCACCTACTGGGACAAGGGGTCGATGGCGACAGTCGCCCGGCACTGCGCGGTCGCCCGGGTACCCATCCCGGGCACCTCACGGGCCGTCGAGTTCTCCGGCTTCTTCGCCTGGCTGGGGTGGCTGTTCCTGCACTTGCTGTACCTGGTGGGGTTCCGCAATCGGTTCATCACGTTCATCGACTGGACCCTGGCCTTCACCTCCCGCAACCGTCATCAGTTGGCGGTCACCGAGCAACAGGTGTTCGCGCGGGCGGCGATCGATCGGCTGTCACACGACCTCGCGGCCTGATCTCTCAGGTGATGGCACCCATCGTCCGGTCCGCGGTGGGTGCCGAGAGGTAATCGAGGACCGGCAGCACCGTCCGCAGGGCGGCGGGAGCGATGCGTTCGGGCCGGTGGGTGATCGCCCGGACGATCCAACTCGCCGCCTCATCCACCGACAGTGCCGCCACATCGTCGTATTCGGCTGTGGGCGAGATCATCTCGGTCCGCACCAGCGGGTAGTAGATGTTGGTGGCACGCACTCCGGGATGGGGCCGTTCGGCGTTGAGACTCCGGCCGAAGATCGACAGCGCATTCTTCGATGCCGCGTAGGCGGAGAACCGCGGGAACGTTCCGGCCATCAGTCCCCAGGTGCAGACGTTGACGATCTGCCCGTGACCGCGCTCGACCATGCCGGGCAGCAGCCCCAGGCTCAGTTGGACGGCGGCGAAGTAGTTGATCGCCATGGTGCGCCGGTAGTCGTGGAGCCGGTCGGTGGAGTCGATGATGGACCGCCGGATCGACCGGCCGGCATTGTTCACGAGGACGTCGACCTCCCGCCCGGACAGCTCACCGAGCAGCCGGTCGGTGTCGGATTCGTCGGACAGGTCGGCCATCAGGTAGTCGCAGCCGGTCTCGTCGGCCAGCGAGGCCAACTCCTCCTCGCGGCGCGCCACGGCGATCACCTGCGCCCCGCGCGCGGTGAGTTGCTGCGTGGCCACCCGGCCGATCCCGGCGGACGCGCCGGTCACCACCACCCGCAGGCCGGCGACGTCTCGTCCGCGACCGGTGAGGGTGTCCTCGATGACCGCCGGCAACATCGTCCGCCGCTGCATGACGTCGAAGACCGCCGCCGACACCGATCGCGGAGACAAGGAGACCACCGAGTCACTCCAGCTCGTCGCGCAGCTTCTTCTCGGTGTGCCGGACGGCCTGGGCCGCGAACGGCTCCATGATCGCGCCCAGCGCACGGCCGGCGAGTCCGCCGGGCAGGATGTACTCGAACTCGGCATGCACCTCGGTGCCGCCGTCGGTGTCGTGGAACCTCCAGGTGGTGTTGGCCTGGAACCCGTCGATCGCCTTGAGCACGATGAACTCGTGTTCCACCCACTCGATCGTCTCGACGACCGATTTCAGGGTCTTCGGCCCGGCCTTCAACTCGACGTCGAAAACCGACCCGACGCCGCTGGTGACATCGGTCTGCGGCGCGAACTTGTGAACACCGAACATGTACTCGGGGACGTTGGTGTAGTCGTTGATGTAGTCGAACACCGCAGCGCGCGGCACGGAGATCTGGGACGAATGCCTGACAACGCCCATGACGGAACCCTCCTGTCGGTTTGCCGAGGCGCACGTCACGTGCGCCGACTCACGCGCCACACTACGCACTGAGACAATGCCCGACGGCATGTACCCCGTCACGGCGTTCGGTCGCCGCCATCCGAGCCATAATGACGGTATGCGATCGCGAGGCAAGATCATCGAGGCGACGCTCGACCTGATCTCCACCGACGGCTTCGCCGCGGCCAGCATCGCTGCGGTCGCGGCGAAGGCCGGAGTGTCCCGGCAGACGGTGTACTCGATCTTCGGTTCCCGCGAGGACATGGTGTCCCAAGCGATGGGCGAACTCGCCATCTCCGCCATGCGCGAGATCCATGAGCGACTCGACGGCATCACCGACTTCGGTGACTTTCTGATCGAGTTCATCATCGCGGGCCGTTCGATGGCCATCGCCGACCCGGCCCTGTCGGTGTTGCTGAACTCGCAGGAGAGTCACCCGTTCTTCGACGAGGGCGCGATGGCACGCACCCGGGAGGTGGCCGCGGAGATCCTGCGACCGGCCGTCGCCGGCAAACCCGAGTACCGACCGCACTTCGCCGACATCGTCGACATGACCGCACTGTTGAGCGTCTCGCTCGTCGCCGTCGACGACGGCCAGCGATCCGACGACGAACTGCGGGCGTTCCTCGGTCGCTGGCTGCGACCCGCCCTCGATGCGATGGCCCGCGCCTCAGATGGCTGATCCGACGTCGGCGGCGACGATGCGGTCCAGCGCCCGTTCGGCGATGGCCGCGATCGTCATCGACGGGTTGCACGCCGCCGAGTTACCCGGCATGAGCGCGCCGTCAACCACGTAGAGGCCCCGCTGCCCCAGCACGCGTCCGTCGAGGTCACAGACCGACCCCATGTTCGCGCCGCCCACCGGATGCCACGTCGACGGCACGATGGCGTTGGTGTCGACGAGTGTCGATCCGGGACCGGCGATCCGGGTGGCGGCCGGATGCAGGTGGCGGGTCTGGATCGATGCATCGCCCTCGTGCGGCCAGCGCAGGACCGCCTGGTGGCGCGCCGAGTCGTAGGTGAAGTGACCGCGGGCGTTGCTCACCCCGTAGCCGACCATCATCGTGCTGTGCGCATCCACCGGTAGCGGCGGGATGGAGGCCTGGATGAGGGTGAAGGCGTTCGCGGGATCTGACCAGTTGGGACTGCCGTAGACCACTGGACCACCTTGTGTCGCACCGAAATCCGACGTCAGACTGTTCCAGATGTAGATCCGGTCGGCGTTGGTCCCCCACCCCTGCCCCAACGCGTCGGGTAGGTCGCCGATGCCACCGGTCGCCTTGGCGCACATCAACATTCGCGTGGTGTTCATGCTTCCGGCGGCCAGGATCAGCGCGCCCGTCGTCAGCACCTTCGTCTCCAGGACACGTCCGGTCTCGTCGGTGCGGTGCACCTCGACGACCCAGCGCCCGTCGCGCGCCCGACGAATGTCGGTGACGTCGTGGAGGGTTCGGACGTCGAGGAGTCCGGTGCGTTCGGCCTGCGCGATGTAGGTGACGTCGACGCTGTGCTTGCCGCCATTGTTGACGCCGATGGCCCCGCTCCCGTCGGTGTAGGCCGGACGCATCTTGCCGGCCAGTTCGGCGAGGGCGTAATTCCAGTCGATGGGCATCGGAATCTTCTGGACGGGCAGTCCGGCGCGGCGGGCATGGGCGGCGAATTCCCGTGCGGCACGGTAATTCGGACTGCGGATCAGCGAGTCGGGTGCGACCGCGGCGCCGAGCATTCTGGCGACCCGGGGGTAGTAGATGGTGTCCATCGCACGCCAGTCGATGCCCGCGGGGAAGTGCGAGGTGAACACCGACTCGATGGGCTTGAGCGTCATCCCTTGATACACAAGCGATCCGCCGCCGAGTCCGGCCGCGACCATGACGGTCATGTTCTCGTCGCTGATCGACTCGAAGAGTCCGACATAGGGATCGACCGACAGCGGCTTGCCGAACACCTGTGGGGTGGACTGATGCCAGAGGATGCGTTTGTCCGGGTTGGTCGCGTTCGGGAAGGTGGTGGCATTGGGACCGGTGACCCAGCGCCGACCGCGTTCGAGAAGGGTCACCGGCACGCCGGCGGACGTGAGGCGCAGCGCCGCGACCCCACCGCCGAAACCGGACCCGATCACGACGACGCGATGTTCTTCGCGGGTGACGGGGGTGGTGCGGGTCGGTGCGCCGAAACCGCGGCCGACGCCGGCCGTCGCGGCCACGACACCGGCGGCGCCCGCGGATGCGGCACCGATCAGAAATCCGCGGCGCGAGACCGACGATGTGACGAGTGATGACATCAAAGAAGATCCCCCTCAGGGTCGACGCCCCACACGGGGCTCAACACGGACATGAAAACGACTGCAGGACAGGACAGTACGACGTCGGCGCCGGAACGACCCCCCGACCGCGCCGATCACCGGGACACAACGACCCCAAAACTAGACAACTGCAGTGGTATGTGTCAATAATTGGCGGCACAGTGGTCCACCACACTCATTTGCTCCGACTGTCGCACCCGCCACTCTCCAAGGGGATTCCGTGCGTCTCTGCATGCTTGTCACTCGCCATCAGGCCTGCGCGTCGATGATCGCCGCGACCGTCGTCGCCGCCCTCGTCGGCTGGCCGGCCCACGCCGATCCGGCACCCGCCGCGGTCGCCGTTGCCCAGTGCGGACCCGGTTCCCACCCGGAACCCGGCCTGCAGGGCGATGTTCCTGCCGCCGAACGCGATTCGGGACGCAGCGCGGGCGGCTACTCGTGCAACATCTCCGCGGTCGGCGCATATGCCGGACGAGGCGGCGGAATCACCTCGACGAGCCATGACACCTGCGCCTACATGGGGAGCCTGTTTCCCGGCAGCCTGTTCGGACCGGAAACGGGCGTGCAGGTGATCGACGCGAGCGATCCACGGAATCCGCGTCCGACCCAGCGACTCACCGCGCCCGCCATGCTCGCCGGAACGTGGGAATCCCTCAAGGCCAACCGCACCTCGAAGTTGTTGGTCGGCACCGGGGTGCCCGCCCTCTTCGGCGCGGGTCTTCTCGCCGTGTACGACGTATCCGACTGTGCCGCACCCAGACTCCTCAATCCGGATACCGGGTCGACCTCGATGCCGTTGCCGGTCACCGCGCATGAGGGCGGCTTCTCCCCCGATGGGCGCACCTATTGGGCGTCCGGACTCGGCCCGGGATTCCTCAGCGCCGTCGACCTCACCGACCCCGCACATCCGCACGTGCTCTGGCAGGGCGTCACGGGGCTGTCCACGCACGGCATCGGGGTGAGTGCTGACGGCAATCGTCTGTATCTCGCGAGCAACACCGGCGGGATCAGCGTCTGGGACGTCTCCTCGATCCATCGTCGTGAGCACCATCCGAGTGCGGTGCGGCTGTCCGAACTCACCTGGAGCGACGGCTGGGCCACCCAGCACGCCATTCCGGTCACCTACGGCGACAAGCCTTTCGCGTTCACGGTCGACGAGGGCGGTTCCGGCGGGGTCAAGGTGATCGACGTCTCCGATCCCCGCAATCCGCGTATCGTCAACCGGCTGAAACTACAGATCAACCTCCGACAGAATCAGGATTCGTCGGTCGCATCGAGTTCGGGCGGCGGCGTCTTCGCCTATGAATCGCACTACTGCGCGGCCGATCGCCCGACGAATCCGACGGCGTTGGCGTGCGGGTGGTTCTCCTCCGGAGTCCGCGTCTTCGATGTCCGTGATCCGTTGCAGGTCCGCGAGATCGCGTACTACAACCCGCCGACACATCCTCGCCACGGCGACGTTCTCACCAACTCGCCACACGCATTGCTCGCCGCGCTCGGGGTACCGCTGCTCAGCGCTCCCGCGATCCTGCACTCCATCGCCGACGGCTCGTTCGATCCCGATCAGGCCATCAGCCCACGCATCGGTTCGACGACGGCCGACCAGTCCACCGACTGGTGCGCCTCACCGCCGGAGTGGCGCGGACGTGAACTGTGGGTTACCTGCTCGGACAGCGGTTTTCAGGTTCTCCGGCTCGCTGACGGCGTGTATTCACCACCGGCGGACCAACAGTCGACGGTGGGATCATGACCCTACCCCGACCCCGGCCGAGCGCTGTGGCGGTGGTGATTGCCCTCGTCGTCGGGGCGGCCATCGCCGGCTACCTCGCGCGGCCCGCGATCGATGGCGCACCCGCCGCGCACCCCGCGCCGCTGACGTCGACGGAAACCGCCTTCCTGCAGGACATGATCGGCCACCATCAGCAGGCCGTCGTCATGGGCAAGTCCGTCGACCGCGACGGCATCGATCCGGGAGTTCGCGCGCTGGCACGTCAGATCGCCGAAACACAGCAGTATGAGCTGGGGACCATGATCGGATGGCTGCGATTGACCGGCGCACCGCTGCAGAACCCCACCCCCATGACCTGGATGCATGCCGGCCACGACACGACCATGCAGGGTATGGCCATGCCGCATACCGCCATGCCGGGTATGGCCACGACCGAACAACTCGATCGCCTGGCCGCCGCGTCGGGGCAAGCGGCCGAGGACCTCTTCCTCACGCTGATGTATCGCCACCATCAGGGCGGCATCGCGATGGCACAGACGGTCGACCCAATGGTGGTCCACGGGGCGGTGCGTCAGACGGTGCGGGACATGATCAGCACTCAGTCGTCCGAGGTGGGACTGATCGGCGTGATGCTCGAACAGCGCTCGGCCACCAGGCCGGTCGGGTGAATCCAGCGCATCCCCGGAATGCTCATGCCGCCGCAATCGCGGTGCGCGCCTCGTCGATCTCGCCACGGCAGAACTGGGCGTCGACCTGGTCGTCGACACGATCGAGAGCGTCGTAGATGAGCTCGAGATGCGACAGCACTGCGGCGCGGACATCGGGTTCGACGGCCGCGACACCGAGCCGACGGGCCAGAAGGATCGCCGCGGTCATCGCGATCGGATGGCCGATCGCATACGTGCGCACAGCCCCGAACACGTCGTCGATCAGCTCGGTCAGCGGCAGCCGGGTCACCACCAGCCGCAAGGTCCCGTCGTCGCCGCGCCGACCCAGTTGCGGTGCGCGGCGTCGGGCCAACGGCACCAACGACGCCGCGAGTTCATTGAGGGCGTTGTGTGCGGTGTAGGGATCGTTGGTTCCCGGCGACAGCGCCCGCACCGCCATCTCGGTGAGCTGCTGCACCGCGAATTGGATGTCCTGGTACGGGGTTCGCGTCTCGCCCAGATGGACGTGGCGGCACACGTCCGCGCTCACGCTCTGCCGATCATCGGTTCCGTGCAGCGTCGCCAGGCGGTCACCGTCGATGACGTGATCGCCGGGACGCACACGGAGGACGATGAGACAGTCCGACTTCTCGGCCTCGTCGAGCAGACCGTCCTCGTCGATTCCGATGACGAATCCCGAGGTCCGCGAGTCCACCGCGCTACCGCCGTCGGGCGCCGGAGCCGGGCACGACTCTTCCGGTTCGGACTCGGGGTACTGGGTGCGCACAACGGCATCCAGCTCGCTGCGTACGCGCGCCGAGAGCGTCGACACCTGGATCGAGCGGGCGATGTGATTGATGAAGTACACCAGGACGATCACATCGATGATCGCGAGGAGTACCGCGACGTTGATGGCGATGTCGGGCACGAACTCCTCGCCGACCTCGCTGCCACCCCGAATCGCGCGGAGCACCATCAGCGAGTACAGGAACGTTGCACCGAACATTCCCAGGACGAACTGGTTTCCGCGATCGTTCATGAAGTTGCGCACGAGCCGCGGGCCGTACGTCGAACTGGCGGTGGCCAATACCGAGATGGTGATCGAGAACGAGGTGGCCGCCACCGCCAGCATCGACCCGCCGATCGCGCCCAGGATGTCGCGGCCACCGCTGACCCCGACCTGATAGAGGAGTGCACCCTCTCCACCCGAGCCGGCCGACCCCACCTTCCGGTCGACGGCAACGAGGATCTGAGCCAGTGCGATCCCGGCGATTCCGAGCAACATCGGCACGAGCCAGAAGGCGTCACGCAGTTGCGCCAGACGTAGCCTGCCCACAGACACTCCCCCTGCTCTCATTCCCCCAGTGTCATCGAAATCTTGCGCAACAGTTCGGCGAGCACGCCTCGCTCCGCACCGCTGAGCGCCGACAACACGCGCCGGTCATCCTCCAGCCGCCGCGGAATCTCCTCGTCGACGAGGCGTCGTCCCTCGTCGGTCGCCACGAGCAGCACCACCCGCCCGTCCCGATCGGACTTGCGACGTTCGAGCAGGCCCCGGCGAGAAAGACTGTCACTGATCTTGGTGACCGACGCCCCGCTGAGCATCGTCGTCGACACGACCTCGCTGGCCCGCAACGGACGGGTGGCGCGGACGAGGGCGCCGAGGACGTCGAACTCCGAGCGGCCGATCCCGTGTGCCTCGAGGTTGCGGTCGAGCTGGGCGCTGGTCACCGACGCGATCCGCTGCACCCGCCCGAGGATCCCGATCGGCGAGACATCCAGATCGGCGTAGGCCGCCGCCCACTCACCCATGATGCGATCCACCAGGTCCGGCGGGCGCGCGGCGTCTTCGGTCACCTCGTCATCGTAGTGACCATCACATATTTCACTAGTAAAATAGTGATAAAGTAATTCTATGACGTCCGCTGTTCATCCCATGCCCAACGCCGTGCCCCACCGCCGCGCCGCCCTCCGGCACGCGGTGAGCACTCAAGCGTGGCGCGATGCGATGCACATCGACCTGAGCCGCGCGGGTGTGGCCGCCCCGATCCGAGTCGGGATCGCCGTCGGGGTCGTCCTGATCGCCGGCGGAGCGCTCGGGCACCGCGACGTCGCCGGCCTCGCCGCACTCGGTGCGCTGGTCTCGGCGTTCTGCCGGCCGGACCCCTACCCCGTGCGCGCGACCCGCCTGGTGGCACTCGGTGTCGCGATCACCGGGGCCATCGCCGTGGGTGCGACGCTCGGCGCGTCATCGGCACCCCTGGCGGTGGAGATCGTCGTCATCTCCCTGCTGGCCGGTGTCGCGTCCTATCTGGTCTCGGCGCTGCACATCGTCGGTCCGGGTGCGGTCATCCTGGTGTTCGCGGCGGCGGGCGCCGCCGGCTTCGCCCACGATGCCGCCGACGTGGGACGTGCGGTCACCGCCACCGCGGTCGGTGCGGTCATCGGGATCGCGGCGGCGTTGGCGCCCTGGTTGTTGCGGTCGGGCCCCTCCACCACCGCGCCCGACTCGGCCACGCGCGAATCCCTGTGGCGCACCCTGGTCGGCGGCCGTTCCGCCGCCGGGCACCGTCACCTGCTGGTGATCGCCGGGCGGATGGCGGCGGCATCGGCCATCGCCGCGACGATCGCGGCCGGCGTCGGACTGGCGCATCCGATGTGGGCGGCGATGGGGGCGATCGCGGCGATGCAGGGGGTCACGTATCACCACACGGTGAGCCGCGGATATGCCCGACTCCTCGGCAATGTGGCCGGTGCCGTGATCGCGGCCGCATTGCTGGCATTGCCGCTGGGATACTGGGGTGCGGTCGCCGCGATCATCGTGTTCCAGACCCTCGCGGAGATCTTCTCCACGGTGAATTACGCCTTGTGTTCGACGGCGGTGACACCGATGGCGCTGCTGCTGACCGGCCTGCGTGCCGCACTCTCGCCACAGATGGCACTCGACCGCGTCGGCGACACGGTGATCGGCATCGTGCTCGGCATCGTCGTCGCGGCCGTCACCATCAGGCCGGCCGACGTGATTCGTCCAGCCACGTGAACTGAGTTTTCACGGGCGTCACATTCACGCAACGATGCGGGTACCTGCCACTCATAGCGTCGTATCGCTCGACCAACGTCCCGGTCAATGTGATCAGCGCACCGTCAAGCGCCCACGCGCCGGGGACCCACACCCCAGGAGTATTGAATGAGTGGCAGCATGTCGCGCCGTCAGGCCATCGAGGCCGTGACCACCTACGAGATGGATACCGAAGGCTTCGATGAGCCGTTGGCCGGCACTTTCGGGCGCAACGTCTTCAGCCTGTCGGTGATGAAGTCTCGTCTCCCCAAGCACGTGTTCAAGGCCGTTGCGGCCACCATCGACAAGGGCGCACCGCTCGATCCGACCCTGGCCGACTACGTCGCCTCCGCGATGAAGGACTGGGCCATGGAGAAGGGGGCGTCGCACTACGCCCACGTCTTCTACCCGCTGACCGGCTTCACGGCCGAGAAGCACGACTCCTTCCTCGAGCCCGACGGCGCGGACGGTTCGCTGGCCGAGTTCCAGGGCAAGACGCTGCTGCAGGGTGAGCCCGACGCGTCGTCGTTCCCCAACGGCGGCCTGCGCGGCACCTTCGAGGCACGCGGCTACACCGGCTGGGACGTCACCAGCCCCGCCTACATCCTGGAGAACAAGAACGGGAACACCCTGTGCATCCCGACGATCTTCATCTCGTGGACCGGTGAGGCCCTCGACAAGAAGACGCCGCTGCTGCGCAGCCAGCAGGCGATGAGCAAGCAGGCCATGCGTCTGCTCAAGCTCTTCGGCCACGACGACGTCGACACCGTGGTGTCCTTCGCCGGTCCCGAGCAGGAGTACTTCCTGATCGATCGCCACTTCTACTTCGCGCGGCCGGACCTGATGACCACCAACCGCACCCTGTTCGGCGCCAAGCCGTCCAAGGGCCAGGAGTTCGACGACCACTACTTCGGCGCGATCCCCGACCGCGTGCTGGCCTTCATGATCGAGCTGGACCGGGAGCTGTTCAAGCTCGCCATCCCGTCGAAGACCCGCCACAACGAGGTCGCCCCGGGGCAGTTCGAGATCGCCCCGGTCTTCGAGCGGTCCAACATCTCCCACGATCACCAGCAGCTCATGATGACGACCATCAAGAAGGTCGCCGAGCGCTACGGCATGGTGGCGTTGCTGCACGAGAAGCCCTTCGCCGGCGTCAACGGTTCGGGCAAGCACGTCAACTTCTCGCTGGGCAACTCCAACCAGGGCAATCTGCTCCTGCCGGGTGACACCCCGCACGACAACGTGCAGTTCCTGGTGTTCTGCGCCGCCATCATCCGCGGTGTGCACAAGTACAGCGGCCTGCTGCGCAGCTCGATCGCCTCGGCCTCCAACGATCACCGTCTCGGTGCCAACGAGGCCCCGCCGGCGATCATCTCGATCTTCCTCGGCGAGCAGCTGGCCGACGTGTTCGATCAGATCGCCAAGGGTGGTGCCAAGGAGAGCAAGCAGGCCGGCGTCATAGAGCTCGGTGTCGACACCCTGCCGCCGCTCAAGGCCGATGCCGGCGACCGCAACCGCACCAGCCCGTTCGCCTTCACCGGCAACCGCTTCGAGTTCCGTGCACCCGGCTCCAACCAGTCGATCGCCGACCCGATGATCGCGATCAACGCGATCCTGGCCGAGTCGCTCGACTACGTCTCGACCTACCTGGAGAAGGCGATCGGAGACGGCGCCGAGTTCAACGACGCGGTGCAGAAGCTGCTCGAGGAGATCATCACCGAGCACGGCAAGGTGGTCTTCAACGGCGACGGATACTCCGACGCCTGGCAGGAAGAGGCGGAGGCACGCGGTCTGCTCAACCTGCGCACCACCGTCGATGCGATGGGCCAGCTCGACGAGCCGGCGAACATCGAACTGCTGAGCAAGTACGGCATCCTCTCCGAGCGGGAACTCAAGGCGCGCAAGGACGTCGTCCTCGAGCAGTACGCGCTGGCACTGCTGGTGGAGGCCAAGGAGACCCTGGAGATCGCCAAGACCCTCATCCTGCCCGCCGCCACCCGGTACATGGGTGAGCTCGCGAGCACCGCGGCCAGCCTGAAGGCCGCAGGCATCGACATGGAGACCCCCGCGCTGCACACCATGACCACCTCGGTCAAGGCGCTCAACAAGGTGATGGACGCCCTCGAGGAGGCCATCGACGGATTCCACGGCGAGGGTGTCGAGGAGGAGTCGGAGTACGCGCTGAAGTCGCTGATCCCGGCGATGACCGCGGTCCGTGAGGTCGCCGACAAGCTCGAGACCGTCGTCGCCGACGATCTGTGGCCGCTGCCCACCTACAACGAGATGCTCACCATCCTCTGAGTCGCACCACACTCTGCACCACTCTGCAGCCCCAGAACGGCGTCCGCCGGGATCTCTCCCGGCGGGCGCCGTTCTTTTGTCTGTGCGGACAGTATCTTTGTCGATATGGACAAAGGCGGGATCGGTTTGGGGCAGTTGGTACTCGCGCTCGACCGCACCCTGGTGTCGCTGGACGCGGCGCCCCGCGGCCTTGATGTCCCCATCGACTCCGTCTCGCTGCTCGATCCCGACGATCTCCATCTCCCGTTGCGGGCCTCGACCCGCTCCGCCGACCTGTTCCTGTTGGTCGGGGCCACACCGGAGGCCGTGATCGCCTGGCTGTCGACCTATGACAGCGCCCGCCCGGCCGCGGTGATGATCAAGTCCCCCACCCCCGAACTCACCGCCCATCTGACCGATCTCGGTGTCGCCGTCGTCGCCGTCGATCCACACGCACGGTGGGAGCGCATCTACAACCTGGTGACGCAAGTGGTCGGTTCCGCGGCCGCGCCATCCGCCGACACCGAATCCATGCGGTCGGGCACCGTCGGCGACCTGTTCGACCTCGCCGCCGAGGTCGCCCGCCGCACGCACGGGCTGGTGAGCATCGAGGACGACCACTCCCACGTTCTGGCCTACAGCAGCGCCGGGGACGAGGCCGACGAACTCCGGCGATTGTCGATCCTGGGACGCGAGGGACCGCCGGACATGCTTGCGTGGCTTCGGCAATGGGGTGTGATGGATGCGCTGCGCACCACCACCGAGGTGGTCTCCGTCGACGAACGGGCGGACCTCGGTCTACGCCCCCGACTCGCGGTCGGCATCCGCGCCCCACACGAGGACCCGCTCCGCGGAGATCATCTGGGCACCATGTGGATTCAGCAGGGACGTGAACCGCTGTCCGACGACGCCGCCGAGGTGCTGACCGGTGCCGCGGCGGTGGCCGCCCGGATCATCGTCCGACGCCGCAACGCCGGAACCGGACACGACGAAGTGGTGCGTCGCCTCCTCGGTGCGCGCGGGGATGTCGTCGATGTTCCGTATCTGTGTGGGCAACTGGGAATCTCGCCGTCGTCGAGCGTCGTCGTCGTGGCCCTCGACGGGTTGTCCGGCGCCGAGGCCGACGCGCCGGCACCGTTCTCGGCGGCGGGTGTGGTGTCGGCATTGACCCTGCACGCCAGCGCATTCAGCCCACTGTCGGTGACCACCACGCTCGCCGGCCGCGCCTACGTCGTGCTCCCCGGTGCCGCGCTCGACGCCACCGTCGATTGGGCCACCGCGGCCGTCACCGCGGCGCACCGCCAGTTCGGCGTCGATGCCCGAGCGGTGATCGCAGGCCCGGGAACCGACGTCGCGACCGTGCCGAATCTCCGCGCCCAGGCCGACCGGGTACTCGACGCCGCGCATCGCGAGGCCGGCCTGATCCACCCCGTGACGACGGTGGGTGAGTCGAAAACCGGTGTGCTGCTTGGTGAGATCATCGCGCTGATCGAGTCGAATCCGGAGCTGATCGACTCCCGGGTGATCGATCTCGCCGAGCGCGATCACCGATCGGGTGGCGACCTGACGATCTCACTGCGGGCATACCTCGACCATTTCGGCGATGTCCGCGCCTCCGCCGACGCACTCCACGTGCATCCCAACACGTTGCGCTACCGCATCCGCCGCATCCAGGAACTCACCGGTTTGGACCTCGACGATCCCGCCACCCGATTGGTGGTCGCCCTGACCCTCCGCGCGAGCATGTCGTCACGGTGAGTGGCGACCACCCCGGTGTGCCTGTCCTCGAGCAGTCCCCGGACCGCAGTGGGGTCCTGTTGGGGAAGGTGGGCGCTACAGCATCCAGGTTCTCCAACACGACCCGGTTTCGGTGGGCCGAGTCAACCCGCGTGACGACGATGTTGTCCGATCAGACAACAACGAAGGACCTCCTTTAACCGATCGTCCATCGCTTTCGTGCATGCGGCCACGTGAAATGGCTCCATGGACGCCATCACCACACCCCCACGCCCGGCAAATGAGCCGGTACACACCTACGCCCCGGGCACGCCGGAACGAGGCAGAATCGTCGCCGAACTCGACCGCCGGTCGCAGGCAAGCCCCGTCGAACTCCCCCACGTCATCGGCGGGGCCACGCGCAGCGGGTCGGGTGACCGCACCCCGGTCGTCCAGCCCCACGCTCGCCGCGAGGTCCTCGCCACCATCGCGAATGCCACCCACGATGACGCCCGCGACGCCGTCGACGCCGCACTCACGGCCGCCCGGGACTGGGCTCGCACCAGCTTCGACGACCGCGCCGCGGTCTTGTTGCGCGCCGCAGATCTCCTCTCCGGCCCGTGGCGCGAACGCATCGCCGCGGCCACCATGCTCGGTCAGTCGAAGACCGTGCAGCAGGCCGAGATCGACGCACCGTGTGAACTGGTCGACTTCTGGCGCTTCAACGTCGCCTTCGCCCGCGAGATCCTGGCCGAGCAGCCGGTCTCCTCACCGGGTGTGTGGAATCGCCTCGACCATCGCCCCCTCGACGGCTTCGTCTACGCGATCACCCCGTTCAACTTCACCGCCATCGCCGGCAACCTGCCCACCGCACCGATGCTGATGGGCAACACGGTGGTGTGGAAGCCCTCCCCGACGCAGGCGTACTCCGCCCACCTCACCATGCAGCTGCTCGAGGCCGCCGGGTTGCCGGCCGGGGTCATCAACCTGGTACACGGCGACGGTATCGCGGTATCCGATGTGGCACTGGCCGATCCGAACCTCGCCGGCATCCACTTCACCGGATCCACGGCCACCTTCCAGCATCTGTGGCGCGAGGTCGGCACGCACATCGACACCTACCGCAACTATCCGCGTCTCGTCGGCGAGACCGGCGGCAAGGACTTCATCGTCGCCCATTCGTCGGCCGACCCGGACGTGTTGCGCACCGCCATGATTCGCGGTGCCTTCGAATACCAGGGGCAGAAGTGCTCGGCCGCATCGCGTGCCTACGTCCCGCGTTCCGTGTGGGCGCAGATGGGTGACGACTTCCTCACCGAGGCAGCCGAACTCACCTACGGCGACGTCCGCGACCTGAGCAACTTCGGCGGCGCGGTCATCGACCGCCGGGCCTTCGACAAGCACGTGGCAGCCATCGATCGGGCCAAGACCGTGCCGACGATGACCGTCGCCGTCGGCGGCCAGTGCGATGACTCCGAGGGATTCTTCGTCCGCCCCACCGTCCTGCTCGGTGACGACCCCACCGACGAGGCGTTCACCACCGAATACTTCGGACCTATTCTGTCGGTGCACGTCTACGACGACGCCGACTTCGAGAAGACGCTGCGGGCAGTCGATTCCAGCGCCCGGTACGCTCTCACCGGATCGATCATCGCCACCGACGTCGCCGCCGTGGCCACCGCGTCGGATGTGCTGCGCAACGCCGCGGGCAACTTCTACATCAACGACAAGCCCACCGGGGCCGTCGTCGGCCAGCAACCGTTCGGTGGCGGACGTGCATCCGGCACCAACGACAAGGCCGGCTCGAAGGCCAACCTGATGCGCTGGACCTCCACCCGCACCATCAAGGAAACCTTTGTCCCACCAACCGAATCCGGCTATCCGCACATGCGGTCCGAGTGACTTGGAGCATCCATGAGTACCCTCTTCGACTCCATCCTGCGGCCGGTCATCATGAAGGCCGCGGCAAGCGACCGCATCAAGGAGACCTCGCAACGCCTACCGGTCACCGAGCGGGTGGTCAACCGATTCGTGCCCGGCGAAACCCTCCCCGAGGTGGAGGCCGCCATCCGCCGCTCCCTCGACGACGGCCTGTCGGTCACCATCGACTTTCTCGGCGAGGACACCACCGATGAGGCGCAGGCGACCGCCACCGTCGACGCGTACCTTTCTCTGCTGCAGATGATGTCACGAATGCCACACGAACACGGCCAACTGGAGGTGTCGCTCAAGCTGACCGCCCTGGGGCAGTCGTTGCCGCAGCACGGCGCCAAGATCGCCGAGGAGAACGCACACACCATCTGCGCGGCCGCGGCACGCAGCGACGTCCTGGTCACCATCGACGCGGAAGATCACACCACCGTCGACGAACGCCTACAGATCGTGCGGTCGTTGCGGCATGAGTTTGCCGACCTCGGCACCGTGCTGCAGGCGTATCTGCGCCGCACCGAGGATGACTGCACCGAGTTCGCGGCGTCGGGAGCGCGAATCCGGTTGTGCAAGGGCGCATATGCCGAACCAGCGTCGGTGGCCTACCCGGAGCGTTCACAGATCGACGAGGCGTACCTGCGGTGCCTGCGAATCCTGATGAAGGGCAACGGGTATCCGATGGTGGCCAGCCACGATCCGACGATCATCGAAGCCGCGCAACCAATGGCCGCGGAGTTCGGGCGGGCACCCGGATCCTGGGAACACCAGATGCTCTACGGCATCCGCACCGACGAGCAGCGACGCCTCGCCGCCGACGGCGCGGGCGTGCGTGTGTACATCCCGTACGGCCAGGAGTGGTACGGCTACTTCGTGCGGCGCCTGGCCGAGAAGCCGGCGAACCTCGGGTTCTTCCTACGCGCTTTGGCCGGTTGAGGCCTCACCCCATCGGCTGTGCACGTCGCACCTGATCCGCGGCTCTCGCGGGATCGAGTGCGACGTCACAGCCGATGACGGCCGAACCGAGTTGCAACACACCGAATGTGAGCGGTTGCGCCCGCAGGCCACCGCGCCCGATCAGCGCCTTACGCACGCCGTCGCCGGCGGTGGTGTCCATCCACGCACACGGGTGCGCCGGCCGTCCACCCCGGAACCGAATGGGCCCGTCACCGGAGTCGATGGTGAATTCCTGCCCCCGCAGCGGATCGAGTTCGAGTCCGCGAACGACGATGTTGCGGCGGGCCAGTATCGGGTCGGCGGCACCGGCCGCCGCCTGCCACGCCTCGATCGCCAGAAAGGTGACCGCGGCCTCGGTGTGCGCGCGGACACCGAAGAATCGGTCGCCGACAATACCCTTGTCGGCGACGATCTCCACCGACTCGGGTGTCTCGGTGTCGACGTCGTCGGCCGGACCATCCTTCGGCCGACCGAAGTACGCGTGCCGCGGTGAACGCAGCAACGTCACGATCTCGAAGCGATACTCCACCGCCCCAGCGTAGTGGCTATCCGCGGTCGGCCGGTGCGAGGTAGTGCAGCCCGCGAAACCGCGCACTGCTCGCGAACACCTCGGGATCGAGGTCGGTACCGCGGTGCTTGGCCATCCGAAGCGCCAGCCGCAGAAGCATCTTGATGTCGCGCGGGGTGATGTCGGGGAAGCCGCCGACCAGATCGTCGAGCAGGCTCTCCTCGAGCGTCACGTCATTGCCCGCCGCCAGGATCTGCCACACCTGACGGGCATCCTTCGGGCCGGGTGACTGATACTCGATGACGGCCGCGCAGCGGGCCAGGATGGCCTCGTCGACACCGTCGATACGGTTGGTGGTCAGGAACAGCAGGCCGTCGAAATACTCCAGTGTGCGCAGGAATTCGGCGACGATCGCATTCTGCGAGAGATCCAGGCCGCGTTCCATGACGAACACGTCGGCCTCGTCGAGCAGTAGCACCGCATCCCAGCGCTTGGCGCGGTCGAAGATGACCTCGAGGTTCTTGCGGACCAACTCGGCGGTGATGCCGAGCGAGCCGGAGTGGATGGAGTAGAGCGGTCGGCCGGTGACCTCGGCGTAGACCTCGGCGGTCAGCGTCTTGCCCACGCCGGGACGGCCTTTCGCCAGGATCACATTGCCCGCCGACTTGCCGTCGATGATGTCGCCGGTGAACACCGAGATGTCGGTGGTGAGGATGTTGAGCAGCTCCCGCTGGTCGTCGGGCAGCACCAGCTTGTCCTGCAGGTGGGCGTCGTAGACGTATTCGGTCAGGTCGCCGGTGTTGACGTCGAGGAAGTCCTGGGCGCCGAGATCGAAGACCCGCACGGCGGTGATCACCGGCACCGGCCCGTAGGAGTCACCGTCAAAGAGGATGGACGGTGCCACCATGCGCAGCGACGCGATCTCCCCTGGCGCCACATCGTGGACCACCTTGCGGTTCTCCCGCATGTTCGGGGAGCGGTAGTCGTCGGTGCGGATGACCCGCCCGGTGAACCGGTACTGCCGCCCGAATCCGTCGTCGATGATCGACTGGTAGCGCGCACGCCGGGACTCGTACTCCGCCTTCAGTTCTCCGGTTTCCTTGTACGCGCCGCCGGCGACGAGGACATCGCCCGGCGACTTACCGACGACCTCGGTCTCCTCGAAGTACAGCACGCGTGGCTTGCGCGACGGGCGCTTGACGGTGGCGTTGTCGGCCTCCATCGTGAACTTGATCCGCGGACCATGCGTGCGGTCGGCGTGTTCGAGGGTGAGATCCATGACCAGATACGGATGCAGGTACCCGTCGGATTCCCGGACGTAGAGCCACCCGTCGATGAGGTTGTGCCGCAAGAACTCCCGCATGATCTCGACGGCGGCGTCGATGTGCGGGATCGCCGGGAAACTCCCCGACCGAGCCGAGGCGATGGCGGTGACCGCGCGAGCGAAGGACTCCGCGCCCGCCGACGACGCCGTGGCCACGAGATCGGCCAGGGCGGCGTCGGTCAGGTCGCGGTCGGTGATCCCGATCTCGGGTGAACGCCACGACCGCGCCTGCGTGCGGACGGCGGCGAGATCATCCGAGGACGTGCCGGCGACCACCGTGGTGGGTGCGACGAGCATGGGAGTCACCTTTCTCCGGGTGGGGGTTTCGGATCAGGCTTCCGGATCGAGCACGAAGTCGTACTCGGTGACGAAGCCCTCGCCGTTCGGGTTCTCCGTGACGTCGAGCATCAGCTCGGGCTTGACCGCCGAGGCGATGTCGTCGCCGTTGTGCGGGTCGCCGGGGAAGTACAGCTGGCTGGTGATCAGTTCGTAGCCGGGGGCACTCACCTTGAAGTGCAGATGCGCCGGGCGCCACGCGTGCCAGCCGGCCGCGGCGATGAGCTGACCGCAGGCACCGTCGGTCGGGATCATGTATGGCGCGGGACGCAGGGTGTGGATCTCGAAACGGCCGTCCTCGTCGGCGATCCAGGTGGCACGCAGATTCCATTCCGGCAGTCCCGGAGCGAATTGCGAGTAGAAGCCGAGATCGTCGGCGTGCCACAGTTCGAGCTTGGCGCCGGACAGTGGGGTGCCGTCGACGGCGCGCACCTGACCGGAGAAGACCAGCGGGTTGCCCGGCTCGTCGTCGCGCATCGGGATGGTGCCGTTCCACGCCACCTCGGGCGAATCCGGGATGTAGTACGGGCCTTCGATGGTTCCCTTGGAGCCCTCGCGGTGCTCGCTGGCGACCTCCTCGACGGCGTGCTCAATCCAGACATCGAGGAACAGCGGCCATTCGCCATCGGCGCCGACCTTGATCAGCCATGCCTTCAGGGCGTTGTACTCCTCGTAGCTGACCTTGTCCTCCAGGACGATGTCGGTGACGGCTTTGATCACCTTGGAGGCGAGGTGATCCACGCGGGCGGTGTCGACGACGCCGGAACGTCCGGAATGTGCCATCCGCTCGGCGAATTGGGCCGACGCGTTGGCACCGGATTCGGCGGCCTTGGCGGTGACCTCGGCGTCGAAGCTGGTGTCGGTGGTGCTGGTCATGATGGGTACTCCTTTGTGCTGAAACGTGATTGGGCTGTGAACGTCGGGTGCCGGAGGGGTGATCGGGGTGATCAACCCGCGGCGATGTCGGACGGATGGGTGGCCAGCGGGGTCACCGCGATGTCCATGTAGGGGAAGAGTGGGAGGCCGGACAGGATGGCGTGCAGTTCGTCATTGCTCTCGACGTCGAAGATCGAGTAGTTCGAGTACTCACCGACGATCCGCCAGATGTGCGGCCATTTGCCGGATCGCTGCAGATCCTGCGAGTAGGCCTTCTCCCGGGCGACGGTCTGCGCCCGGATATCCGGGTCGAGGTCGTGGGGGATGCGCACATCCATCCGTACGTGGAAAAGCATGTCGTGTCGTTCTCCTATCCGATCCGGTAGCGGCTGAGCTTGTCCGGGTCGATCTCGATGCCGAGGCCGGCGCGGTGGGACGTGTGCAGGTGTCCGTCATGGATCTGCAGGGGTTCGGCGAGCAGGTCGTCGCTCATGTCGAGGAAGTTCGACAGTTCACCGGCGTACCGCGAGGTGAGTTCGAAGGCCGCGCCGAAGGCCAGTGCGCAGGCGGTACCGACCTGACCGTCGATCTGATTGCCCATGACCACCTCGATGCCGAGGCCCTCGGCGAGGTGATGCACGCGCCGCGACCAGGTGAATCCGGTGCGGGCGGTCTTGATGGAGATCGCGGTGGCGCTGCGGCCGAGGATCTCCCGGGTGACGTCTGCCGGGGTGGGCACCGACTCGTCCGCGATGAACGGGACGTCGAGTTGTTCGACGAGCCAACGCCTTCCGACCACGTCGTCGGCGGGGTTGAGTTCCTCGGCGAACAGCAGATCGAGGTCGGCCATCTCCTTCATGGCACGCAACGACTCCGACGCCGACCACCCACGATTGCCGTCGACATAGAGTTCGATCTCGTTGCCGAAACGTTCACGCAGGGCACGCACGACGGCGGTGTCGAGGGATACCGGGCGTCGTCCGACCTTCACCTTGAACGTGGAGATGCCGTAGGTATCACGCATCTTCTCGGCCTCGGCCACCATCTTCGCCGGATCGTCGAACCCGAGCATGTGGCTGACCCGCATGCGGTCGGTGAATCCGCCGAGGAGTTCACTGACCGGAACCTCGAGGGTCTTGCCGAGCGCATCCCAGATCGCCATGTCCACAGCGGCTTTCGCGGTGGGATTGCCGACGGTGCGGTTCAGCCGGGCGACCATGACCTCGCGGTCGTGCAGGGTGAGCCCGACGAGCTGTGGCGCGAACACGGTCTCGATGACGGCGACGATGCCACGTTGGGTCTCGCCGTAGGTGAACGGACGCGGAGGCGCCTCGGCGACACCGACGATGCCTTCGTCGGTGTGCACCCGCACGAGGACGTGCTCGGCGACCGACACCTCGCCGGACGCGAACCGCAAGGGTTTGCGGTACGGGATGGCGAACGGAATCGCCTCGATCTCAGTGATTTTCACGGATTCTCTCCCAGGGCTGTGGAGGACGGCAGGGCGGTGAAGGACGGCGGGGCTGCGGAAGACGGAGTTGCTGCGGAGGACGGAGTTGCTGCGGACATGTCGAAGGCCTCGCCGATCACCCGGGCGACGGACTCGACGACGGGATTGTCGTCACCGGTGTTCCACGCCAGCGCGATCTCGGTGGTTCCCGCATCGGCCAGGTCGCGGATCACCAATCCCGCCAGGGGAAGTGCACGCACCGATGCGGGCAGGACCGCGACGCCGAGGCCGGCCGCGACGAGGGCGAGCAGGACCGGTGTCCCCGAGGCCTCGTGTGCTCGTTGCGGAACGAAGCCGGCCCGGCGGCAGGTGCGGATCGTCGCATCGTTGACCGCGGAGTCGCGACTGTCGTACATGACGAAGGGTTCGTTGCGCAGGTCAGAGGTGGCCACCACCGGTTCGATGGCGAGCCGGTGATCGGAGGCGACCACCAGAACCATGGATTCGACGTCGATGGTGCGCAGTTCGAGACCCTCACCGACCACCGGTGGTCGCAGCACACCGAGATCGATCTCGTGGGCTTCCAGCGCCGCGCACTGCATCGGTGTCAGCAGGTCGGAGACGATGCGCAGTTCCACGTCGGGCAGCGCCGCCTTGACCGCGCGCGCGATTCGCGGCAGGTGGGAGAACGCCGCGATTCCGGTCAGACCGATGCGGACCATCCCGCTGCGGCCGGCCGCGATGCGGCGTACCCCGTCGACCGCGTCGTCGACATCGGAAAGGATGCGGTGCGCCTCGCCCTTGAGGTACTCACCGGCCGGGGTCAGCGAGACCTGCCGGGTGGTGCGGTTGAACAGGGTGGCATCGAGTTCGGACTCCAGTTGGCGGATGGCGTAGGACAAGGCCGGTTGCGCCACATGCAAGGTCGCTGCGGCCTGGCCGAAATGGCAGGTCTCGGCCACCGCTGCGAAGTACCGCAGATGCCGAAGTTCCATGCCCTCACCTCCTCGATCATTCGGTCAGATCACTGGAAGAGGCCCATGTGATCGACGCCACGTATCAATCACGGTAAGACTCTGATCCATACGACACAAGTACCGAGATTCGGGCAATTGATCGTGTATATCGATCAATCGGACACCTGGTCAGGACTCGGGTTAGCCCTAGTGTGATCGCCAACACGTCGTGCCAAAGTCTGAAGTACAGCCCACATAGGAGGTAGTTCATGACTGTCACCGACCGCCCCGACCAGTCGGCGCCGACCATTCCCTCGTCTGCCCCGTCGGAGCACGTCCGCAAGGTGCTCTCCGACGCCGTCATCGATGACCGTCAGGCCGGGGTCTACCGCGCCAACCGACGCATCTTCACCGACGAGGAGATCTTCGAACTCGAGATGCGCCACATCTTCGAGGGCAACTGGATCTACCTCGCCCACGAAAGCCAGGTGGCCAATCCCGGCGACTACTTCACCACCTACATCGGCCGCCAGCCCGTCGTCATCACCCGCTCCAAGGATGGCGAGCTGAACTGCCTGATCAATGCGTGCGCCCACCGCGGGGCGATGATCTGCCGACGCAAGACCGACAACCGGATGACGCTGACCTGCCCCTTCCACGGCTGGACGTTCCGCAACGACGGCACCCTGCTGAAAGTCAAGGATCCTGACGACGCCGGCTACCCGGACACCTTCAACGTCAACGGCTCACACAACCTGACCAAGGTCGCGAAGTTCGGCAACTACCGCGGCTTCCTGTTCGGCAGCCTCAATCCCGACGTCGTCGACCTCGAGGAGCACCTCGGCGACACCCGCGTCGTCATCGACATGCTGGTCGATCAGTCCCCCGAGGGTCTTGAGGTACTGCGCGGTGCCTCCACCTACACCTACGACGGCAACTGGAAGGTGCAGGCCGAGAACGGCGCCGACGGCTATCACGTCACCGCCACCCACTGGAACTACGCCGCCACCACGTCGCGCCGCAACACCGGCGAGTCGAAGAACGACACCAAGGCCCTCGACGCCGGCGGCTGGGGCAAGTCCGGCGGCGGCTACTGGTCGTTCCCGCATGGTCACCTGTGCCTGTGGACGTGGGCCGCCAACCCGCAGGACCGCCCGCTCTGGGACAAGATGGATGACCTGAAGAAGCAGTTCGGCGACGCCAAGGGCGAATTCATGGTGAAGGGTTCGCGCAATCTGTGCCTGTACCCGAATGTCTATCTGATGGACCAGTTCTCGACGCAGATCCGCCACTTCCGGCCCATCGCCCCGGACAAGACCGAGGTCACCATCTACTGCATCGCCCCCAAGGGTGAGAGCGATTCCGCTCGCGCACACCGCATCCGCCAATATGAGGACTTCTTCAACGCCTCCGGCATGGCGACCCCGGACGACCTGGAGGAATTCCGTTCCTGCCAGCTGACCTTCCGCGCGACCGCCGCCCCCTGGAACGACATGAGCCGCGGCGCCGAGCACTGGTTGACCGGACCCGATCCGGTGGCGCAGAGCCTGGGGATGCACGAGATCATCTCGGCCGGGAAGAAGAACGAGGACGAGGGCCTCTACCCCGTGCAGCACGGTTACTGGCTCGACACGATGCGTGCGGCCGTCGAAGCCGAGGACGCCGATCCGGTCTGATCGGTCCGCCCCAGTTCTCCCCAGCCCACCTCCCCAGAAGGGATATCCCCTCATGACCACCGAATCCGTCCCCGCTGCATCCACTCCCACTGCATCCACTCCCACTGCATCCACTCCCACTGCAACCACCACCGACGCGGCCGGCTCAAAGCTGATCACGCAGAACATGATCGAGCAGTTCCTCTACCGCGAGGCGCGCTATCTCGATGACCGCGAGTTCGAGAAATGGCTCGAGTGCTACGCCGACGACGTCGTCTACTGGATGCCGTCGTGGGACGACGACGATCGCCTTGTCGAGAATCCCCAGCGGGACATCTCGCTGATCTACTACCCCAACAAGGGCGGGCTCGAGGATCGCGTCTTCCGCATTCGTACCGAACGGTCGTCTGCCACGTCGATCCCCGAACCGCGGACCAGCCACAACATCAACAACGTTGAGGTCATCGAACGACGCGGCGACCTGGTGGATGTCCGATTCAACTGGCACACCATGTATTTCCGCTATCACACCGTCGACCCCTACTACGGGACGTCCTTCTACACGATCGACTTCTCCGGGGAGTCACCGCTGATCCGGCGCAAGACGATCGTGCTCAAGAACGACTACATTCACCACGTGGTGGATGTCTACCACTTCTGAGCAGGTGAGGCACCCATGACCGTCACCACTGAGAAAGGCTCGGCCACAACGACGTCCGGGCCAAACGGGGCCGGCGCGCCCACCGACAAGCCGACCCATCAGGTCGCATTGACCTTCGAGGACGGCGTCACTCGCTTCATCACCTGCCGCGAGGACCAGACCGTCGCCGACGCATCGTATCGTTCGCGTATCAACATCCCGCTGGACTGCCGTGACGGTGCGTGCGGAACGTGCAAGGCGTTCTGCGAATCCGGCGAGTACGACGGCGGGACCTACATCGAGGATGCGTTGTCGGAGGCCGAATCCGCCGACGGGTACGCCCTGCCCTGCTGCATGAAGCCGCAGTCGGATCTCGTCTTGCAGATCGCCGCGACGTCGGACATCGCCAAGACCGCGGCCGGTGATTTCGCCGGCACCATGGTGAGCCTGGAACGGCTGTCGGAGTCGACCATGCGGGTCGGCATCGAGATCCCCAATCGTGGTGACTTGGCGTTCCTTCCGGGTCAGTACGTCAACATCGCGGTGCCCGGCACCGTCGACGATGACGGGAATCCCCTGCGCCGGTCGTATTCGTTCGCGAATGGTCCGCACGAGGAGCGCCTCATCTTCATGGTGAAGCTGACTCCCGGAGGCGCGATGTCGGAGTACCTGACCGATCGGGCCGCACGCGGCGACGAGATCACCTTCACCGGACCGCACGGCTCGTTCTTCCTGCGTGAGGCCACTCGGCCGGTGTTGTTGCTGGCCGGCGGGACCGGTCTCGCACCGATCTTGTCGATGTTGCGAAAGATGCACGACGACAGCACCTCCCGCAAGGTGCACCTGATCTACGGGGTGTCCACCGACACCGATCTCGTCGCCTTGGACGAGATCGAGTACTTCGCAAGGGAATTGCCCGGATTCACCTGGGATCATTGCGTGTCGGACCCGAAGAGCACCGCGGCCAACAAGGGTTACGTGATGTCGCTCATCACGCCGGAGCATCTCTACGACGGTGATGTCGCCATCTACCTGTGCGGTCCCCCGCCCATGGTGGAATCGGTGCGCTCCCACGTGTCCGACGCCGGGATCGAACCCGTCGGCTTCTACTACGAGAAGTTCGCACTGGCGGTACCGGCGAAGTCCGCCGCCTCCGCGGCGGGCGAGGAGGACGCCGGCATCGTTGCCGCTGCACCTGTCGAGATCACCGACGAAGCGGTGCTCGAGGCCGGCGATGCCCGCGCGATTGCCGGACAGGAAGTGTTGCCGCCGAGCTCGCTTGGGTCGTTGCCGGGTGGCTCCGACCACCTCGACGATGCTGGTGCGATCGGACGCATTGCCGGACAACAGGTCTGGACCGACGGCGGCAACGGAATCGGCCTCGACGCCGACGACGGTGCGATCGTGCCCGTCGGCGGAGCGCGGGCCATCGCCGGACAGACCGTGTTCGCGGGTGAGTCGATCGAGCCCGTGGTCGGCGAATCGGCAGCGGTGGCGCCCTCGACTGTGGACGACCCTGTGGCAGAACCTTCTGCGCCGCAGATGGATTCCCCTGCGGCGCCGACGGTCACCGATCAGGGTTACGAGATCGGCGAGGAGCATCCGGGGATCTACGAGTCCGACGCGTTGTTCGAGGCACGCGCCGCACTCGAACTCGGAGCGCTGGAGTTGACCTTCGGCAGACTGACCACCGGCCAACTCGCCGGCTATCAGCTTCTCGCCGAGGCGACCCTCCCCTACGTGAAGGGCGACTCGTTCGTCGATGCGGCCGAGTACACCGAGACCAATGCCGCATTCCACGATTACCTGTTCTCGCTGACCGGAAATGAGCATCTACTCGCCGCGTACACGGCTCTGGGTGTCAAGGGCCGCATGGGTGAGGTGCTGCGGAACGCCACCTGGTGCCACCCGCTGTGCGCGCAGGATCATGTGGATATCGTCGACGCCTTCGCCTCGGGCAACCGGGACAAGGCACGCGGACTCATCGCCGCCCACGCCGACCGGTCGAAGCAGACCATGCGGCGGGCGATGGCCGACGAGATGTCGTCCAAACGGCCCAAGTTCATCACGCCGGGCCGATTCGCCGGCAAGGTCGTCGTGGTGACGGGCGCCGCTCAGGGTATCGGTGCACAGACGGCACGCCGCATCGCCGCCGAAGGCGGCAAGCTGGTGTGCGCCGACCGATCCGACCTCGTCGGCGAGTTGGTCTCCGACGTCACCGAACTCGGTGGCCGGGCCGTGGAGGCCATCGCGGACCTGGAGTCCTATTCCGGTGCCGCATCGGTGGTGACGAAGGCCATCGAGACCTACGGCCGCGTCGATGTGTTGATCAACAATGTCGGTGGCGCGATCAACTTCAAACCGTTCGTCGAGTTCAGCGACGACGAGATCCGCGCCGAGATCGACCGGTCGTTGATGACCACGCTGTACGCCTGCCGCGCGGTTCTGCCGTCGATGGTGGAACACGGCTCGGGCGTCATCGTGAACGTGTCGTCGGCGGCGACCCGCGGTATCAACCGGATTCCGTACTCGGCGGCCAAGGGCGGTATCAACGCGATCACCGCCTCCCTCGCCATGGAGTACGCCGACAACGGGATTCGAGTATGCGCAACCGCGCCGGGTGGCACCGAGGCACCGCCGCGGAGAATCTCCCGCGGCACGCCGACCCCCACCGGAGAGACCGAGCAGCAATGGTTCGACGCCCACATCGAGCAAACCGTCGCCTCGTCACTGATGAAGCGCTACGGCACCCTCGACGAACAGGCCGCGGCCATCTGCTTCCTCGCCTCCGACGAGGCGTCCTACATCACCGGCAGCGTGCTGCCGGTGGCCGGCGGAGACCTGGGATAGTCTGCCACGCTCCATAATTCAATAGCGGCATCACCGCCGGACGGCATACGTCCGGCGGTGATGCCGTCTTGAAGCACCGCCACCCCGCCGACATCCCTCACCCTCACTGACAGCGCTCATCCCTTCGTTGACAGCGCTCTGAATTACGTTGACAGCGCTCTGATTTCCGTTGACAGCGCTTTGATAAGGGTCGAGCCAACCCCTCTCCCGCCGGTCGAGCAGACCTTCCGCGAGTCGAGGGGCCCCAGCCCGCCGGCCGAGCCAACCCCATCCGCCGGCCGAACCGCCCCGGAGCGATAGCCGCCGCGTTGAGTTCCGTCGAAACGGAGGGTCGCGTCCGCCGGGCCGAGCTTGTCGAGGTCAGACCACGCAAGGCAACTCTGTTATGGAACCAGCACCACCACAACAGGTCTCGGTGCTCGTCGCTAGCGCTCCTTACACCTCGACCACCGGTGACACCGGTCGAGCCGACCCATCCCGCCGGTCGAGCCGACCCGGAGCGCTAGCGGAGGGTCGTGTCGAGACCAGGTGAGGAGAGGCTGGAACCCCCACCACCACAACATCTCCCACGAACGTGTCGCCCCATACCACACCCCACCGACAAGATAATCGCGCCGACAACACGTTATCCACAGACCAAAAGTTATGCACAGCAACAGGATTCGGAAAGCCGGCCCTTGCGCCGACCGCCAACGAGGCGTATTGTGGTGTACATGACATCGGGGGAACTTGACATCACCATCGACTTGTTGTCGGAACTCGACTTCACCACCGGCAGCCTCACCCACGAGGATGCAAAAAGTGCGCTGCACGCCATCCTGCTGATCCGCAATCTGGTCGATCACCACGCCAGTGTGCTTGTCGGACTCTGTGATCACCTGAAGGTCGCAGAGAAGGAGGGCCGCAAACTCCACGAGTTGTTGCACGAGTGGGGTGTCGCCCCGGCTTCCGCGTCCCGCATGATCCGACTGGGCACCACACCCGACATCGACCGCGTGCACCGCCACACCTCACTGGGCACACTGTCCGCCGAACACGCCGACGCCATCGTGAGAGGATTGACGCACATCGAGAAGCGATCTGGACAACCTGTCACCGCCGAAGAACGCGACGCACACAGCATTGCCCTGCTCGGGCATGCCACCGCCGGTTTCACCCCCGCCGAGATCCGTGACTACGCCAAGAGTCGCGGGAACCAGCAGGCCGACGACACCGACGGTTTACCGGCCGGCGAGGACCGTTCCATCAACACTCTGGACTTCCGGGATTCTGACGACGGACGCCTCACCGTCACCGGCAACCTGCATGCCGTGCTCGGTGAGAAGTTGAAGACCGCGATCGAAGTCCTGTCGGCGCCACGGCCCCAGCCCGACGGGTCCCGCGATCCGCGCACCGCAGGTCAGATGCGTGCCGACGCCCTGGAGAACATCCTCGACACCGCAGCCCGCGCCGCCAGAGGTGAGCATCGCGATGACGACGGACCACGTATGCCCACCGAACTGATCAACCTCACCATCCCCACCGGCACACCCTCCATGGCATCCCTGCAGTTCATGGGATCGGTCACCGAAGCCACCGCCCGCAAACTGTGCTGCGACGCCACCGTCGGCGTCATGATCGTCAGCAAAGACGAAGTACCCCTGTCGCTCGGACGCACCATCCGGTTGTTCAACCGGGCCCAACGACGAGCGTTGACGCACCGGGATAAGGGGTGCATCAAGTGCGGTGCACCCGCCTCACGCTGCCAGGCGCACCACATCGTGCATTGGATCGACGGCGGCGAAACCTGTTTGGAGAACGGCGCTTTGCTCTGCACAGCCTGTCATGACGATGTCCACCATAACGGATGGGACGTCGTCATGGGAGCCGACCACCACCCGTGGTTGATCCCACCGGAAAGTGTTGACCCACAACGCAGGTGGTTGCGGTCCTATCACCGCAGGACCATGACCTTGGATGGATTGCCGGGTGCGGCATGAGGATTCGAGTTCCAGCCTTACCTTGCGAGGTCTCCTTGCGTTGAGCTCCGTCGAAACGACACGGACTCCGCTAGCGCTCCGTCTGGCTCAACCAGCGGGCAAGGTGGCTCGACCACTGGAGTAAGGGCTCGACCAACGGGCAAAGGGGCTCGGCCAGCGGGGACGCGTCCCCATCGCCGGTTGCGGGGTAGCAACCAGCGACGTGACCCAGCAGCCCTGCCTCACCGATAGATAACAGACCAACCAACCCGCACCCGGCCTGCCGGGACCGCATCGGTACCTTGACAATTCCACAGTGACAACGGCCATGGGGTTCTCGAGCCGACGATGAGCAGCAAAGATGGAGGTGCTGCGGCAATCGGATCCGAACCCCACATTCCTCTCGAACGCCTACCATGGAGCGATGATCATCGAGGCCAGCTGCATCGGTCGCGATGACGAGATCGGCGAGATCCTGCAACGCACCGATGGCCTCACCGATCCGGCGTTTCTGGTGATCACCGGGCCGCCGGGCGTCGGCAAGAGCACCGTGCTCCGTCGCGTCGCCGCACGTGCTGAATCCGAGCATCTCCCCCTACGTGTTCTCGACGACGCCGACGGGATCGACTCCGATTCGATACGCGAACTCGGAACCGATACCGCCGGGAATCCACTGCTTGTCGTGATCGCGGTGACCACCCACACCCCGGCCACGATGGCACTGCTCGCCGATACGATCGCTCTCGACGGGCTGCCCCGTCACGCCATCGCAGAACTCGCAGCGTCACGCGGCATCGTCGTCCACCCCACAGTGCTCGAACGGCTCGCCGACCACACGGCCGGCAACGCGCGAGACGTCATCGCCCTGTTCGGAGAGCTACCCAACAGCGCGTGGTCGCGGGCCGATCTGGCACTGCCTGCCCCGCGCTATATCGTCGACGATGTCCGGACCAGGCTGCAGCAGGTCCCAGCTGCCGCCGGAGAACTCATTCAGGCGATCTGCATCCTGGATGACGGCGACTCCCTGGGAGCAGCAATCCAATTGGCACACATCGACGATGCCATGGCCGCTCTCGATGATGCACTGAACAGCGGCCTGATTCAGACAACCGCCGCACTGACACCCGCCGACGCCCGACCCCGGCCGACCAATCCACTCATCCGGACGGCGGTGCTGCAGGTCATGGGCATTCGACGAGTCGGCGAGATGCACAGTCGCGCAGCCGACCTCATCGAGGACCCGGTCCGCAGTCTCGGACACCGGGTGGCGGCAACCCCTGTCCCCGACGCGGAACTCGCCGATCAACTCGACGCCCTTGCCAGAACCCGTGCCGCCGATGGTGAATGGGCAGCGGCGGCCGACCTGTACCGACAGGCCGGCCGCCTCACCTCCGACCGACTGCAGAGTGAACTACGGACCACACTGTCGGTGGACGCGTTGCTCGCTGCCGGCGACTGCGTCGGCGCGGCCGCCCTCGTCCCGACCGTGGAAAGTCTCCGCGAAACCGCGCTGCGCAACGCCACCCTGGCCTACCTCGCGATCCTGCGCGGTCGTTCCGCCGAGGCCGCCCTCCGACTCGAACGTGCCTGGGGCATCGTCAACTTCGAACGCGAACCAGAGGTTGCAGCGCTCATCGCGCAGCGCTACGTCCTGCACAACCTGGTGCGTTGCCGTGGCGACGAGCTCGTCGACTGGGCCGACCGCGCGATCGGGATGGCCGGCGACACCTCGTCGGCGGGTATCGAGGCGGCAGCCATCCGCGGTCTCGGCCAGGCATGGTCGGGTGATCCGGACGCCGCACTCACCTCCTACACCGAACTGGCCGAGCGGGTGCGATTCGGCCCGCAGGCGCAACGCGTCACCATGGGGCGCGGGTGGCTGGAACTGGGCATCGATGAGGTCGGCGGAGCGCGGAGCGACCTCGAAACCGCGGTCTCCATGGCCCAACTCGGCGGTTCCAATCGCATTTCCCTCTGGGCGCTCGGATGGCTCGCCCGAGTCCAACTCCTCACCGGCGACTGGGATTCGGCACTCATCACCGTCGACCAAGGACGCGATCTCGCCCGCAAGGGCGGCATCGAACTCGCCACACCACTGCTCAACTGGACCGCGGCACACATCCACGCGATGCGAGGCGATCGGGAACGCGCCGAATTCCACATCACCGCAGCAACATTGCCCGCCGGTGACTACGAGATCATGCGTATCCCCCTCCTGTTGGCCCGAGCCCACGTCGCCGAGTCCGACGCCGACTACGGCCGGGTGATTCGCATCCTCGAACCGCTTCGGCAGATGGCGCACACGACACCGGCACTGGTGCAGCCCGGCTGGTGGCCATGGGTGGATGTGCTGGCCAACGCCCTGGTCATCGACGGGCAACTCGACGCCGCCGACGCGCTCCTGCACCCATTCGAGGAACTCACCGCGAAACGCAAACACCGGTCCGCGGCCGCTCGAATCGGCTATGCGCGTGGGCGATACCTCGGCGCCACCGGCGACATCCATGCCGCGCGGCGCGCCTTCGACGAGTCGCTCGAACTACTCGACGGACTCCCACTCCGATACGACCTCGCCCGGGTCAACTTCGCCTACGGACAGACGCTACGACGCGCCGGCAAACGGCGCGCCGCCGACACCGTGATGGGCAACGCCCGCGAAATCTTCCAATCCCTGTGCGCCACAACGTATGTCGACAGGTGTGATCGCGAGCTCAAGGCCGGCGGCCTCAGCACCACCCGCAGCGCCACCACCCGAACCGACGCCGACGCGACCGATCTCACCCCGCAGGAGGAGGCGGTCACCGCGCTGGTCGCCCGCGGACTGTCGAACCGGGAGGTGGCCGCCGAACTCTACATCTCCCCGAAGACGGTGCAGTACCACCTCACCCGGATCTACGCCAAGCTCGGACTGCGATCCCGCGCCGAGCTGGCCGCCTCACGGTCCTGACCGCTCAGACCCTCGGCGGTCCGATCAACCACCGGCGCACCGGTTTTCGATTCCACCGTGGCGAAGTCCACACCCGGGGCGAGTTCGACGACGTCGAATCCCGTTCCGGTGACGTCGAACACGCCGAGGTCGGTGATCACACGACTGACCACCGACCGCCCGGTCAGCGGCAACGAGCACTCGGCGACCAGCTTGGGATCACCCTTCTTGCTCACATGCTCCATCAGCACGATCACCTGACCGGCACCGTTGACCAGATCCATCGCGCCGCCGATACCCTTGACCATCGCGCCGGGCACCATCCAGTTCGCCAGGTCGCCACCCGCCGACACCTGCATCCCGCCCAGGACGGCGACGTCGACGTGACCGCCACGGATCATGGAAAAGCTGGTGGCCGAATCGAAGTACGACGCGCCGGGGAGCACCGACACCGTCTGCTTGCCGGCGTTGATGAGGTCCGGATCGACCTGATCGTCGTAAGGGAACGGACCCACACCGAGGATGCCGTTCTCGGCGTGCAGCACGATGTCGGAATCGTCGGGCATGTGATCGGGAATGAGCGTCGGCAGACCGATACCCAGGTTGACGTAGTCGCCGGGCCGCAGTTCGCGCGATGCGCGGGCGGCCATCTCGTTGCGGGTCCAGGTCATGATGTTCTCCTCGAACGTGGTGATGGATCGTGGGTGAATCGGCGGCGCACTCAGACGAGCGCGGCGGCCTCGTCCGGCCGCTGCCGGATGGTGCGGTGCTCGATCCCCTTGTCGGAGGCCTGCTCCGGGGTGAGCTCGACGATCCGCTTGACGAAGATCCCGGGCAGGTGGATCTGATCGGGACCCAGTTCACCGACCTCGACGACCTTCTCCGCCTCGACGATGGTGACCCGTCCCGACATCGCGGCCGGCGGGTTGAAGTTGCGGGCGGCGGCATGGAAACAGCAGTTGCCGGCCTTGTCGACGACGGCGGCACGCACCAACGCGAAGTCGGTGACGATGGACTCCTCGAGCACCATCTCCTGGCCGTGGAAGGTCCGCACCTCCTTGGGCGGCGATGCGAGCGCGACGGAACCGTCGGCGTGATACCGCCACGGCAGCCCACCCTCGGCGACCAGGGTTCCGACTCCGGTCGGCGTGAAGAACGCGCCGATGCCGCTGCCGCCGGCGCGCATCCGCTCGGCGAGCGTGCCCTGCGGGGTGAGTTCGACGGTCACCTCACCGGCGAGGAACTGCCGGCCGAACTCCTTGTTCTCCCCGATGTAGGAGGCGATCACCTTGTCGATTCGCCGGGCCTCCAACAGAAGTCCGAGTCCGGCACCGTCGACGCCGCAGTTGTTGGAGACGATGGTGAGCTCTCCGGCACCCTGCGCGAGCAGTGCGTCGATGAGGAACTTCGGGATACCCGACAATCCGAATCCGCCGACGGCGATGCTTGCGCCGGCGGGGATGTCGGCGACCGCGTCGGCGGCCGATGCGGCTACTTTGTCGAGGCTCATGAGTTCTCCAGGTGTTCGATGAGGGCGGGGGTGATGGTGTCGGGCTGTTCGGCATTGGCCAGGTGGGCGGCGTCGTCGACGACGAGCAGCTTCGCGTCCGGAACGGAATCGGCGATGGCGGCCAGCATCTCCGGCGGGGTGGCCGGGTCGTCGGCACCGGCGATGGCCAGGGTCGCCGCGGTGATGGCGGAGATGTCGGCCCGCTGATCCATCGTGGCGATCGCCTCGCAGCATCCGGCGTAGCCTTCACTCGGTGTTGCGGCGATCATCTCCCGGAAATGATCCAACCGATCCGAGTTCGCGTCGTCGGCAAGGAATCCGGGGCTGAACCAGCGGGTCAGCACGGCGTCGGCCACCGCGCCGGAACCGCCGGCGCGAACGGTGGCGGCGCGGTCGGTCCACCCCGTCGCCGGCGGCAGATACGCTGCGGTGCAAAGCAATCCGATCCGGTTGACCCGGTCCGGGTTGCGTACGGCCAGTCGCATGGCGGTCATCCCGCCGAGCGACAGCCCGACCACGTGAGCGGAGGCGACACCGAGGCGATCGAGCAGGGCGATCACGTCGTCGGCGAGGTCGTCGATCGAGTAGGGTCCGGCCGGCACCGGCGAGGCGCCGTGTCCGCGGGTGTCGTAGCGAACGACCCGAAAGTGCTTCTCCAACTCGGGAAGCTGCGCATCCCACATCCGGTGGTCGGACCCCAGCGAATTCGAGAGCACCACCACGGGGGCGTCGTCGCGACCGCTGACGTAGGCGGCGACCTCGACGGCGCTCATCGGATCACCTCGAATACTGCGGCCAGTCCCTGTCCGCCGCCGATGCACATGGTCTCGAGGACGTGGCGGGCGTCGCGGCGCTGCGCCTCGTAGGCGGCGGTGGCCAGGATGCGGCCGCCGGTGGCGCCGATCGGGTGACCGAGCGAGATGCCGGATCCGTTGGGGTTGAGGCGTTCGTCGGTGGGATCGACCTTCCACTCGGCGAGCACGGCGAGCACCTGTGCGGCGAAGGCCTCGTTGAGTTCGATGAGGTCGATCTCGTCGAGGGTCAGCCCGGCGCGACCCAGGGCGGCGGCGGTGGCGCCGACCGGGCCGATGCCCATCTCCTCGGGTGCGCAGCCGGTGACCGCCCACGACTTGAGTGCGAGAAGTGGTGTCAGACCGGACTTCTCGGCCGCGGATCGAGTGGCGACGACACACATGGCGGCGCCGTCGTTCTGTCCGGACGCATTGCCGGCAGTGACGGTGGACTCGGGGTCGAGCTTCCCCCGGATGGGTCGGAGCTTGGTCATCGATTCGATGCTCGCGTCGGCGCGGGGATGCTCGTCGCGGTCCACGACGGTGTCGGGCTTGCCGCGCCGACCGGGGATGGTGACGGGCACGATCTCGTCGTCGAAACGTCCTGCCTGCTGGGCGGCGACGGCACGCTGATGCGACTGCACCGCGAGTTCATCCTGTTCGGCCCGGCTGATCGAGTACTTCCGACGCAGGTTCTCGGCGGTCTCGATCATGCCACCCGCGATCGGGTGGGAGGTGCCGCCGGCGGTGAGCCGGCCACGGTCGAGGCGATCCATCAGTTCCACCCCGCCCTGGCGCACCCCGGTGCGCAGGCCGAGTGCATAGTGTTCGACGTTCGACATCGATTCGGCACCACCGGCGATGACGAGATCCGCGCCACCCGAGGCGATCTGCGATGCGCCGTTGAGTATGGCCTGCAGACCTGATCCGCAGCGTCGGTCGACCTGCATTCCCGGGACCCCGATGCCGAGGCCGGCGTCGAGGGCGGCGATCCGCCCGATGGCCGGGGCTTCACCGTTCGAGTATCCCTGGCCGAGGATGACGTCGTCGACGTCGCCCTCGCCGAGGCCGGTGCGTCCGACCAGTTCACGCAGCAGGGTGGTGGCAAGGTCGGTGACCGTCAGCGCGGCCAGCGAACCGCCCATGCGACCCACCGGGGTACGCAGCGGCGAACAGATGACGACATCGGTGCCTGAACTCATACCTCGACGTTATGACCCGCATCTCATATTGGGAAGTATCCATTTCGCTTACATTGATATGCTCTGAGTCTCAATAGGCGTATTCTTGCAGCTCATGGAGCTTCGTCACCTGCGCTACTTCCGCGCCGTCGCGGAGGAGCTGCACTTCGGGCGCGCCGCCGCACGGCTGCACATCGCACAACCCCCACTGTCGCAGCAGATCCGCCAACTCGAGGACGAACTCGGGGTGAACCTGCTCATCCGCTCCACCCGACGGGTGGAACTCACCCCGGCCGGCGCGGCCTACCTGCCCCGGGTGGTCGCGATTCTCGAGGCCGTCGACGCGGCCGGCGATCAAGCCCGGCGCGTCGCCGACGGCCTCGAAGGTCACCTGACCATCGGCTGCGTGGGATCGGCGACGTACTCGCTGCTCCCACGTCTCGTCCGTGCACTGCGCGACGAACTCCCCGGCGTCGAGGTCAGCGTGCGCGGCGAGATGTTGGCCCCGGATCTGCTGAGCGCGTTGCGCGATGCACGCATCGACCTCGCGCTGCTCCGCCCGCCGATCACCGAGCCGGACATGGTGATCGAGCCGATCCGCTCCGATCACCTGATCGTCGCACTGCCCGACAGCCACCCGCTCGCCGACCGGGACGCGCTCACCCTCGCCGACCTCACCGACGATGACCTCATCGCACATGCCGGGCATGGCCGGTCGGTGATGAACTCGGTGATCGCAGGGCTCTTCGCCGACGCCGGCATCGTGCCACGCATCCGGCACGAGGTGGCCGAGACCTCCACGCTGGTCACCCTGGTCGCCGCCGGGCTGGGCGTGGCCATCGTGCCGGCACCCACGGCCGCTCTCGACATCGCCGGGGTCCGCTACGCCGACCTCGTCCCGCATGCCGCCATCGATCTGGTGGCAGCCCGGCCGGCCGATGCCGACTCCCCGATCGTCGATCAGGTACTCACGGTGCTGCATCGCATTGCGCCGCAACCAGAGTGAATCGCATCGCCGTTCTCGCACCCGGAAACTCAGTACCCAAGGAACGCATCGGTGTGGACGCGCCAGAACTTCCACCGGGTCGACGGGTCGGCGCGCCGGATGGTCGCCGCGGTGCGGTCGACGAACTGGGGATTGCCCGACAGGAGATAGTGCGCATCGCGCGACGACAACGCCGGACCGACGAGATCGGTCAGACGCCCCGGATCGGTGATCCCCGACGTCAGCTCGACCGCGGGTGAGACCTCCACCCGGGCACCGGCCGCGCGGATGACGGCGAGGTCGTCGTCGTAGACGGACCGTTCGGTAACGCTGACGACGTGGATGACGGTCAGCCACGACAGATCCCGGGCCTCACCCGCGGTCAGACTCCGCAGCATCGCCCGATACGGTGTGATGCCGATACCGGAGGCCAGCAGCACCATCGGGTGGGTGCCGAGCCGGCGTGGAAGTACGAAGTCACCGCCGGTGGCGTCGAGGTGGAGGCGGCCGCCGCCGGCAGTGACCAACTCCGACTTGAACGACGACATCGACGTGGAGGCCACCGTGAAGGCGAACTCGCCCGGGTTCTCCCCCGGCGCCGAGGCGTTGGAGAACACCCGGCGCGTCCGGTGCCACAGTGGCGCCGACCAGCGCGGGGCACTGAGCATCGCCCACTGGCCGGGCCGGAACGCCAACGGCGACGACGCCTGTGCGCGTATCCGGTAGGTGTTCGCCGCGATCGGCTCGACGGTGGTGTCCAAGCGCACCCGCCCGGCGCCACGCTGGGCGAGCAGCCGCACCGCGAAGGCGTACAGGCACCCCACCGCGAGCGCGATCTGCGGTACGAACTCCAGGGTGTAGGAATCGGTGATCTCGAAGGTCTGCTGCCAATTCATCAGCACCGCAACGATGATCGCGTACACCGCACGATGGATGCGGGTGGTCGGCGCGGTGAGCGGCTCGGGCAACATGATCGCGGCGAGGAACAGGGTCGGCGCGGACACGAATACGAACTGCAGATCCTGACCACCCTGCGTCGCCTCCAGTACACCGACGGTGGCCAGCGTCGCCACCAGGAAAACCCCGACGAGCCACCATTCGCGGAGCACGGTCACCAGCACCGCTCCGATGATCACCATCGGCCAGAACAGCGGTTCGGCGGCGATCCACCAGAACGGTGAACTCAGCGGCACCCCACCGAGACTCGCGCCCGCGTAGGCGACGGCGTAGGACACCACGGCCCCGGCGACCGCCGGGTTGATGATCAGTCGCCGTCGCCAGACGAGGACGTACTTGCTGATCGCGGCCGCCGCCGCGGCGATCACCACCGACACCGCGGACGCGGTGTCGGTGACCCCGGGCATCAGGAAGAACAGGATGAGCCCGGTGATCGCCCACGAATCCGCGTTCGGCGGTACGCGCACGATGGCCGCACACAGGTAGGTCACCACTCCGCTGACCACCAGCGAGGTCATCAGCGTCGACGCCAGTTCTGGTGGCGTATAGGAGAAGTCGTCGTCGACGGCTCCGACGACGAATGCCGCGACGGCCAAGGCGAGCAATGCCAGCAGCACCGCACGGTGCATCGTGAGCCATCGGGGCGTCAGGCGGGTCACAGGTAGAGCTCCAATCCGGGAATCCTGGTGTGGTCGACCGTTCCATTGCTGCGAATGGTCACGTGCTTCGGGATGCGGGTGGGGATGTCATTGCGCTCCAACCGGAATCCCGCGATATCGCTGCCCACACTGAGCGTGGCAGCGGCCGGACCGGGGATGGCCGGCTCGCCACAACCCGCCAATCGGCGTGCCGCGGTGAAGAACAGCGCCGTGGCCAGTCCGTCGGCGGTCATCGCATCCGGCGCGTAGACCCAGGTGGCGAGCACATCGTCGGTGGGCCGGGCGGTACGGGGATCGACGATGTGGTGCCAGTCCGCCCACGTCCGCCGATTCGACGCCGAACCACACAGCGCACCACCGGCCAATGCGACCACACCGATCGCCTTGGTCGGGTCGAGGGGATGTTCGAGGGCGATGCGCACCGGTTCGTCGCGCGGCGAGATCACCATGTCGCCGCCGGCGTCGACGATGTAGCGATCGAGGCCGTCGGCGATGATGGCCGCCACCCGGTCCACCGCGAATCCCTTGCCGGCCGCGCCGACATCCACCACAGCGGGAGTTCGAACGTCGAGATATGTTCCATCCCAACCGATCACGTCATCCCAATCCGGAGCCGCGGCCATCGCCGCCGCCGGGGTGAGGGAGTACTGCGCGTCGTATCCGGCGTCGTCGAGGATCTGCCGGACCAGCGGGGTCACCGAGCCCTCGGTGACCGTGTAGAGCTCGCGGTAGAAGTCCAGCAGCGCCCGGTCCTCGGCGGCGACGGTGTATCGGCCGGATGTGCGCGCCATCTCGGCAACGGTGGAGTCGGCGCGGAACCGTGACCAGTACCGGTCGATGCGGTCGAGTTCGGCGACGACGAGGTCGCGGCGGTGGGCGTCGAGGGGAACATCGGTGGTGATCTCCCACCGGGTTCCGAGCGCCTCGAACGCCCACTCGCACTCAGCCGGCGGCTTGGGTCTTGATCTGGGCGATGGCATCGTTGAAGCCACCCGAGGTGAGCGACGATCCGGAAACCTTGCTGACGTCGAGGTCGTCGATGTTCTTGCCGACCACCTCGGCGTCGATCCCGCTGGCGAACTTCTGCTGGAATTCCGCGGAGGTACCCCGGGTCTGACTGCGATCGAGCTCGACGGCGGTGATCGTGGAATCGTCGAGGGTGACCGTCACGCCGATCTGCTGCTCACCACCGGGAGTGGTGTAGTGACCGGTGGCGGTGTAGGTGCCGTTGCGATACTCCCCCGTTGTGGCGCCCGGGTCCGATGCGGTGCCCGATGCGCCCGCCGCCTCCGAGGCCGCCGCGCCGGTGGTGGTGTCGGAGGCGGAGCTGTCGTCACTGCCGCAGGCGGCCGTCGCCAGTCCGACGGCGGCGACCGCGGCCACCACGCCCGCCGCGCGGGTCATGGTGAGGATCTCATCTTTGCGGACCATGGTCCGGATTGCTGGGGTCATGGCTCCCCATCTTGGAGAAAACGGACCCGCTTCGCCTCCCCCGAGGAGATATTTTTAGCTGGTCCTAAGAAAGCTCGCAGCAATCTCCCCGGCCCGGCCTCACCGTCCGGCCGCCTCCACCCGCGCGGCGATGGCGTTGACGAAGACCGACCTGATGTCGTCCGCGGTGGTCGCCACATAGGTGGTACCCCCGGTGGCGTCGGCGATCTGCTTGAGCGCGTCGGTGTCGGCGTCGTCGCTGATGGCGATGGTCAGGATCAGCACCGGCCGGGCCGGGTCCTCGAGCTCCTTGAGCTGCGAGAGCAAGTCGTCGAGGCTGATGCTGTCGCGGTCGTCGTTCTGTCCGTCGGTCATGATGATGACGCTGTTGGAGTAGTTCGGGTCGTAGGTGTCCTGGACCTGCTTGAACGCGGCGAGCGTGGTGTCGTACAGGCCGGTGCCGCCGCCGAGGTTGTCCGGCGCCAGACCCGCCTTCACCGCGGCGGCGAGCACGTCACGGTGCGTGCGTCCGTTGTCGGCGGGGGCGTCGAGCCGCTTGATGGCCGCGAGCTGTTCCCAGTCCTGGCCGTCGGGTCCACGGTCGACCGAGAACGCCCACCCACCGATCATGGCGTTGTTCGGGAAGAGGGTGAGTCCGGTCAGCGACGCCTCGGTGAGCAACTCGGCTCGCGTCGAGGAACCGGATCCGGCCGATTCCTCCATCGAGCCGGACACGTCCTGGACGACGAGTGTCCGGATCGGCACGCCGAGCACCTGCCATTGCCGCAGCGCCTTGTCGACGGCGGCCGGGTCACGCAGCGTCAGCACAGTCACCGGCTGACCGGTGCCGTACGGGTGTTCCCCGGGCGCAGCCCGCCCGCCCGGCTCACGGAAACCGGCCTGAGCCAACGGTTCCCCGGCGTTTCCGGCGATCGCCGACGCCAACTCCTTGCCCGCGGCGTCGGCCGCGGCACCGCGCGCGGTGGGGGCGGTGTTGACCAGCGGGTAGTCGAGGAGGACGGTGCCGTCGGCCGGGATCGCGAACTTCAGGTCCGACCCCTGATGCGTCCGCATGAACAGAATGTACTGCTGTTCGGTGGTCACCACCGGCACGTCGGAGGTGTTCGCGAGGTTCAGTCGCATACCCTCGCTGTCGTTGACCGTGCGAAAATTGTTCTGCTGCACCGCCAATGTGGTCATGGCGTTGACCAGTTCCGGTTGGGTCAGCTTGCCGGCATCCACTTCGGCGAGGGCCCCGACGATCGGCGCGTCACCCGTGCTGGTGACGATCGGGCTGCCGGTGCGCAGATCCGGCAGCGTCATCACCTGCTGCCAGCCGGTCAGTTCCGGGAGTTTCTTGCCGACGACGACCGTCGGGGTGGACACCAGCGACTCGGAAGTCAGGTTCAGATCCTGGCGCACCTGCGTGGACACCCGGCGGGCCTGGGTCTGCGAATCCGGCACCCACAGGTCGGGGCGTTGATCGCCACTGGTCAGCACGCCCGGGGCGTCGGCACCGGACACCGCGTTGACGGTGTAGTCGTAGCAGCCCTGCGCCGAGACCGTGGCGGCGGCTTCCCGCAGCGAGGCGGCGATCGTCGGATCCGCGGCGACCGTGACACGTTGCCGGTCATCGCATTCCGACGAGCCGACGGTGCGCCAGATGATCACACCCGCCACCAGCGCCGCGATCACCACGAGCGCACCCAGCCCCCACAGCCATGCGCCCCGATGGGAGGACTTCACCTCACGATGGTCGAAGCCGAACGAGTCGCCCGGCTTCGCCGCAGGGGTCGGCCCGGTGACGGGAGGCGGATCGACCCGCCGGCGAGGACCGGTCGAGTTCTCACCCGAATCGGAGTCAGCGGATTCCGAACTGTGCCGGCCCATACGTCATATCCCCCTGAGGATGTGGAAATCGCCCGCTGAGTGTAGCGGGACGCTCAGGCGAACACCTCGCGGAATCGGTCCAGTGACTTGTGCAGGTCACCGGACACCGCCATCGCGGTGGCCTTGCCTATCGGGCCCAGCAACGGCAGCCCACCGAGTTCGACGGTGAAGGTGATGGTCGACCCCGTCGCGGTCGAGGCGATCGCGAGGTCGAGGGTGGACTTCACCCCGCCCTTGCCGGAACCCTTGAGCCGCACCTCCTTGCCCTCGACGAACCGGTCGATCACCCAGTCGAAACGCACCCGCGTGCCCTTGACCTTGACGACGGAGCTCACCGCGGTGCCCTTGCGCAGTTCGTGCGGGGCAGGCAGGGCGCTGCGCCAGCCGTCGTGCAGGATCAGCCACTCGTCGAACCGCGACAGGTCCGACGCGGCGGTCCAGGTATCCTCCGGTGACAGCTCGACCTCGATGGAGTCACTCGTTTTGGCCATGGTGCGAAAGCCTACTGGAGAGTCAGTCCGAGGCGATCACGTGCACCCGGGCCTCACCCTCACCACGGCGCCGGTCGACGTCGTCGCGATGTCCTTGCTGGATGCGCTGCTGGTCGGTCACGGTGTCACCGTCCGGATCACCGAGGTCGAGGCGTATGCGGGACCACGGGATCCGGCGTCACACGCGTACGTGCGGACTCCCCGATCGGAGATCATGTATGGGCCGGCCGGACGGCTGTATGTCTACCGCATCCACGGTCATCACTGCGCGAATGTGGTGACCGGCCCTGACGGGGAGGCGTCGGCCGTGCTCGTGCGCGCGGGAGAGGTGATCGCCGGGTTCGACGTGGCGCGGGAACGTCGGGGTGGCGTCGCCGATGCCGCCCTGGCCCGCGGGCCGGGCAATCTGGCCCGCGCACTGGGTATCACCGCCGCCGACCTCGGTGCCGATCTGGGTGGCCCGGAGCCGGTCGCGCTGCGGTTTCCTGCGCAGCCGGTCTCCGCGGCGCGGCTGCACAGCGGACCCCGTGTGGGGGTCCGCCGCGCCGCCGATGTCGCGTGGCGATTCTGGATCGCCGACGATCCGACGGTGTCGGCCTATCGCCGACATCCGCGGGCGCAGTGAGCGGGCTACTTCGGCTGCTCGCCCGAGGTGTTCGGATCGGCAGGCTTCGGGGCATCGGCAGGCTTCGGGGCATCGGCAGGCTTGGGGGCATCCGGGGCGCCGACGGCCTTGCGGGCGGCGTCCTGCGCCTTGTCGACTTGCGATGCGTACTTTCCGCCGGTCGCCTTGTCGATGGCGTCGCCACCCTTGTCGATCAGGCTCGGGTTTCCCCTGAGTGCGGCCTTGGCCTTGTCGACCAGTCCCTTGAGATCCATCAGATCACTCCTTGATCGTCGAGTCGTGCACGGCGGCCACCGAGTGTAGGTCGTGATGGTGTCCGCCGCCATCGGACACGATGATTCGGGGCATGACCCGCGACACGATCTCCACGCAGACGATGCCGACCGCCGCGGCGATGAACGCCACACTGTTCATCTGCCAGTTCGAGGAGTCGAGTTTGAACATGGTCTGCGTCCACGGCCAGGCGAAGATGATCACGTAGGCGCCCACCGACACCGCGAGCAGCAGCAGCTTCCACCAGGTATAGGGGCGCGCGACGACGGCCAGCACGTAGAGCGCGACCGCGATGAGACAGATCAACGTCGCGGTGGCGGCCTGGGTCTGCGCCGGAGGGAGATCGACGCCGTCACCGCCCAGCGTCACGCCCTTACCGCCGGGATTGACGATCACGTAGGTGATGAAGGCACACAGCCCGACGATGATGCCGTTCGGAACCGCTTGCCGCAAAACACGTTTGACGAAACCGGTGCGGGCCCGCTCGTTGTTGGGGGCGAGCGAGAGGATGAACGCGGGAATGCCGATGGTGAACCACGCCGAGATGGTGACGTGGATGGGCTGGAACGGATAGCTGAGCGAATCGAAGCCGAAGATCTTGCCGGCCAGTCCGGCGACGCCGACGAACAAGGCGAGCAGCACCGCGTACACCGTCTTGGTGAGGAACAGGTTGGAGACCCGCTCGATGTTGCCGATCACCCGGCGACCCTCACCCACCACGTAGGGCAGGGTGGCGAACTTGTTGTCCAGCAACACGATCTGTGCCACTGACCGGGCCGCCGAGCTACCCGATCCCATCGCCACCCCGATGTCGGCATCCTTGAGCGCGAGGACGTCGTTGACGCCGTCACCGGTCATCGCCACGGTGTCGTCACGCGACTGCAGCGCGGCGACCATCGCCCGCTTCTGGTCGGGGCGCACCCGCCCGAAGATCACCCCGTTCTCGACGACGTCGGCCAGCGCGTCGATGTCGGTGGGCAGGGTCCGCGCGTCGACGGCGGCGTCCGGTGATCCGAGGCCGAGGGACTGCGCGACGGCGCCCACCGAACGGGCATTGTCGCCGGAGATGACCTTGACATCGACGTGCTGGGAGGCGAAGTAGTCGAGGGTGGCGCGGGCGTCGTCGCGCACCCGCTGTTCGAGGACCACCAGCGCCGTGGGGACCAGGGTGCCCGGGACGTTCGCGCCGTCGGCGGGGGTGGTGTCGACGGGGACGTCGGTGTGGCCGAGCAGCAGCACCCGCAGTCCCGACTCACCGATCTCGGAGGCCTGCCGGGCCGGGGCACTGTCGGGATCGAGCAGTACATCGGGGGCACCGAGAATCCAGTTGCCCCGATCGGCGCCGGTGGCGTCGACGAACGACATCCCGCTCCACTTCTTGGCGGAGGTGAACGGTTCGATCGCACTCAGCTGCCAGTCGGGTGCACTCGGGTAGGCCTCGGCGAGCGCCGCCACGCTGGCGTTGGGGCTGCGGTCGGTGGCGGCCAGCGCCGCGAGCACCTGCTCGGCGCGGGAGGTGTCCCAGCCCGAGCCGGCGTCGGCGGCGGTGTCATCCGGCAGGCCCCGTACCTCCGACAGCCGCATCCCGTTCTCGGTGAGGGTGCCGGTCTTGTCCGCGCAGACCACGTTGACGCGGGCGAGCCCTTCGATCGCGGGCAGTTCGTTGACCAGGCATTGGCGTCGGCCCAGTCGCACCACGCCGACCGCGAAGGCGATCGAGGTCATCAGCACCAGCCCCTCGGGCACCATCGGGACGAGCGCGGCGACCATGCCCAGAAGCGAGGCGCGCCATCCGTTCTGGCTGATGAACACCTGGTTGATGATGGTCAGGATGCCGGCCGGGATCAGCAGCCAGGTGATCACCTTGAGGATCTGGTCGATGCCGGAGCGCAGTTCGGAGGACACCAGGGTGAACTTCGACGCCTCGGCGGCGAGTTGCGCGGCATACGCGTCGGCGCCCACCTTGGTGGCCCGGTAGGCACCGGACCCGGAGACGACGAAACTGCCGGAGAGGATCTTGTCGCCGGGGAATTTGTCGATCGCGTCGGCCTCACCTGTGAGCAGGGATTCGTCGACATCGAGGGCGAGGGATTCGACGACCTCACCGTCGACGACGATCTGATCACCCGCGCCGACCTCGATGATGTCGTCGAGCACCACCTCACCGGGGACGAGTTCGGCGACGACCCCGTCGCGGCGCACCTTCGGGTGGGTCTGCCCGACGATGGCGAGACGATCGAGGGTGCGTTTGGCGCGGATCTCCTGGATGATGCCGATTCCGCTGTTGGCGACGATGAGCAGCCCGAACAGTCCGTTGATGAACGAGCCGGTGGCCGCGACGAGGGCGAACAGCACCCCGAGGATCGCGTTGATGCGGGTGAACACGTTGGCGCGGACGATGTCGCCGACGCTGCGGCCGGATCGGTCCGGCATGGTGTTGACCTGACCGGCCGCGACGCGCTGGGCGACCTCGTCGGCGGACAGCCCACCGATGTGCGCCCGGTCGCCGGGCGCGGTTTTCGTCAGCTTCACGCGGAGCGCTCCCACCACTGCGGGTCGGTGAGCCCGGTGCCCTGGCGGTGGGTCAGATCGATCGAGCCACCCGGCTGCGGCACCATCACCGTCGTCGCGTTGCGGCCGGCGGCGGGCAGCAGCCGCACGATCGGGTCGGCCCACGCATGCCGGGCCAGCGAGAAGGTTCCCCAGTGGATCGGCAACATCACCGCGTCGGTGCCGGCGGACCCGGACACCATCCGGTGGATGGCGACGGCCTCCTCGGGGTCGACGTGCACGTCCGGCCACAGCGGATCGTAGGCGCCGACGGCGATCAGGGTGAGATCGAAGGGACCGAGCCGGTCCCCGAGGTCGGCGAACCGCTCGGTGTAGCCGGTGTCGCCGGAGAAGAAGACGCGGTGGGTGGGTCCGACGATCGCCCAACTCGCCCATTGGGTGAGGTCGCGGGTGAACATGCGTCCGGAGAAATGCCGGGCCGGTCCGCAGACGAAACGCACGGTGGTTCCGGTGCGGCCGGTCAGCGTGACGGCGCCCCACAGATCGGCCTGCCGGATGCGGCCGTGGGAGATGCCCCAGGCGTGCAGGTGCGCTGCCACCCCGAGCGGCGCGACGAACACCGCGTCGGGCTGCGCGGCGGCGATCCCGACGACGGTGGCCATGTCGAGATGGTCGTAGTGGTCGTGACTGATCAGGACGACGTCGAGCGCGGGCAGATCCGCCACGGTGACCGGGGACGGATGCATGCGGGCCGGACCGACCGTCTGACTCGGCGAGCACCGCTTGGAGAACACCGGGTCGGTGAGGACGCGCATGCCGTCGACCTCGACGAGGACCGAGGCGTGTCCGAGCCAGGTGGCGGCCAACGCCCGCGGGTCGTCGGCGAACACCGGTCGCTCGACCCGGATCCCGGCTCCGGGGCGACCCGGGCGGCGGGCCATGTCGACCATCGTCTTCCAGTCCGGGGCCACGCCCGCGGTAGGCGGCTCGAGGTTGGTGAAGGCGACCCCGTTGAAGTTGGGTGAGGCGACCACGAGGGGCCGGATGCTGTCGGGATCGGCGCCGATGGCGCGGGCCGAGGCGAGCCCGGCCGACGCGAGCCCGCCGACGGCGGCACCGACCGCGCGGACACCGAGGGCACCCGCGGAACTCATCGCTCGTCCGAGCGCGTCCGCCGGAGTCCATTCGATGGGCGTCGTCACGAGAACCAGCGTAGGACATCTCCTCGCGTCGTCCCCTCATGACGACACACCGACGCGCCCCAGGCTTCCGCTTGCTAATATTCTCGCCTGCACTCACCGACGATCCCGCCGGTGCGCATGCGAGCAAGGAAGCGAACACCACGTTGGCACGGATGTCGGTGACCGAGCGCCGCGCAGCGCTCGTCGAGGCCGCCTATCGGGTGATCGCCGACCACGGCGTCGAGGGTGCGACGACCCGCCGGATCTGCGCCCACGCCGACATGCCGTTGGCGAGTTTCCACTACGCCTTCGAGTCGCGCACCGCGCTGCTGTGCGCGGTGATGGAGACCGCCGTCCCCACCGACATCGGCCAGATGTTGCGGATCATCCAGGCCACCGGTGACGTCGGCAGCGGGTCGACGCTCGCGTTGATGGAAACCACCATGCGCACCCAACTCGACGCGTTCTACTCGATGCTCAAGGCCGACCCGGGACGCCTGCAGGCGACGATCTCGCTGGGGATCTACGCCCACAACCACCCCGAACTGCAACGCGACGGCAAACGGATGTACGAGACCCTGTACGCGGTCGCCGCCGAGGGCCTCGCCCATTCCGCGCGGCAGGCGGGCATCCGCTGGTCCCATCCCACCAGTGAGATCGCGCCGGTGATGGTCGGGTCGCTCATCTCGATCACCCTGATCTACCTGAGCACGGCCGACGACGCCGTCGTCGGCACCCTGATGGACTACCTGGTGCGACAGACCATGGCCTATGCCGTCGCCGACTGAGATGGGTCCGGAGCGGCCCGGGTTGTGGCGGCGTGATCCGGCCGCCTACTGGGAGGGTTTCTCCGACGCCGTCGACGCCGCCGGCCTCGACAGCCCGGTGATCGCGGTCGACGTCGCGGCCCTCGAACACAATGTGGCCGATCTGCTGCGCCGCGCCGGTGGCGTCCCGATCCGGTTGGCGAGCAAGTCGCTGCGGGTCCGGTCGGTCATCGCCGACATCGTCGGTCGCCCCGGATTCGCCGGCGTCCTCGCCTACGACATCGACGAAGCACGGTGGCTGGCAACCGAATCCGGAATCGATGACGTCCTGATGGGATATCCGACGCTGCGCCGCGGAGCCCTCGCGGAGTTTCTCGCCGATGACGTCGCCACCACCCGGGTCACCGTCCTGGTCGACTCGGTGTCACACCTCGACGCGATCGACGCCGTCGCCGCACCCGGCACCCGGCCGTCGGTGCGGGTGGCCGTCGACCTCGACGCCTCGCTGCGGCTGGGCCGGCGCATCCACATCGGGGTGCGCCGCTCCCCTGTTCACGACCTCGACGAGGCACTGGCCCTCGGCCGTCACATCGCCGAGCGGCCCGGCTTCGATCTGGTCGGGGTGATGTCGTACGAGGCGCAGGTCGCCGGTGTCGGCAATGCGGTCGACGGCAAACCCCTCACCAATCGGATCGTCCAGGCGATGCAGCGGGCGTCGATGGCCGAGATCCGGCGTCGCCGTGGCCGGGTCGTCGCCGCGCTGCGCGACGTCGCCGACCTGGCGATCATCAATGCCGGCGGCACCGGATCGTTGGAGGCCACCGCACGCGATCAGTCGATCACCGACATCGCCGCCGGCAGTGGGGTGTTCGGCGGGCATCTGTTCGACACCTACCGGCATTTTCATCCGGCGCCGGCGATGACCTTCGGCCTCGACGTCGTGCGGGTCCCCGCCCCGGGCTTCGTGACGTGCGCCGGGGGTGGCTGGATCGCGTCGGGCCCGCCCGGTCCGGATCGTCTGCCCCGGCCGGTGTGGCCCCCCGGGCTGGAGTACGTGGGCACCGAGGCGGCCGGCGAGGTGCAGACCCCGCTGCACGGGCCAGGCACCTCGGCGCTGACCATCGGTGATCGGGTCTGGTTCCGGCACACCAAGTCCGGCGAGATCTGCGAACGATCGGCCCGCGTCGCGATGATCACCCGAGACGCATCGGGCACCGCCACCGTCGACGCCGTGGTCCCCACCTACCGCGGAGAAGGGAAGTGTTTTCTGTGACGAGGTCGGATACGCGCGGGTCTGCACACGCTCCCGCCACCTGGCGCAACGGGGGCGGCACCGTGGAGTGCGTGCCGTCGTCGGTGCAGCGACCGACCGGCGTCGAGGAGGTCGCCGCCCTCGTCGCCCGCGCCGCCGATGAGGGTTCGACGGTGAAAGCCGTTGGCGCCGGGCACAGTTTCTCGCCGGTGGCGCTCGCCCCCGGGATGCAGCTGGACATGTCGGGGATGCGTGGGCTCGTCGCCGTCGACGCCGAGACCCGCCGGGTGACCCTGCGGGCCGGAACACATCTGCACGAGCTCCACGGGCTCCTCGCCGATCGCGGACTGGCGATGACCAACCTCGGCGACGTGGACCGCCAGACCATATCCGGGGCGACCTCCACCGGTACCCACGGAACGGGCGGCCGCTTCGGCGGCATCAGCACTCAGATCACCTCCGCCACACTGGTTTCCGGAACCGGTGAGGTGATCACGGTCGATGCCGGCGATCCCGATCTGGGCGCCGTCGCCCTCGGCCTGGGCGCGCTGGGCATCGTCGTCGAACTCACCCTGCAGTGCGTCCCCGCCTTCTCCATCCGCGCGCAGGAATATCCCCTCGATGTCGACGACGCGATCGACGGTTTCCTCGATCGCGTCGCCTCCCAGGATCATCACGAGTTCTACTGGTTTCCGCACACCCGCTGCACGCTGGCCAAGAGCAACACCCGACTCGACGGTCGGGTCGAACGATCCGGCGCCGGGTCGGTGCGCCGGTACATCGACGACGAACTGTTGTCCAATGGGGCATTTCGGGTGATGTGCGCGATGGGTGCGCGGGTGCCCGCGGTGGTACCGACCCTGAGCCAGGTGTCCGGTCGGGTGCTGTCGGCGCGCACCTTCACCGACCGGAGCGACAAGGTGTTCATCTCCTCACGCACCGTCCGGTTCCGCGAGATGGAGTACGCCCTGCCTCTCGAGGCGGTCCCGGAAGCGCTGCGGGAGGTGCGGACGATGATCGAGCGCACCGGATATCGGGTCAGCTTCCCCATCGAGGTGCGCGCGGCCGCCGCCGATGACCTGATGCTGTCCACGGCGTCGGGTCGGGCGAGCGGCTACATCGCGGTGCACCGCTATCACGGCGACGACGCCGCCGACTCCGCGGCGTACTTCGCCGACGTCGAGGCCATCATGGTCGCCCACGGCGGCCGACCGCACTGGGGCAAGATGCATATCCGCGACGCGGAGTACCTGCGGTCGGTGTATCCGCGATTCGATGAATTCATCGCTGTGCGAGAGCGATTCGATCCGCATCGGGTGTTCGCCAATCCGTATCTCGAGCGGGTTCTGGGCGGCTGACTGGCGGGTCCCACCGGAGGCGCCCACACTGGGGGGATGCGTGATGTCCTGACCCCGTTGATCGAGCGCCTCGAGCACTCGCCGGTCGCGCTGGCACGGGTGGTGGCGACCACCGGTTCGGCGCCCCGCCTGGCCGGCACGGCCATGGTCGTCACCGCCGAGGGCGAGGTCATCGGATCGCTGTCGGGAGGGTGTGTGGAATCCGCGGTCATCGAATCGGCGGCGGACGTGCTGAGCACCGGATGTGCGGTCGTCGAACGATTCGGATACGCCGACCCCGACGGCATCGCCGTCGGCCTGACCTGCGGTGGTGAGGTCGAGGTGTTCATCGAACGACTCGATGGTGATCGCCTCGACGACCTGCGCCGGATCCGTGCCGCCGCCGACGCCGGGACCCCACTGGCCTGGGCCACCACCCTGACCGCCACGCCCCGTTGGCATCTGGCGTCTCGCCCGGGACAGGGCCCATGGCTGCGCCTGGATCGCGACGTCGACGACCTGTTGGCCACCGGGCGCAGCGGCATCATCGGCGTCGACGACTGCGATGACCCGGGCCAGGCCGGTTCCCGGCCACGCACCTTCGTGCAGACCTTCGCTCCGCCGGCGCGGCTGATCCTGGTGGGCGCCAACGATTTCGTCCGTGCACTCAGTGCGTTGGGTGCCGATCTCGGCTACCGCGTGACGGTCGTCGACGCGCGCGCCGTCTTCGCCACCGCCGCACGGTTTCCCGCGGCCCACGAGGTGGTGATCGAGTGGCCGGACCGGTATCTGTCGGCTCAGATCGCCGACGGCGGCGTCGATGAGAGCACCGTCGTGTGCGTGATGACCCACGAGGCGAAGTTCGACGTTCCCACGCTGCGCGTGGCGCTGGGTTCGACCATCGGGTTCGTCGGTGCGCTCGGCTCCCGCCGCACCGTCGCCGACCGCACCACCCGCCTGCGGCAGGCGGGTGTGACGGCAGAACAGTTGGGACGCTTACGGTCCCCACTCGGACTCGACCTCGGCGGGCACACGCCCACCGAGGTCGCCGTCTCGATCGCCGCGCAACTCATCGCCGCACGGCATGACGCCTCAGGCGTCGCTCTTGTCCGCCGTCGTGGACCCATCCACCGACGATGAATCGGTGTCGACGGGGATGTCGGAGGTCATCGTCGACGAATCCTGGGCCGGCAGAACGTGTTTGCCGCTCTTGTCGCACGACAGTGCCAGCGAGGAGATGTACTGCTTCTCCCCGTTCGGCCCCGGAACCGCGGATGCGATCATGTCGGGACGCTCGAATTCGATTCCGGTGACGCAGCACAGGAGTCGCTCGTCGGTCGGGTTGCCGTGCTCGTCATACATCGGGATGTCGATGCCGTCGTCGGTGCGGCGCAGGTAGTACTTGCCCTTGGTGGCCACCGCCAGGATCGGCGGGAGCACCAGCGCGAGGATCAACGCGACCAGCGGTGAGTACGGCTGGATGCTGTCACCGAAGGCGTGGAAGTACACCAGGATCGACGCTCCGGCCGCCACGATGACCGACACGAAACCGACCGGGTTGATGTTGTAGAGCATGCCGCGGCGGAACTCCGGCTCCTTCGGCGAGATCTTCAGCAGGTACTTGTTGATGGCGATGTCGGAGGCGACGGCCACGATCCAGGCGATACCGCAGTTGGCGTAGAAGTTCAGCAGCTCGTTGAGGAAGCTGAACATGTCGGCCTCCATCAGCACGATCGCGATGGCGACGTTGAAGATCAGGAAGACCAGGCGGCCCGGGTAGGTCTTGGTGACACGGGTGAAGCTGTTGGTCCAGGCCAGCGAGCCGGAGTAGGCGTTGGTCACGTTGATCTTGACCTGACTGATGACCACCAGGATGACGGCCAGGGTCAGTGCCAGCCAGTAGGGCATGAAGTCGTCGTAGATCGCCAGGAACTGATGCACCGGCTCGTTGGCGACGCCGGCCTGCTCGGCGAAATGCATGATGATGTAGACGGCCAGGAACAGACCCACGACCTGCTTGATGGCACCGAAGAACACCCAACCCGGGCCGGCGGTCAGCACCGCGGTCCACCACTTGCGCTTGTTCTCCGGGGTCTTCGGCGGCATGAATCGCAGGTAGTCGATCTGCTCGGCGATCTGCGCGATCAGCGACAGACACACACCGGCGGCCAGCATGGTGCCGGCGAACGAGACACCGTGTCCGGCTTGATTGTTCGCATCGGTACCACCGCTGAAGGCCAGGAACTGCCCGATGGCCTCGGGGTGGCTGATCACCAGGTACAGGAACGGCGCGACCATCATGATCAGCCACAGTGGGGTGGTCCACACCTGCAGCTTGGCCAGGGTGTTCATGCCGTAGATGACCAGCGGGATGATCAGCACCGAGGAGGCGAGATAGCCCAGCCACAACGGGATGTGCAGGCCGAGCTTGAGGCCCTGGGCCATGATCGAACCCTCGAGCGCGAAGAAGATGAACGTGAACGACGCGAAGATCACGTTGGTCAGGACCGAACCGTAGTAGCCGAAGCCGCTGCCGCGCGTGATCAGGTCGAGATCGATGTTGTAGCGCGCGGCGTAGTAGGCCAGCGGATAGCCGGTGAGCACGATCACCACGGCGAAGAACAGGATGCCCCACAACGCATTTCCGGTGCCGTTGGCGATACCGATGTTGGCGCCGATGGCGAAGTCGGCGAGGTAGGCGATGCCGCCGAGTGCGGAGATCGCGACCACGCCCGGACCCCACTTGCGGTAGCTGCGGGGCGCGAAACGCAGCGTGTAGTCCTCGAGGGACTCGCGAGCGGCCGCGGCGGCGGCACCGGTGGCGATGATGCCGTGCTCGGCATTCTCGATCTCACCGATCTCGGCGGTGAACTCCTCGACGCCGTGGTGATGGTGGGGTTCTGGGGACACACTGACTCCTTGGTGGACGGACTCCCAATCGGACATGGATTCCGCCAACGTAGGGTGGCCGTGTTTCTCCCAGCGATCACTCAGGTATCGGTCACGTTACACGCGCCCGGTCGTGGGGAAACCCGAATACCTCTGTGTCCGAATTACTTTCCGGTGAAGATCGGCTTGCGCTTCTCGGATCGGGCCGCGCGCCCCTCGGCCATGTCGGCACTGTTCCAGGCCCGTAGCATCGCCTCGTGGCGTTCGGCGGGTGCGGCCGCACGCGCACCGTCGCCGTTGAGCACGAGCTTGTAGTGCTGCAGCGTCAGTGGCGCGAGTTCGGCGATCATCGCCGCCCAGTGCTGCGCGTCGGTGAGATCACCGATGCGGTTGGCGAATCCGAGGGCGTGGGCGCGGTCGGCTGAGAGCGGATCGCAGCCGATCAGCATCCCGCCCGCCTGCCCGGCACCGACCAGCGACACCAGTCGACGGATGGTCCACTCGTCCACCGCCACACCGATTTTCGCCGCCGGGATCCCGGCGATGGCGTCCGGCGCCATCACCCGAAGGTCGGCGGCCATCGCCAGCTGCAGCCCCCCGCCGAGGGCGGGCCCGTTGACCGCGGCGATGACCGGCACCGGCGTCGATTCGATCTTCTGCAGGGTGGCCACCAGATGATCGAGGAAGCCCGGATCGTAGACCGGGCCCGAGAGGTCCGCGCCGGCGGAGAACACACTGCCACGACCGGTGAGCACGATGGCGCGGGCTCCGGAGTCCACCGCCGCCTCGAACGCCGAGGCGAGCGCATCGAGAAGGTCGTCGTTGAGCGCGTTGCGCTTGTCGGGCCGATCGAGCTCGATGGTGGTCACCGCACCGTCTGCACTGGTTGCAATCATGACCCCAGAGCCTACCCAACCGAGACCCGACAGCCGCCTGCTACGACTGCCACCACACCGGCTTGTTCGAGAGACCGGCAAAGCCGCCGTAGCGGAACGCGACCCCCGTCGGTTCGACGCCCTCGTGGCCCGGCTTGCCGATGAAACCGATGCACGCATCCGGATAGGTTTTCCCGACCTCGAGCCGGCCGAGATCCGAGGACGCCTCATCGTCGATCGCGACATCGCACACATTGTTCGACACCACCGCCGAATTGGCGAGACCGCCGTCGTCACCTACCGGGTACAGATGCGGAACAATGACGACCCCGTCGCCGGGCCCGTCGTCACCGGACCCCAAGAAAGTCACGTCGTAGACGAAACAGACAATCTTGGTGGCCTGGCGGGCGACATCGTCACCGGAGCTCACCAAGGACGGGTCCACCACCTTCGGACGGCGCGTGACGATTGCCCAGTACGTGGTGGGTCCGGTCTTGTTGAACAGTTCTGATGCGACCTGCTTTGTGGCGACGTGAGCCGTCTCGCCCAACGTGAGCGTTGCTCCCGGTGGCGTGAGCGCAAAACCCGCGGGTGGCCGCGGCAACGACACATCAGAGACATCTTCGATGCCATCATCGAAGAGCCCGCATCCGGCGACGGCGAGAACTGCCATGATCACAGCTGTCGCGTACCAGCGGGAATGCGTTCTCAGCACGCCCCGCATCCTAACAATGCCGACAGGCGCAGAATGACGTCGTGCCTGTGACAGACCTGGCCCCGGATACCGGCCGTAACAGCCTGGACGTCGACGTTGTCATCATCGGTGGCGGCCAGGCCGGGTTGTCCGCCGCGTACTTCCTGGAACGCTTCGGTCTGTCGGGGCGATATGTGGTCCTCGACCACGCACCCGGCCCCGGCGGAGCGTGGCAGTTCCGGTGGCCGACGTTGACCCTGGCCGGCGCCAATCACGTCCACGACCTGCCCGGATACGGTCTGACCGAGGCGCTCGGCGTCGACTGCGACGAGTACCCGGCGGCGACTGCGGTACCGGAGTACTTCGGCCGCTACGAGGAGAAGTTTGACCTTCGGGTTCGGCGTCCCGTCCACGTCCAAAGCGTCGGGCGCGACGACGATGGCTTCGTGTCCACGCTGGGCGACGGGCGCGCGGTTCATTCGCGGACGCTGATCAATGCCACCGGCACCTGGGATCGGCCGTTCATCCCGTTCATCCCGGGGATCGCCGACTTCGCGGGGCGGCAACTGCACACCCACGACTACACCGGACCGGACGAGTTCGCCGGGAAACGCGTACTCGTCGTCGGCGCCGGGATCTCCGCCATCCAGCTACTCATCGAGATCGCCCGCAATGCCCCTGGCGCACAGACCTTCTGGTGTTCGCGCACCGAACCACGGTTTCGTCCGGGACCGTTCACCGCCGACGAGGGACGGGAGGCCGTCGCCCGCGTCGAACGCCGGGTGCGCGCCGGGCTGCCACCCACCTCGGTGGTGTCGGTGACCGGGTTGTCGTCGACCCCGGCGATTGAGGCGGCCCGAGCCGACGGCATCCTGGCGTGGCGTCCGATGTTCACCCGGATCACCGAGACGGGGGTGTGCTGGGACTGCGGCTCGGCCACCACTGCCTCACCCACCAAGCCGGCCGGTGAGCATCTCGACGTCGACGTCATCTTCTGGAACACCGGATTCCGCAGCGCCCTGGACCACCTCGCACCCCTGCATCTGCGTGCGCCCGGTGGCGGCATCACCATGACCGGACGGCTGGCCACCACGGTGGCCGCCGATCCTCGTATCCAGTTGCTCGGATACGGACCGTCGGCGTCGACGATCGGCGCCAATCGGGCCGGCCGCGAGGCCGCGCGCAACGTCGTCGAGATTCTCGGACGCGGCTGACTCGGCAACGATCCGGAATACAGGGTTGACATTCTGTTGGGTTTTCCCAACACTTGGTTCTATGAGTCCGGTTCGACGGGGTGACAAGCTCCCGATCTTCAACCGCATCGGCGTGCTCCGCGCCGAGCGGCGGATGTCGCGGGCTCAGCTGGCCGAACTGGTCGACATCAACGTCCAGACGGTCGGCGCACTCGAACGCGGCGACCACTACCCCAGCCTCGACCTGGCGTTTCGCATCTGCGACGTCTTCGATCTCCCGGTCGAGGCCGTGTTCAGCCGCACCGAGTTCGGCGCGATGTCGGCCGAACTCTACGCACGGCGGTCGACCGACCCGATCCGCTGAACACGAGCTACCACCGACCCCGGAGGTGCACGATGTACGACCCGAATTCGGCGATTCCCGAAACGGCGAAACCCGCGGTGTGGCGGCGCTACGACGCGTGGCGCGGCCGGCGGCACCGTCGCTTCGCCGCCCGCACCGCCCACCAACTGCCCCGCTGGCGTAACCGGAAGAGCTATCGCCGGGTCGTCGCGGCCCAGGCGGCGGCGGTGGTCGTGATGATCGTCGGATCCGTCATCGCGTTCTTCAGCTCGGACTGGTTCCTCATCCCGTTCTTCATCGGCGCGGCGACGACCCTGGCATGTCAGCGCATCCTGCGCATCATCACCGGGTCGATCGGCGACGCCCCGATCACCGCACTCGACGAGATCCAGCTGGCCCAACGCAATTCGGCCCGCTCGATCGCCTTCATCGTCCTGTTCAGCCTGATGTTCATCCCCTACTTCGTCCTCATCGGCCTGTCCAATCTCGACAACGTCGACCCGCAGGCGATCTATGGCGTTGCGATACTGCTGATCTCGCTGATGCTGGCCGCCGCGGTCCTGCCGTCGATGCTGACCGCCTGGTGGATGGCCGACCCCGATCCCGAGGACTACGCCGAACCACCCACCGCCGAACCACCCACACCGAATTCGTCCACGCACGGTTCGTCCACCATCAACCAGGAGGGAGGGCTGCGATGACCGACTCATTGATCATCGATGGCCTACACAAACGCTACGGCGACGTGATCGCGTTGCGCGACATGACCTTCACCGTCCGGCCCGGCGAGATCTTCGGATTCGTCGGCAGCAACGGTGCGGGAAAATCCACCACGATGCGCATCATCCTCGGTGTGCTCGCCGCCGATTCCGGAACCGTCACACTCGGTGATCGTCCGATCGACCTGGCGACCCGGCGCCGCATCGGCTACATGCCCGAGGAACGCGGCCTGTACCCGAAGATGAAGGTCGGCGAGCAGCTCCGATTCCTCGCCCGGCTGCACGGATTGACCGCGGCCGACGCCGCGGACTCGGCCCGACGTTGGACCGAACGTCTCGGTGTGGCCGCACGATTCGACGACAACGTGTCCGACCTGTCGCTCGGCAATCAGCAGCGCGTACAGCTCGCCGCCGCGCTCATCGCCGATCCGGCGGTCCTGGTTCTCGACGAACCGTTCTCCGGTCTCGACCCGGTGGCCGTCGACGTGATGAGTGACGTCCTGAAAGAGAAAGCAGCCGAGGGCATCCCGGTGATCTTCTCCTCCCATCAGCTCGACCTGGTGCAACGCCTGTGTGATCGGGTCGGCATCGTGGCGAGCGGCGAGATGCGTGCCCTGGGCACCGTCGACGATCTGCGCGCACGGGGCGGGATGACCCTCGAGGTCGCCGGACCCGGTATCGACACGCCCTGGGCGGACGGGATTCCGGGGGTGCTCGAGGCGGCCTACGGACAGACCACGCTGCTGCGCGTCGATCCCGCGACGATCGACGACCAGGCCGTCCTGGCCGCCGCGTTGCGCACCGGACCGGTGCACCGATTCGCCACGTCCACACCATCATTGACCGACATGTTCCGAGAGGTGGTATCGGCATGAACACCCCCACACCCACGCGTCCCACGCCCACGTCCGCAGACGCCGGCGCCGGTGCCGGTGCCGGCGCCATGACGTCGGTCTGGCTGATCGCCCAGCGCGAGATCTCCACCCGCGCCCGCACGAAGTCCTTCGTGCTGAGCACGGTGGCCCTGATGCTCGTGATCGTCGTCGGGCTGATCGTCTGGAAGGCGTTCAGCGGCGGCGGCGAGGACAGCGAACGCATCGGCATGGTGGGCGCGGATCGCTCACTGTCGGTGACCGTCACCGAGATCGGCGAGGCCGTCGGCACCCCGATGTCGGTGGTGACACTCGATTCCGATGCGCAGGCCCGTGATCAGGTGGCGGCCGGGGACGTCGACGCCGCCGTCGTCGTCGGCCCGTACAACTCCTACACGCTGATCAGCAAAACCGGTCTGTCCGAAGACCTCTCGAGCGTGCTCCGGTCCTCGATCGAGCAGGCCACCCTCGCCGACGGGCTGGCGCAGCGCGGCGTCGACGCCGCGGATCTGCCACGCGCGGTGATCCAGACCGTCGACACCGAACCCCAGACACCCGACACCGCGCAACGCATCGTCGTGGCACTGGTCGGTTCGATGCTGCTCATCATGGCGATCATGTTGGGCGGCAACATGATCGCGGTCGGCGTCGTCGAGGAGAAGACCTCCCGCATCGTCGAGTTGCTGCTCGCGACCGTCAAACCGCTGCACCTCATGTGGGGCAAGATCCTGGGCATCGGGATCGTCGCACTCGGTCAGGTGGTCATCCTCGGGGCCACCGCGCTCATCGCCGGGATCGCCACCGGCATGCTGACCATCGCCGGAACCGCGATCGGGATGTTCGCGGCGACACTGATCTGGTTCGTCCTCGGATTCATGTTCTTCGCCACGCTGTACGCCGCGGCCGGTGCGCTGGTGTCGCGGCAGGAGGAACTCGGCTCCACCATCATGCCGCTCACGGTGCTGTCGCTGGCGGTGATGTACGCGGGGATCTTCGGCATCCAGGCGCTCGACTCCACCTTCATCAGTGTGCTCACCTGGATTCCGCCCTTCTCCGCGGTGCTGATCCCGATCCGGATCGCCACCGGCGACACCGACACCGTCCAGATCATCGTGTCGTTGCTGCTGATGGTGGCCGCGTGCGCGATCGCCACCTGGGGTGCGGCGCGCATCTATCAACGATCCATCCTGCGCACCGGCAGCCGGGTCACGTGGTCGGAGATGCTGTCGATGACCCGGTGACGGCCGCGTCGGCACCCGCGGCGGCGGGTGCCGACGGCCCGTGGGGAACGAAATCCCTGCCCCGGATCAGGATGAGCGCACACACCCCACCGACGACGGCGACGGCCCCGCTGACGAGGAACAGCAGGTCGAGGCCACTGGCATATGCGGCGTGAACACCGCCCGCGGGGTTGTCGTGCAGGGACGAGGCGATCCGGGTACTGAAGATCGATCCGTAGACCGCGATACCGACGGCGATCCCGATCTGCCGGAAGGTCGTGTTGATACCGGAGGCCATGCCGGACTGGTGCACTCCCACCACGCCGACCGCCGTCGCGGCCAGCGGCGGATTCACCAGACCGCTGCCGATGCCGGCGACGATCAAGCCGGGGATCAGATGCGTCCACGAGGAGTCGGCGTCGAGGCCGGCCATCACGAACAGTCCCACCCCGACGATCAGCAATCCCGGACCGATCAGCCAGCGCACCGGCACGGCGTCGGAGGCACGACCGGCGATGGTGGCCACGACCATCGTGCACCCCGACATCACCAGCAGACGGAGGCCGGTCTGGAAAGCGGAGTAGCCCAACGAATTCTGCAGATACAGCACGATGTAGAGCAGCATCGCGAACAGCGACCCGTTCATCGTGAAGGCCGCGATGAGTCCCCCGGTGAAGGTGGGGGTCCGCACCAGCGAGAGATCGAACATAGGTTGGGCCACCCGCATCTCGACGACGACGAACGCCACCAGCAGGAGCGCGGCCACGATGAAGCAGCCGACGACGAGGCCATCGGTCCACGACCGCTGCCCGGCCTCGGTGAGGCCGTAGATCAGGGCGACGAGCCCGGCGGTGAAGGTGAGCACGCCCGCCCGGTCGATGCGACGCGCATGCGGCGAACGTGACTCGTCGACCATGCGCAGGGTGATCAGCAGCGCGATGATCCCGATCGGCAGGTTCACCAGAAAGATGGCCCGCCAGGTGAGTCCGGTGGTGAGGACACCGCCGAGGATCGGACCGAGCGCGGTCGACACCCCGGTGACCGCCCCCCACGCGCCGAACGCGACGCCGCGCTCCCGACCGTGGAAGGTCGCCGCGAGCAGGGCGAGCGAGGTGGAGAACAGCATCGCACCGCCGATCCCCTGCAGGGCCCGGGAGACGATCAGCATCGTCGGGTCCTGCGCCACGCCGCACAGCAGCGAACCCATCGTGAAGATCACCAGCCCGATCGAGAAGATCCGGCGTCGGCCGAACTTGTCGGAGATCGACCCGGACGTGAGCAGCAGCGATGCGAGGGCCAGCGCATAGGCGTCGGTGACCCACTGCAATTGACTGAAGCTCGCACCGAGGGCGCGTTGGATGTCGGGAAGCGCGACGACGACGATGGTCACGTCGAGCAGCAACATGAATGTCGCGGCGCAGACGACGACCAGCGTCCACCATTTTCTCTGCATGAAATGCACCTTTCGCGTCGATTGCCCGTTCCTGACGTCAAAAGCCATGCGGGCCTGCTGGATTCAGTGTCCTGCAGGAGTTCGCCCGCGGTCACGGCGAGAGGTTCGCGATGTAGATTGTTGATCATGAGCTCTCGCGTGGCGCTGAATTCCTCCACCCTGGACGACCTCGACGCGAAGATCGCTCGTTCGCTGCAGATCTCTCCGCGTGTCTCGTTCCGCGAACTCGGGGAGATCCTCGGGGTGGCCGAGCAGACGGTGGCGCGACGATATCGGCGGATGCGCCGCGACGGGTTGCTGCGCGTCACACTGAATGCCTCACTGGGCGGACATGCCGGTCCGATGTGGCTGGTCCGCGTGCGATGCCGCCCCGAGGGTGCCGACACCATCGCGCACGCCGTCGCCGAACGGGACGACGTGTCCTGGGTATCGATCTACGGCGCCGGCTGGGAGGTCGCGTTCAACCTGCGGACCGACCCCGACGCGCACGCCCACGAACTGCTGACCCGGACACTGCCCAAGACCGCGCCGGTGCTCGACGTGATGTCGGCGGAGATCCTGCACACCTTCATCGGTGGCGCGGGTGAGCATCAGGACACGTGGAGCGACGTCCTCACCGCGGAGCAGAGCGAGGCCTTGCTGACGACGTCGATCCGATCCGATGGTTCGGCCGCGTCACCGCGGATACCGGATCGCACCGATCGCGTCCTGATCGACGAACTCAGCCGCGACGGCCGGACGCCGTATTCCTCGTTGGCCCGGACGATCGGCAGCACCCACGGAAAGGTGACCCGCCGCGTCGAGCACCTCATCGCGACGGGCGTCGCCTACTTCCACGTGGATCTGGCGACGGCGGCCATCGGGCTACGCAGTACCGCGCTGTGGCTGACCGTGGCGCCCCGCGATCTGGCCGCCGTCGGCAAGGCCCTGGGCAACGATCCCCGCATCCCCTTCGCGGCGGCGGTCACCGGACGCGCCAACCTGACCGCCAACATCATCGGATCGGATGCCGACGATCTCTATTCCTTTGTCACCGAGACACTTTCGGACATCGACGGCATCACCGGATATGAACTGGTACCGCTGCTGCGCAGGGTGAAGCACGCCGGGGCGCTGGTCAGCGGAGACCGCCTCGCGCCGCCGGCGGCATCGGTGAAACGTCACCGTTGACAGCGCTCAGATCTCGCCGTATCGGCGCAGCGCCTCCTCGCGTTCGGCCTTGTGGTCGACGATCGGGTCGGGGTAGTCGTCGGTGCCGAACTCGGGCACCCAGGCCGCGACGTAGCGGCCGTCGGGATCGAACTTCTTGGCCTGCGCCTCCGGGTTGAACACCCGGAAGTACGGGGCCGCATCGGTTCCCGTGCCCGCGGCCCACTGCCAGCCATGCTGATTCGACGCCATGTCACCGTCGAGGAGCTGATCGAGGAACCATCGCGCGCCCCACCACCACGGCAGGTGCAGGTCTTTCACCAGAAACGACGCGGTGACCATCCGGACCCGGTTGTGCATGAAGCCGGTCTGCGCCAGCTGACGCATCCCCGCGTCGACGATCGGGAAGCCGGTCTCGCCCTTCGTCCACGCCTCGAATCGACGCTCCGCATCCGCGTCGGTGTCCAGGTCGATGTCGTCGAACTGCCGATTCCAGTTGTGCCACGCCGAATCCGGCCATCCGAACAGCACATCGGCGTAGAAGTCACGAAAAGCCAACTCGCGCAGGTACGCCCGGGCGCCGGTACTGCGGCCGTCCAGGTCGGCCGCCAGGGTCCGGGGATGGATGTTGCCGAACTTGAGGTAGGCCGACATCCGGCTCGTCACGTCGAGGTCGGGTCGGTCGCGGTCGGAGTCGTAACCCGCCAGGTCGTCGTCGACGAAGTCCTGCCACCGTTCTCGCGCCGCATCCTCTCCGGCGGGGAGATCGATCTCGGTGGGCGGCTTGGGGATTCGGATTCGTCCGGACTTGGTGATGTCGGCGGGATCGATGAGCCGGGAGTGCTGCACCGACGTGGCGGCGGGCTTGCGCCACCCGTGATCGCGCCACTGCTTGAAGAACGGGGTGAAGACCTTGTAGGCAGACCCGTCGGACTTGGTGACCCGGCCCGGTGACACCAGGTACGGGGAGCCGAGGGGTTCGAACGAGACGCCGTCGCCGATGCCACCGAGGGCCGTCTCGACGGAGCGGTCGCGGCGCCGCCCGAACGGCGAAAAGTCCTCGCTCACATGTACAGACGAGGCACCGATCGCGTCGGCCAGCCGGGGGATCTGCTCGTCGGACCGTCCACGCACCACCAACAGCCGGCCGTCGAGTTTGTCATCGATCTCGCGGAGCGAGTCGTAGAGGAACGCCAATCGCCGTTGCCCGGACGAGCTTTCCAGCCGCGGATCGAGGACGAAACAGACGAGAACCCGCTCGGCACCGTCGAAGGCGGCGCCGAGCGGGGGAAGGTCGTTCAGACGGAGATCTCGTCGAAGCCACAGAATCGCCGACGTGGCCGTCTCCGACCCGCCGCGATTCCGCGTGTGCGTCGCGATCTATCCCACGCCCAGCAGGTCGATGACGAACACCAGGGTGCGCCCCGACAACCGGTGGCCCGCCCCGGCCGGTCCGTAGGCGAGGTTCGGGGGCACCGTCAGGCGACGACGACCGCCGACCGCCATCCCCGGAATCCCTTCCTGCCAGCCCGGAATGAGCCGTTCGAGCGGGAATCGCGCCGACTGCCCACGATCCCACGACGAGTCGAACTCCTCACCGGACTCGAAATCGACACCCACGTAGTGCACGTCGACGACGTCGCCGCGCCCCGCCTGCGCACCGTCTCCGACGATCAGATCGACGACCTCGAGTTCGGCCGGGGCCTCACCCTCGGGGAATTCGACTTCGGGCTTCTCGGCACTGGTCACGGGACTCTCCTTTGAGTCGTCGGTCTGGTGGGTGTCGGTCAGAGAGATCGTTACGCGATCGGAGATCGTTCAGCGATCGGAGAGGCCGACGTAATCGCGTTCGGTGTAGCCGGTGTAGAGCTGACGCGGACGGCCGATCTTGCCGCTCGGGTCGGAGTTCATCTCACGCCAGTGCGCGATCCAGCCCGGCAGACGGCCGAGCGCGAACAGCACGGTGAACATGCGCGTCGGGAAGCCCATCGCCCGGTAGATGACGCCGGTGTAGAAGTCGACGTTCGGGTACAGCTTGCGCTCGATGAAGTAGTCGTCGGACAGCGCCACCTCTTCGAGGCCCTTGGCGATGTCGAGCAGATCGTCGTGCACACCGAGATCGGTGAGGATCTGGTCGGCGGTCTTCTTCACGATCGCCGCGCGCGGATCGTAGTTCTTGTAGACGCGGTGTCCGAAGCCCATCAGCTTCACGCCGGCTTCCTTGTTCTTGACCTTGGTCATGAACTCCTTGGTGTCGCCGCCGGAGTTCTTGATGTCCTCGAGCATCTCGAGCACCGCCTGGTTGGCGCCACCGTGCAGCGGACCCCACAGCGCGTTGATGCCACCGGAGATCGAGGTGAACAGGTTGGCCTGCGACGATCCGACGAGACGCACCGTCGAGGTGGAGCAGTTCTGCTCGTGATCGGCATGCAGGATGAACAGCATGTCGAGGGCCTTGGTGACCTCGGGATTGACCTCGTAGGGCTCGGCCGGGAAGCCGAAGGTCATCCGGAGGAAGTTCTCGACGAGACTCAGCGAGTTGTCCGGGTACAGGAACGGCTGACCGGCCGACTTCTTGTAGGCGTAGGCCGCGATCGTCGGCAGCTTGGCCAGCAGGCGGATCGTCGACAGTTCGACCTGCTCGGGGTCCTTCGGATCCAGCGAATCCTGGTAGTAGGCGCTCAATGCGTTGACGGCGCTGGAGAGCACCGGCATCGGGTGTGCGTTCCGCGGGAAGCCGTCGAAGAACCGCTTGAGATCCTCGTGCAGCAGGGTGTGCCGCTGGATCTTGGTGGTGAACTCCTCGAGCTGCGACGGGGTCGGCAGCTCACCGTAGATGAGCAGGTAGCTCACCTCGATGAAGGTGGACTTCTCGGCCAGCTGATCGATCGGGATGCCGCGGTAGCGCAGGATGCCCGCATCGCCGTCGATGTAGGTGATGGCCGACTTCGTCGACGCGGTGTTGACGAAACCACCGTCGAAGGTGGTCAGACCGGTCTCGGAGAGGAACTTGCCCAATGCCACCGAGTCACTGCCCTCGGTGGCTTTCAGGATCGGGAGCTCAAGTTGCCCACCGGGATAGGTGAATGTTGCCGAGTCCGATTCGCTTTGCTTATCGGCCGGGACTGTTTCAGCGGACACTCGTGGACCCCTTCGCTCAGATGCGAGATCTCTAGAACTCGTCCATTTCAGGACTCTCGGTAACCTAACCTAGTCGCTTCGCAGCTCGCTCGCCCACGGAGGGTCTGCCCCCGGCCTCGACACCGTGATTCCCGCCACCTCCACGGCGAACCGCGCGACGTCCTCCCACTGCTGCGGCGAGAGTTCGGCGACCGCCGTCGGCGCCAACGCACCCCACCGGTCGAGTTGATGCAATACCGCACCCATGATGCTGTCACCTGCACCGATGGTGTCGACGACGGTCACCGCCCGGGCCGGGACGCGCGACTGCCCGGCGGCGGTGACGACGTCGATGCCCGCCGAACCCGCCGTCACGAAGACCACGCTCACCCCCGCGCGAAACCAATCCTGCGGACCGGTGCCGTGCGGACCCTGCGCCAGCCACCGCGCATCCTCGTCGGAGAGTTTGAGGATGTCGACGGCCTCCACCCACGACGCGAACCGACGCCGATAGGCGTCCGGATCGTCGATGACCGCGGCACGGATGTTCGGATCGAGCACGACGAGACGACCCTCGCCGCGGCTGCGTCGCATCACCTGCTCGTAGACGGACGCACCGGGCTCGAGGACCAGCGAGAGGGTGCCGAAGCAGACCGCCGACACCGTCGGCGCGAACGGGCCGGGGTCGGCGACGAGGCGGTCGGCGGTGCCGTCGACGTAGAAGGAGTAGTGCGCCGCCCCGTCGGTGCCGATCGTCGCCAGCGCGAGCGACGTCGGCTCGGCGCGACGCTGCACGAGGGTGGTGCCGACACCGCTGCGTCCCAACGCCGAGACGATCGCCTCGCCGTAGTCGTCGGTGGACACCGCCGAGCAGAACGACACCGCGCTCCCGAGGCGGCCGAGCGTGACGGCGACGTTGAACGGGCCGCCGCCGAGCGCGGGTTGCAGCGCGGGCAGCCTACCACTCGGTGCCGGGGCGCCGGTGGCGACCACATCGACGAGCGCCTCGCCGCAGACGACGATCTCTCTCATCCAGCCACTCCCGCGTTCACCTCGCCCGCCATCCCGTTCACTGCAGACCCAGTGTGCCATCCCGGGGTGCTAGATTCGGCTGACATGAACGAGTTGCCCGCGGGTCCCGATGCGGTGCTGCTCGACTTCTCCGCCGACGATGACCCCACCCTCGCGGTACGGCACGCCGAGAGCGTTCTCCGGCAAGCACATTCGGCCGGAGCCCTGTCGACCCTCACCGAGATCGTGCCCAGTGCGACGACCGTCCTGGTGCAGTTCGAGGGGGGTTCCGGCGCGGATTCGCTGGGCATCGCCCGCGTACTACGGGGCGCGGGCCGCGATGAGGTGGGCTCCGGCGATCCGGTCGACGAGGTACGGATCGTGGTCCGCTATGACGGCGCCGACCTCGACGACGTGGCGCAACAGGTGGGCACGACGGTTGCCGGGGTGATCGCATTGCACACGCGCACCCGTTGGCGGGTGCAGTTCATGGGATTCGCCCCGGGTTTCGCCTATCTGGTTCCCGACGACGATGCCGACAATCCCCTCACCCGGGTGCGCCGCCGCAGCGAGCCACGCACCCGGGTCCCCTCCGGGGCCGTCGCCATCGCGGCCGGTTACAGCGCGGTGTATCCGCGGTCGAGTCCGGGCGGCTGGAACCTGCTGGGGCACACCGGTATCACCGTGTGGGACGAGAGCGCGACACCACCGTCGCTCCTCGCGCCGGGCACGCTGGTCCGGTTCGAGGCGGACGAGATCCGGCGATGAGCACACTCGAGGTCATCACCCCCGGTCCGCTGGCCACGATCCAGGATCTCGGGCGCTCGGGGTACGCCCATCTCGGGGTCCCCGTGTCCGGCGCCGCCGACCTGGTGTCACTACGTCTGTCCAATCGCCTTGTGGGAAACCATGAGTCGGCCGCGGTCATCGAGACAACGCTGGGCGGGTTGCGGATTCGGGCCGACCGGGAGACGATCATCGCGGTCACCGGCGCCGCCACACGGGTCATGATCGATGATGCTCCCATCGGCCTCGGCGTGATGGCCACCGTGAAACCCGGTGCGATACTGAGTATTTCTGCACCGACCTGGGGATGCCGGAACTATCTCGCGGTGCGGGGCGGAATCGATGTACCGGCGGTCCTCGGGTCCCGGTCGACCGACACGTTGTCCGGACTGGGCCCACCCGCCATCGCCGCCGGTGACACCCTGCCCGTCGGGAACGCCGCGTCGGCGTGGCCGGCGGCCACCTTCGCGCCGGTCCGCACCGACCATCATCACCAGGTGGTGGAACTCGATGCGGTCACCGGGCCACGGCATGCGCATGTGGTGAGCCACGAGATCCTCTTCACCGGGGTGTGGGAGGCGAGCGCCGAGGCCGACCGCGTCGGGGTGCGATTGGTTCGGCCGGAGTCCAGTGCCGCACCACTTCTGGAGCATCGAACCGAACTGCCGGAACTGCTGTCGGAAGGCGTTGCGCACGGCTCGATCCAGATCCCGCCCGGAGGGCGGCCGGTGATCTTTCTCGCCGACCATCCCGTCACCGGCGGCTATCCGGTCGTCGCCGTGCTGACGGCGGCGGCGCTGTCGCAGGCAGCCCAGCTTGTGGCCGGAGACCTCCTTCGTTTCCGGGCGCGCTGATACCGCGGGCGTCAACGCTGACACCGTCAACGCCGACACCTCAGAAGGGTGGTGGCGCGCCGTCATCGGGCACGACGGGGTATCGCTTCTTGCGTCGTCGTGGGCGTGGCGGGTTCAACGGGTCGACGCCGTCGGCGATGCGGGCGCGGTTGCGTTCCCGTTCGCGGCGTCGCCGTTCATATTTGGCGGCGAGCCGATCCCGCTTACTGGTCGAGATGACGCCCGGTTCCCGTGGTGTCGGTGGTGCGGCGGGTGGGTCGGCGAACCGGTAGCGCCGTAGCCCGCCGAAGAAATCTTCGAGGGTTTCCGCCGGTCCCGGAATGTTCAGCCCTTCCGGGGTGGTGAAAATCGTGACCAGTCGGCCGTTCTCATCCCGGTACTGATCATCGAGCCAGCGAGAGTGCGTTTTCTGCAGGTGATGTCCACGGCACTTCGCGTTCAGCCCGTCGGGAGTGGTCTGCCCACCGAGGTCGGGATGCTCGTGGTCGTACTCGTGCACGTGATCGCAATCCCCGTCGAACGCACTACCTCGGCACGCTGGGATCACGCACTCACCGTGACGCATCCGGATGAACTCATCCAACGCCGTCGACAACCGATACGGATCCGACGGCAACGCCGACGCGAGTTCGACGTCTTCGGGATCGACACCTTTGGGCACCAGGCGTCGGATCGTGGTCGGGTATCGGGTGATCAGATCGAGGATCTGCTCGGGGATGAGCGCTCCCTGCCCGATCAAGTAGCCGAGGTTGCCGTCGAGCGGGGGCTCGGCGGCCGAAACCGTTTCCGTAGAGGATGATTCGCTGCCGGTTGGCGCGGTGTCGGATTGGTCGGTGTCGGTCGCCGCATCAGGACACCGGTCATCGGCAGCAGCGCTCTCCTTGGGCATCGACATCCGCGCCACACCCGCGCGGGTATCCGCGGGCGGCTCCCGCTCAGTGTCGGGTCCGCGTGCGAGTTCCGTTTCGGCAGTTCCATTCTCCGCGTCAGAGCCGCTCTCCTCGAGCAAGGACATCTGCGCCACACCCGCATCGGTGGCGGCATCCGCAGTCGACTCGGGCTCAAGAGCCGGTTCTGGCTTCGGTTCCGGCCGCCGGACCTGCACCACCGATTCGGCTGCACCACCTCCGGATTCGCGGTCGGCGGCAGAACTCCGCTGTTCCTGCGCCTGCTGCTCCCGCTGCTCCTGTTCCTGCTGTTCTTGTTGTCGTTGGCGTTCCTCGATCGCCGCGGCGGTGGTCTCATCGGCAATGACGTGCAACACGATCTGCACATCCGGAATACACCCCGGCTCCGGGATCACCGACGGACAGTCCTCACGCCCGCACTCACACGCGAACTGCGTCCCCGACAACAACGAGTACATGGCATCGGCCTGACGTTGCCGCCGCGTCCGCGGATCCTTCCGGCAGGCGCAGTCGGCCAGGGCCGCGATCGTCTTCTCCGCGATCGTGATGTTCTCCGCGGACATGGTGCCGGTGATCTCCCCGGTCCCATCCCCCTCGAAATGAGTGAACACACCCCGCTTGTCCAGGTTCCGCTTCCGCGGTTCCCGCACCGCGTCCGGTGCGTGCTGGAAGACGATCTTGTCGACCATGTCCCGCAAACTCGTCGCCGGCCACTGCCCCTGCCTGCTGAACAACCGCTCCGCGATCGCCACATCCACCAGGGCGGTGTTCGGATGCAAGGCCGGTCCCGGATCGAGCAGGTTGGTGCGGTCGATCAAGGTGCGGAACTGACTGTGACTGATCCGCCCCTCACGTAATGCCCGCCCGGTCTTCGGCAGGCGGGTGGCCATCACGATCGCCTCATCCAGCATCCGCCGGGTGGTCACCATCGCGAGATTCCGAGTCCGGGACATGTGTTCGGCCGCGATCTGCGCGTACTCCGCCGACTCATCCAACGGCCGGTCGGTCAGACACCTCACCACATAGGCGGTGAAGTACGAGTCCAGCCACGCCATATAGGAGCGGCACCGGTCCAGTTCGGTCATCGCGACCAGTACCTCGTTGATCGAATGCTGATCCAGCCGATCCGGATCCACCCCGAACAGAAACTCCGGCGGCAACCCCGGCCACGGCGACGGCCCCTGCTTCAGCAACGCGTCGCGCACATCCCCACGAATCCGCGCGCTCCACGGAATGGTGCTCACCCTCGCCCCCTCGAACAAGATGACCGTCGAAGCTCTCTTCGATCTGACCATCATTGTAGAGACGGCCACCGACAAAAACTTCTGACGAGGACGCCCACCCCGGAATCTGTGGACACCCGTGGGCGGTGCGCGCCCACATTGACACCCCAATGAGACGCTTCTAAACTTTCGTCTCATGACTCAGGTTTCGCCCGCCCCCGCCACCGACGCGAGTGACACCACCGCCTCGGAGGTCGCCGACGCCACCGCCTCCGACGCCGCGCGCGACGAGTACGCCCCGCTGGGACCGGGATCCAAGACGTGGGAGACCTGGGGAACCTGGACCGGCATGTTCCAGGGGCTGTGGGCGGGATCGATGCAGAACATGCATCCGAAACTCGGCCAGGCCGTCTGGGATCACTCGGATTTCTTCGGTGAACGCTGGGAACGTCTGATGCGCTCGTTGTATCCGATCAGCGGTGTCATCTTCGATCCCGTCGCCACCGACGGCGTCGCGGAGACCGGCCACGAGGTCCGCGACTATCACCGCACGATCAAGGGCACCATGCCCGACGGGTCGCGCTACCACGCACTCGACCCGGACGTCTTCTACTGGGCGCATGCCACCTTCTGGTACGGCAATGTCCGTCTGTGTGAACGTTTCGGGCCGTGGCTGACCGAGGATGACAAGCGGCAACTGTTCGAGGAATCCAAGGCGTGGTACGCACAGTACGGCGTCTCGATGCGTCCGGTACCGGACACCTACGAGGACTTCCTCGAGTACTGGGACCACATGTGCCGCAATGTTCTTCGCGATCACGAGTCGGTCCGGACGGTCCTCGACATCTCCACGCTGCCCCCGCCGCCGTTCTTGTCGTTCATCCCGAAAGGGCTCTGGCACCGGCACATCGCGCCGCGGAACGCGAAGGCGTTCCTCTGGCTGACCACCGGGTTCTACGACGAGCCGATCCGCGAGATGATGAATCTGCCGTGGACCGAACGTGACGAGAAGCTGTTCCGGTTGCTGGGCAGGGCGATCAACCTCGTCATGAACCGGCTCACCCCGAAACGGTATCTGCGCCACCCGCGTCCACGCGATGCGTGGGACCGTGTCAACGGCCGCGTCCCGAAGGACGCACCACTCGTGCAGACCCCGGCGCGCAATCTTCCTTCAGAATCCGAGCGCGACAACCCGATTCACTATTGCCCGGTGCACGCCGCACGTCGGGCAACGTACCCGGGTATGGTCACCGGCGACTGACCTACTGTTGCCCGCGGCCGCGCACCATCGCCTGTCGCACTCGGGCGGCGTCACGTTGCGCATACGGATTGGATTGTCCGGCACGAGATCCGGCAAGTTTGGCGCCGATGTGCTCACCGACGGTGATCGGTGAGTATCGACTGCCGGCGCCGACACAACTCGGCAGCGTCGAGATGGTGGCGTCGATGTTGCCGTCGTGGAAGTACGCGGCCGACCGTCGCCGTTCGATGGTGCCGTCGACGATCGGCGGCTTCACCCGATGCAGCGTGGACATCCACCGCTCGTTGGTCCAGCGCGCCATGAGATCGCCGAGATTGATCAGGAGCGCGCCGTCGGCCGGTGCCACGTCGTGCCAGTTTCCGTGGTGATCAAGGACCTGCAGCCCCTTGACCTGATCGGCCCACAGCACGGTGACGATCCCGTAGTCGGTGTGCTCCCCCATGCCGGTGAGCTCTCCGTCGATGTCCACCTCGCCGGGTGGCAGTGCGTAGTTGTTCATCCGCAGCACGTCGAGTGAGTGGTCGGTGTAGGCGTCGAAGAACTCCGGCGGCAGGTCCAGGGCATCGGCGAAGATGCGCGTCAGGGTGCGCGCGACCCGTCGCGCCTCGGCGAAGTACGCGGACACCGCCGCCTGAAAATGATCGACCGACGGCCAGGTGTTGTCGGCGTAGTGATCATCGGGCAGTGCCAGGGCGGGGTACTCGCGGGCCTCCACCCCGACGTTGAATGCCTCGAAGAAGTCGTTCATCCGTCCCGCGGACTCCACTCCGAGACTCAACGACAGTGACTCCGACTTGGGCGGGGCATAGCCACGGTTGATCTCCGGCGGTGTCCGGTAGGCCTTCTTCTCCTCGAGCGGCAGCGCGAAGAAATCGTCCATCACCGCGGTGAACTCGTCGAGCACCACCGCCGGGACCTGGTGGCCGACGATCTGCATGAAGCCCACCGAACTGGCCGCGTCGTCGATCTGCGCGGCCACCACCGCACGATCGGCCGGATCACCATTGGCCGTGTACGCCGTGATGTCGATGACGGGCACATGGAAGGAATCCACCGAGGACTCGACGGTCGCAGTCATGGCTCCCATGGTCGCACCGAACCGAGGGCCTCGCTGAGCGCCGTGAACGGTGTGTTGAGCGCTGTCAGTGAGGGTGAGAGCGCTGTCAGTGCGGTCTGAGAGCCTCAGGCGTGCTGGCCGACGCGATAGCGGACGAAGGACGGGATCGCGATCGCGGCGATCAGCGTCGCGATGATCACGCCGACGCCGCCGAGCGCGGTCGTCAATGCCACACCCGCGGTGGCCGCGGCCGCACCGTGCAGCACGTCGGCGATCCGGGGGCCGCCGGCGACGACGACGATGAAGACACCCTGCAGCCGGCCGCGGACCTCGTCGTTGGCGGCGGCGAGCAGGATCGATTGACGGAAGGCGGCCGAGGCCATGTCGGCGGCGCCGCCGACCATCAGCAGCACCAGCACGATCGGCAGCATCGGCAGCGCCGCACCGCCCGCGAAGCCGACCGCCACGCCGGCCGCTGCGATCGCCGCACCCCAGATGAGGATGCAGACGATCACTGCCAGGCCTTGCCGCTGCACCCGACTCACCCACCCGGAGAAGACACCGCCGACCACGGCGCCCGCGGAGATCGCGATGAACAGCAACGCGAACGCCCATCCGCCGCCGGACGGTCCGCCGAAGTTCTCGTGGGCCATCTGCGGGAACAGTGCGCGTGGCATGCCGAAGATCATCGCGATCAGGTCGACGAGGAACGAGGCCATCAGCACGCGGTGTCCGGCCAGGTAGCGCAGGCCCTCGAGGACCGACCGCAGACCGGCGACCTTGGGCGCCTGGTCGCTCTCCGGCGGCAGTTTCGGCAGCCGGATCACCGCCCACAGCGTCGGGATCAGGAAGAGGGTGTCGAGCAGATAGAGGACCGGGTATCCGAGCACCGGGATCAGCGCCCCGCCGACGAGCGGTCCGGCGATGGCACCGGCCTGCATCACCGTCATGTTCAGCGAGAGTGCCGCGGGCAGTTGCCCGCTGGGCAGCAGACGCGGCAGCACCGCGGTGCGCGTCGGCTGATTGACAGCGAAGAACCCCTGCTGAACTGCGAAGAGCACCAGGATGATCCACACGTTCTCGACGCCGAGGGCGGCCTGCAGCCAGAACAGCGCGGAGCACGCGATGAGACCCACCGTGGTGCACACCAGGATCAGACGACGGTCCAGGACGTCGGCGAGGGCACCACCCCACAGGCCGAAGACCACCAGCGGGACGAGCCCGAACACACCGGTCAGACCGACATACCAGGAGCTGCCGGTGATCTGGTAGATCTGTGCGGGCACCGCGACGATGGTGAGTTGGGCACCGATGACGGTGACGATGTTGGCCAGCCACAGCCGCCGGAAATACGGGTTCTGCAGCGAGGTGGTGTCGGCGAGAAGGCTACGCACCGAGGTATTTTAGCCGGGCTCACGATCGGGTTCGGTCGCCGACGGCCGGTCGTCCGATATGACGGAATCGGCGATCTCGACGCGCAACCCGGTCACGGCTGGAGCCGCGACGCCTCCCAGACCCCGTCGATCAGATCCAGCCGAACCCTGTTGTGCAGCCGGTTCGCGCGGCCCTGCCAGAACTCCACGCTGACCGGCTCGACGCGGTACCCGCCCCACGCGGGCGGCACCGGCACCGCCACATTCCCGTCGGCACCGCCGAACTCCGCGGCCACCTGCGCGGCGTGCGCCTCCAACTCATGCCGGCTGCCGATCGGCCGGGACTGCGCCGAGGCCAGCCCCGACAGTTGCGAGCCCCGCGGCCGCATCCGCCAGTAGGCCTCGGTCTCCTGTTGCGACACCTTGACCACCGGACCACGGAAATGCACCTGACGTTCCAGTGCGATCCACGGAAAGGTCACCGACGCAAAGGGATTGGCCTCCAGGTCGCGACCCTTGTCGGAGTCGTAACCGGTGAAGAAGACCACGCCTGCCGCGTCGGCCCCCTTGCACAGCACTGTCCGGGTGGCGGGCCGACCCTCGGCGTCGACGGTGCCCACGACCATCGCATTCGGCTCCGGAATCCGGGCGTCGACGGCCTCGGTGAGCCAGACGTGGAACAGATCCAGCCAGGGCGGGTCGCCGCGCAGCCAACTCGGATCGAGATTCTCCCGGACGCCGTCGGCACCGGCGGCACGATCGCCGTCGCCGACATTGGGCGGGATTCCGCCGCCGTAGCCCACACGCATGTTGGGTAGGTCGATCGGCGCCCGACCGGCCCCGATACCCCCCGTCGGAACACTCGCCGTCGGAAAACCTTCCGCCGGAAAACCCTCAGCCGAAAAACCGTCAGCGTCGCTCACGCGGAGAACGCTACTCCAGGATCACGGCGACGATGCGCCGAGTTCCTCCGTCTGTGACCACCGCCGGGTCCAGCGGACGCCCGGGACGAGTTCGTCACCGGGCATGAGCGGCGGTCGGTGACCCCCGCCGCTCCCCGGTATGCCGCGGCCGATGGGCTGTCCTACAGTGCTGAATGACCGACGGCTTGAATGACCGATGGCCTGAATGACCGATGGCCTGAATGACCGATGCCCCAGCCCGGCATCGCACGATTCGGCACAGCGACAGTGCCAGAAAGGTGCGCGCAGCATGGCCAACACCGTTCCGGATGACTTCGTCCCCGGCCTCGAGGGCGTGGTGGCCTTCACCACCGAGATCGCCGAACCCGACAAGAACGGCGGCAACCTGCGCTACCGCGGCGTCGACATCGAGGACCTGGTGGAGAACAAGGTCACCTTCGCCGACGTGTGGGCATTGCTCGTCGACGGACAATTCGGCGACGGACTGCCGCCCGCCGAACCGTTCCCGTTGCCGATCCACACCGGCGACGTCCGGGTGGACGTGCAGGCGGCCCTGGCGATGCTCGCCCCGATCTGGGGTTACCGCCCACTGCTCGACATCGACGACGCCACCGCCCGCGCGAATCTCGCCCGCGCCTCGGTGATGGCGCTGTCCTATGTGGCGCAGTCGGCCCGGGGTATCCACCAGCCCGCGGTGTCCCAACGTGTCATCGACGAATGTGACACCGTGACAGCACGTTTCATGACGCGATGGAAGGGCGATCCGGATCCCAAACACATCGCGGCCATCGACGCCTATTGGGTCGGTGCGGCCGAGCACGGCCTGAATGCGTCGACGTTCACCGCCCGCGTCATCGCGTCCACCGGTGCGGATGTCGCGGCGGCCCTGTCCGGTGCCATCGGCGCGATGTCGGGTCCGTTGCACGGCGGCGCTCCGGCGCGCGTCCTCCCGATGATCGAGGAGGTGGAGCGGACCGGGGATGCGCGGGCATTGGTGAAGGGCATCCTCGATCGCAAGGAGAAGTTGATGGGATTCGGCCATCGGGTGTATCGGGCCGAGGACCCGCGGGCCCGTGTATTACGCCGCACCGCAGCCGATCTCGGAGTTCCACGATATGAGGTCGCCGCGGCCCTCGAGCAGGCCGCGCTCACCGAGTTGCGGGAACGGCGACCGGACCGGGCGATCGAGACCAACGTCGAATTCTGGGCGGCGGTCATCCTCGACTACGCCGAGGTGCCCACCCACATGATGCCCGCCATGTTCACCTGCGGCCGCACCGCCGGATGGTGTGCCCACATCCTGGAACAGAAGCGACTCGGCAAGCTGGTGCGCCCGGCCGCGCTCTACACCGGTGCAGCGCCTCGACGGCCCGAGGACGTGGCAGGGTGGGGCGACCTGGTCAAGCCGGGATTGTGACCGCCGCACGACGCGATTCGTGCCGAACGCTCAGCCACGCTCGAAGGGGTTCCGCGGCTCGTCGTGGGCGTCGAGTACCGGGCGGCCCGGGCGATCGATCCGCCGCGTCGACGGGTTGTCGGCGGACGCGTCCCCGGCATTCTGCGCCGCATGGAAAGCGCTTGGCGTCAAACCGAATTCGGCTCGGAACCGGTTGCGGAGCGTCGCCGCCGAGGTGAAGCCGCAGCGGACCACGACGTCGTCGATACTGATCGGCCCGGGACCCGACAGGAGCCGCCGCGCCTCCTGCAGGCGTCGGGCGGCGATCAACGCGGCGGGCGTCGCCTCGGCGCCGTCGAAATGGCGGTACAGCTGTCGGCGACTCATGTAGAGGTCGGCAGCGATCACATCCGAGGTGAACTCCGGGTCGGCGAAGTGCCGTTCGACGAGCTGACACGTCGCCTCCCGGACCAGGATGGCATCATCGGCAAGCGTGCGGCCGGAGCCGCCACACTCATCCAGCATCGACCGGACCAGATCGATCACCGCCCACTCGGTGCGTGGGTCGACCGTCCGCGATCCGGTGGACGCGTCGATGGCGAAGCGACGGATGAACTGCGCGGTCGCACGGGTCAGCAGTTGATGCCGATCGGGTGGGACGAGCGGCTGACGGATGTGATCGAACGACGAGCCGATGGTCTGACTCGGGATGAGTAGGCCCGCCGGATCCGTGCGCGCCCGCACCTCGCAGTGGAACGGCGTCGACCCGCTGAGCGAGATCAACTGTCCCGGCATGAAGGTGGTCACCAGACCGTCGATCGTGAACTCCATGGGCCCCGTCGAGCACACCGCGAACAGCAGTCGCCGATCAGCGGAGTCGCGGATCATCGCATCGGTTCGTGAGGTCACATTTGGCGTGAACGACGCCGAGAACGTGTCGAGGGCGCTCAACCTGCGGTAGTGCATGACCGCGGCCCCACTGATCGGCCGGCTCCGCGGTGACCCGGAGGTCGGGCAGGAAGGCCGCCAGTCCCTGCCGCCCGCGCAATGTGAACCCCCGCCCACCGCTGCGCAGCGCAAGCCCGTTCAGGGCCGTCTTCTCGCCCTCCCGCCCGACACCGTCGACCCCGCGGAGGGGTCCGCCCATCACGAGGTCTGATCGGCGGAGGAGTGACCCGTCTTCGCTCGCCGATACTCATCCGGGGTGACGCCGTAGGTGGTCCGAAACCTGTTGCGCAGCGTGGCCACCGAGGTGAACCCCGACGAGGCCGCAACGCTGGCCAGACCGAGCCCCTCGGTGCGTTCGAGGAGTTCACGTGCCCTGGCCAGCCGTCGTTCCACGATCAGATCCGACGGCGATTCGTCGGTGTCGGCGAAGTAGCGATACAGGTGACGACGACTCAGATGGAGGAGATTGGCCAGGGTCTCGGTGGAGAACGCGGGGTCGCGGTAATGCCGGTCGACGATCTCGCGAGCGCTCGCCAGCACCTGCTCGGTGCGGTCGACCTCGTCGCCGCCGCTGCAACTCTGATCGAGCATGGTGGAACGCACCAGGTCGACGGCGGCCATCTCGGCCTTGAGGTCGACGTCGGCGCCACGCACCGCCACATCATAGGCGAAGGTCCGCAGGAATTGGGCCGTCGCACGAGCGAGAGGCGTCGCGGAGATGATCGGCATCTGCACGGTCGGACCACGATCCGGGTACAGCAACTCCACCGGAATCCAGACGCCGACGATGTCGGCGACGTCCAGGCAGGTGTGGGCGTAGATGTCCTCGTTGTTCACCATGACCAGGCCCTGCGGGTCGTCATAGGTGTAGGTGTGACCCCCCTGCCGGACCACACCGGTGCCCGGCAGGGTCTGGGTTCCCGCCATGACATACGGCGATGGGAAGTCCCGGTTGGTCGCGGCAGTGCGTGCGGTGGTTCGCGGAGTCGTCAGGATCACGAAGACCAGGATCTGCGAGAGTGGACGCCAGTAGGCGATCTCCTCGAAGTCGTCCGGATCTCCGATCGGCGTGATCTCCAGGGCCGGAATGTAATTGGCGAGACCATCGCGTCCGGCCCGGTAGATGTGCCGGGTCGGGTTGTTCCCGAGCGGATCGAAGGCACCGATGCGCGACTGCCACGACCGGACGAAGTCGGCGGTCAATCCGGGGTGGTCATCACCGGCAGACATGGTGTCACTTCCCACTCGATGAGACGAGGCCCTGGGCCGGACCCGCACCGCGTCCGTCGCCAGAAGACCACTGCGGCAACACGATCAGGGATGCGACCAGGAAGCACACCGCGCCGATGAAGGTTCCCCAGTTGGCGAGCACGGTGTCGACGGTGGCGCCGCCCGGGGTGATGTAGGCACCGACCGCCGACACACCGAAGGCCACGCAACCGATGAAGTTGATCTGCGACGACCACCATCCGACATCGGACGGATTCCAGAAGGTGTTGACCCGGGTGTAGGCCACGATGGCGAACACTCCGCTGATGAGGAAGGCCACCGACCCGCCGGCGTCCGGGGACCACACGAGGTGCTTCTGGGAGGCGAGGGTGTGTGCGGTGAGCGCGGCGGAGGTACTCACGTTGAACATCAGGGTTCCGAAGAATTGGGTGGATGCGGCCAACCACTCGGCCCGGACCATGGTGCCCGGCGCGTAGGAGACCGGAACCGTCACCGCACCGCTGAGCAACAACTGGATGAGACCGGCGGTGGTGAAGAACCATGCGCCGATGAAGAAGCAGATGTCCGCGTTGGCCGCGCCCATCCACAGACCGATCCACGGCGCCGATCCGAGCGCGAACAGGCTGGACCCGATCATGAATCCCCAACACTGCTTGGTCAGTGTCGGCACCAGGACGGCTCGCCGCCAGCGGGCAATCTCCGTCGTCGTGGTCATGTCGCCCCGCACTCCTTCGTGTTGGTGCTTGTGCCGTTTCGGTGCCGGTCCCCCGGACAAGTGTCCGGGGAACCGGCGGGAACTCCGTGGTGGAGAACTCCGTGGTGGAGAGCTCCGTGATGGAGAACTCCGGGGTACCGAACTCAGTGGTGGAAGTGCGACCCGGTGCCCTCGCGCGGCATCGGCGACTCGAGCTTGTCGAGGAAGGCGACCTCACCCTCCAGGTCGCGCAGCAACGCGACGGCCAGATCGTGGCTGAGGCCTGCACGCACGACGATGCGCTGCAGGGTCCAGTCGGCCAGACCGTCGGCCATCGGATACGCCGGCACCAGCCAGCCCTTGAGCCGCAAGCGATCCGACAGGTCGTACAGATTCCACTTGTCGGTGTAGCCGTCCTTCAGCTTCCAGGCGAACACCGGGATCGTGTCGCCGTGGCTGACCAGTTCGAACGGCCCGAGCTTGGCGATCTCCGACGACAGGAACGTCGCCACATCGATCGACCCCTGCTGGATCGCCCGGTATCCGTCACGTCCCAACCGCAGGAAGTTGTAGTACTGCAACAGCACCTGCGCGCCGGGGCGCGAGAAGTTCAACGCCAGGGTCGGCATGTTGCCACCCAGGTAGCTGCAGTGGAACACCATGCTCTCCGGCAGCGCATCGGTGTCGCGCCACACGATCCAGCCCAGGCCGGGATAGACGAGGCCGTACTTGTGCCCGGAGGTGTTGATCGACACGACCCGATCGACCCGGAAATCCCATTCCAGGTCGGGCTGGCAGAACGGTGCCACCATCGCGCCCGACGCCCCGTCGACGTGGATCTTGACGTCGAGTCCGGTCTTCTCCTGGATCTCGTCGAGCTTGTCCGCGATCTGCTTGACCGGCTCGTACAGGCCGTTGAAGGTGACACCGAGGATGGCGACGACGCCAATCGTGTTCTCGTCCACGTACTTCTCGAGTTGGTGTCCGTCGAACACGAAATGATCCTCGGAGACGGGCACCCAGCGGGGTTCGACCTCGAAGTAGTTGAGGAACTTCTCCCAGCACACCTGGACGGCGGTGGAGAGCACCAGGTTCGGCTTGTCGATCGGCTTGCCCTCGGCCTTGCGGCGCGCCTGCCAATGCCGCTTGAGCGCAAGCCCACCCAGCATTGCCGCCTCCGACGACCCGATCGTCGACGTGCCGATGGAGTTGTCCACATCCGGCACATGCCAGAGGTCGGCGATGATCTTCCAGCACCGATCCTCGATGGCGGCGGTCTGGGGGTACTCGTCCTTGTCGATCATGTTCTTGTCGTAGGTTTCCGAGTACAGCTGACGCGCCTCGGGGTCCATCCACGTCGACACGAACGTCGCCAGATTCAGCCGGGCGTTGCCGTCGAGCATCGCCTCGTCATGAACGATCTGATACGCCGTCTCCGGCAGGCTCATTCCGTCCGGAATGGTGAACTTCGGGTATTCCGTCGACTCACCCGGACGAACGAACACCGGATTCAGGGTCAGGGATTCGGTCTCGTTGGTGGTGGTCCGCGCATTGGTGTGCTGTGCGGTCATTGCTCTTTCCTTCCAGAGATGGGGTCAGACGTGTCGAGCGGGTCGATGATCGGATGTCGGACAATGATCGGTCGTGTCGTCGCGGACCTCCTACACCTCGACCGGCGGATAGAGGCGATCCATGTTGTATTGCCTGTTTCTTCGCGCGGCCAGCGTGGAGATCGCGAGGAAGACGACGGTCATCGAGATCACGACGAGCAGCGCCCACCAGAATCTGTCATCGACCCCACCGACCGTCAGCTGTCTCAAACCGGTGACGGTGTAGGTCATCGGATCCACCCAGTGGATGTATTGGAACGGTTTGGTGGTGGTGGGCACCGGATAGATTCCACCCGCCGAGGTCAACATGATCATCAGGAAGGCAAGCGTCACCACACGTCCCACCGCGACGTCGAAGACGGCGTTGAACATCTGGATCATCGCCTGGAACATCGCGACCATCAGCAACATGAATCCGAACGTCGCTATCGGGTGGGTCGGCCGCAGACCGATGGCGAACACGACCACCAGGTAGAGGATGCTCGCCTGCAGGAACCCGACGAAGAAGGCCGGCGCATAGGAGGCCAGCACCACTCGGAACGAGTTGAGTCCCTGGGCGATCGGGCGCGGTTGCAGTGGCTTGAAGAGCATCCACACGATGATCGATCCGACGAACAGGGCCAGGCCGAAGAAGAACGGCGTGAACCCGGTGCCGAAGGTCTTGGCCTCGTTGAGGGTGACCTCCTTGAGCGCCACCGGTTGTCCCAGGGTCTTCGCCAGAGCATCCTTCTGCTCCTGCGACCAGGACGGCACCGCCTTGACACCCTCGTCGACACCGGTCGCGAGTTGTTGTGTGCCGGCGGCCAATTGCGTGGTGCCGTCCGCGAGTTGGTTGGCGCCGTCGCTCAGCTCCACCAGTCCGGTGCTGAGTTGGTTTGCACCGGAACTGAGTTCCCCGGCGGCGGCCTGAGCCGCCTGCACGTCGCCGCGCAACTGGCCGCTCTGGAACAGATCGAGTGCGGTACGCAGCGTGCTCTGCGGGTTGGACAACTGCGCGTTGAGCGTGTTGGCGTCGGTCCGCACCTGCGACAGTTGTGTCGTCGCGTCGGGTCCGAGCCCCTGGGTACTGACGAAGCTCTGCACGGGTGCCAGCGCATTCGCCAGGGCCGCCGCGTTGGGGTCGCCGCTCTGGCGCAACTGGTTGATCACCGAGGTGAGCGCGGTCGAGGCCTGCGACTGGGTCGAGGCCGCACTGTTGAGGGCATCGGTTGCCGCAGAGGTGTTGGATGCCAGCCGGTTGGTGAGCGCACCCAGTTCGGCGGGACTGAGCCCACCCTGTCCGTTGAGGGCATTGAGCAACGGGGTGGTCGCCGAATCGACGGCCGTGTTGAGTTCGTCGAGGCCGCCGGCGAGTTCGGCGGCACCGTTCTTCGCCGTCACCAGATTGGTCGAGAGCTCATGGGCACCGGTGTTGGCCTGCTTCATACCGGTGTTGAGTTGGTTGACGCCGCTCTGCACCTGCTGCAGCTTGGGCAGCAATTTGGTGACGTCGTTGAGGACGATGTCGAAGGTCTGCTGCCCCACCTGCGCGCCGACCTGTTCGACGACCTGCAGTGCGGCGTCCTGACCCATCACCGTCGCCAGATAGTTGGTCGCATCGTTGTAGGTGAAGATCAGCTGCGCGGAATGCGCATCCCCACTCGTCGGCGATGCGAGCGACGAGCTGAAGTTCTCCGGCAGTGTGATCGAGAAGTAGTACTTGCCGTCGGCGACGCCCTGGGCGGCCTCCTCCTCGGAGACGACGTGCAGATCGAGCTGTTTGGAGTCGATCAGCCCCGAGACCACCTGATCGCCCGCCTTGAGCGGTTGCCCCTCGACGGTGGCACCCTGATCGGAGTTGACCAGTGCGACCGGCAACTTGTTCACCGCGTCAAAGGGATTCCAGAACGCCCACAGGTACAGCGCGCCGTACATCAGGGGCATGAGGATGATGACGAGGAGGGCGAGTCGGGGCATACGGCCCCGGTAGTACCGTTTGAAATCGCTGCCCGGCGAAAATGCGGCAAGCATGGTCAGGTCCGTTCTGCGGGGTCGATACGGACGAATTCGTCGTCGGTGAGGTTGTCGACGGTGATCACGTCACGCAGTGGTAGGTCGGCGAATCCGCCGTTGACGTCGGCGGTGATCACGGTCTGGTCGCGACCCACTTCGACGAGTCGCTGCAATAATTTGTGGGCACTGTCGACGCGGGTCAGTCGATCGACCCCGCCCACCACCAACAGCGGTGGCCGCCGGATGTTGGCCACCGCGATCCGGAACAGTGCAGCGGTCAGCTCCGGAAGTTCCTCCACGTAGGCGTCCATCGACGGCAGTGAGTAGTCCCCGAAGATCGGGCGGCAGATCCGCTCGAGATCATCCTGCCGGGATTGCGGCACCCACTTGTACCACGGTGCGGCCCACCGGATCTGCTCGGTCACCACATCGTGGACGCGAATCGTCTGCTCGATCTCGTCGACCTCGTCGATGTCGGCGACGGCCGCCTGCGAGAACAGATGGTGCGCCTTGTTGGTACGACCGAACGCGGTGAGGCGCCCCGACGTCGGCTTCATCCGTCCGGCCAGGGTGAGCAACAACGCGGTCCGGCCACGACCACCGGAACCGACCAGCAGGGTGACACCTCCCGGTCGGACGGTGACGTCGACGGGGCCGTAGATGTGGCCCCACGAGGCCTTCACCCCGATGCCCTCGGCCACGATGATGGGTTCATCCTGACCCGCGGGTGTGGGGACGTCGGTCCCGAGTGATCGGGTATCGATCGGCCCGGTGACCGCATCGTCCCCTTCGGAGATCGTCACGTCGGTGACTCCATTCGACATGCGGCAGCCGCGTCAGGCGCTGCCGACTGGTGGTGATTACAAGGCGTGGGACGGGGCGAGTCTCAATGCGCGATCCCGACTGCCGCACCCTGACTCATGATCAATGGGGCATTCATGTCCGGTTCGGCAAGAAGTACACCCGCCCGGCGACATCGTCGCGAATACCGTCGAATACATTGACAGCGCGAATAAACGCTCGCGAACCGCCGCACGCCGAGATTCCCATACGTCAAACGATAGACGCGATGTCACAAAATTGTCCATCCAATCGGGACCTTTGTCCCTTATTCCATGCGACACAGACTCAATTCGAGAATTCACGAGCATTTCCCGCACAACACCCGAAAATGGTAGGACAACGCATCGCCCGAACTGGCAAATCCGGTCGAATCTCTCATGCTCCGTCGAGTATTCGGGACACGCGAGAACACCGGCCGATCGGAACGGCGTGCTGATCTGATCACGATCGCACCCCCGATCACCTCCGATGTCACAAATACGTCGACACTTGGTCCCAATCGTGATGTCCACGCACATTGCCCGGGCATGCCAACGAGTCTCAGAAGTAGTGGTCTGATGTCACGGAATCACACCTCCACCTCTCCCGCCGCCGGATAGGGCATGCTGAACTCAGGACACGATGGCCGTGACCCCACGATTGGAAGGACCTTCACTCATGTCGAAGAACGTCAAGATCGCCCTCATCGTCCTCGGTTTGAGCCTCGTGATCGCGCTGGCGGTCTTCTTGAAGCGCGAGAAGACCATCGTCGACGCGGCGACCGACAAGATCGCCGACACCATCGACGAACTCGACCCGGCCGCCCGGGCCGCCGTGGTGGCCCGCCTGGGCATCGAGGCCAAGGACAAGGCACTCGAGGTGAAGGACAGCCTCGTCGGCTGACGCTTCACCCCACGTCGCGCCGCCGGAACCGCAGCCACCCGCCGGCCACGATGGCTGCCGATACGCACAGCATCACCACGGTCGGCAGCCATCGCATCGGTTCCACCGGCACGAGCGGCACATGGGTGAACGGCGAGATGTCGCGCACCCACTGGGGCAGCTCGAACATTCCCGACAGCGGGCCGAGGAACAGCGCGGCGACCACGATCGGCCATCCCAGGTGCGCCAGCGCCGGCCGCACCGCGTAGAGGGCGAGAACCAGCGCACCGATGAGGAGCGCCGCGGGCAGCAGCACCGCCGCGGTCTGCGCGATGTGCACGGTGGGTGTCACCCAGCCGCCCCCGGCGATGCCGTTGCCGATCACCATGCCCGCGGCGGCGACGGCGATCACGACGACGAGCCCCAGCGCGGCGACCGCGGCGTGGGCCAGGAAGTACCGGCCTCGTGACGTCGGCGTCGCCAGGATCACCTCGGTCCGGGAGCCGGATTCCTCGGCTCGGAGACGTTCGGCGAGATTGACCACCCACGCACTCGCGGCGACGCTCAACACCGACAACATCGTGACCGCGAAGACGGTGCCGAGCCCGATGTCGCCGAGTTGGGCCGTCAGCACCTGCTGGAAGACGTCATTTCCCTCGGCAAGCTGCTCCACAGACGGCTGCATGAACCCGACGACGAGTGCGTAGGTCGCCAGACCGGCCGCCCACGACCGCAGGAGCGGAGCGGACAGGCGCGCGGCGAGTGCCTCGACCGTCGGAATCCGTGCGGTGCCCTCGGGCCCGGCCCGCGGCGCGATGACCCCGCCGCCGAGATCGCGGCGCATCGACACCCAGGCGGCCGATCCGGCACCGACGACGAGCACACCCAGCGACGCCAGGAACGGCGCGAGGTTGTCGGCGCCGAAGGGATCGGCCAGCTCGGCCCAGCCCACCGGCGAGACCCACCGCAGGCAGGCCCAGTCACCCGTCGCGTCGGGGACACCGCGCAGCAGGTAGCCGAGGACCACGATCGCCGATCCGACGAGATTGGCGATGTGACTCGTCGCCGCCACCTGCGCGGTGAGCATTCCCAGCCCGACCGCGGCCAGACCGGTGCCGGCGTACTGCGCGAAAACCACCAGCACCGCCACGCCACCCCCGCCGAACGGGATGAGCACCAGCGACATCGCCAGTCCCACAACAACACTGAACGCAGCGGCGACCGTCGCCGCGGCGGCAAGCGGCGCCAGCGGACCGACGACGCCGGCGCGGATGAGCTCGACGCGCCCGAGCTCCTCCTCCTTCCGGGTGCCGCGCACGACCATCAACACGGCGCACACCCCGACCGCGGCGATCATGAACAGCCCGGCGCGCCACACCACCGCCGACGCCGTCGAGTCGATGTGGATCGTGTCACCGAGCAGGAAGCGGAAGGCGGAGTTGGCGCCGGGGCCGGCGGCGAGTTCGCGGCGTTTCTCCGCCGTCGGGTACATCGATGCGATCGAGGCCGCGGTCGCGAGATCCAGGATCACGAAGATGATCACGGTGACCGGGGCGATGATGCGCTCACGCCGGACGGCGAGCCGCAGCAGCAGTCGGTAGCCGCTGAAATACCTTGCGGTGAACGAGATTCGGGGGTTGGGGAGGCGTGCGTCCGACGAGGTGGCGGTGGAAATCGGCGTCACACCTCCTCATCGTAGGCGTGGAGGAACAGTTCCTCCAGGCTCGGTGGGGCGACCGACAGCGACCGCACGTCGTGCGACGCGAGCGCCCGCGTCACCGCGGCCAGGCCGGTGTCGTCGACGGTGAAGGTGACCTCGCCGTCCCGTGATGCGAAGTCGTGCACACCGGCGACGTCCGCGAGATCCGTTGCGGCGCCGTCGATCACCGCGGTGACGCGGGAACGGCGCAGATGCCGCAGTTCGGTCAGGGTGCCCGCCTGCACGGTCGCGCCGTCGCGGATGATGGTCACCGTGTCGCACAGTTGCTCGACCTCGGCGAGGATGTGGCTCGACATCAGCACGGCCGACCCGGCGGCGGCGCGTTCCCGCACGCATTCGGTGAACTGATGGGTCATCAGGGGATCGAGCCCGGAGGTCGGCTCGTCGAGGATGAGCAGCTCGGCGTCGGCGGACAAGGCGGCGATCAGCGCGACCTTCTGCCGGTTTCCCTTGGAGTAGGTGGACGCCTTCTTCGTCGGATCGAGTTCGAACCGCTCGATCAGATCCTTCTTCCGCATCCCACTGTCGACGCGGACACCACGCAACGAGAGCAGCACGTCGATGCACTCACCACCGGTCAGCTGCGGCCAGAGGTTGACGTCGCCGGGCACATACGCCAGGCGACGATGGATGGCGACCGCATCAGCGTGCGGGTCGAGGCCGAAGACGCGCACGGTTCCACCGTCGTGGCGGTACACACCCAGCAGCACCCGGATCGTGGTGGACTTCCCCGAACCATTGGGCCCGAGGAAACCTGCAACCTCACCGGCGCGGACGCGGAGATCCAGGCCGTCGAGCGCCCGGAAATGACCGAAGTGCTTGGTCAGGCCTGCCACGTCGACAATGTGATCGACCGCATCGGTCATGATGTGGTTCCTCTCGGGGCGAGAACGGCGTCGGGCACCGGGTTCGTCGGGCACCGGGTCATCGGTCAGTATTACTGCGAACGGCGCCCCATGGATGAGGAGTCGACAATGAGCGTCACACTGCATTGGATACCGCTGGGCGCGGGTGGTCGGGTCGTGGCCCGATGTGGGCGCGTCTACGAATCGGTCTCCGCCCGGACCCGCCACGAGCGGCCCGCGCAACCGGTGCACGCCGCACTCACCGTCGTCACCGACGGCTCGCGGTACATCATCGAGCAGGCGCCGGTGTGGGGAGCACCGCCGGGCGATCGTGGTGTGCGGGTCACCGGCCCCGTCGGACTCCGGTTGCTGGGCCGGTCTCGCTATTTCCGGTACGAGATCCGTTGCTGGCGTGACGGTCTCATTCCTGACCTGGCCGCCGAACTGGCGCGGTGCCCGATCCCCGGTGACGACCGCACCGCGCAACGGATCATCGACGCCACGGCGCGGGTACCGGCCTTCACCTGGGGCCGTCGGGCACCCGGCACCACCCAGATGTGGAATTCGAACTCGGTCGCCGCCTGGCTGCTCGTCACCGCAGGCATCGATCCACCGCTCCCACCCGCGGGATGCCACGCACCCGGATGGGACGCGGGCCGCGTGATCGCGCGTTCAGACCAGGGGTGACCCGCAGTGGCCACCGCCACATCCCTAGAATTGCGCCCATGAGCGACGCCGCCACCCCGATCACCATTCCCGCCGACCTGCTGCCCGCCGACGGACGCTTCGGATGCGGCCCGTCCAAGGTGCGCCCCGAACAGTTGCAGTCCCTCGTCGATGTCGGCGCGTCGGTCTTCGGCACCAGCCACCGCCAGGCGCCGGTGAAGAACGTCGTCGGTTCGGTCCGCGACGGACTCGCCCAACTCTTCTCCCTGCCCGAGGGATATGAGGTGGTGCTGTCCAACGGCGGTACCACCGCGTTCTGGGATGCCGCCGCATTCGGCCTGATCAATCGCCGTTCACTGCATCTGACCTATGGCGAGTTCAGCTCCAAGTTCGCCACCGTCGCCAAGAAGGCACCCTTCCTGGACTCCCCCGCGGTCATCTCCACCGATCCGGGTACCGCACCCGATCCGGCCGCCCTGACCACCGACGACTTCGGTGGCGTCGACCTCATCGGCTGGGCCCACAACGAGACGTCGACCGGCGTGGCGGTCCCGGTGCTGCGGCCCGAGGGCTCCGACGACGCTCTCATCGCGATCGATGCGACCTCCGGCGCCGGCGGCCTGCCGGTGAACGCCGCCGACACCGACGTCTACTACTTCGCACCGCAGAAGTGCTTCGCCGCAGACGGCGGGATCTGGCTCGCACTGATGAGCCCGAAGGCCATCGAGCGGATCGAGCGCATCGCCCAGACCGATCGCTGGTGCCCCGAGTTCCTGTCGCTGCCCACCGCGGTGGACAACAGCCGCAAGAACCAGACCTACAACACCCCGGCACTGGCCACCCTGTTGCTGCTGGACAACCAGATCCAGTGGATGCTCGCCAACGGCGGGCTCGACTGGTGCGTCAAGCGGACCGCCGACTCCAGCTCACGCCTGTACAACTGGGCCGAAAAGTCGGAATTCGCAACACCTTTCGTCACCAATCCGGCATTGCGCAGCCAGGTGGTCGGCACCATCGACTTCAGCGATGACGTCGACGCCGCCGCGGTCGCCAAGGCCCTGCGTGCCAACGGGGTGGTCGACACCGAGCCGTACCGCAAACTCGGGCGCAACCAGCTCCGCATCGGCATGTTCCCGGCGATCGACCCCGACGACATCAGCAAACTGACCGAGAGCATCGACTACGTCGTCGAACACCTCTGAGGAGTGATCGAGCGCTGTCAGTGCGCACGTGAGCGCTGTCCGTTGTATGCCAATCTGGGTGTGAGTCACTTCCGAGGAGGAGGTTCACAACATGAGTATTAGTGCTGGTTACACGATCGCTGAGATCACAGCCTATGTCCGGGAGTATCTGGAGTTGCCGCG